>NZ_JBEEAC010000001.1:0-740777 GCF_040120695.1 Plantactinospora sp. B6F1 | reverse complement strand
CCCGGGGGGCGGGGGCCGGGGGGCCGCGGGTCGGGTGCGGGTCAGCCGGTGCGGCGGGTGCGGGTCAGCGTCAGCGCGCCGAGCGCCGTGCTGAGTAGGCCCAGTGCCAGGGCGACGAAGGCGCCGCCGAGCCCGTTGCCGGTGCCGATGCCCCCGTCGGAGGTGGCCACCACCACCGCGCCGATGACCATGGCGAGCGGGCCCAGGATCAGGGCCGCGACTGCTCCGTGTCGGCGGGAGCCGGTGCCGGTTCGTCCGGCGGCGCGGAAGCGGGCCAGTCCGCCGGCGACGATGCCGGCCAGTCCCAGCAGCCCGGCCACGATGGAGCCGATTCGTCCGGGGCTCATGGTGTAGGCGCTGGCGGCGGTTGGCTGGCTGGCGGCGTGCGCGGCGGCCGGTGCGGCGAGCCAGAGCCCTCCGAGCAGGGCGGTGGTGGCGGCAAGCAGGTGACGGACGGACATCGGGGTTCCTTCCCTTGCATGACGGGTGGCTGCCGGCAGCGTATGGACCGGTGTGGTCGTGGGTCGTCATGCCGGGGTTGTGGGTGGGCCTACCGCCGGGGTCGTACGTGCGGCGGGTGCCGTGCCGCCACGGGGGTGTCCGTCGTGGCGCCGCGTCGCGTCGGGGTGGGAGGTGGGCGCGTGCTCCCGGGGCGGTCCGGGGACGGGTCGTGCTGACTCTTGTGCCGGTCGCCGGGCCGTCCGGGCGGGGTGGGCTGGCGGTCAGGCGAGGTCGACGACGAGCGGGCGGTGGTCGGAGATGGTGGCGATCGGGGCGTCGGCGGCGGTGACCGCGGGCAGTGGGTGTCCGTCGCGTGGGTCGGCGAGGATGTGGTCGAGTTGGACCCGGGGTTGCCTGGCCGGGTAGGTGGGGCGGCGGGCCAGGGAGCGCCAGCCGGAGACGAGGGTGGCGAGTCCGGCGGGCAGGTTGAGGTCGCCGAGCAGGATCCGGGGTGGGGGCAGGGTGCGCAGGGCGCGGACGACCTGGCGTAGTTGTCGGATGTTCCAGCCGGGTACGAAGGACAGGTGGGTGGCGGCGGCGGTGATCGGCCCGTAGGGGGTGTCGACGATGGCGGCGAGGACGACCCGGGGTTCGTCGCGGAGCAGGATGAGGCCGCCGTGTGGGCCGGGGTCGAGCACCGGGGAGCGTACGGGTGCGGAGGCGAGCCGGGTGACCTGCCAGGAGCGGACCGGGTAGCGGCTGATCAGGCCGATGCCGTAGAGGGGTTCGCCGTGGCCGTCGTCGTCGTGGGTCAGTGGCCGGAACCGTTCGCCGGGGGTGCCGACGACGGCGGCGGCGAAGCGGTGTTCGGGGGCGTTCATCGCCTGGGCGGCGATGGTGGTCAGGTCGAGGTGGTTGCTGCGGGACTGGTCCCGGTCGACCTCCTGCAGGGCCAGGATGTCGGCGTCGAGGGTGGCGACCGCGGTGGCGAGCCGGGTCTCGTTGACGAGGCCGTCGTGCGGGGATCTGCCGTGCAGCAGGTTGAAGGTTGCCAGGCGCACCTGCACACCTTACGGCGGGATGTGCGACAGTTTCGGCGTGGTTGTCAAAGCGCTGTGTTGTTCCGCGTTGCTGTTCGTGGGGCTGGGTGGGGTCGGCGTCTGGTTGCGGCGTCGGCGGGGTCGCTGAGCCGGGGGCGGGTCGGGGTCATCGGTCGGGGGTGGCGAACCGTCCGGCGCGGATCTCTCGGAGGGCGCGGCGTCGGGTGTCGCCGCGCAGGGTGTCGACGTAGAGGCGGCCGGCGAGGTGGTCGGTCTCGTGTTGGAGGGCGCGGGCGAGGAAGCCGCTGCCGGTGATGGTGAGGGGTTCGCCGTACTGGTCGAAGCCGTGTGCGGTGGCGTGCATGGCGCGTGGGGTCGGGAAGTAGAGGCCGGGGACGGAGAGGCAGCCTTCGTCGTCGTCCTGCCCGTCGGCGGAGAGTTCGAGGGTGGGGTTGATCAGGTGGCCGCGGTTTCCGTCGGCGTCGTAGACGAAGACCTGGGCGCTGATGCCGATCTGGGGTGCGGCGACTCCGGCTCGGCCGGGTGCGCCGAGGAGGGTGTCCATGAGGTCGGTGACCAGGTCGCGTAGTTCGGCGTCGAAGCTGGTGACCGGTTCGCACGGGGTGCGGAGCACGGGGTCGCCGATGATCCGGATTGGCCGCATCGTCATGGCCGGAACCTTATCGGTTCGTTACCGGGGTGGTTGGGCCGGCGCGCGGTGGTGGGTGGTGGCCTGCGGGTCGTGCTCCGGGGCGGGGTCGGCCGGGACTCCTCGTACGTCGGAGATTTCCGTACGCCATACGGTATAATCGCCGCCGGGGTGGCGCCCGGCGGAGGGCGGTTCGCGGGGGCGGGCGAGGGGGCAAGGGCGGAGATGACGTCGGACGCCGGGAGACTGTCCGTGGACGGGCGCGCGGGTGCCCCGGACCAGCGGTGGCTGGCCGGCTGTGCGGTGGTGTTCGAGCCGGCCGATCCGCCCCGCGCCGGTGTGCTGGCGTTCTGGCGCCCCGACGGCGGCGGGCTGCCCGACGACGGGCCGGGCCGGGGTGGCGAGTTGACGGTCGCCGTACCGGACGGGGCCGGCGTGCGGACCACGGTGGTGCCGGCGCTCCGGCTGGCGGTCGGCGACGCACTGCCACTGCTGCTGGCCGACCCGGGCCCGCCGGTCGATCCGGCGCTGGCGTACTGGGCGGCGGCGGCGCGGCTGGCCCTGCACCTGGTGGCCCGGCGCCGGATCCTGCCGACGGTCTCCCCCGCCGGCTTCGACGCCTGGACGGTCGGGGCGTTGGACGCGGCCGACGCGGGCCGGATCCGGGACCTCACGGCGGCGATGCCGGCCCGGGCCCGGGCGAACCCGGTCGCGGCGGCCGGGCCGGCGCCGTCCGACCCGAGGCTGCCGGACGCGGCCGGCCTGCTCCGCGGTTTCCTCGACGCGGTCGCCGACACCCTGCCCCGGTCCCCCGCCGCCCGGCACGCCGCCGGCACCGACGCGTTCGCCGCGGCGGCGCCGCAGTCGGTACCGCGGCTGCGCGGCTGGGCCGATGAGGTCCGGGCCGGTCTCGACTCCGGCGTGCGGGTCTCGGTGCGGCTGGAACCGGTCGACGGCGACCTCACCCGGCCCGGCCTGCGGGCGGTGGCGCAGGTGCACAGCCTCGTCGACCCGGCGCTGGTGGTCGACGCCGCCGCGCTGTGGGACGGCGATGTCACCGGGTTCGGGCCCCGGGCCCGGCTCGACACCACGCTGGCGATCCGCCGCGCCGCCGACGTCTGGCCACCGCTGCGGCACCTGCTCGACGCCGCCGCCCCGGGCGACCTTCTGCTGACCGACGAGGAGGTCACCGAGCTGGTCACCGGGGCGGCCGGCCGGCTCGACGCGGCCGGGGTGGCGGTGCACTGGCCCCGGGAGCTGGTCACCGGGCTCTCCTCCCGGGCGGTGCTCGGCGCCGGGCAGGCGGCGCCGTCGGATCTCGCCACCTTCTTCGACGGTGACGGGCTGCTCCGCGTCGACTGGCAGCTCGCGCTCGGCGGGCGGCCGCTGACCGCCGCCGAACTGGACCTGCTCGCCGAGGCGCACCGGCCGGTGGTCCGGCTGCGCGACCAGTGGGTCCTGGTCGACCCGAAGCTGGCCGCCCGGGCCCGTAAGCCGGCGCTGCCGCCGGTCGGCGCGATCGAGGCGCTCGGCGCCGCGCTGACCGGGACGGTCGAGGTCGACGGGCGGCCGGTCGAGGTCGACGTCACCGGTTGGCTGGAGGGGCTGCGGCGGCGGATCACCGACCAGCGGCGGGACGCCGCCGCGGACTCGGAGCCGCCGGACGCCGGCGTCGACCCGGAGCGGGTCGGGGTGCCGGCCGGGCTGACCGCCACGCTCCGGGACTACCAGCTGCGCGGGCTGCGTTGGCTGGCCCGGATGACGGCGCTCGGGCTGGGCGGCTGCCTCGCCGACGACATGGGGCTCGGCAAGACCGTGACGCTGATCGCGCTGCACCTGCACCGGCAGGCGGACCCGGTGACGGCCGGCCCGACCCTGGTGGTCTGCCCCGCCTCGCTGCTGGGCAACTGGGAGCGCGAGATCGGTCGGTTCGCCCCCGGTACCCCGGTGCGCCGGTTCCACGGCGGCCGGCGCAGCCTCGACGCGCTGGCCGGCGGCTTCCTGCTGACCACGTACGGAACGATGCGCTCCGATGCCGACCGGCTCGCCGCCGTACGGTGGGGCCTGGTCGTCGCCGACGAGGCGCAGCATGTGAAGAACCGCGCCTCGGGTACCGCCCGGGCGCTGCGCCGGATCCCGGCCGCCGCCCGGGTCGCCCTCACCGGCACCCCGGTGGAGAACAACCTGACCGAGCTGTGGGCGATCCTGGACTGGACCACGCCCGGGCTGCTCGGCCCGCTGCCCCGGTTCCGGGCGAGGTGGGCGGCGCCGATCGAGTCCGGGCGGGATCCGGCGGCGGCGCAACGGCTGGCCCGGCTGATCGCGCCGTTCCTGCTGCGCCGTCGCAAGTCGGATCCGGGGATCGCGCCGGAGCTGCCGCCGAAGACCGAGACCGACCATCCGGTCGGGCTGACGAGCGAACAGGCCGGCCTGTACGAGGCGGTGGTCCGCCAGGCGCTGGCGCGGATCCGGGACAGCACCGGGATGGCCCGCCGTGGTCTGGTGTTGGAACTGCTGACCTCGTTGAAGCAGGTCTGCAACCATCCGGCGCACTACCTGCGGGAGACGCGGCCCCGGCTGGCCGGCCGTTCCGGCAAGCTGGAGCTGCTCGACGAGCTGGTCGACACGGTCCTTGCCGAACACGGCGCGGTGCTGGTCTTCACCCAGTACGTCGCGATGGCCCGGTTGCTCGAACGGCACCTCGGCGACCGGGGCGTACCGGCCCAGCTGCTGCACGGCGGCACCCCGGTGGCCCGCCGCGACGAGCAGGTACGCCGGTTCCAGGCCGGTGAGGTGCCGGTGTTCCTGCTGTCGCTGCGGGCGGCCGGGACGGGGCTGAACCTGACCCGGGCCGACCATGTGGTGCACTACGACCGGTGGTGGAACCCGGCCGTGGAGGAACAGGCCACCGACCGGGCGTACCGAATCGGGCAGGCCCGGCCGGTGCAGGTGCACCGGCTGGTCACCGAGGGGACGGTCGAGGACCGGATCGCCGCGCTGCTGTCGGTCAAGCGGGACCTGGCCGACGCGGTGCTGGCCGGCGGCGAGGCCGCGCTGACCGAACTCTCCGACGCCGATCTGGCGTCCCTGGTCGAGTTGCGGGGGTCGGCATGACCGGGGCCGTCGGCCGGCTGCGGTGCTCCGAACCCGCCGGTGGGCCCGGACCGGATGTGGAGGGTGGTGGCGAATGAGCGGCGACGACCGGATCCGGGGCTTCCCGGCGTTCCCGCCGGGGCGGCGTGCCCGGAGCAGCCGCTCCTGGTGGGGTGAGGCCTGGATCCGTGCCCTGGAGGAGACCTCGCTGGACCAGACCCTGCTGCGCCGGGGGCGGCGGTCGGCGTCGGCCGGGCACGTCGGCTCGATCACCGTCAGCCCGGGCCGGATCGCGGCCGAGGTGCACGACGGGGTGCCGGACCTGCCGCACCGGACCCGGGTCTTCGTGGAGCCGATGACCGACGCGCAGTGGTCCCGGTTCCTGGACCAGGTGGCGTCGAGGGCCGGGCACATCGCCGCGCTGCTGGACGGGGAGATGCCGCGCGAGCTGGCGTCGTCGGCCGACGACGCCGGCATCGCCCTGCTGCCGGGGCTCGGCGACCTGCAGCCGGAGTGCGACTGCCCCGAGTGGGCCGCGGCGGCGTGCCGGCACGCGGCGGCGCTCTGCTACCAGGTGGCCTGGCTGCTCGACGCCGATCCGCTCCTGCTGCTGCTGATCCGGGGCCGGGGCGCCCGGGAGGTCCTCGCCGAGCTGCGTCGCCGGGCCGGGCGGCCGGTGGCCGCACCGCCGGAGGTGCCGACCGGTCGCCCCGGCGGCGGGGTGCCGGCCGGGCCGGTGTACGCCCGACCGGATCCGCCGCTGCCGGATCCGCCGCCACCGGTGGAGCCGGTGCTGCCGGGCCCGGTGTTGCCGGACGCGCCGGGGATCGCGGCGGAGGTGCTGCGCGGGCTGGTCGACAACGCCGCCGTCCGGGCCGCCGCGCTGCTCGGCGCCGCCCCGGACGGCGACGGGCCGCCGCTGGTGCTGCCGGAGCGGGTGGACGCGGTCCGGCTCGCCGTCGGGGCCGGCGGCCCGGTGCTGGCCCGGCTGCGGCAGGCCGCCGGCCGTACCGGTCGGGAGTTCGGCCGGGCGGTACGGGCCTGGGAGTACGGCGGGCACACCGGCCTGGCGGTGCTGGACGAGCCGTGGTCCCCGCCGCCGGTACGGCTGGCCCGGGCCCGGGCCGAGTTGGCTGCCGGCTGGGCCGGTGACGATCCGCCGCAGCCGCAGGTGTGGCGTAACCGGTGGACGTTTCCCCGGCATCGGCTCCAGTTGCGGTACGGACCCGACGGCCGCTGGTACCCGTACCGGGAGCTGACCGACGGGGACTGGTGGCCGGCCGGGGTTCCCCGGGTCGACCCGGCCGACGCGCTGGCCGACCTGCTCGGCGACTGACCGGAGAGCATCTTGTCCGCCGCAACCGCCGCTGTGCCGGCCCGTCGGGTACGACTGGCGCGCGTCGCGGTCGCCGCGCTGTTCCTGTGCAACGGCGCCGTCTTCTTCAACGTCGTGCCCCGCTATCCGCAGATCAAGGCCGATCTGGGGCTGAGCAACGCGGTGCTCGGCGTCGCCCTGGCCGGCTATCCGGTCGGGGCGCTGCTGGCCGGGCTGTTCGCCGGCGCTGCCATCCGCCGCTTCCGGTCCGCGCGGGTGGCCGTGTTCGGTGTCGTCGCGACCACCGCCGCGGCTCTGGCGATTTCCGTGGCGCCGACCTGGATCGTGTTCGGTGCCGTGCTGTTCGTCGTTGGCGCGCTCGACGCCGTCGTCGACGTCGCGCAGAACGCGCACGGCCTGCGGGTGCAGCGCCGCTACGGCCGGTCGATCCTCAACTCGCTGCACGGGGTGTGGAGCATCGGCGCGGTCATCGGCGCGCTGATGGGTTCGGCCGCCGCCGGCCTGCGGCTTGCACTGGCGGTCCATCTGGGCATCTCCGCGGCACTGTTCAGCATCGTCGCCCTCGTCGCCTACCGGTTCCTGCTGCCCGGCCCGGAGGACACCGAACGCGAGACCGAGGCTCGCACCAGCGCCGCCGCCGAAGGTCATCCCGCCGGCCCACCGGGTGAGCGCCGCGCCCGGCGCTTCCTGCCGGGTGCGGCGGCGCGGGCGCTGGCCGTGCTCGGTGTGCTCGCCGCGTGCGGCTCACTCGTCGAGGACGCCGGCACCTCGTGGGGGGCGATCTTCCTCCGGGACGACCTGCACAGCGGGGCGGCCACCGCCGGGATGGCGGTGGTGGCCTTCCAGAGCGCGATGACCATCGGCCGGCTCGCCGGGGACCGGGTGGTGGACCGCCTCGGCCAGCGCACCGTCGCCCGGGCCGGCGGTGTCCTCGCCGCCGTCGGCATGGGCGCGGCGCTCGCCGTGCCCACCGTCGGTACCGCGCTGGCCGGGTTCGGCCTCGCCGGGTTGGGCTTCGCCACCCTGGTGCCGGCGGCCATGCACACCGCCGACGAACTGCCCGGGCTGCCCGCCGGTACCGGTCTGACCGTCGTCAGCTGGCTGCTGCGGGTCGGGTTCCTGGTCTCGCCACCGCTGGTCGGGTTCGTCGCCGACCTCACCAGCCTGCGCGTCGGTCTGCTCACCGTCGTCGCCGCCGGTGTCACCGCCGTCGGACTGGCCGGGGTGCTGCTCGACCGCACCCGCTGACCGGCTGCGCGACCGGGGTCGCCGCCGCGGTGGAACCGCTGCGGGCCGGTGACGGTCAGTCGCACGCACCGGAGCTGCCGCGGGTCGGCGACGTCAGCGGCTCCGGTGCGGGTCGGCGAGGATGGCCCGGACCGGGCCGGACTTGGCGGCCGCCTCGGCGACCTCCGCCGCCGGGTCGCTGCCCCAGGTGATGCCGCCGCCGGCCCAGACGTGCACCCGGTCGGCGTCGACCGCGGCGGTCCGGATGGTCAGCCCCAGGTCGATCCGGTCCGGGCCGATCCAGCCGAGCCCGCCCATGCTGGCGCCCCGGCCGACGGGTTCCAGGACGGCGATCTGGGCCAGCGCGGCGAGCTTGGGTGCTCCGGTGACCGACCCGCCGGGGCACACCGCGCGGAGCAGGTCGGCCAGCCCTCGTCCGTCGGCGATGGTGGCCGAGACGGTCGACTCGGCCTGCCACAGGTCGGACCAGCGCCGGATGGTGTAGAGCCGGTCGACCCGGACGGTGCCGGTACGGGCGATCCGGGCCAGGTCGTTGCGTTCCAGGTCGACGATCATCACGTGTTCGGCGCGTTCCTTGGCGGACTCCAGCAGCTCCCGCCGGCCGGGACCGGTCGCCGGTCGGGTGCCCTTGATCGGCCTGGTGTAGACGCGGCCGTCGGCGACCTCGACCAGAGTCTCCGGGGAGGCGCAGCCGATCGCCCAGCCGGCGCCGGTGAGCACGCCGCCGTACCGGGCGCCGGGTAGCCGGGCCAGTCGGCGCAGCGCCGGCAGCGGGTCCCCGGTGTACCGGGCGCAGCCGTGGCCGACGACGTTGACCTGGTAGATGTCGCCGGCGGCGATGGCGTCCCGGGCCCGCCGGACCGCGTCGGCGTGCCGACGTGGCGTCCAGCTCTCAGTCCAGGGGCCGAGTTCCCAGCCGTCGGTGCGGTGCCGGGGGTGGCCGGTCGCCGGGGCGGTGCCGTGCCGGTAGACCACCGCGACGAGGTCGGGGACGGCCGGTGCCGGGCTGGCCGGGCCGGGGGCCGCGCCGACCATCCGGGCGCCGGCGGCGGCGGAGACGAAGACGGCGGCGCCGCAGACGGTGTCCGTCGGGCGGTGCACGCCGGGGCGGGTCAGGTCGCGTACCGGCAGGCCGTGGCCGGCGAGAAACTCCTCCAGCAGCGTGGCCGGGTCGTCCGGGCCGTCGGCCCGGCACTGCAGCCGGTCGTGTTCGACGAGTCGGGGTACGCAGCCGGCGGGCGCTCCCGGCGGCGACGCGAATGGGAGCGCTTCCACGACGTACGGCTCGATCTGCCTCATCCGAAAAGTGGATTCTTCCGGTCAGAGACGGATACCCGCTCGTCATTACTGGGCGTGAAGGGGTACCGTCCGTCACTGGTCATGTGAACCATGCCACACCGCCCCATAGTCCGGAGACCCCGATGTGCCAGCACGAACCGACCTGCCCCTCCGCCGAAGCGACCGACCGGGAGGCGGCCCGCGTCCTCGCCTGCTTTCGTGAGCAGGGGTGGAGCCTGCTCTGCAATGGCGTCATCCTCTTCGAGGACACCGGCGAGCTGCTGCCCGACGGCAGCACCATAGCGCCGCACCGCGGTCCGGCCCGGCACGCCCTGGTCGGCTGATTCATCACTCAATGTGACCGGCCGGCGCATGGTGTGCCGGCCGGTCGGTCGTTTGTCAGTTCTCGAACGCCTCCGGGGGTGGGCAGGCGCAGACCAGGTTCCGGTCGCCGTACGCGCCGTCGACGCGGCGCACCGGCGGCCAGTACTTCGTCCGCCGGTCGACCCCGCCCGGATGGCCGCCCAGCGACCGTGGGTACGGGTGCGGCCACTCGTCGCCGGTCACCATCGCCGCGGTGTGCGGCGCGTTGGCCAGCGGGTTGTCCCCGCTCGGCCACTCACCCGAGCCGACCTTGTCGATCTCCGCACGGATCGCGATCATGGCGTCGCAGAATCGGTCGAGTTCGGCGAGGTCCTCACTCTCGGTCGGCTCCACCATCAGGGTGCCGGCGACCGGGAACGACATCGTCGGGGCGTGGAAGCCGTAGTCGATCAGCCGCTTCGCCACGTCGTCGACGCTGACCCCGGTCGCCTTGGTCAGCGGCCGCAGGTCGAGGATGCACTCGTGCGCGACCAGGCCCTTGTTGCCGGCGTAGAGCACCGGATAGTGGCCGCGCAGCCGGGCCGCGACGTAGTTGGCGGCCAGTACCGCCACCCCGGTCGCCCGGCGCAGCCCGTCCGGCCCCATCAGCCGCAGGTACGCCCACGGGATCGGCAGGATCCCGGCCGAGCCGTATCGGGCCGCCGAGATCGCCGGCCGGTCCGACCCGAACGGGTCGCCGGGCAGGTAGCGCGCCAGGTGGGCGCGGACCGCCACCGGGCCGACCCCGGGCCCACCGCCGCCGTGCGGGATGCAGAACGTCTTGTGCAGGTTCAGGTGCGACACGTCGGCGCCGAAGCGGCCCGGCTTGGCGTATCCGAGCAGGGCGTTGAGGTTGGCGCCGTCGACGTACACCTGGCCGCCGGCGTCGTGCACCCGGGCGCAGAGCGTGGCGATACCGCCCTCGTACACCCCGTGCGTGGACGGGTAGGTGACCATGATCGCGGCGAGGGTGTCCCGGTGCGCCTCGATCTTGCGGTCGAGGTCGGCCAGGTCGACGTCGCCGTCGGCGTCGCAGCCGACCACCACCACCCGCATCCCGGCCATCGCCGCGCTGGCCGCGTTGGTGCCGTGCGCCGAGGACGGGATCAGGCAGACGTTCCGGTGCCCCTCACCCCGGTCGCGGTGGTAGGCGCGGATCGCCAGCAGGCCGGCGAGTTCGCCCTGCGAGCCGGCGTTCGGCTGCACGCTGACCGCGTCGTAGCCGGTCACCTCGGCGAGCCAGCCCTCCAGGGTGGCGACGAGGTCGCGGTAGCCGGCGGTCTGCTCCTTCGGAGCGAGCGGGTGCACGTCGGCGAACTCGGGCCAGCTGATCGGCTCCATCTCGCTGGTGGCGTTCAGCTTCATGGTGCAGGAGCCGAGCGGGATCATGCCCCGGTCCAGGGCGTAGTCGAGGTCGGCGAGCCGGCGCAGGTAGCGCAGCATCGCGGTTTCGCAGTGGTGTGACCGGAAGACCGGGTGGGTCAGGTAGTCGCTGGTCCGGGCGAGGTCGGCCGGCAGCGCGGACGACGGCGCCGCAGCCGGCGGGGTCACGACCTGTCCGGCGACGGCGCCGAAGGCGTCCCGGACCACCGCCAGGTGCGCCTCGGTGGTGGTCTCGTCGCAGGCGATCCCGACCTGGTCGGCGTCGACCAGCCGCAGGTTGATCCCGCGCCGTCCGGCCTGCGCGACCACCTCGGCGGCCCGACCGGGGATCCGGGCCAGCACGGTGTCGAAGAACGCCTCGTGCACCACCTCGACGCCGTCGACGGTGCGCAGCCCGGCGGCGAGGCCGACCGCCCGCCGGTGGGTCTGTTCGGCGATCGCCCGCAGCCCGGCCGGGCCGTGGTAGACGGCGTACATGCTGGCCATCACGGCGAGCAGGACCTGGGCGGTGCAGATGTTGCTGGTCGCCTTCTCCCGGCGGATGTGCTGTTCCCGGGTCTGCAACGCCAGCCGGTAGGCGGGGTCGCCGGCCGCGTCCCGGGAGACCCCGACCAGCCGGCCGGGCAGCATCCGCTCCAGGCCGGCCCGGACCGCCAGGTAGCCGGCGTGCGGGCCGCCGAAGCCCATCGGTACGCCGAACCGCTGGGTGGTGCCGGCGGCGATGTCGGCGCCGATCTCGCCGGGTGGGCGCAGCAGGGTCAGCGCGAGCAGGTCGGCGGCGACCGTCACCAGCGCCCCGGCGGCGTGCGCGACCCCGACCAGCGGGGCGTGGTCGCGGACCGCGCCGGAGGCGCCCGGGTACTGCAGGTGCAGGCCGAAGAACTCCTCCGGCAGCGGCTCGGTGCGCAGGTCGAGGACCCGAACCTCGATGCCGAGCGGTTCGGCCCGGGTGCGGAGTACGGCGAGGGTCTGCGGCAGGGTGTCGGCGTCGACGACGTACACGCTGCTCTTGTTCCGGGCGGCGCGACGGGCCAGCGTCATCGCCTCGGCCGCGGCGGTGCCCTCGTCGAGCATGGAGGCGTTCGCGGTGGCCAGCCCGGTCAGGTCGGTGACCATGGTCTGGAAGTTCAGCAGCGCCTCCAGCCGACCCTGGCTGATCTCCGGCTGGTACGGCGTGTAGGCGGTGTACCAGGCCGGGTTCTCCAGGACGTTGCGGCGGATCACCGCCGGGGTGTGGGTGCCGAAGTAGCCGAGTCCGATCATCGAGACGGCGACGGTGTTCCGGGCGGCCAGTGCGCGCAGTTCGGCGGCCACCTCCTGCTCGGTGGCGGCCGGCGGCAGGTCGAGGCTGCCGGTCCAGCGGATCGCCTCGGGGATCGCGGCGTCCATCAGGTCGTCGATCGAGTGGTAGCCGACGGTCTCCAGCATCCGGCGCATCGCGTCGGCGTCGGGACCGATGTGCCGGTCGGCGAACTGCCCGCCGTCGCGGGTGGGGTACTGCGCTGTGGTCATGGGGGACACTCCCGGGCGAGGTCGACGCTGCAACCTCCCCCTCTGTCACGCTCCGCACCGTTGCGGGCGCTCCACAGTCGCCTGCCCGCGGGCTCCTTTTGCCTGAGAGGTTCCGGGGAGGATTTGCCCCTTCGGCGCCGCCCGGGCGGCCCGGACGATCTCTCGCTCGCGAGTGTTGTCGGCGTTGGCAACGGTACCAGTGCCCGGGTTTCCGCCGGGTTTCGACCACACCTCGTTGATCGCCATGAGTCTCCCCGGCCGGCCGGAGAGGCGCTCGACCGGCGGCAGCGGCGGAACCGGTTAAGCGCCCGCAGCCGCGACCGCCCCGCGCCGGCTGCCTGATCGACTGCCGCTCTCAGCCCGCCACGGTGGGTCAACCGCCCATCGTTCGTTGTCTATTGACTCTGAACCGGTTCGGTGTTGTCATCGATCTCACCCGACCCGGACACCCGGTGCCAACCCGTCCGACATCCCCCGACCCGGGAGGCAAGATGCGCCCCACCCTCGCCCGCCGGCTGCTCGCGACGCTGGTCACGGCGACGCTGGCCGTCGGTGTGACCGCCGGCTGCGGCGACGACGGCGACCGGTCCACCGGCGCCGAGGGAAAGATCATCAACGTCTTCTCGGGGGCGAACGCCGGGTTCGTGCCGAACTTCAACCCGTTCTCCCAGAACAGCGTCGCCGGCACGATGAGCGTGCTCTACGAGACGCTGCTCTACTTCAACGCCGCCCGGGCCGACGACGTGCAGCCGCAGCTCGCCACCGCCTACGAGTTCGCCGACGACGGCCGGCGGCTGAACTTCACCATCCGGGAGGGGGTGAGGTGGAGTGACGGGAAGCCGTTCTCGGCCGAGGACGTGGCGTTCACCTTCAACCTGATCCGGGACAACCCGAAGGTGAACCAGAACGGCCTGCCGATCGTCGAGGCGGTCGCCGCCGACCCCACGCACGTCTCGGTCACCTTCAGCCAGGGCGTCTACACCCGGCTGAACCTGATCGCCGGCCGGACCTGGATCGTGCCCGAACACATCTGGTCGGCCATCGCCGACCCGTCCGCCTTCACCAACGAGAAACCGGTCGGTACCGGCGCGTTCACGCTGGCCTCGTTCAGCCAGCAGAACTACGTCTTCGAGCGCAACCCGAACTACTGGGAGGCGGGCAAGCCGAAGATCAAGGGGATGAGGTTCCACCAGTTCGCCAGCGCGGACAGCGCGATCGCGGCGCTCGCCGCCGGCCAGCTCGACTGGGCCGGCTCGTTCATCGCCGACATCGACAAGCAGTACGTCAGCAAGGATCCCGAGCACAACAAGTACATCAACGAGTCCCAGCTCTATCTGACCAACCTGATCCCGAACCTCGACCGGGCGCCGTTCGACAGCGCCGCGGTGCGCAGGGCGATCAGCCTCGCCCTGGACCGTGAGCAGATCATCCGGCTGGCCTTCTCCGGATACGGCAAGCAGGCCAGCCCGGCGCAGCTGCCCCGACCGCTCTGGGACGACTACATCAAGCCGGAGTACCGGGACCGCAAGCTGGAGTTCGACCCGGGCCGAGCCGAGCAGACCCTGCGTCAGGACGGCTGGGCCAAGGGCGCCGACGGGATCTACGCCAAGGCCGGCCGGCGGCTCTCCTTCACCGTCAAGGTGGTGCAGGGCTACAACGACTACATCTCCGCGCTCCAGATCATGACCCAGTCGCTGAAGTCGGTCGGAATCGAACTGAAGACCCAGGAGGTCTCCTTCACCGCCTTCTCCACCGACCAGCAGACCGGCGACTTCGACATGATCATCACCAACCTGTACAGCGAGGGCACCGCGTACTCCTGGTACAGCCGGGCGTTCTCCAGCAAGCGGACCGCACCCCTGGGCCAGCAGGCCGGCTCCAACTACGGCCGCTTCCGCAACGCCGCCGTCGACGCGGCACTGCTGGCGATGGAAACCACCCCGCCGCAGCAGCGGAACGCGATCAGGGAACAACTGTTCAAGATCCAGGACGTGATCGTCGAGGAGCTGCCCTACATCCCGATCCAGCAATCCGCCTCGCTGATCGAGTACCGCACCGAGAACCTCGGCAACTTCCCGACCGAGGAGAACCACTACGCGCTGACCACCCCGTACAACGGGCCGGACATGGGGATCGTGGCCAAGAACCTCACCCCGGCCGGCTGAGCGACCCGATGCGCTACCTGCGGCGCAAGGCGCTGTTCTACCTGGTCGCGGTCTGGGCGGCGGTCACCGGAAACTTCCTCATCCCCCGGCTGATCAAGGGCAACCCGGTCGACGCCGTACTGGCCAAGACCCAGAACATGACGCCGATGGCGCCGGAGGCCCGCCGCGCCCTCGAACTCCAGTTCGGGGTCTCCGACGACCCGCTGTGGCAGCAGTACCTCGGCTATCTCGGCAACCTGCTGCGCGGCGAGTTCGGGCTCTCCGTCGCCTACTATCCGACTCCGGTGTCGAAGGTGCTCAGCCAGAGCCTGCCGTGGACGGTGGTGATGGTCGGCATCGCCACCGTACTCAGCGTGCTGCTCGGGATCACCCTGGGCACCCTCGCCGGCTGGCGCCGCGGCACCTGGCTGGACGCGCTGGTGCCGACCACCACCTTCCTGGCCGCCATCCCGTACTTCTGGCTCGCCCTGGTGCTGCTCTACCTGCTCGGCGGGGTGCTCGGCTGGTTCCCGCTCAACAGCGGCTACAGCTACGAGACCACCATCGGGTTCAACTGGCCGTTCATACGCAGCGCGATCTACCACGGAATCCTTCCGGCGGCCTCGATCGTGCTCGCCTCGGTCGCCGGCTGGCTGCTCGGGATGCGCAACATGATGGTCTCCACGATGGCCGAGGACTACGTACTGACCGCCGAGGCCAAGGGGCTACGGCCACGCCGCATCATGATCCAGTACGCGGCACGCAACGCCGTACTGCCCAGCGTCGCCGGATTCGCCATCACCCTCGGCTTCGTGGTCAGCGGCTCCATCGCCACCGAGATCGTCTTCTCCTATCCGGGCGTCGGGATGAGCCTGGTCGCCGCGGTCGCCAACGCCGACTACCCGCTGCTGCAGGGCATCTTCCTGGTCATCTCGCTGGCCGTGCTCGGCGCCAACTTCGTCGTCGACCTGCTCTACGCGGTGATCGACCCCCGTACCCGGCAGGCCGGCTGATGGCGACCATCGAGATTCCGCGCGACGTCACCGGCGAGGTCGTACCCGGGGTGGTGGTGCCGACCCGCCGGCCTCGCTGGCGGGGCCTGCTGCGCTCCCGCAAACTCGTCGCCGGGCTGGCCGTCGTCGGGTTCTTCGCCCTGGTCGCCGTGCTCGGCCCGCCGCTGGTCGGCGACCCGAACCTGGTCAGCGACGACCGGCTGCTCGGCCCCTCCGCCGACCATCTGCTCGGCACCACCACCACCGGCCAGGACGTGTTCCGGCAGCTCGTCGCCGCGACCCGCGGCTCGATGCTGGTCGGCCTGGTCGTCGGGGTGCTCGCCACCGTCGCCTCGGTGCTGGTCGGCGTCCTCGGCGGCTACGCCGGCGGACCCGCCGACGAGAGCCTCTCCCTGGTCAGCAACGTCTTCCTGGTACTGCCCGGCCTGCCGCTGGTGGTCCTGATCACCGACTACGTGCAGACCCGGGGCGCGCTGGCGATCGCCCTGATCGTCTCGATCACCGCGTGGGCCGGTTCCGCCCGGGTACTGCGGGCCCAGACCCTGTCGCTGCGCTCCCGCGACTACGTCGACGCCGCCCGGGTCAGCGGCGAACCCGGCTGGCGGATCGTCACCTTCGAGATCCTGCCGAACCTGCTGCCGCTGATCGCCGCCCAGTTCGTCTTCGCGGTCATCGGCGGCATCCTCACCGAGGCCGCGCTGGCCTTCCTCGGCCTCGGCGGCTCCGGCTCGTGGGGCACGATGCTGTACTTCGCGCAGAACTCCCAGGCGCTGTCCCAGGGTGCCTGGTGGTGGTTCGTACCACCCGGGCTCTGCATCGCGCTGGTCGGCGCCGGACTCGCACTGATCAACTTCAGTCTGGACGAGCTGATCAACCCGAGGCTGCGGGTCCCCCGCCGCCCCCGACGGACCGGACCGGCATGACCCTCGACACCACACCCCCACCGGCGAGCACCGACACCGACGTGGTGCTGTCGGTCCGCGACCTGAGCGTCGTCTACGACGGCGCCGACCCGGTCCACGCGGTCCGCGACGTCAGCTTCGACCTGGCCCGGGGCGAGGTGCTCGGCATCGCCGGCGAGAGCGGCTGCGGCAAGTCCACCCTCGCCTACGCGATCACCCGGCTGCTCAAGCCCCCCGGCCGGGTCACCTCCGGCGACGTCGTCTTCCACCCCGCCGACGGCCCGTCGCTCGACCTGTCGACACTGCACGGCGAGGCGCTGCGCCGGTTCCGGTGGAACCGGGTCGCGATGGTCTTCCAGGGAGCGATGAACGCCCTCAACCCGGTGCTGTCGGTCCGCCGGCAACTCGCCGACGTCTTCACCGCGCACCGCCCCGACCTGCGCCGAGCCGAACGGGCGCAGCGCTGCCGGGAACTGCTCGACCTGGTCGGAATCGGCCCGGAACGGCTCTCGGCGTACCCGCACGAACTCTCCGGCGGGATGCGCCAGCGGGTGCTGATCGCCATGGCGATGGCGCTGCGCCCCGACGTGGTGGTGATGGACGAGCCGACCACCGCGCTGGACGTGGTGGTGCAGCGCGACATCCTGACCGAGATCGACCGGCTCCGGGCCCGGTTCGGCTTCGCGGTCGTCTTCATCACCCACGACCTGTCCCTGCTGCTGGAGATCAGCGACCGGCTCGCCGTCATGTACGGCGGCCGGATCGTCGAGTACGGCCCCGCCGCCGAGCTGCACGCCGCGCCGGCCCACCCGTACACGGTCGGGCTGCTGCGCTCCTTCCCGAGCCTGCGCGGCGAACGGACCGTACTGCACGGTATTCCCGGCAGCCCACCGGACCTGTCCCGGCCGCTGACCGGCTGCGCGTTCGCGGCCCGCTGCCCGTACGTCTTCGACGCCTGCCACCGCGCCGACCCGCCGCTGCGGGCCGCCGGCAGCACCCGGGCCGCCTGCCTGCACTACGACCCGGCACTGCGCCCGGACGGTCCACCGGCCGCGCTGCGGGCCGGCCGGTTCGGCCCGAACGACCCGGCACCGCCGCCCGCGGGGCACCGCATCGGGGCGGCGCAACCCGGCGTCCCGGCCCCACGCGGCACCGCCCCGCCCCCGGCCGGCGACGCCGGTGCGCCGGCCGACGGCGACCCGCGGCCGGCCGGCAGCGACCCGGCCCGGGTCGGCGACGACGCGGCGCCGCAGCCGCCGACCGGAGGTGGCGACCGGTGACCACCCTGACGGTCAGTCACCTGAGCAAACACTTCCCGCTGCGGGACGGGCGGCACCGCCGCACCCTGCGGGCGGTCGACGACGTCTCCTTCGAACTACGTTCCGGCCAGACGGTGGCGCTGGTCGGCGAGAGCGGCAGCGGCAAGTCGACGATCGCCCGGATGCTGGTCCGGCTGACCCGGCCGACCGGCGGCGAGATCCGGCTCGACGGCATCCCGGTGGCCGCCGACCGCCGGGCGGTCCGCCGCTACCGCCGGGACGTGCAGATGGTCTTCCAGGACCCGTTCGGGTCGCTGAACCCGGCACACACCGTCGAATACCACCTGCGGCGGCCGCTGCGCCTGCACCGGGTCGCCCGGACCGCCCCCGACGTGCGGGCGGCCGTACACGACCTGCTGGCCCGGGTCAACCTCACCCCGGCCGACCAGGTCGCCGGCCGGCTGCCGCATGAGCTGTCCGGCGGGCAGCGGCAGCGGATCGCGATCGCCCGCGCCCTGGCGCCCCGCCCCCGGATCCTCCTCGCCGACGAGCCGGTGTCGATGCTCGACGTGTCGATCCGGCTGGAGATCCTCAACCTGATCGACCGGCTCAAACGGGAAGAGGAACTCGCCGTCCTGTACGTCACCCACGACCTCGCCACCGCCCGCTACTTCGCCTCGTCGATCATGGTGTTGTACCGGGGTCAGATCGTCGAGTCCGGTCCCAGCGACGAGGTGATCCTGCGACCCGCACACCCGTACACCCAACTGCTGGCGTCGGCGGCCCCGGATCCCGGCCGGCCGCGCACCGCCGCCCCGGGCGGGTTGCGGGCGCTGCGCGGCGGGCAGCAGCCGACCACCGACACCGGCGGCTGCCTGTTCCGGGACCGCTGCCCGGCCGCGATGGAGGTCTGCCGCACCGACGTGCCGGAGTTCCCGGTCGCCGCCGGGCACATGGCCCGGTGCTGGCTACGAAAGCCCTGACGCGGCCCGCTGCGCACCCTGACTCGGCGCGGTCGGCGGCAGCGCCTCGGCCGGCTCGGCGTCCAGCACGCTGACACGGCCGTCCGCCAGCCGGTAGAACATGCCGACCACGTCACACCGGCCGGCGGCCACCGCGTCGGCCAGCTCGGTGCCCGGCCGGGTGAGCATCTCGACGGTCCGCCGCACGTGGATGGCGCCGATCTCGTCGGCGTCGGTGATCTGCCGGGCGGACGCCTGCCAGATGCTCGGCGTGACCCGCTCGGCGATCGTCCCCAGCTCCCGCCCCGGCAGCCGGGTGCCGGCCATCGCGGCCCGGGTCGCCTGGATCGCACCGCAGGAGTCGTGCCCCAACACCACGACCAACGGCGTACCGAGCACCGCGACCCCGTACTCCAGGCTCGCGGCCACCTCCACGCCGACGATATGTCCCGCCGTGCGAACCACGAACAGGTCACCGAGCCCCCGATCGAAAATGATCTCGGCGGCGAGGCGCGAATCGGAACAGCCGAACACCACCGCGAACGGCCGCTGTGCCGCCGCCACCACCGCCCGGTGCTCGGCGTTCTGGTGCGGGTGGATCCGGGTACCGGCGACGAACCGCTCGTTACCCGCCAACAGTTCGTCGAGCGCCTCGCTGGGAGTGGCGGGCCGGTGGTCCTGGTATGCCATGACGTCCCCTTTTCGACGGCACCACCACAGGTGGTGAAGCGAGGCCGACGTCGTCGGCGACCTGACGCGTACGGATCAGATAACCACGAAACAACCCGCCACCCCAGCCGGATGCGGCCGGCCGTGATCGACGGAACATCGGCGGCGACCCCTCGGCCGCGACACCCGCGTTACGGACAGGCTACGGCCCGCCGCCCACCCCCGACCGGCCGCCACGCGGCGGACCGGATCCCGACCGCCGCCAGGTCCAGCGCGGCGGCGGTGCCCCGAGATCCCACGTGACGCGGTCCACCGGGCAGACCGGCTCCAATAGGGTGGCGACCGTGACCTACCTTGCCGCTGAGCACCGCTACGACTCGATGACCTACCGCCGGGCCGGCCGCAGCGGCCTGCGGCTGCCCGCCATCTCACTCGGCCTGTGGCACAACTTCGGCGACGAACGGCCGTGGCAGTCGCAACGCGAGATCTGCCGCCGGGCGTTCGACCTCGGAGTGACCCACTTCGACCTGGCCAACAATTACGGCCCACCGCCCGGCTCCGCGGAGGAGAACTTCGGCCGGACCCTCGCCGCCGACCTCGGCCCGTACCGCGACGAACTGATCATCTCGACCAAGGCCGGCTACCACATGTGGTCCGGGCCGTACGGCGAATGGGGCTCCCGCAAGTACCTGGTCTCGTCGCTGGACCAGTCGCTGCGCCGGATGGGCCTCGACTACGTCGACATCTTCTACCATCACCGCCCCGACCCCGACACTCCGCTGGAGGAGACGATGGCGGCCCTGGACGCGGTCGTCCGGGCCGGCAAGGCCCTCTACGTCGGGCTGTCGAACTACACCTCCGAACAGACCCGGAAGGCCGCGACGATCCTGCAGCGGCTCGGTACGCCACTGCTGATCTCCCAGCCGTCGTACTCGATGCTCAACCGGTGGATCGAGGCGGACCGGCTGCTCGACACCCTCGAAGAGGTCGGCGCCGGCTGCATCGCCTACAGCCCGCTCGCCCAGGGCCTGCTCACCAACCGCTACCTGGCCGGCATCCCGGCCGACTCACGGGTCCGCACCAGCGTCTTCCTCAACGAGAGCGACCTCGACGAGGCCACCATGGCCACCGTACGGGCGCTGCACGCCATCGCCGAGCGACGCAACCAGTCGCTGGCCCAGCTCGCGCTCGCCTGGGCGCTGCGGGACCCCCGGATGACCAGCCTGATCATCGGCGCGAGCAGCGTCACCCAGCTGGAGACGAACGTCGCCGCGCTGGACAACCTCACCCTCACCGACGGCGAACTCGCCGAGATCGGCGACCAGCTGACCGTCGGCTGACCGCCGCACCGGGCCGGACCGCACCCGGTCACCGGCCCGCCCCACCCGGCACACCGACGGGCCGGGTGGGGCGGGCAACACCTACACCTGCCGCAGCGGTTCCGTACGCGGCGTCAGGGCCGGCCGGGCGCCCCTCGGTGGCGTCGCCTCGCCGACCCCCGGACCCGCCTCCCGGACAATCCGGTCCATGGTGCGGGCCAGATGCTCACAGCCGTCGTCGAGCTGCCGGGCCGCCGCCTGCATGTGCGAGATCATCATCTCGCCGAAGATCCGCAGCGCCTCCCGGGTCGCGACCGTGTCGTCGAAACGCGACCCGGCCGACGCCCGATAGTCCTGCACCGCCCGCTCCGCCTCGTTACGGGCGTCCTCGGCCGCCGCCCGCAGATAGTTCTCGTACTGCAGCCGCGCGTACTCGGCGACCCGGCGAGCGTAGTCGTGCGCCTGGGCGATGATCTGCTCCGCCTCCCGCTGCGCCGCCGACAGCAGGTTGACCTCCTTCGCCCCCGGCAACTGCGGCCGCTTGTCGGCGCTCGGCAGCACCCCGTGGCGGTGCAGCTCCACATGGTCGTGCAGCCGCTGGTTCTCCGCCCGCAGATCCGCCAACTGGGTCGCCAACAGGTCCAACTCGTCGGCAACCTGATGCCGGAACCGGTCGACCTCCCGGTCGTCGTAGCCGCGCCGGGTGAACGACGAGGTGCTGAAATCCCACCGCCGCACCCGGTCCGCCGTGATCCGGGCCCGGGGACGCGGACCCGGCGACGCCGTGGCACGGTCGTACTCGCTGATCGGGCTGGCACTCACTGCATACCTCCGTCTGCCGGCCGATGCTCCTGCGCCCCGCCGATCCGCCGCCCGGGCGAATACCACTGCCCACCCAGCGCCTCGTAGTGCAGCTGCCCGGCCTGGTAACCCGCCTGCGTCAGCCCGGCGACCGCACCCGACACCATCGGATCGGAGCCGCAGACGAAGACGTGCCGGTCACGCCAGTCGCCGTCGGCGAGGGCGCGGTCCACCACCTGGATGAACTCTCCGGGCCGAGACGGGTCGGCATTGACCACGTACGTCACCCGCAACCATGGGTACGACGCCACCAGCTTCTCGGTCGCGTCCACGTCGTAGAACTCGACACGGGACCGGGCGCCGACGTACGCGTCGACCCGCCGGCCACCGCCCTCGGCCGCCACCTGCTCCACCAGCGCCTTCAACGGCGCCCAGCCGGTGCCGTTCGCCAACAGCAGCAGATCAGCCCCGCCGGACGCCCGGCGCAACGTCAGCCGCTCCCCCACCGGGGCCGCCAGATGCACCTGATCACCGACGCTCGTGCCATACACCAGCCGGGAACTGACCGCCCCACCGGGCGCCGCCCGCACGTGCAACTCGATCGTGCCGTCCGGCCGCGGCGCGTTCCCGGGCGAGTAGTACCGCCACGCCCGGGCCGCCGGACTCGACACCCCGAGCGACTGGCCAGCCTCGAACGGCAGCAGGTACTGCGGACGCAACGTCAGCACCGCGATGTCGAACGACCGCGGCTCGTGCGCGACGACCTCACCCACCCACCACGGCGGGCTGACGTTCTCCGCCGCCGCCGCACCATCGGTCATCACCTTCGCGACCAGCCCGTACGCCGCCGCCCACTCCTGGGCCAACTCCTCGGTCCAGTGTTCGCCGAGGAAGTGCGCCAGGGTCGCCAGCAGCGCCTCCCCGACCGCCGGATAGTGCTCCGGCCGGACCGCGAACTTCCGGTGGTCGGCGCCGAGCGAGGAGAGGAACCCGACGAGCTGGTCCACCTCGTCCACATGGGAGACGATGTGGCCGAGCGCGGTCACCAACCGATCCCGCTGGCCCGCCATGTTCGTCGGAAACATCTGCCGCACGTCGGGATGGGCCAGGAACAGCGTCGAGTAGAAGTAGAGCGGCACCTGGTCGCCGTGTCCGGAGACCAGGTGCCAGCTCTGCCTGAGACGAGCGACATCCACGGTCAGACGCCTGCGGAGGTGCCGCTCGACACCACCTGGTCGCGCACCGAACCCAACGTCGCCCGCACGTCGTCCAGGATGTCGTCCGGCACACCGAGCCCGGTCAGGGTGTCGACCAGATGTGCACCGACCCTGGCGTAGTGCTCGTCCGGGATGTTCAACGGCTGGTGCGCCTCCGCCAGGCCCCGCCCGGCGTAGTTGTTCGGCCCGCCGAGCACCACGGTCAGCATCAGCACCATGTGCCGCCGCTGCTCCTCCATGTTCACCGAGGTGAAGTAGCCGGCCAACTCCGGGTCGGCGAGCACCCGGTCGTAGAACAGCCGCACGGCCGCCCTGACCGACTCCGCCCCGCCGATCCGCTCGTAGTGCGTCGGGCCGGCCGCCGCAGCGTCACCGGCGGTCGTGGCGCCGTCCACAGGGGACGACACGGCGCTGTCACGTGGATCCGTCACTGTCTTCCTTCCAGCGCGACGAGAATCGCGCGGCATGTGGGGGTCTAGCACCGACAGTGCCGGCCCGGCGGGCGGATGGCCGGCGGGCGACACCGGGTGGGAACCCTACCGCGCCCACCCGTACCGTGTCATCCAACTCGAATCGGTGTCATCCAGACCCAAACCGGCTCGGCAGTTATCGAGCTCGATTCGATCGGGACCATCATCCCCATCGGACGCCAACCCGGCCACCCCGGTCACGGAGAGCGACGAACGCCGGCCCGGTGGCCCGTCAGCCGGTGAACGCGTCCCGGACCCCCGGCTCGGCCGGCCCCAGGAACACCGTGACCGTCCGCTCGATGTGGAAGCTCCGGTCACCAGACCGTCCGGATCCACCTGCGCAGCCAGCGCCAGCGCAGACCGACGCCGCCGGGAAGCAGACGACATACCGTCGATTATCCGATAACGATCAACACGACCCCGGCCGCCGCGACCGCGCTGCCGCGCCCGCTTCGACCCCGACCGGACCGTCGGAGCCGGACCCGCGGATCAACCCGCCCGACGCCGGGCCCGCCGGGCGGCCAACTCGTCACCGGCCTCCACCGCCACGGACTCCGCCGACTCCCCGGCCAACGGCATCCCCCCGGCCGGCTCCGCCGGCAGATGCGACAGCGAGCCCTGAACCTCCTTGAAGGCGCCACCGATCGCGATCCCGAACACCCCCTGCCCACCCTGCAGCAGATCGACGACCTCCTCCGGAGACCGGCACTCGTAGACCGTCGTCCCATCCGAGATCAGCGTGATGCCGGCCAGATCCGCCACCCCACGCGACCGCAGCGCGTCGATCGCCCGCCGGATGTTCTGCAGCGACACCCCCGCGTCCAGCAGCCGCTTGACCACCTTCAGCACCACCAGGTCCCGGAACGAGTAGAGCCGCTGCGTCCCCGACCCCGAAGCGTCCCGCACACTCGGCACCACCAGCGCCGTCCGCGCCCAGTAGTCCAACTGCCGGTAGCTGATCCCGACTGCGTGGCACGCCGTCACACCCCGATAGCCGACCGCGCCGTCCTCCACCGACGACCCGGCGACCGGGTGATCCTCCGCTACCCGGGGAGGCCCGTCGACGTGCCGCTGATCCATGCCCTGAGAATTCGACCTACCCGGATCAGGGTCCTGTGGCTCATGCATCGGACAACCTCCCCGCCCGTGCGGTGACACGTCGTTTCCGGGACGTGCACCCCTCGACAGGCCAACCCTATAGGCCGACTGGAGGGTTCCCCCGCAGGAAATGCCGCGACACGCCGCACACAAGGATCACCGCAGGGTTACCCCACGGCGAATCGATCGTTACCCCAGGTCAGAGACCGCACCGCCGGCCGCGGCCCCCAGCAGCGGCCACCGGTCAGCCGGCGAAGTCCTCCGGCCGGACCTGCTCCAGGAACTCCCGGAACTTCTCCACCTCGTCCTCCTGCTCGTCCGGGATGATGATCCCGGCCTCGGTGAGCACCTGCTCCGCACAGCGAATCGGCGCGCCCACCCGCAACGCCAACGCGATCGAGTCCGACGGCCGGGCCGACACCCGCAGACCATCCCCGATCAGCAGATCGGCATAGAAGACGTTCTCCTTCAACTCCACGATCTCCACCGCCCGCAGCGGCGCCTTCAACGCGGCAAGGATGTCCCGAAGCAGATCATGGGTCAGCGGACGGGCCGGCTTGACCCCCTGCTGCTCATAGGCGATCGCGGTAGCCTCCACCGCACCGATCCAGATCGGCAGATAACGGTCGCCCTCGACCTCTCTGAGCAGGACGATCGGCTGGTTGGTGGGTAGCTCCACCCGAACCCCGACCACGCTCAGCTCGCGCACCGCCGCCTCCGTGTCGCCGTCGTGTCTTCCCCACCACCGTCCTGCGGCGGCCGATGCTACC
Source organism: Plantactinospora sp. B6F1 (assembly GCF_040120695.1). NCBI lineage: Bacteria > Bacillati > Actinomycetota > Actinomycetes > Micromonosporales > Micromonosporaceae > Plantactinospora > Plantactinospora sp. B6F1. The sequence goes on along the minus strand of NZ_JBEEAC010000001.1, from coordinate 715,810 downwards.
CGCCGCCGGGGCCGGTATGCCCCTTCCCTGCACGGTACACGGGCTCGGATAACACCGCCCCACCCGCGCCGCCCGCAACCGCCGCACCACACGGGATACCCCGGGAAGCGTACGCCACGCCCACCGCCGCAGATCTTTCCTGCCGGCCGAGTGGGCCAGGCCACCCCCGCACCGACGGCACCGACCCGCACCGTCACCGACCCAACGTCCCCCGCAACCCCACCCGGACCAGCGCCGCGTGCAGCCGCTGCGACAGCCCCACCAGCTCCCGCGCCGCCTCCGCCGCCCGCGCCCGCGCCGCCGGATCGCTCTGCCGCGCCAACGGCGCCACCAACTGGGCGAACAACCCCACCTCGCGATCCGCCGCCGTCCGGTAACCCCGCAGATGCCGCGGCTCCAGCCCGTACGCCGCCAACCCCGCCACCGCCTGCGCGATCACCACGGCATCCGCGTCGTACCAGCCCGGCGGCTGCGACACCACCAGCCCCATCCGCTCCAACTCGGCCAGCAACGTCTCGCCCAGCCCACTGCGGGACAACAACTCGGCCCGGTCCAGCCGGGTCTCCGACGACTCACCGACCCCGACGGCCGGCTCCCGACCCGGCACCTCACCGTCCGGCCCCACCGCCACCAACGACGGCCGATGCCGATCCGCCCCCGGCAACCCGTCCCGACCCGCCTCAGCGAGCTGTTCCCGGATCACCCGCAACGGCAGGTACTGATCCCGCTGAGCGGTCAACACGAACCGCAGCCGCGCCACATCGTCCCAGCTGTACTTCCGGTAACCGGCCGGCGTGCGTTGCGGCTCGACCAGCCCTTCAGACTCAAGAAAGCGCAGCTTCGAAATGGTCGTATCGGGAAACTCCACCCGAAGCTGCGCCAGCACCTCGCCGATACTCATCAGCGAACCCTTTTCCGCCTCCCCCTGCGGTCCGTCATGACCACGGGCGGAGGTCGAAGGACGCGCGCCGCGCGATTCAGGTGGGAAAAGGTTCGGTGGCTGGCCCCGCGCGACCGCCCCCGGCCCGGGAACAGCCGCCGCCGCACGCTCACTCACCCCCGGACGGCCCCCTCCTCCGCGCGCGGGCCGGCGATGAAGACCAGCCGGAACTTCCCGACCTGGACCTCGTCACCGCTGCTCAGCGTCGCTGCCTCGACCCGCTCCCGGTTCACGTACGTCCCGTTCAGGCTGCCCACGTCCCGGACGGTGAACGTGCCACCATCCCGGTGGAACTCGGCATGCCGACGGGACACCGTGACGTCATCCAGGAAAATGTCACTGTCCGGATGCCGGCCACTCGTCGTCACATCGTGGTCCAGCAGGAACCGGGCGCCGGCATTCGGACCACGCCGAACCACCAGCAACGCCATGCCGGGAGGCAGCGAACCTGACATCCGGCTCGGCACGACGTCCGTCTCCGGCCCCTCCAACATCTCGTCGAGAGAACCGAGGTTCAGCGTCGATGTGACGTCGAGTGGGGGGAACTCGTCGTCTGGGCGCGTCATTGGGACCACCTCACGGATCTGTTCGGTCGGCGTCGGGTGTGACGGGTCTGGCCGCCGGGCCCTTCCCAGGCCCAGCGGCTGGCTCCCCGTGCCAGGGAAGGCATTTCCGCAACGCGCAACTAATGGTTCTCGGTCGACTGGGCGAGCCTAGCCAGCGCCGAAATACAGGGCAACCAGACGCGCGGACACAACCACGCGACGGCGTCACCACGATCAGCTCTCGGTCAGCTCCCGATAAGCCTCGGCCGTGAGCAAACCGGCCACCACCGACCCGTCATCGGGCGCGATCTCGACCAGCCACCCCGAGCCGTACGGGTCGGTGTTGATCACCTCGGGAGTGTCCGTGAGCTGCTCGTTGCGCGCCACGACCGTACCGGTCAACGGGGCGTACAGCTCCGAGACACTCTTGGTCGACTCGACCTCGCCGAACGATTCGCCGGCCTGCACCGTCGCACCCTCGTCGGGAAGCTGGACATACACGATGTCGCCCAGCGCGTCCTGGGCGAAGTGGGTGATGCCCACCCGCACCGGTCCGCTGCCGTCGCCAGCCACCCACTCGTGCTCGGCGGTGTACCGCAGGTCCTCAGGAATCACCAGACGCGTCCTTCTTCATCGCACCAGCCAATGTCCGGGACGCCGCTCGCCGCCCCGACCGCGCCCGGTCAGGAGACCGGCCGCGCATGTTGCAGATCCTTCGGCAGGCTGACAGCCGACACGTCGACCATCTCCCGCTCCTGGATCGCCACGTTACCGCCGTCCCCACTGACCGATGCCACCACCCCGCCCGGGATGTTCAGTGCGGTTTGCATCGTCTTCGGATCGCCGATCACCGTGATCATGTACGGTCCGGTCAACCGCCGTCCACTCACCGAAATGCCACCCTGCGAGTCGAGGAAGTACGTCGACGCCACGATCCGCACCGTCGCACCGTCACCGCCGGAAATCTGCATCGCCTCCGCCCCCGCGCCCCGCAGCTCCTGCACCGCGTCCAACAGCCGCGACGCCGCGATCGGCTTGCTCACCGGCATGAAACTGACCGTCAACCCCGGCCCCCGCGCCGGCAACGTCCCCGCCAGGATGCCCAACTCGTCGGCCCGCCGGGTCGCCTCGTCCAACGCCGCCTGCCGCCCCTGCGCACCGGAGTTCAACTGCCGCTGGCTCTCCTCCAGCCCCGCGATGTCCTGCCGGACCCGCTCCTCCTGCGCCTCCAGATCCGACAGAATCCGCACCAGGTCCTCCTGGCGAGCCGTCGCCAACGACGCATCCGTGGAATTCATCCGCAACTGCACCGCCAGACTGAACCCCAACAGCGCCAGCAGCACCCCGATCATCAGGTTCGCCGTGGTCAGCCGGGGCAGCAACCGGCGCACCGGCGACATCGGCCCGGCCGGCTCCGGCGCCGGGATCGGCACCGTCTCCTCCTCGGACGGCAACGGCACCGTCGGCCCGTCCTCGGACGGCACCGTCGGCACCCCGACGGGCCCGAACGCCTCCTCGGTCGGCCCCGCCGAACCAGGCTCCGAATCCGGCTGCTCCGGCACACCGTCGGGCAGATCCGGCGTACCCGAGGCCGACCCTGCCGGCGACGCACCCGGCACCGGCTGCCCCGCCTCGTCCCGCTCGCTCGCTCCTGCTCCTGTCATCGCCGTCGAACCTACGCCCGGAACAGGTGCCGGCGAATAGCCGCCACGTTGCCGAAGATCCGGACACCGAGCACCACCACGACACCGGTGGACAACTGCCCACCCACGCCGAGCTGGTCACCCAGGTAGACGATGATCCCGGCCACCAGCACGTTCGAGATGAACGAAATCACGAACTGCTTGTCGTCGAATATGCCGTCGAGCTTGGCCCGCACCCCGCCGAACACCGCGTCCAAGGCCGCCACCACGGCGATCGGCAGATACGGCTGGAGCGCCGAGGGCACCGTCGGATCCAGCCAGACGCCGAGCAGCACCCCGGCGAGCAATGCGAGCACAGCGATCATCGGCCGCCTCCCAGCGGGCTCGGGGACCCCCCACGGCCCGTCGACGACCCGGACGGCGCCGCGGTCGGCTCGGGCGAGGGTGTGGCAAAGCGCAACTGCGGCTCCGTCGCCGCCGGCAGAGTCAGGTCGTCAACCTTACGAAACTCGAACGACATCCCATGCTTCTCGGAGACGCTGTCCAGCAACCGGGCCGCCGCACTGTCCCGGAAACGTCGCTCCAACTGGCCCGGACCGATCGCGGACACCTCGTACGGACCGATCACCGGCTTGAAGTCGACCAGGATCGCACCCCCCGCCGCCCGGATCGTCGAGGTCGCGGTCAGCCGCTGCCCGTTGATCGAAACCGCCTCCGCCCCACCGCTCCACAACGCGTTCGCGATGTCCTGCAGGTCCCGGTCGAGCACCCGGCCGAGGTTCGTCCCACCGACACCCGTGACCCCGTCCGACTTCTCCGGCGCATCCGCCACCCGCACCACCAGACCGTCACCGCGCACCCGGCCCAATCCGGTCGCCGCCTCCAGGTTCCGCAGGTTCGCGGCCGCACTGCCGGACAGCGCGGCGTCCCGCTGCCGGAGCACCTCGGCACGCAGCCGATCGGCCTGCTCGGTCAGCGCGGCGTTCTCGGCCTCCCGCTGCTTGATCTGCGCCACCAGGCCGGCCCGCGCCTTACTGCGACTCGGCTCCGCCGCCACCGTCTCCCGATAGGCCATCGCGAGCAGCAGCCCCAGCAGGACCAGCGTCACCAGGGTCACCGCCCGGGGCGCGGACCGCCGCCATCCGGTCGCCGGGACAGCGCGGCGCCGCCGCTCGGCCGCGTCGGCATACCCGGGATCGAGGGGGTTGTGGAACAGCTCGGTGAGGAAGTCGGCGGCGTACGTCCGCCTGTCCTGCCCGGTCATCCCACCTCCGCCCGCGCCGCCCGGACGAGCCGACCCGCCTGGATCACGTAGAGCCCGCCGGCCAACCAGTAGAGGCCGAGCCCCCACAGCGCCAGCCCCCAGCCGATCGCCCCGGCAGCAACCGCCGCCCCCGGCACCGTAGCGGCGAGCAGCAGCACCGGAAAAGCGGCCAGCAGGACGAACGTCGCCGTCTTGCCCAGATAGTGCACCGGCGGCGGTCGGTAACCGAAGCGGCGCAGCACGCCGAGGTTGGCGGTCAGCACGACATCCCGGGCCAGCAGGGCGACGGTGAACTGCCACGGGACCACGTCACGCACGGTCAGCGCGATCAGGGTGGCCAGGATGTACAGCCGGTCGGCCACCGGATCGAGCAGCTCGCCGAGCCGGCTGACCTGGCTCAGCCGGCGGGCGACGAAGCCGTCGACCCAGTCGCTCATGCCGCCGACGGCGAGCACGACCACGGCGGCCACATCCGCCTCGACGACCAGGAAGAGGTAGAGGAAGAGAGGTACGCCGAGCAGACGTACGAAGCTGATCAGGTTGGGGAGGGTGAGGATGCGCCCCGCCGAGCCGGCGGGGCTGGCGGTCACGTCATCGGTTGGCTGGGCGTCATTCGCCCGCGCCGGCCGACGCGACACCGAACCTCCCTCCGCGCCACGGTCCGGCGTCCGCACGATGGCGGAGGACGGTCCAGAAACCGGTGCGCGCTCCGACCGACATCTCCCCCGGGCGGCGCCTGACGCATCCCGGACGAGTGACGGCACCTGACGCAGCCCCGGTTGCGGCGGATTCGGCTCCCGTGGCTGCTCAATTGCCGTGCCACTATATCCGGCCCGGTTTTGGCACGGCCGTCCGTGTCCGGTGTCTGGGGGTTTCCGGAGTCGCGGTGTGACCGGAGGCACTCCGCGTAGCGCATCCTAGGATGCTAGTTCGAAGCTCTGCCGGCGTCCTGGGGCGGGCTGGTTCGGATCGGGCGCGGTGGAATGGGCGCGGTGGAATGGGCGCGGTGGAATGGGGCGAACGGGCTGGTCAGCCGCTCAGGCCGGCCCGTCCGAAGAGTACGGCGTACCCGGACGGCAGCTGGGTCAGCACGTCGTTCAGCTCACCGCCGGAGATCGCCTCGGCGACGGTGCACAGCACCGCGCTGGCGTCCCACTCGGCGGTCCGGGCGGACGCGCCCGCCCCGGTGGCGACCCGGGCCAGGAACTCCCGCGAGCCGAAGGCGCCCGCGGCGCCCTGACCCGCCGAGATCAGGGTCGCGGCCAGCGGCCCCGGCAACTGCGCGGCCAGGTCCTCGGCCTCGTCCGGATGCAACCGTTGGGCGAGGATGCCGAGCACCAGATGGGTCACCCGCTCCGCCTCCGCCGGATCGGCGTACTCGCCGCGGTCGCGCACCTTGGCGACGAACTCGTCGTACCGCACTCCCCCACCCCCGTATCCGGCCTCCGGTACGCCGATACCCGCCGGCAGGCCGATAATGCGCCTCCGGCGGGTATCCGGACAGTCGGTCAGGACCGGTCAGACCCGGGTTACCCGGACGGCGTCGGCGATCACGTACCCGGCGGCGCCGCTCCACCGGCTCACCCCGACCACGTCCTTGTCCCCGGCGGTCAGCACGAAGGTGCCCAGCGACCGCCACGTCCCGCCGCCGGTGCTCTGGTCCACCATCACCGTCTGGTTACCGCCCTTGGCCAGCACGATGTACGGGGTAGCGGTGTTGTAGCCGGCGATGCCCGGGTACCAGGCGTCGATCCGGTACGTTCCCTCCTCCGGGATGTTCACCTTGTAGTAGGCCGCGTCGCTGATCGCGGCCGGGTCGGCGTACCGGTAGTCGGCACCGTACCGCTCGGCGGCGTACGAGGAGGTACGCCAGTTGTCGCTGGCGGTGAACCGGTCGCTGGTGGTGTTGTCCACGATCGCGCTGAACGCCGGCGGGGTGGGGGTGCCCCCGTCGAGCGCGTCCGCGACGTCGGCACGCAGCTGCGGAAGCATGCCGTAGAGCACGTTGCCCGGACAGGCGGTGGCGTAGTAGTCCCGGTGCCCGTAGATCCGGGACGCGGCGATGCCGTACTGGTCGCAGATGTACGCGCAGAACTGCACCAGGCTGTCGTAGAGCGCGGCCGGCGGGGTGGCACTGGTGTAGGTGCCCTCGTTCTCGATCCCGATGCCCTTGTCGTTCTGGCCGGGGCAGTGCGCGCCGACCACCATGCCGCTGCCGGCGCGCAGCCGGGAGAGGCTGTTGTGCCGGCCCTCCATGATGTAGCCGCCGCGGCTGATGGTGAAGTGCTGCCCGGAGTCGGACCAGCCGTTGCCGTCCATGTGGAAGTTCTGGATGCTGCGGGCCATCGCGTACGCGTGTGACTGGGTGTAGTTGGTGCTGTTCGGTCCGGCGGTGTGATGGATCACGATCTTGTCCGGCGAGGACGAGATCACGCTGAGCGAGCCCGGCGATCGGGCGCCCCAGGTGGCGCAGCTGGCAATGGTGGGGACGGGTACCGCGAGCGCCGCGGCCTCGTCGGGGGCGGCCAGCGCCGGGGCTGCCTCGGCGATCGACAGGCCTGCGGTGGCGGCGCCGACGCCGAGGAAGACGGCGCCGCGTACGACGTCGCGGCGGGACAGGGGGTTGCCGGTCACGGTTGGGCCTCCAGGGGGACAGGGGGGCAGGATTGAAGGTTTCTTTGATGACGTCGATCAAGATTGAAGGAATTCTTACCAGAGGATCGACGTCCGCCGCTAGAGGCTGACGCTCTTCGGATGCCGACCGCTTGTCGCGTGTCGACGGACGGGGTCAGTTGCGCGGTGCGGCCTCGCCGGGGGCGGGCACCTCGTGGTGGATCCGTCCGGAGACCGCCGACAGCGGTCGGCCGGTACCGCCCCAGCGGCCTGCGACCACCTCGGCGGCGATGCTCACCGCGGTCTCCTCCGGGGTACGCGCGCCCAGGTCCAGCCCGAGCGGAGAGCAGAGCCGCCCCAACTCCTCCGCGCGCAGACCGGCCGCACGAAGTCGGGCCAACCGGTCCTCGTGGGTACGCCGGGAACCCATCGCGCCGACATAGCCGAGCGGCAGCCGCAGCGCCACCTCCAGCACCGGCACGTCGAACTTGGGATCGTGGGTCAGCACGCAGACCACCGTGCGCCCGTCCACCCGCCCGGCCGCCGCCTCGGCCCGCAGGTAGCGGTGCGGCCAGTCGACCACCACCTCGTGCGCGTCCGGCAGCCGGCGCGCGGTGGCGAAGACCGGGCGGGCGTCACAGACGGTCACCCGGTAGCCGAGGAAGGCGCCGATCCGGGACAGTGCGGCGGCGAAGTCGATCGCGCCGAAGACGATCATCCGGGGCGGGGCGGCGTACGCCGCGACGAAGAGCAGCAGGTCGTCGCCACGGCGCTGTCCGTCGTATCCGTACCGGAGGGTGCCGGTCCGCCCGGCGGCGAGCATGCCCCGGCTGTCGTCGGTGGCCGCCGCGTCCAGTCGTGCGGTGCCCAGTGAACCGGCGGTGCGGTCCGGCCAGACCACCAGCCGCCGACCGAGCCTGCCCGACGGATCGGTCTCGCCGGCCGAGACGCAGGTCACCACGGCGACCGGCTCTCCGGCCCGGATCGAGGCGGCCACGTCGGCGAACTCAGCGAACCCGGCCGGATCGACCCGCTCAACGAAGACGTCGAGCATGCCTCCGCAGGTCAGACCGACCGCGAACGCGTCGTCGTCGGTGACGCCGTACCGTTGCAGGGCCGGCTGTCCGGTGGCCGTGACCTGCCGGGCCAGCTCGTAGACCGCACCCTCCACGCAACCGCCCGAGACGCTGCCCACCGCGGCGCCGTCCGGGCCGACCAGCATGGTCGCCCCGGCCTGGCGGGGCGCGGAACGCCAGGTCGCGACGACCGTCGCCATCCCGACCGGCTCGCCCGCCCGCCACCACCGGTCCAGTTCGTCCAGCACGTCACGCATGACCCGCTCACCCGTACCCGTTCCGCATGCCGTTCGACCGGCAACGCCCCGCCGTGGCTGCCCGCGCGCGGTTGCCGGCAACCTCGGCGCCGTCCGACGATGGTCCCATATGCCCGAATAACCCGTACCGGGTCACCCGGCCACACGGCGACACTACGCGGCGGACCGGCGAGGCACCCTCCGGGGACGTCACGCTCCGTGAATGGCCCGGACGCGGGCGGGTAGACCAGCCGGGACACGACGGGAGGCAACCCATGCCAGGACCACGACCGGGCAGCAACGCATACGACGTGGAGCGCGCCCGGCTGCGCAAGCGCATCGACAACTCCGGCCGCCGGGCCAACGACAGCAAGGCCGACGACGCCGCCAACCGGCATCTCCAGGAGGACGGCCGCCGCGGTTTCGTCCGGGGCGAACGAGGGCTCGGCCCGAAGGCCGAGCGCGGCCCGGGTGAGCCGAAGTGACCGGCACCGGCGTACTGTCCCGGCCCGGTCACTCGGTCGCCGACGCGGTGGACGGGGCGATCGCGGGTGCGGTCGGCAGCGTGGCGCTGAACATGGTCACCTACCTCGACATGGCCCTACGGGCCCGACCGGCCAGCAGCACCCCGGAGGAGAGCGCCCAGCGGCTAACCGAAATGCTGCACATCGGTCTGGGGCCCGAGGACCGGGCGGCGAACCGCCGCTCGGGCCTCGGGCCCCTGCTCGGCTACGCGACCGGGATACTCTCCGGAGCCGCGCTCACCGTGATCGGGCTGCCCCGCCTCCCCGGGCCGGTGGCAGCCGGGCTCTTCGGTGCCGGCGTGATGCTGACCTCCGACGGCACCCTCACGGCGCTCGGCCTCACCGACCCGCGCCGCTGGAGCCGCACGGACTGGCTCGCCGACATCGTGCCGCACCTGGCGTACGGGTTGGTCGCCGTCGCGACGCTCGGACAGCTACGTCGCGCCCGTGGTGGCCGGTAACGTCCCCGCATCGGACGGCACACCGTGCCCCGCCGTCCCGGTCAGCCGGCCCGCCGCGCCTCGCCGCGCCCCGCCGCCTTCCGGTCGGGGTCCTCGGCAACCGGCCGGGCCGACGGGCCGTACGGGGAGACCTGCTCGGGCGGAACCCGCCGGCCGTCACCGCCCCGGACCCGGGTCGGGTCACCGGGACGCGGGCCCTTGCTGTCCTGCACCGTCGGGTTCAGTTCGTTGCGGCGCATCTCCGGCTGCTGCACGTTCGTCATCGCCGTCCCCTTCCGCCGTCGTACCGCTCGATGGTGGGCGCCGGCCGACGGTGCTCCGCCGGCCGGCGGGTGCCCCGGGGGTCCGCAACCGCCCGGTTCGCCGAGCGGGTCACGCACACCCGGGTACCCGGCGTGGGATTACCCGGTGCGGGTGGCGCCATTCGGCCGGCCGCGCCGGTGCGTCCAGTGGCTGGGTGGGTAACCGGACGGAATGAACCGTGACCGTGCAATGGTTCGGGTGCTGCTGGAGCGGCAGGGCCGGACGTACGCCGAGGAGGCGGGGATCCGGCTGGCCGACCGACCCGGCCCGCTCTACCAGTTGCTGGTGCTGACCACGCTGCTCAGCACGCGGATTCGCGCGGGTGTCGCGGTGGCCGCCGCTCGGGAACTCTTCGCCGCCGGTTGCCGCACCCCGCAGGGAACCGAGGCGCGCAGCTGGCAGGACCGGGTGGACGCGCTGGGTCGAGGGCATTATCGGCGCTACGACGAGCGGACCGCGACGATGCTGGGCAACGGAGCGCGGCTGTGCCTGGACCGCTGGAACGGCGACCTGCGCCGGTTGCACCGTCAGGCCGGTAGCGAGCCCGGTGCACTCCGCCGGGAACTGACCCGGTTTCCCGGGATCGGACCGACCGGGGCGGACATCTTCCTCCGCGAGGTTCAGGCGGTCTGGCCGGACGTCCGCCCGTACGCCGATCGTCGGGCGGTGAACGCGGCCGGCCGGCTCGGTCTGCCGTCCACACCGGAGAAGCTGGCCGGACTCGTCGGCGGCGCCGATTTCCCGCGGCTGGCGTCGGCGCTGGTCCGGGTATCCCTCGGCCAGCAGTCGATCGGCGAGCTGACCAGGGCGGCCGCGGCCCGCTGACGGAGGGTCAACTCACCGGCTTGCCCGAGGTGGGTCTGGTCAAATACCACACGGTCAGGCCGGCGGCGACCGCCAGCAGCAGCACGGTGTTGGTCACCCCACCTCCCTCCTGGCCGGTGCTGCCGAAGTAGATCACGGCGAGCGCGGCGCCGAACGACAACAGGGTCCGCAGTCCCTTGTTTTTCACGCGAATCAGATTAATCGCGACAGAGCATTCGTATTTCGGAATCACCGGATAATCCCTCACTCGGGTCGCGGTGGCCGGGGCGCGCACCGCCGCTGAGCAGGGTCGCCGGGGCCACGGCGCCGCCGGGCGGCGCCCCGGGGCCAACAGCGCCGCCGGGCGGCGCCATCGCCGGCACGACGGTCGGACGGGGTCGGGACATCCGAGCTGGCCGATGGACGTACAGTCTCGCCGTGACCGAAATCCGGACCACCGTCGAGCTGCGGCACCCTCCGGAGCGGGTCTGGCGGGCCCTGACCGACCGCGACCTGCTGCCGAAGTGGTTCGGTTCGGTCGAACCACGACCCACCTCGATCAGCCGGTTCGAGCTGCGCCCCGCGGACCTGCCCGAGCTCGACGAGCTGATCGTGATCGAACTGGTCGAGGTCGACCGGCCACACCGGATGGTGCTGCGCTGGCCAGAGGAGGGCCAGCCGACCCGGCTGGAGTGCGAGCTGACGCCCACCCCGGAGGGCTGCCGGCTGACCGTCGTGCAGAGCGACGACGAGGAGCCCTGGCTGCCGGCCGATCCGAGCGGGCGCGAGGAGCGCTACCGGGCGCTGCTCGACACCCGGCTGCCCGCCGTACTCGACTGGATGGCGTTCCGGGAGGTGGACCTCCCCGCACCGACCCAGATCATCCCCGCCGTGCCGGCCGGGCGGACCTGGCCGGGCCGGCGGTCCCGGCGCCGACTCGGTGCCGCGCTGGCCGTACTGGCCCTGGCGGCCGGCGCGGTGGTGGTGGCCGCCGGCCTGGCCCGGGGGCGGGGCGACGGCGGGCCGTCCACAGCGGGGGCCGCCGCCAGCGCCCGGCCGAGCGCGTCGGCGGGGGCGACCGCTCCGGTCAGCCCGACCCCGAGCGGCGGGGTCACCCCGGTCCGGCCCAGCCGGCCGGCCCGCACGGGCGCGACGCCGCGCCGGACGACGTCGCCGGAGAGCGCCGCCAACCCGACGACGCCCGGCCGGCCGAGGTTGACCGCCCGGTACAGCACGCTCAGCAGCCGGCTCCTCGGCTACCAGGGCGAGGTGGTGGTGACCAACGACGGGGACGCGACCGCGACCCGGTGGACACTGGTGGTCACCCTGGCCGGCGGCGCCCAGGTGGCGAGCGCCACCGGAGCGGAGAGCTACCGGCAGGAGGAGCAGCAAGTGACCTTCACCGGCGCCCCGCTCCGGGCGAACCGGTCGGCGACGATCCGGTTCGAGGTGGCCCGCGACACCACGCTCACCCAGAAGCGGCCGACAAGCTGCGCGGTCGACGGCCAGCCGTGCGCGGGGCTGTGACGAGTCAGTAGAGCAGGTACGGACGGCGTCGGCGGTTGAACTCCGCCAGCTCGGCCGACCAGGCCCCGACGACGTCCGGCACGTCCGCCCCGGCGTCGATCATCGTACGCAGCCGGGTGGAGCCGGTGAGCTTGTCGATCCAGTACGGCCGGGCAGTGTCCCAGGTGTCCGCCCGCCAGGCGAACGCCGGGTACCTGCGGGACTCGACCAGCATCGCCACCCCGGTACGCACCGGGTCGAACCGGGCCGGGTTGGTGACCTTCACCTCCACCCCCGCGCAGAGCTTGTTGAGCAGGGCCGGCTTCTGCCCGGCGGCGGTCGGTGAGAAGTACGCCTCCCGGAACTCGACACCGGGCAGGTCCCGGGCGACGAGCCGGTCGACCAAGTGGTAGTCGAAGTCGGTGGCGAGACCGCCGATCAGCTCGAACGGCCGGGTGGTGCCCCGACCCTCGGTCATCGACGCCACCCCCTCGAACATGCAGGTGCCGGGATAGACCAGCGCGGTGTCCGGGGTCGGCATGTTCGGGCTGGGCAGTACCCACGGCACGCCGGTGTCGACGGCGAAGTCGCCACGCCGCCAGCCCCGGCACTCGATCACCGTCAGGTCGACCGGCCGGCCCGCCTCGGCCGGCAGGAACTCGCCGTTGTAGAACCGGGCCAGCTCGCCGACGGTCATGCCGTGCTGCTGCACGATCTCCTTCTTGCCGACTCCGGAGGTGAACGGCGTGGTCATCATCGGCCCGTACGCCCGTCCTCCGATCGGGTTGGGCCGGTCGAGCACGACGTACCGGCGGCCGAGCCGCGCGGCGGCGACCATCGAGTCGTAGAGCGTCCAGATGTAGGTGTAGAAGCGGGCGCCGACGTCCTGGATGTCGAAGACCACGGTGTCGACCCCGGCCTGGGTGATCAGTTCACCCCACTTCGCCTGCGAGGCACCGTACGCGTCGTAGACGGTGACGCCGGTGCGGGCGTCGATCCCGGTCCCCTCGCTGCCACCGGCCTGTGCGGAACCCCGGAACCCGTGCTCCGGCCCGAACGCGGCGGTGAGCCGCACCCGGCCGGAGGCGTGCATCAGGTCGACCAGATGGCGGTAGCCGGCGTCCACTCCGGTCGGGTTGGACAGCACCCCGACCCGCTGGCCGGCGAGGGCGGCGAACCGGGAGTCGACAAGCACGTCCAGGCCGGTGCTGACCCGGCGACCGCGTCCGCCGCCACCATGGCCGCCGCCACCGTGTCCGTCCGGTCCGGAACGCTCCGCACCGGTGTCCGGGGCGGCCGAGGCGGTGGTGCCGCCGAGGGTGCCGGCCGTCGCGCCCAGGGCGCTCGCGGCGGCGGTGCTGGCGAGGAACCTTCTGCGTTGCACGACGGCCTCCCGGGGCGGGGCTGCGGGCAGGGGAACGTGTCTCGCAAGTTACCTACGCCACATAGGTTGGTCAAGAAGGAAAACTACGAACCGGCACTCAGAGCTCCTCGGCTTCCAGGTCGCCGAGCTCGATGTTCTGGATCATCAGCCACCGGGCCAGCGCCGGCATGCCGTAGAGCCACAGCGGGGCGGACTCGGTCGTGCCGTTGGTCGCGTAGATGGCGAACCGCAGGTCCGGGGCGTGGATCGCCTCGATCCGCCAGCGGTGGTTCTTGTCCCGCCAGATGGCGGATGGGTCCATGCCCCTCACCATAGTGTCGCCCCGGCCACCGCACCCGGCCAGCGTCGGACCCACCCCGCATCGTGTACGGTGCTCGTTGTCGTACACTGTACGGGAAATGGGGGAAGGCGTGACGGCCGACGACATCGTCATCACCGGGGCCCGGGAGAACAACCTCAGGAACGTCTCGCTGCGGGTGCCGAAACGCCAACTGGTCGCCTTCACCGGCGTCTCCGGCTCCGGCAAGTCGTCCATCGTCTTCGACACCATCGCGGCGGAGGCGCAGCGTCAGCTCAACGAAACCTTCACCGCGTTCGCCCGGAACTTCCTCCCCCGTTACGGCCAGCCGGACGTGGACACCATCGAGAACCTCTCCGCCGCCATCGTCGTCGACCAGAAGCGACTCGGTGGCGGCTCGCGGTCGACGGTCGGCACCATCACCGACATCCACCCGCTGCTGCGGCTCCTCTACTCCCGCGTCGGCAAGCCGCACGTCGGCTACTCCAACGCCTTCTCTTTCAACGATCCGCAGGGGATGTGCCCCGAGTGCGATGGCCTGGGCAAGTCGGTCCAGCTCGACCTCGACGCCTTCCTGGACCGGTCCCGGTCGCTGAACGACGGCGCCCTGCTGCACCCCGACTTCGGCAGGACCGGCTGGTTCTGGAAGATGTACGCCGCCTCCGGCTTCTTCGACCTGGACAAACCCCTGGCGGACTACTCCGAGCAGGAGTGGCAGACCCTGCTGTACGGCGACGGCAAGGTCCCACTGGAGTGGCAGGGCACCACGATCAACTCGACCTACGAGGGCGCGGTCGCCAAGTTCACCCGCCTCTACATCCGCAAGGACGCGGCGGAGATGTCCGAACGCAACCGGGCCATCTTCCGGCGGTTCGTCACCGAGCAGACCTGCCCGCTCTGCCGGGGCGCCCGGCTCAACCAGGCGGCACTGGGCAGCGAGATCGACGGCTACAACATCGCCGAACTGGCCGCGATGGAGGCCACCGAGCTGATCGGGGTGCTGAGGAGCTTCACCGACCCGCTCGGCGTGACCGTGGTGGAGAGCCTGCTCGACCGGGTCGGCAACCTGGTCGAGATCGGCCTCGGCTACCTGAGCCTGGACCGGCCGACCGACACCCTCTCCGGCGGCGAGTCCCAGCGGATCAAGATGGTGCGGCACCTGAGCAGCAGCCTCACCGACATGATGTACATCTTCGACGAGCCGAGCGTCGGCCTGCACGCCCGGGACGTCGAGCGACTCAACCGGCTGCTGGTGAAGCTGCGCGACAAGGGCAACACCGTGCTGGTGGTCGAGCACGACCGGGACGTCATCGAGATCGCCGACCACGTGATCGACATCGGTCCGTCCGGTGGCGCGGGCGGCGGTCGGGTGCTGTTCGGCGGCACCGTCGACGAACTGCGCCGTGCGGACACCCCGACCGGCCGCCATCTCGAGCACCGGCTGCCGCTCAAGACCGCCTACCGACGGCCGACCGGACACCTGCGGGTCACCGCGGCCGACGTGCACAACCTCCGCGACGTCACCGTGGACATCCCCACCGGGGTGCTGGTGGTGGTCACCGGGGTGGCCGGGTCGGGCAAGAGCACCTTGATCAACAACGTCTTCGTCGGGCAGCACCCCGAGGCGATCGTGATCGACCAATCCGCCGTCGGCGCCTCGATCCGGTCCAGCCCGGCGACCTACACCGGGCTGCTCGACCCGATCCGGCAGCTCTTCGCCAAGGCCAACGGCGTACCGGCTTCGCTGTTCAGTTTCAACTCCAAGGGCGCCTGCCCGAACTGCCAGGGGCTCGGGGTGATCTACACCGACCTGGCCTTCATGGACGGGCTCCGGTCGGTCTGCGAGGTCTGCCAGGGGCGCCGGTTCAGCGAGGACGTGCTCGAGCACAAACTGCGCGGCAAGTCGATCAGCGACGTACTGCGGATGCCGGCCTCGGAGGCCCTGGAGTTCTTCGCCGAGAAGAAGCTGCGGAGAATCCTCCAGGCGGTCACCGACGTCGGGCTCGGCTATCTCCAGCTCGGCCAGCCACTGAGCACTCTCTCCGGTGGCGAGTGCCAGCGGATCAAGCTCGCCACCGAGCTACACAAGGGCGGCACCATCTACGTGATGGACGAACCCACGACCGGGCTGCACATGTCCGACATCCAACACCTGCTCGACATCGTCGAGCGGCTGGTCAGCGGCGGAAACTCGGTCGTCGTCATCGAACACAACCTCGACGTGATCAAGAACGCCGACTGGATCATCGATCTCGGACCGGAGGGTGGCAGCCAGGGCGGCACCGTGCTGTTCGAGGGCACACCGGCGCAGCTGCTGGAGGCCCGCAACTCCTACACCGCCGAGTACGTCCGGCGTGACATCGGGGCCGCGGCACCGGCCTGACCGCTCGGGGCCGGGCCGCGGCCACTCGAACGCGGTGAAGCCGGGAACAGGACCACCCCGCCGTGGTACGACTGCTTCGACAGCGTCTGCGAGGTGTCTGCGCAGCTCACGGCGTTGACCAGCGGCCCGCGAGGCGGCGGGGTGGGAGAACGGACAGCCGATGGCGACGAGCAGGCGTTCCACGCTGATCCGGGATCCGGACCATCCGCAGCGGGCCACCCCGGTGGAACTCTTCTACGATCTCGTCTTCGTCTTCATGCTGGCCCAGCTGTCCCAAGCGTTGATCATGAAGCTGGACCCGCTCGGCGCCTACCAGACGCTACTGCTGCTGCTGGCGATCTGGTGGGTCTGGTCGTACACCAACCTGACCACCGACACCCTTGACTCGCGGCGGCCCGCCGTGCAGCTGCTGGTCATCACGATAATGCTCGGCAGCCTGCTCATCTCGACCGCGCTTACCGAGGCGTTCGACGGCCGGGCCCTGCTCTTCGTCTCCGCGTACGTCGGGATCCACCTGTTCCGCAGCGTCACCCTCGCGGTGATCCTCCGGGGTCACCGCCTGCACAACCGCCCGCTGCGCGGGATCTTCTGGTTCAGCCTCTCCGGCGCGCTCTGGTTCGCCGGCGCCTTCGTCTCCGGCACGTCACGGCTGCTCTTCTGGACGGTCGCCCTGGCCATGGACTACCTGGGACCGGTGCTGCGCTGGCCCACACCGAGGATCGGGCGCTCGCCTACCTGGGAGTGGAACAGCGCCGGCGAGCACCTGGCCGAGCGGTACCGCCAGTTCATCATCATCGCCCTGGGCGAGAACGTGGTGATCACCGCGCGTACGGTGCGGACCACCAGCTACGACACGGCGGAGGCCGCCGCCGTGATCGTCTCGTTCGTCACCACGGTGCTGCTCTGGTGGATCTACTTCTACCGGGCCCGGGAGAAGCTCGGCAGCGCCATCGTCGGCTCGGCCGACCCGGCCCGGGAGACCACCTGGGCCGGGTACGCCCATCTGATCATGGTGGCCGGCGTCGTCCTGACCACCGTCGGCGACGAGCTGGTCATCCGGCACCCGACGGAGGGGACCCCGGGCGGCTGGGTCGCGGTGATCGTCGGTGGCCCGGCGCTCTTCCTCGCCGGCCGGATCCTGCTCGGGCACGAGGTCTTCGCCCGGGTGGCCCGCCCCTGGCTGATCGGAATCGGGGTGCTGATCGCGATGGCACCGGCGATGGTCCTGCTACCGCCCCTGGCCGTCTCCGCGGCCGTCATGCTCGTTCTGCTGGGCATCGTCGCCGCCGACGCCGTCACCGTACGCGAACCGCGCGGCACGCCCGGGATCACCTAGCGTGCCGGTACGCGCGCCGCCCGCTCGGAGCGGCCGGCGGCAAGCCTGGGCCCCGGCGACGGGGCGACCGCGGCTCCCGGCCCGGGCGCTCGGGCGTCGGCCGGGTCACTCCGGACCGCGCTGCACCGGCAGCCGGACCACGAAGCGGGCACCGCGGCCGGGATTGCCACTGGCGTCGATGGTGCCGCCGTGGCCGGTGACGACCTCGCGGAGCAGCGCCAGCCCGAGGCCGGTGTGCCGCTTCTCGGTGCCCGTGCCCACCCCACGGTAGAACCGGTCGAATATCCGGTCGGCGGGATCGAAGCCGGTACCGGTGTCGACGACGGTCAGCTCGGCGACGGCGTCGCTCCGGCACACGGTCACGTCGATCCGCCCGGCGGCGGGCGTGTGCCGCAGGGCGTTCGTCAGCAGTTCGCTGACCACCCGGCGCAGTGCCGATTCCACCCCGGGGACCGGGACCGGCGCGTCGGGACGGCTGAGGGTGAGCGCCACACCCTGTTCGGCGGCCCGGTCGGTCTCGGCGACCACCGCCGCCTCGGCGAGCGCGGCCAGGTCCACCGGGGTGGTGACCGGCCGGTCGTCCGGCATCGCCGCCAGCCGGGCGGAGAGCAGCAGGTCGTTGACGACCTCGCCGAGCCGCCTGCTGGTGCCGACCAGCCGGTCCAGGTCCGACCGGTAGCTCGCCGGAACCTCGGTGGCGCCGGCCCGCCGGGCCAGCACCTGCGCCCGGGTGTGCAGCTGGGCGATGGGCGTACGCAGCTCGTGGCTGACGTCGGCGATGAACCGGCGCTGCCGGGCGAGTGCCTCGGCGAGCGGCGCGACGGTGAGCCGTCCGACGACCACCCCGCTGACCACGGCGGCGAGCAGTCCGACCAGCTCCGCGACGGCGAGGGCGAGCAGCAGGTGGCGGCGGTCGGCGAGCTGGTAACGGGCGTCGAAGACCGTCTGCACCACGTCCTCGCCCCGGGGTTCGGTGCGGACGAAGTAGACGGTGCCGTTGCGCTCGATCCGCTCCGTGGCCCGGGTCCTGGTCGCGGCGGTCGCGGCCATCGACGCCGCCCGGGGAAACCCGGGCGGCGCGGGCACGGCGCCGGAGACGAGCTCACCGTCGTGGAGCAGGAAGATCCAGGTGCAGCCGGGTGGCCCGGACGGATCGCCCCGGTCGGCGTTGTAGGCGAGTTCCCGCTGGATCTGGCGTTCCTGGCCGCGTACCAGCATGCCGTAGGAGACGGCGCCGACCAGCGAGACCAGGACGGTCACCGCGAGCCCGACCAGCAGGCCGACCCGCCGACGAGCCCGGGCCACCACCGCCCGCTCGGCCGCCATCCAGGAGAGCCCCGACGGGACGGTCGCCGCCCGCCGGAACCTCACAGCTCACCGAGCCGGTAGCCGAGGCCGTGCACGGTGCGCACCGCCGCCCGGCCGAGCTTGCGGCGCAGGTAGTACACGTAGGTGTCCACGATGGACGAGGCGGCCGCCTCGTCGAACACCCGGCGT
This sequence comes from Plantactinospora sp. B6F1, assembly GCF_040120695.1. Taxonomy (NCBI): domain Bacteria; kingdom Bacillati; phylum Actinomycetota; class Actinomycetes; order Micromonosporales; family Micromonosporaceae; genus Plantactinospora; species Plantactinospora sp. B6F1. The sequence goes on along the minus strand of NZ_JBEEAC010000001.1, from coordinate 696,997 downwards.
CGCAGCTCCGTCCGGGAATGCACCGCCCTGGGGCGTGCCGCGAGCACCCGGAGCAGCTCGAACTCCCGGGCGGAGAGGGCCACCCGGGAGCCGTCGGCGAGCACCACGTCCCGCAGCCCGAGGTCGAGCCGACCGGCACCGATCGGCAGCGCCTCGGCACCGTCCGGGGTACGCCGGCAGAGCGCCCTGATCCGGGCGCTCAACTCGTCCAGGTCGAACGGCTTGATCAGGTAGTCGTCGGCGCCCGCGTCCAGGCCGGCGACCCGGTCGTCGACCGTGCCGAGCGCGGTGAGCAGCAACGCGCGGGCGCCGACCGCCCGGGAGCGCAGCCGGGCCAGCAGGTGCAGCCCGTCGAGCGCCGGCAGCAACCGGTCGATCACCATGACGTCGTAGCGCCGGGTGAGCCCGAGGTGCAGACCGCGCTGGCCGTCCCGGGCCACGTCGACCAGGTAGCCTTCGTCGACCAGAACCTCGGCGAGCATGTCCGCGAGTTCCGTGTCATCTTCGACCAGAAGCAGATGGTGTACGGTCGGTGACGCCCCGCTTGCCTGTAGCACAGGCCGAGAATCCCACACCAACCAGCTTACATAGACTGTGATAGATATCTCTATCTCCGATCGGTCCCCTGTTGAACCGTCGGTACCGGCTCCTTCGGGGCAACCGGGAGGGGGCGCTTCGCGTCCCGGCGGTCGATCCAGCTCAGCAGCGGTGTGGTCATCAGCGTGGTGACGAGCGCGACCAGCACCAGTGCGGTGAACAGGGTCGCGTTGACGATCCCCGCCGCCATGCCGACGTTGATCGCGATCAGCTGCATCAGGCCGCGGGCGTTCATCAGCGCGCCGACCCGCACCGCGACGGCCTTCGACTCGCCCCGGAGCCGGGCCGCCCCCCAGCAGGCACCGAACTTCCCGACGATGGCGACCGTGACACAGCCGAGCGCGAAGAGCAGCACCGACGGCTGGCCGAGCAGCCCGAACTCGGTGTGCAGCCCGGAGTAGGTGAAGAAGAGCGGCAGGAAGACGACCTGGCAGACCGGCGTGACGGTGGCGACCATCCGGTCCGTACGGGGTCGGTGCGGCATGACCGCGCCGAGCGAGAAGGCACCGAATACGGCGTACAGGCCGATCACGTCGGTGTACCAGGCCACCGCGAAGAGCAGTGCCACCAGGCCGAGCAGCCGGGACTGGTCACCGAGCCGGTCGCTGCCGACCAGCGCGGCGGCCAGCGGCCGGCCCACCCACCAGAGCAGCAGCCCGAACAGGATCGCCCCGCCGGCCGTGACGAACGCCGGGCCGGGCCGCCCGGAGGCGGTGGCCAGGACGGCGGCGAGCAGGATCCAGGCGACCGCGTCGTCCAGCGCACCGCTGGCCAGGGCGAGCGACCCGTGCCGGGTGCCCTCCTGCCCGCGCTCGGTGATGATCCGGGCCAGCATCGGGAAGGCGGTGATGGCGAGGGCCACCCCGACGAAGGCGGCGGAGACCCCGATGGAGGTGCCCTCGGCGAGTACCGGCGCGTGCCCCGCGGTGAGCAGCACCAGCAGCGCGCCGAGGCCGAGCGGCACGAGTACCCCGGCCAGCGACACCGCACCGGCGGTGCCGGCCAGCCCGGCCACCGGATGCGAGGTGAACGCGTAGCCGGTCTGGAACATGAAGATGACCAGGCCGACCTGACCGACGATGTAGAGCACGGGATAGAGCTGCTCCGGGAAGAGCGCGTCCTGTACGCCGGGGGCGAGCAGCCCGAGCAGCGACGGCCCGAGCAGCACACCGGCCAGCATCTCGCTGACCACCGGGGGCTGGCCGACCTTGCCGAGCAGCCAGGTCGTCACCCGGCAGCAGAGCAGGATGGCCGCGACGGCGATGAAGAACCGTGGCGCCAGCTCGACGGGATTCATGCCGCCTCGCCCTCCCTGGTGATGTCCGCAGTGGACGCGACCTCTGTCATGGCCGCACCTCCTCGAAGTAGGTGGAGCAGGGGCGTACCCGTCGGGCGTCGAGCACCATCCAGGTGCCCAGCGCCAGTTGGACCAGGCTGCGCCCCACGTCGGACCAGCGGTCCGTGCAGCGCATCAGCCATCGCCGCACGCCCCCGGGCGGCCGCGCCCCGGCCGGGACAAGGAGGCAGGGGCCACGGCTCGGCAGCGAGCGGGTGTGCCGCGCGGTGGAGACCAGGGCGTACCGCCGCAGTACCTCCCGGGTGACCGCGCGCATCATCACCGGAGCGACGCCGCGGGCCGGGCAGGCCCGGTTGGCGGTGACACCGAACGGGACGAAGTGCGCCTCGCCCCGGCCCAGGGTCAGCCAACGGCCGGGGTCGAAGGTGTCGTCGGCGGCCGGCCCGGTGCGCTGGTAGGTGAGGTAGTTGAAGAGCAGGACGGAGCCGGCCGGAAGGGTGACCCCCGGCTCGACCTCGATCGGGGCGGAGGTGATCCGGTGTGCCACCCCGAAGAGCGGATGGACCCGCAGCGTCTCGTCGATCACCCGGTCCAGCGCCCGCTCCCCCTCGCCGTCGAGGTCGCCGAGGGCCGCGGTCAGGTCCCGCTGGACCGACGGGTGCTGCGCGAGGGCCAGCAGGAGGTGCGCCATCGCCTCGGACATCTACACCACGGCGGTGTTGAAGAAGGTGCCCTGGAGATACCAGGTCGTCTCCTCGGCGGTGAACGGCGCCGGCAGGGTGACCGGTGCGGTCCGGGCATCGACCCGGGCCCGCAGGTAGCGGGTGAGCAGGTCCCGCCGGTCCAGGTGCCGCAACCCGCAGCACTTGAGCGCGGTGACCACGTCGTCGGCGTTGGCCACGATCAGCGCCCGGACGTCGGGCGGACACGCCTCGGCGAAGACGAGTTCGTGATAGACCTCCGCCCAGATCGGCATCATCAGGTCACGCAGCCGTACCTGGCTGGTCCGGTCGGTTGGCAGCGTGTCCAGGACGCGCCGGGCCGCCGCCCCGGCCAGCTCGGTCGACCGGCGGTGCGACACCGCCAGCACCCGCCGGGTCGTCCGGGCGACCACCCGGTAGCGCTCCCCCGGCTCCAGGTGCTCCTGGTGCATCTGCGGTCCGGGAGCCAGCCAGTACCAGAACAGGTCGGAGAGCCCGGCACCGTGGCTGCGCCCGTTCGCCGCCGGGTGCGAGTACACCCGCTCGAAGTGCTCGGGGCCGACCAGGGGGCCCGGCACCGGGATGCCCTCGACGCCGTTCACCCGGACGAAGATCCATTCCCGGAGCCGGACCACGGCCGGCGGCAACCATCGCGGAAGCGACCAGACCACCGCCACCACCAAGGCGCCGGCCGCGTACCATCCGGCGCCCGGGCCACTCATCGCGGCACCCGCGGCGCGATCATGTCCGGGGTGAGGTCGGTGGGGCGGACCGCGCCGGCCAGCGTCATGGCCCGGACGAGGTCGGCGCGGAGCAGGTCGAAGAGCTGGCGTACCCCGGCCTCGCCCCGGGCCGCGAGGCCCCAGACGACCGGCCGGCCGATCCCGACCGCGACCGCGCCGAGTGCCAGCGCCGTGAGCACGTCCGTGCCCCGGCGGATCCCGCCGTCCAGCAGTACCGGAATCCGCCCCTCGACCGCCTCGACGACCGCCCGCAGGGCGTCGATGCTCGCCGGTACGCCGTCCAGCTGGCGCCCGCCGTGGTTGGAGACCAGCACGCCGTCGACCCCGTGCGCCACGGCGAGCCGGGCGTCGGCCGGGTGCAGGACTCCCTTGAGCACCACGGGCAGCCGGGTCGTCTCGCGCAGCCAGTCGATCCGGGCCCAGTCGAGATCGGCGTCCATGGCGATGTTCCGGACCCGCCCGGTCTGCGGATCCCGCATGTTCTCGCAGTGGAGCCCGGGCGGCAAATCGAGGAAACCGTTGCGCAGGTCCCGCTCCCGGCGCCCGAGCACCGGCGAGTCGACGGTGACCACCAGGGCACGGCAGCCGGCCGCCTCCACCCGCCTGACCAGCGACTCGGTGAAGCCGAGGTCCGGTTGCGGGTAGAGCTGGAACCACAGCCGTACCGGCCGGCCCGCCGGGTCCGTCGCACCGGCGACCGCCTCGATCGGCGTGGTCGCCGCCATGCTCAGCACCAGCACGGTGCCGGCCGCCGCGACCGCCCGGGCGCACGCCACCTCCCCCTCGGGATGGGCCAGCCGGTGGAACGCGGTCGGGGAGACCAGCACCGGCATCGCGAGCGTCTCGCCGAGCAGGTCGGTACGGAGGTCACGCTCGCCCCCGCCCCGCAGCACCCGGGGCAGGATCCGGTACCCGTCGAAGGCCGCCTCGTTGGCCCGCAGTGTGCGCTCGTCGCCGGATCCGCCGGCGAAGAAGTCCCGGTGCGCCCGGTCGAGCCGGCGGTGCGCCTCCGCCCGCAACTCGTCGATGGTGAGCAGGGGGCCCGCGCCGGCCGTGGGTGTGCGGCGCGGGCCCACCTGGTCCGTGACCGAGGGCATGACGGTCAGCCCACGGTGCCCGACAGGCAGCGGCCCAGGAAGGCGACGAGGGGCGCCCGGTGCACGTCCGGCCTGTTCCACTGGTTTTCCAGGTTCTCCGCCAGGTGGTGCACCGCCGCCACCCGGCCCCGGTGGTGGTGCCGGACCACCGGATGCAGGTACGCCGCGTCGTGTGCCTGGCCGGCCGCGTCCTGGGCGATCCGGCGCACCGAGATGTCGAACGGGTCGACCTGGTCGTGCTCGGGGCCGTACTCGAGCGTGACGACGAAGGCGTGTTCGACCGCATGGTCGGCGGTGCCGAGGCCGGCGGCGTCGAAGTACCCGACCGGCACCTCCTCGTGGTAGCGGGCCTCCGTACCGGCCACCGTCAGCACGTCGGCGAGCACCCCGAACTGCTGCCAGAGGCCGGAGGAGCGGTTGACCCGCTCGATGATCGCGTCCGCCGTCGCCTCGGCGGTCGCCTCGACCTTCCCGGCCGGCCACGGGTTGTCGTGGTAGCGGCGTTCGAGGATGCGGTGCAGGGCCCGCACCGCATACCGGAAGCCGTGGATGAAGCCGGTGGTCGACCGCCGGAAGTCCCGCTCCTGGGAGAGGGTGCCGGCGAAGAAGAGGCCCGGGACGTTCACCGACTCCCACTCGGGGGTCTGGGCCGGAAAGCGGTCGTTGATGACCAGCGCCGGACGGCAGCCGTCGTCGAAGATCGACGGGTCGAACCGGAAGCCGGTGCAGGCCAGCACCCGGTCGTAGCGCAGTTCCTTGGTGACCTCGTTGGCCCGGGAGAAGCTGAAGGTGACCCGGTAGCCGTCCGCGTCCCGCTCGACGCCGCGCACGTGCCCGTCGAGGATCGCGTTCGCCGACTTGAGCTGGTAGCTGTCGAGGAAGTTGTTGTTCACCGCCCGCAGGTGCCCGACGTAGTGGGTGCGCCAGGCCATCCGCACCGGACTCGGCCCCGCCACATGGATCAGCGTGGTGGTCTCCATCAGGTTCTCCGCCGTCTCGAAGGCGGAGTTGCCCTTCCCGATGATCAGGACCCGCTGGTCGAGGAAGTCCCGCGGGTCGACCGACATCTCGTCGTACCGTTCGGCGTGCGCGATCCCGGGGATCGGCGCGACGTACGGCTGCGACACCCCGGTCGCCACGACGACCCGGCGGGCGTGGTACGTGCTGCCCGCCTGGTCGGTTACGGTGAAGCCGCCGTCCGCGCTCCGGGCGACCCGGACCACCCGGCTGCGGTACCGGACCCGGACCTCGGTGGCCGCGGCGAAGTCGGCCAGGTAGCGGAGCATCACCTCGGCGTCCGGAAAGTACCGCTCGGTGTACCGGGTGAACCGCAGCGCCGGATCGTCGCTGAGCAACGAGTTCCAGTCCAGCCGCAGATTCAGTTCCGGATCGTCGGACCCGGTGTGCGGCTTGTTGATGGAGATGAGCTGGCGGTGCCGTGGGTAGCGGGCGAAGAACGCGCCCGGGATGTCGGCGGCCTCCAGCACCAGGTAGTCCCGCCGGCCGTCCCGTTCGAGCAGGGCCGCGAGCTGCAGTCCGGCCGGCCCCGCCCCGATGATCAGATAGTCGAGCATCTCTGCGGTCACCCGGGAAACCTACGAAGCGGAACTCAGAGAAAAATCAGTTCACCGGCTCGGCCGGTGCCTCCGGCTGCTCGGTCAACAGGTCGAGCAGGTCGGCGGCGCGCACCACGTCGGCGTCGAGCGGCCGGTCCGGATCGATCGCCGGGACCACCTCGACGAGGCGGTCCAGCGCGGCCGCACAGCCGGGGGCGGTCGGCCTGCGCGCGCCGACGTGTGCGGCCTGGCGCAGCCCGACCGCGAGTGTTCCGCAGGCCAGGCGGAGCAGCCCGGCCTGGTCTGCGGCCCGGAGCGCGGCCTGGGTGCCGAACGGCACGACGTCCTGGTTGTGCAGGTTGGTCGGCAGGCTCTGCATGCTGGCCGGGGTGGCGGCCCGGCGGATCTCCGCGACCATCGCGGTCGCGGCGAGCTGCGCGCCCTGCAACCCGTGCTGCCGTCCTGGTCCGGCGGCCAGCATCGGCGGCAGTCCGCCGTTGCGGGCCGGGTCGACCAGCAGGTCGAGTTGGCGCTCGACGAGGTTGCCGAGCTGGGCGGCGACCGTCGCGAGCACGTCGGCGGCGAATGCGGCGGGTTGGCCGAAGAAGTTCCCGCCGTGCAGCACCAGGTCCTCGTCGGGGAAGAAGAGCGGGTTGTCGCTCACGCCGCGCAGGTCCGCCGCCACCACACCGTCGACGTAGCGCAACGCGTCCTCGGCCGCGCCGAGCAGTTGCGGGGTGCAGCGGATGCTGTACGCCTCCTGCAACGGACGGTCGCCGGACGGCACCGCACCGGCGAGATGACCCCGCATCCGCCCGGCGACGTCGACCGCGCCCGGGTGCCCGTACGCGGCCAGCAGCCGGGGGTGCAGGAACTGGCCGGGCTCGCAGCCCAGCAGGTCGACGAGGAGACAGCTGAGCAGTTGGGCGGCCCGGTGTGCGCGGCGGATGCCGTCCAGCGCGACGGCGGTGGCGGCGATGGTCAGCGAGGTGCCGTTGACCAGTGCCAGCGCGTCGCGCCCGTCGAGGACCAGCGGGGTCAGACCGGCCCTCTCCAGCGCCTGACCCGCCGGCGTCCGCCGGCCGTCCAGGTAGGCCCAGCCCCGGCCGCGCAGCGCCTGGGTGGCGTAGGCGAGCGGGATCAGGTCACCGCTGGCCCCGACCGAACCGAGCCGCGGCATCGCCGGCGCGAACGTCGTCGCCAGCATCGCGGCCAGCCCCTCGACGACCCGCACCGAGACCCCGGAGACGCCCTGGGCGAGCGACCAGACCCGGACCAGCATCGCGGCCCGGCTGACCGCCGGATCGACGTCCGGGCCCTGCCCCGCGCCGAGATGGGCCAGCGTGTTGTCGCACTGGTCGGCCTCGGCGTCCCGGCCGGCGAAGCCGACCAGCGCGCCGAAGCCGGTGGTGGCGCCGTACACCGGGCGGTCCTCGTCGCCGAGCACCCGCCGCAGGTGGTCGCGGGACCGGCGCAACCGGTCGCGTACCGGCCCGGAGATGTCGACCCGGATCTCGGCGGCGGCCCGGCGCAGGTCCGCCACCCGCAACGGCCTGGCCAGACTGATCGGCCGGGCCGCGCCGGCAGGCTCGAGCGTCATCGGGCCGACCGTAGCCGGACAATCTCAGAGCGGTCTGAAACATCTCTGATTACCGGTGGCTACCGTCCCGCGCATGACGCACGACTACCTGATCATCGGGGCCGGGCCCGCGGGACTGCAACTCGCTGCCCTGCTCGAACGCGACGGTCATGACTACCGCGTCCTGGAGGCCGGCCCCGCACCCGGAACGTTCTTCACCACCTATCCGCGCCACCGTCAGCTGATCTCCATCAACAAGGTCTACACCGGCTCCGACGATCCGGAGTTCAACCTGCGCACGGACTGGAACTCGCTGCTCAGCGACGACCCCGCCCTGCTGTTCGCCCGGTACACCGAGCGGTACTTCCCGGACGCCGAGGTGTTGCTGCGCTACCTCGCCGACTTCGCCGCGGCGACCGGGGTACGGGTCGTGCCCCGGACCACGGTGGTCCGGGTGAGCCGCGACGGCGACGGGTTCCGTGCCCTCGACGCCGACGGCCGCACCTGGCGAGGCCGCCGCCTGGTGGTGGCGACCGGGGTCTCCAAGCTGCACGTGCCGCCGATCGAGGGGATCGAGACCGCCGAGCGGTACGACACGGTCAGCGTGGATCCACGGGACTTCGTCAACCAACGGGTCATGGTCATCGGCAAGGGCAACTCCGGATTCGAGACCGCCGACGCCCTGGTGGAGACCGCCGCCGTCGTGCACGTCGCGGGGCCACACTCGGTCCGGTTCGCCTGGCAGACGCACTACGTCGGGCACCTGCGGGCGGTGAACAACAACTTCCTCGACACGTACCAGCTCAAGTCGCAGAACGCCGTGCTGGACGGCACGGTCGAGAGCATCCACCGGCGTCCCGGCGGCGGCTACCTGGTCCGGTTCCGGTACGCCCGCTCGGTCGAGGCGATCCGGGAGATCGAGTACGACCGGGTGATCGCCTGCACCGGTTTCCGCTTCGACGCGAGCATCTTCGACGACACCTGCCGGCCGCGGCTGGTCATCGACGACCGCTTCCCGGAGCAGACCCCGGCCTACGAATCGACCTCGGTACCCGACCTGTACTTCGCCGGCACGCTCACCCAGCAACGCGACTTCAAGCGATCGACCAGCGGATTCATCCACGGCTTCCGGTACGGCGCGCGGGCGCTGCACCGGATCCTCAACTCCCGGTACCACGGCGTGGCGTGGCCCAGCACCGAGTTGCCGGCAACCCCGGAGGCGATCACCGACGCGATCATCGCCCGGATCAACCGCTCCTCCGGGCTGTGGCAGCAGTTCGGCGTCCTCGGCGACGTCGTGACGGTACGCGGCGGCACCGCCCGCTACCACGAGGAGGTGCCGGTGGCGTATCTCGCCGACGGCGGGCTCGGCGACGAGTCGGCGCTCGCCGTCACCCTCGAGTACGGGGCGGGCCACGACGCGGTGGACCCGTTCGACGTCTCCGTGCCGCGGGTGGCCGAGAACGACGCGCAGGGCGCGCATCGGGCCACCTACCTGCACCCGGTCGTCCGGCACCGTCGGGGCGGGACGGTGATGGCGGTGCACCATCTGGCGGAGAACCTGGAGAACCAGTGGAACCTGCCCACGGTCCACCAGCAGCCGCTGGCCGCCTTCGTCAAGGAATGCCTGGCCGGTGCCGAACGCTGGGCCGAGCTACCCGCAGGCCGTGCTCGACCTCCTCGCCACCGGCCGGGACCGGCCGGTGTTCGAGCACGGCCCGCGTACCGTCGGCGCCGACGAGCTGGCGGACCTGGTCGCCCGGATCAGCGCCGGGCTGCGAGCGGCGGGGATCGGTCCGGGTGACGGAATCGCGGTGCTGCTCGGCGTGTCACCGGAGGCGTTCGCCGCGATCATCGCGGTGCAGGTGGTCGGTGCCCGGGTGGCCGGAGTGCGCCCCGGGCTCACCCCCGGACAGCTCCGGCACCTGCTCACCCACCGGATCAGGGCGGTGCTGGTCGACCGCGACACCGCGACACCGCGGCTCCGGTCGACCGCCGCCGGTCGCCACCTGCTGGCGGTCGGCACGGTCGACGGGTTGCCCGACCTGACCGCCACCCGGGCGTACCCGGGCCCGCCGGTACCCGCCGGACACCCGGAGGACGTCGGCCGGGTCATCTACACCAGCGGCAGCACCGGCACTCCGAAGGGCTGCCTCCAGACGTACGCCGCGCTCGGTGCCGCCTGGGCAGCGCACCCGGACCGGTGGCCCCCGGCGATCCGCGACCTCGCCGCCCAGCTCGACCGCTACCTGGTCTTCGGCTCGCTGAGCAGCCAGGTGATGCTGGAGTACGGCATCCTCACCCTGGCCGCCGGCGGCACGATGGTGGTCGCCGAACCGCCGCGCGAACCGGAACCGTTCTTCCCTGCCGCGCTCGTGCGGCACCGCGCCACCGCCAGCGTGATCACCGTGCCCCGGCTGGCGAAGCTTGTCGCGGCCCAGCGCGCCGCACCGGCCGACCTCGGCGCGCTACGCGCCCTGCTGGTCTCGGGCTCCCCGCTCGCACCGGCCCGACTCGCCGAGGCGATCTCCGTGCTCGGGCCGGTCGTCTACCACGGCTACGGCCAGACCGAGACCGGCATGATCTCGATGGTGACCCCGGCGGAGCTGACCGGCGCACCGGCCGTGCTCGCCTCGGTCGGCCGCCCGCCGGCCGCCGTCGAGGTGCAGGTCCGCGACGCCGGCGGCCGGCCGGTGGCGACCGGGGTCGAGGGGGAACTCTTCGTCCGCACCCCGGCCCAGGCGAGCGGGTACTGGGCCGAGCCGGCGGAGACGGCCGAGGTGTTCGTCGACGGCTGGGTACGCACCCGTGACCTCGCCCGGCTGGACGCCGACGGCTACCTGTACCTGCTGGGGCGGGCCCGGGACGTCGTCATCGTCAACGCCGACCTCCAGTACGCCGGCCCGATCGAACAGGTCCTCTCCAGCCATCCCGACGTGGCCGAGGCGTACGTCGTGGCCGTGCCCGACGAGGAGACCGGCGAGGCGGTGCACGCCTTCGTCGTCCCTGCTCCGGACCGCCGGCCCGAGGCGGACGTGCTGCGGAAACTGGTCCGGGAACGGCTGGGCGCGGCGAGCGCTCCCCGGCACGTCACCTTCGTCGCCGAGGTTCCGGTCTCGGCCGCCGGCAAGCCGGACAAGCGGCGCCTGCTGGCCGACCGCCGAGCGACACCGTCGTGCTGACCCCTGGGCACGGCGGCGGACACCCGGAACCCGGCCGGCGGCTCAGCGGTCCCCCGGCCTGGCCGGCACGACCGGCGCTCCTCCCGGATTGGACAGCACGATCCGGGCGTCGTCGGGCAGCCGGCGGGTGGCACCGCGCCGGTCCAGCAGTTCGAGCAGCGGCACGGCGACCCGCCGGGTCGTGCCGAGCGCCTGCCGGGCGGTGCTCAGCGAGAACGGCTGCGGAAGCGCGGCGAGTACCCGGACCGCCCGCTCGGGGGCGTCCGGCAGCAGTACGACGTTGTCGGCGAGCCTGAGCAGCGCGCCGACCCGTACCGCCGCGCCGATCTCCCGGTGCCCGAGCCCGAGTTCGGCGAGCCGACCCGCCTCCGGGGCGACGAACGGCCGCTCGGCCAGCTCCGCACCGACCCGGCGTACCGCCCGGGCGACCTGCTCGGGCAGGGTGCCGGCCGCGACACCGCGGCCGATCCGCCCGTCGCGGACCACCAGCGGCGTGGTGACCAGGGCCTCCACCAGGGCCCGATCCGGCAGGTCCAGCAGCCGGCGCGCGGTCTCGACCGGCATCCCCGGCTCCAGCGGATGCGCCCGCGTCCACCGGGTCACCTCGGCGAGCAGCCGCCGGCCGAGCTCCCGCCAGTGCCCGGGGTCGGCGTGCCACCCGCCGGTCACCGGCGCCGTCGTCACGGTCACACCCATCCGCTCCAGCTCGCGCCGCCGGGCCAGGCCGCGCCGGGCCAGCTCGCCGGGCTCGTCGGGCCGGCCGTCCAGCCCGGCCAGCACCGCCGCCCGGGCGGCCGCCGCGCCACGCCGGCTCAACCTCGGCGGTACGACGTCGAGCACCGTCACCCCGCCGGCCACACACCGCCGGCCGGGATCCCGCAGCAGCCCCCGGTCACCGATACGCAGCGGCAGCGGCCGGTCCAGCCGCAGCCGGGCGGTGTCGGCGCCGAGTGGGCGTATCCGGGCGGTCACCCCGGCCGAGCCGACGTGCAGGGTGACCTCTGCCGGCAGCTCGGCCACCGGGTCGCCGGCCAGCCGGACGTCGACCAGGTCGGTCTGCTGGAAGCGCCCGGGGGTGAGCAGTGCGTCGCCCCGGCGGACCTGTTCCCGGGCCACCCCGCGCAGGTTGACCGCGACCCGGGCCACCCCGGCGACCTCGCAGACCTGGGTACCCAGGGTCTGTAGCTCCCGGATCCGGACCCGCTGGCCGGTGCCGGTCAGCTCCAGCTCGTCACCGTTGCGCAGCACCCCCGCGCCGAGGGTGCCGGTCAGCACGGTGCCGCTGCCCCGGATGGTGAACGCCCGGTCCACCCAGAACCGCACCGGTGCGGCCGGCTCGGGCACCGGCAGCCGGGCGGCGAGCCGGTCCAGGGCGGCGCGCAGCTGCGGCAGCCCGGCGCCGGTGACCGCGCTGACCGCGACCGTCTCGACCCGGCCGAGCGAGGTGGCCGCGATCTGCCCGACCGCCTGTCGGGTGGCGAGGGCGGGGTCGGCCAGGTCGGTCCGGGTCACCACCAGCAACCCGTGCCGGACACCGAGCGCGTGCAGCGCGGCCAGGTGCTCGGCGGACTGCGGCATCCAGCCCTCGTCGGCGGCGACCACGAAGAGCACGGCCGGGGCCGGGCCGATCCCGGCGAGCATGTTGGGGACGAACCGCTGGTGTCCGGGTACGTCGACGAACGCCAGCACCGTTCCGGACGGCAGCGTGGTCCAGGCGAAACCGAGGTCGATGGTCATGCCCCGGCGCCGCTCCTCGGCCCATCGGTCCGGCTCCATCCCGGTCAGCGCCCGAACCAGTGTCGACTTGCCGTGGTCGACGTGTCCGGCGGTGGCGATGACCTGCACGTCAGCTCTCCCGCCAGCCCCGGGCCACCCGGGCGACAGCGGTCCGCACCGCCTCGTCCCGATCGGCGGGCACGCAGCGCAGGTCGAACAGCAGCCGGCCCCGTTCGAGCCGGCCGATCACCGGCGGATCGCCGAGGCGCAGCGGTTCGGCGTACTCCTCGGGAAGGGCGAGGGCCCACGAGTCGAGGGTGACCTCCGGCGCCCCGCCGCCGCCGACCACGGCGTCGTGCGGGACCACCCCGGCCTGCACACCGTCGGTCGCGAGCTGGTCGCGGAGCCGTTCGGTGCGCAGCCGCAGCGCGGCCGGGGTGGCCCGCAGCGCCCGCCAGGTCGGGGTCTCCGGGCCGGTCAGGGTGGCCGCCAGGGCGGCCAGGGTGAGCTTGTCCACCCGCAGAGCCCGGGCCAGGGGATGCCGGCGGAGCACCTCGACCAGGTCGGCGTCGCCGAGCAGCAGCCCGGCCTGCGGCCCGCCGAGCAGCTTGTCACCGCTCGCGGTGACCAAGGCCGCGCCGCCCCGCAACGCCGAGGCGGCGTCCGGCTCGGCGGGCAGCAGCGGGTCCGGGGCCAGCAGCCCGGAGCCGATGTCGACCACCACCGGTACGCCGAGGGTGGCCAGTTCCTCGACCGCTACGGCGGCGGTGAAGCCCCGGACGACGAAGTTCGACGGATGCACCTTGAGCACGAACGCGGTGCGCGGCCCGACCGCCGCCGCGTAGTCGGCCAGCCTGCTCCGGTTGGTGGTGCCCACCTCGCGCAGCGTCGCCCCGGTGCTGACCAGCAGGTCCGGCAGCCGGAACCCGTCGCCGATCTCCACCAGCTCGCCCCGGCTGACCACGATCTCCCGGCCGGCGGGGTCCCCGTCGGGCCGGTGCGCGGCGGTCAGCGCGGCCGCGACCAGGGCGAGCGCGGCGGCACCGTTGTTGACCACGTGCACCGCGCCGGCCGACGGCACCGCGGCGGCGAGCGCGGCCAGCGCACCCCGGCCGCGCCGGGCGCGCCGCCCGGTCCGCAGGTCGAGTTCCACATCGGTGTGCCCGGCCGCCGCGATCACCGCGTCGACCGCCGCCGCCGACAGCGGCGCCCGGCCGAGGTTGGTGTGCAGCACCACGCCGGTGGCGTTGAGCACCGGGCGCGGCCCGGCGGCGGTGGCCGGCAGTGCGGCCAGGGTGGCCGGGACGACCTCCTCCGGCGGGATCTCGCCGCGCCGGACCCGGTCCTGGGCGGCGCCGAGCAGGGCCTTGAGCCGGACCCGCCCGACGGTCGCCTCGGCGGTGACCAGCCGGGGGTCGGCGAGCAGCACGTCGGTGCGTGGCACCCGGCGCCGAGGATCGACCGCCCCGTCCATTCCCACCTCGCTGTAGAAACCCGTTCACCCGGCACTTAACCACACCCGATCTCCAGACGCCGGGGGAAGTCCACGACCGGCCGGGATGGACGGTGCCGATCGGAGCGCGCCGGGGCGGGTCAGCCGGCCGGGGTGAGCGCGCCGGGGCCGGGCAGCAGGTCGACGTCGGCGGCCCGGATCGGCTCGCCGCAGGCGGAACAGCTCAGCTCGACGTGACCGACCTGCCCGCAGGCCCGGTGCCGGTGCAGCACAGGTGGGCCCGGCTCGCCGGCGGTCCACCGGTCGCCCCAGCGGACCATGACGAGGAGCAGGTCGCAGAGTTCCTGTCCCTTGTCGGTGAGCAGGTACTCGTACCGCGGCGGCCGGTTCGAGTACTCCCGCCGCTGGAGGACACCGTTGTCGACCAGCCAGCGGAGCCGCTCGGCGAGCACCTTGGTGGAGATGCCGAGATCCTGCTGGATCTGGTCGAACCGGGTGATCCCGGCGTAGACGTCGCGCAGGATCAGCGGGGACCAGGGCTCTCCGACGACGTCCAGGGTGCGGGCGATCGAACAGGCCATCTCGGCGAACCGGGTTCGCTGCATGCCACCACCCTAGGCGATCTGACTTCCTTCAGGGAAGGGACTTCGGCTAGGGTGTGCCGGACCACATCCTTTCTTCAGGGAAGTCACCGTAGGAGGAACCATGAACCGACCCCAGGTGGTGCCGGCCGAGCAGTGGCGGACTGCCCTGGCCACGCTGCGCGACAAGGAGAAACAACTCACCCGGGCGCTGGACGACCTGGCCGCCGAGCGGCGCCGGCTGCCGATGGTCCGCGTCGACAAGGACTACCGGTTCGTCGGCCCGGACGGGCCGGTGGGGCTGCCGGATCTGTTCGAGGGACGCCGGCAGCTCATCGTCTACTGCTTCATGTGGCACGGCGCCGACCACGTCTGCTCGGGCTGCGCGATGTTCACCGACAACATCGGACACCTCGCCCACCTGCACGCCCGGGACACCTCGCTGGCGCTGGTCTCCCGGGGGCCGCTCGCCGAGATCCTGCCGGTGCGGGAGCGGATGGGCTGGTCGATCCCCTGGTACTCCTGCGCCGCGGGCGACTTCACCGACGACATGGACGCGGGCGACGGATTCGGGCTCAACGTCTTCCTCCGCGACGGCGCCGAGGTCTACCGCAGCTACTTCACCACCAACCGGGGGGTGGAACGGCTCGGCAGCGGTTGGACCTTCCTCGACCTCACGCCGTACGGGCGGCAGGAGACCTGGGAGGATTCGCCGGACGGGTGGCCGCAGGGGCAGCCGTACGCGTGGTGGCGGCTGCACGACGAGTATCCGGCGGAAACCGCGGCGCCGAGTGGCACGGCCGGCGTCGATTCGGTGCGGGGGCGGTCGTGAGCGGCCGTACGCCCGTCGCCGAACTGCTCTTCCGGGCCGAGGACGCGGCGCCGATGAGCCTGGACGAGGCGACGGTACGACCATGGAGCCAGGCCCGGACGGCGTTGGAGTCGACGACGAAGGGCTGGCTGTCGACCGTACGGCCGGACGGCAGGCCGCACGTCGCGCCGGTGATGCCGGTCTGGGCCGACGGCGCGCCCTGCTTCACCACCCGCCCCGGCTCGCGCAAGGGCCGGAACCTGGCCGGCGCCCCGGCCTGCGCGCTCAGCGTCGCCGCCCCCGACCTCGACCTGGACCTCGTGCTGGAGGGCGATGCCGTCCGGCTGCGGGACCCGGCGCTGCTCCGGCAGGTGGCCGACACCTTCGCGGAGAAGTACCGGTGGGAGCTGGCGATCCGCGACGGAGTCGTCCGGGATCCCGGACTGCCGGGCGAACCCGAGTACGCCTTCTACCGGGTCACCGTGCTGCGCGGCTTCGGCTACGGCGCCGACGGGTCGACCGCGACCCGCTGGCGCTTCGGCTGAACCGCCGGAGCGGGCGGCGGGTGCGACCATGGTCCGATGACCACCGGGCAGCGCCATCGACTCACCCAGTACGCGCACGGCGGCGGCTGCGCCTGCAAGATCCCGCCGGGCGAGCTGGAGGAGGTGGTGGCCGGGCTGGTCGGCACGTCCGCGCCGGCCGGGCCGGGTGAACTGCTGGTCGGGCTCGACGACGGCGACGACGCGGCGGTGGTCCGGCTCGGGTCGGGTACCGCCGTGGTGGCGACCGCCGACTTCTTCACCCCGGTGGTCGACGACCCGTACGACTGGGGCCGGATCGCCGCCGCCAACGCCCTCTCCGACGTCTACGCGATGGGCGGTACCCCGGTGGTCGCGGTGAACCTGCTGGCCTGGCCCCGCGAGGTGTTGCCGCTGGCGCTCGCCGCCGAGGTGCTGCGCGGCGGGCTGGACGTGGCCCGGGAGGCGGGCTGCCACGTGGCCGGCGGGCACAGCGTGGACGACCCCGAGCCCAAGTACGGGATGGCGGTCACCGGGATCGCCCACCCGGAGCGGCTGATGCGCAACGACGCCGGCGTGGCCGGGCTGCCACTGACCCTGACCAAACCGCTCGGCGTCGGGGTGCTCAACAGCCGGCACAAGCGGACCGGCGAGGTGTTCGGGCAGGCGGTGGCGGCGATGACCGAGCTGAACCGGGCCGCCTCGGCGGCGGCGGTGGCGGCCGGGATCCGCTGTGGCACCGACGTGACCGGGTTCGGGCTGCTCGGCCACCTGCACAAGCTGGCCCGGGCGTCCGGGCTGACCGCCCGGGTCCGCGCGTCGGCCGTACCGTATCTGGACGGTGCCCGGGCGGCGCTGGCCGACGGCTTCGTCAGCGGCGGTACCCGACGCAACCTGGCCTGGGTGCGTCCGCACCTGGAGTCGGCGGGGGTCGACGAGGACGAGTTGCTGCTGCTGGCCGACGCGCAGACCTCCGGTGGCCTGCTGGTCGCCGGCGAGCTGCCCGGCCACCCGGTGGTCGGCGAGCTGCTGCCGCCCCGGGGCGACGGGCGGACCCTGCTGGTGACGGGGTGAGGACGCGGAACGGGTCCCCGGGATCGACGATCCCGGGGACCCGCACGGTGCAACCCGCTGCTACTACCGCTCAGTTGGCGCCACCGGTGAGCGGGGCCCCTCCCGGCTCGGCGTCCTCGGGTCGTGGCTACGGGCCGGCGGCGGCCTTCCGGTCCGCGCCGTGCTCCCGCTGCGGCAGCACCGTGTACTTCGGGTCCCGGGCGGAGACCTTCCCGGCCTCGAAGACGCCGAACCGGGTCAGCAGCGAGGAGGCCAGCAGGGCCGCGCCGGAGAGCACGCGAAGTGTCCGGTTGCCCCGGGCCAGCAACGCGCCCGCGGTGCCGGCGGCCAGCAGCAGCTGCCCGCCCCGGATCAGCCGGGCCGGCCGCCCGGTCCGGTACGGCTCACCGGTCAGCCCCAGCCGGGCGATCCGGCGCTCGGCGAGCACCTCGACCACCGCACCGGCCAGCGCCAGCCGGGCCGCGGGGCCGGACTGCGCGGCCGGTGCCGCGACCAGCCCGGCCCCCGCACCGGCGACCAGCGCGCTGCCGCCGAACATGAACGGCAGGTCCGGGTACGCGTCGTGCCAGGCCGGCATCGCCGTGTCGGCCAGCAGCACCCCGGTGTACGTGGCCAGCGCCGGTGCCGTTGCCGCCGCGACCAGCCCTGCGCCCCGGCCGACCGGTGGCAGCAGCCGGCGGGCCAGACCGAGCCCGCCGCGCCGGGGCAGCACCGGGGCGACCTCGCTCACCGCGGCCAACCCCGCCGCCGGCCCGAAGATGGCCAGGATCCAGGTGCCCATCGACATCGGCGAGGTCGGCTTGACGACCCGCAGCATGTGGTGGAACCGGGCCGGCCGGCCGAGATCGCTGATCAGGAAAAAGGTGCTCAGGCCGACCGCGCCCAGCGAGACGAGGCGGCCGGCCCGACGCAGCGCCGCCCGCCCGGTCAGGTCCGCACCGGCGGCCAGCAGTGCCGAGCCGGCCGCCAACCCGCCGGTGAACAGGTACGCGGGGATGGCCTGCCGCCACACCGGCGCCTTGACCACCGGCCGCCCGTAGTACGAGCTGAACTCGGCCGGTGGGACGACCACCGGTTGCCCGGCGACCACTCCCGGCCCCGACCCGCCGCGCTGACCGGTCCGCCGCCGCGGTTCACCGCCGATGCCGCCGGTCATGACGGCCGTCCGACGAACGCGGCCACCACCGCGGCAGTCATGGTGAGCGCGGCCAGCCCGGCCCGGCGCCACATCCGGGGCAGGTCCCGGGTGGTCACCACCGGGTCCGGCGGCAGCCCGTACACCTCGGGCTCGTCGAGCAGCAGGAAGAACGCTCCGTCACCGCCCACCCCGTCGTCCGGGTCGTGCCCGTAGAGCCGGGCCTCGGCAACGCCGTCGGCGTGCAGTCGCTCGACCCGGGCCCGGGCCCGCTCGCGCAGCTCGTCGAGTTCGCCGTACTGGATCGACTCGGTGGGGCAGGCCTGGGCGCAGGCCGGCATTCGTCCAGCAGTCATCCGGTCGTAGCAGAGGGTGCACTTCCAGGCCCGGCCATCTCCACTGCGCTGGTCGATGACGCCGAATGGGCAGGCGGGAACGCAGTAGCCGCAGCCGTTGCAGATGTCCTCCTGCACCACCACGGTGCCGAACTCGGTGCGGAACAGCGAGCCGGTCGGGCAGACGTCCAGGCAGGCGGCGTGGGTGCAGTGCTTGCAGACGTCCGACATCATCAGCCAGCGCAGGTCGGTACGCCCGTCCAGGTCCCCCTCCCGGCCGGGCAGGTCGGTGCCGGGCATCCCGAGGAACTGCGTCCCCTGCGCCATCCGGCCCGCCGGGCCGGGCTCCGGGGCCGGCGGCACGCCGGGACTGGTCCCCTGGTCGGGCCCGATCACCCCACCCGCCTCCGCGGTGACCGGGGCGATCGGCGGCCCGCTCGGGGTACCGGCCAGCGGCGCCGACGACTGCCAGCCGGCCGGCCGGGGCTGCTCGACGAAGGCGACGTGCCGCCACGAGTTGGCAGTCAACGCCCCCGTGTTGTCGTACGACATGCCGAGCAGGTCGAGACCGCTCTCCGGCACCAGGTTCCACTCCTTGCAGGCCACCTCACAGGCCTTGCAGCCGATGCAGAGACTGGTGTCGGTGAAGAACCCCATCCGGGGTGGCGGGTCGAGGTGGCCGGCCTGCTCGGCGGGGTTGACCGGCGCGGCCGGACGTCGCGTCTCGACCATGCTCATGCCTCCGGTTTCGTGTCGTCGCCGGTGTGCCGTCCACCCGGCCCCTGGCCGGCACCGCAGCCGTCGACGGGTGTCCGCCCGGGTCGCCGGGGATCTGTTCGGACCGCCTCGCCCCGGGCGTCGGTCACCACCGTGGGGTAGTGCCCGTCGGCACCGGCCCGCCACCGGTAGTCGGCGAGGTAGTCGAGCAGCCCCGGCCCGGTCGGTCGGCGGCCGGCCCGGATGTCACAGGTGCCGACCTTGCTCTCCTGAATCAGCACGTTCGGGTCGAGGGTGACCCCGAACAGGTCGTTGGCCGGCTCGCCCCGGACCAGGCCCGCATTGCCGAAGTGGTACGGCAGCCAGAGCTGGTGAATGATCCGGCCGTCGACCCGCAGCGGGCTCAACCGGTCGGTCACCATCACCCGCGCCTCGATCACACCCCGACAGGTGACCAGGTGCGCCCAGCCCAGGTGGGTCAGCTCGCGTTCGACGGCGAGTTCCGGTCCGACCTCGACGAACATCTCCGGTTGCAGTTCGGCCAGGTAGCGGACGTTCCGGCTCATCGCCCCCGCGGTGTGGTGCTCGGTGAGCCGGCTGACCGTGAAGACATACGGGAAGACGCCGGTGCCCACCTCCGGCGGGCTGGGGTTGGTCGGGTTGTCCGGCCGGTCGTACGTCCTGCGGGTCGGATTGGCCTGCTGCCCGTAGAGCGGGTTGCGGACCGGGGACTCGACCGGCTCGTAGTGGGTCGGCAATGGCCCGTCCAGTATCCCGGACGGCGCGAACAGCCAGCCCTTTCCGTCGCCCTGCATGACGAACGGATCGTCGCCGGCCAGCGCGGCCACTCCGGTCGCGTCCGGGTCCGGCCGGTACGACGGCGGCTTGGTCTTCTCGAAGTCCGGTACGTCGGGTCCGGTCCACTCACCCCGGTCCGCGTCCCACCAGACGTACCGCTTGCGTTCGCTCCACGGCCGGCCCTCCGGGTCGGCGGAGGCCCGGTTGTAGAGCAGCCGCCGGTTGAGCGGCCAGGCCCAGCCCCACTCGGCGGCGACCCAGTTCTGCTCCCCGCCGGGTTTGCGCCGGGCCGCCTGGTTGACCCCGTCGGCGAAGACTCCGGTGTAGATCCAGCAACCGCCGAGGGTCGAACCGTCGTCCTTCATCTCGGTGTACGAGTTCAGCGGGCGTCGGGTGGCCACCTCGTACCCGTTGATCTCCCGCAGCACCGCCTCGGCGTCCGGCTCGGCGTGCGGTCCCTCGGTGGGATAGTCCCAGGTCAGGTCGAGCAGGGCCCGGTCGCGCGGCCGGGTCGAGCCGGCGAGCTTGGCCCGGATGATCCGGCCGAGGTGGTAGAAGAACCAGAGTTCCGAGCGGCAGTCGCCGGGCGCCTGCACGGCCTTCTCCCGCCACTGCAACAGCCGCTGCGTCTGGGTGAAGGTGCCGGGCTTCTCGACGTACGAGGCGGCGGGCAGGAAGAAGACCTCGGTACGGCATCGCTCCGGGGCGATCTCGCCGGTCTCCACCTCCCGGCTGTCCTTCCAGAACGTCGCACTCTCGACCAGGAAGAGGTCGCGGACGACCAGCCAGTCCAGGTTGGCCATGCCGAGCCGCTGGGCACGGCCGTGCGCCGAACCGACCGCCGGGTTCTGTCCGAGCAGGAAGTAGCCCTTCACCTTGCCGTCGATCATGTCGAACACGGTCTGGTAGGTGCCGTGGTCGCCGCTCATCCGGGGCAGGTAGTCGTAGCAGAAGTCGTTCTCCGGGGTGGCCGCCGCGCCCCAGTACGCCTTGAGCAGATTCACCGCGTACGCCCGGGCGTTGTCCCAGAAGCCCTTCTGGCCGGGGTGCCTGATGCCCTGGCACCACTTGTCGAAGGTCGGGTGCTGGGCGTGGTGCGGCATCGGCAGGTAACCGGGCAACAGGTTGAACAGCGTCGGGATGTCCGTCGAGCCCTGGATGCTGGCGTGCCCGCGCAGCGCCAGGATCCCACCGCCGGGCCGGCCCACGTTGCCGAGCAGCAGCTGGATGATGGCCCCGGTCCGGATGTACTGCACCCCGACGGTGTGCTGCGTCCAGCCGACCGAGTAGACCAGCATGGTGGTGCGGTCCCGGTTCGAGTTCGCCACCCAGGCCTGGGCGACCTCCTCGAACTTCTCCCGAGGAACCCCGCAGACCCGTTCGACCATCTCCGGGGTGTAGCGGGCGTAGTGCCGCTTGAGGATCTGGTATACGCAGCGCGGGTGCTGGAGCGTCTCGTCCCGCTGCGCCCGTGCGGAGACCGGCGGGCCGTGCGACTCGTGTTGCAGCCCGGCCGCGCCCTCCCGCTCGGTGGCGGTGTCGTTGTGCCCGTCGTCCTCGTGCCCGGCGTACTGCCAGCTGCCCCGGTCGTAGCTGGTCCGGTCAGGGTCGTAGCCGGAGAAGAGCCCGTCCAGGTCCTCGGTGTCCCGGAACTCGTCGCTGACGATGGTGGCCGCATTGGTGTAGGCGACGACGTACTCCCGGAAGTCCAGTTCGTTCTCCAGGATGTACCGGACGATGCCGCCGAGGAAGGCGATGTCGGTACCGGCCCGGATCGGGACGTACGCGTCGGCGAGCGCGCTGGTCCGGGTAAACCGGGGATCGACGTGGAAGACCTTGGCACCCCGCCGCTTCGCCTCCATCACCCACTGGAAGCCGACCGGGTGCGCCTCGGCCATGTTCGAGCCCTGGATGATGACGCAGTCGCTGTTGATCAGATCCTGCTGGAATTCCGTCGCGCCACCGCGACCGAAGCTGACCCCCAGACCGGGGACCGTGGCGGAGTGTCAAATGCGGGCCTGATTCTCGATCTGGATCGCCCCCGCCGCCGTGAACAGCTTCTTGATGAGGTAGTTCTCCTCGTTGTCCAGGGTCGCCCCGCCGAGGCTGGCGATGCCGAGGGTGCGGTGCAGTGGCCGGCCCTGGTCGTCGACGTCCTCCCAGGTGGCGTCCCGGGCGGCGAGCACCCGGTCGGCGATCATGTCCATCGCGGTCGGCAGGTCCAGCTCTTCCCACTCGGTTCCGTACGGGCGACGGTAGAGCACCCGCTGCTGTCGCAGGTCGCTGGTGACCAGGTCCTTGCTGGCGGCGCCCTTGGGGCAGAGCCGGCCCCGGGAAATCGGACTGTCCGGGTCTCCCTCGATCTGGGTGATCCGCCCGTCGGAGACGTAGACCCGCTGGCCGCAGCCGACGGCGCAGTACGGGCAGATCGACCGGGCGACCGAGTCGGCGGTGTCGGTACGCGGCGTCAGCCCGGCGGAGCGGGCGGACTTCGCGGCGGCGCCCCGGCCGAGCGGGTCGGTGCCGGTGAGCTGACGGTAGACCGGCCACTGCGTGATCCAGGTGCGGACCCCCATGTTGTCAGCACCTCCCGCCATCACCAGGCCGGTCGCCTGACTCCCAGGTTAGGTCAGCCAGACGGTGCCCGCAGGACAGCGGCGAAACCCGGTCGGGCCGGAGAACTACCAGGAAATTTCGCCCCGGCCACGGGGCCGTCGAGAGTCGCCCCAGCCTGCGGAAACGGGACGAAGGACAGCAAAGGGTCGGGCGTCAATATGAATGATCGTGACATCTGAGGGTGATCGGCGCAGTACTCTGACGCGATGTCTGTCGATCAATCCTCCGAGACCGGTTCGGATCCCATCCCCCGGATCGACTTCGACCACCACTCCCCCGGATACCGTGCCAACTGGCGGGCCATCTCCGACGAGCACCTGGCCCGGTGCCCGGTCGCCCGCACCGACACCTACGGCGGCTTCTGGGTGGTCTCCGACCACGCCGGCGTGAGCGAGGTGATGCGGGACCACGCCACCTTCAGCTCGGGCCGAAACACCGAGGACCCGTCGGACCCGCGGCAGGGCATCGTCATCCCGCCGAACCCCTTCAAGCAGGTGCCGCTGGAGCTGGACCCGCCGGAGTACAACCCGTACCGGCGGATCATGAGCCCGTACTTCTCGCCGAGCGCGGCCCGCGACTCGCTGCCCTTCGCGGAGCAGGCGACCGACACCCTGCTGGACCGCGTCTGCGCGAGCGGCCGGATCGACCTGGTGCTCGACTACGGCAACCCGCTGCCGGCGCTGGCCACCATGAAACTGATCGGGCTGCCGCTGGACGACTGGCAGACGTACGCCGAGCCGATGCACCGGGTGGCGGCGTCGCCGCCGAGCGACCCCGACTACCCGCGCAACGTCCAGATCATGGGGCAGCTCGGCGGCGCGATCGCCGCCGAGGTGCCGAGACTGCGCGAGGAGCCGGGCGAGGGGCTGCTGAGCGGACTGGCCCAGGCCAGCGTCAACGGCGCACCCCTGCCCGTCGAGGAGGTGGTGAGCATCGCGCTGCTGGTGATCCAGGGTGGCGTGCACACCACCACCGCGCTCTTCGCGCACACCATGCTCTGGCTGGCCGACCACCCCGAGCACCGGGAGATGCTGACGGCCGACCCGTCGCTCTGGGTACACGCGACCGAGGAACTGCTCCGGGTCTTCCCACCGGCGATGGGCTTCGCCCGGACCGTCACCCAGAACGTGGTGGTCGGGGGGCAGCAGATGCGGGCCGGCGACCGGGTGATGATGTCGTTCGCCGCCGCCAACCGGGACCCGGCGGTCTTCCCCGACCCCGACGAGGTACGGCTGGACCGCTCCCCCAACCGGCACACCAGCTTCGGGCTCGGTATCCACCGCTGTATCGGGCTCAACCATGCCCGCGCCTGGTTCCCGGTGATGGTGCGGCGGGTGCTCGAACGCATGCCGGACCTGGTCATCGACCGCGACGCCACGAAGCAGAACGAAAGCGTCGGTGTGATCAACGGGTTCGTCAGCATGCCGGCGACGTTCACCCCGACCGACCCGCTCGGGGTGACCATGCCGGACTGACCGACCCACCCCGGCCGACCGCCGGTTCGGGCGTCCGCCGGAAGCGTTCCGGCGGACGCCCGCCGGCTCGGCCGGCCCGTGCCGGTCTCGGCCGGCCGGGACCGGCAGGGGCCGGTTCGACGAACCAACCCGCCGCCGTCACCGCCGGCCTGTCGTCGGGGAGGCCGGCGCGTGGCCGGGCCTCCCCGAATCCGTGGGCCGACGCGTCACCTGGACCAGACGTCCTGCACGATGTCGGCAGCCTGCTCCTCCCACTGCGCGTACGCGTAGGGGTAGGCCGACACCTGCACCGCCTGGGCGGCGTCGGTCAGCGGCCGGTCCCACCAGCGGTCGACCCGCTGGAGTCCGGCGTAGAACGCCCTGGCGGAGTAGTCCCGGTCCCGGACCTGCTCCGGCGATCCCCAGCCGGACGACGGCCGCTGCTGGAACAGGCCGAGCGAGTCATGGTCGTTCCACGCGCCCAGGTGACCGAGGTTGCGCAGCTTCGACTCCTGGAGTGCGGTCGCCACGCCGATCACCGCGCCCCGCTGGCCCATGTTCATCTTCCGGGCGACCCGGACGATCTCGCGGGCGTTGTCCCGCTGCTCGGCGTCAAGCTCGATCCGCGACTGGTGGCCCTGCACGCCGTGCGGGACCAGCTTGTCCCGGGACGGCTTGGCGGCCGAGTTCCCGGTGTCGGCGGGCCGGTTACGTTCGGCGTGCCAGTCTCCGCGCGTCGACTGGCCGTACCCCACCGACTGCGCGCCCGGGTCGCCGGAGGCGGCGACCACGCCGACCGGACCAGCCACCGCCGAGCAGGCGGCCGCGCAGGTGAGGCCGGCGACGGCCAGCGCGGACCGGCGGGCGAGCGGGGTTTCCGCGACGGCGGGAAGCCGACGCGTCACCGGATGTTCGGCGATGGCGGGCAGCCATCGGGCGCGAGCGGTCTCCACGATGGCGGGAAGCCATCGTCCGAAAATCGGATTCATGGTTACCCTTTCGTCTGGATTCCGGGAGGCACTGCGAGGGCCCTGGGACGCCAGCCCCAGCGCACAAGGGAGGCACGCCCGCGGTCCAGGGGGCTGACCTCGCGGGCGTACCGACAATGAACAACCAGCCGGGCCAGTCCGGCATTCCGGATTTGCCCTTCCGCCGGACACCGTCGGCCCGGCCCGGATTCCGACCCAGCCCGAACCCGAACTCGGGGCTGGCAGCAGGCCGGACAGACCAGCAAAATCGGGTACGGACGATCCGTACCCGGCCGCTTCCGGCTACCCTGAGCGCATGCAGTACGTCGCCGCGTCCGGAACCGGTGTGGCCTACCTGGCCCGCCCCGGTCGGCCTGCCGTGGTGACCGCGACCGTCGCCGAGCTGACCGGCCCGACCCGGGGCACGATCGTGCTGCCACTGCGCCTCATGTGGGGGCCGGAGCGCAGCTTCGACCTCGACGACCCGGACCAACTGCTCTGGATGTACGAGAACGTCCTGCGTGAGACCACCCGTTCCGACGACCTGCGCCGGTTCGTCAACGGTCGGGTCCTCCGTCGGGTCTGGTCCTCGCTGAACCTGCCGCGCGGAGTGCGGGCGGCGTGGGAGCGACGGCACCCGTCGCTGGCCGCCGGTGATCGCCGGGCGGCATGACCACCACGCATCTCGACGACTTCTACCGACAGGTCGCCCGGGTCGCCCTCTCCGTGGCCGACAAGCACGGATTCGTCCTCGGCGGCGGGGTGGCCTGGGCGGCGCACGGGCTGGTGTCCCGACCGACCGAGGACGTCGACCTCTTCGCCGACGTCGACGGCGCAGCGGCCAGCGCCGAGGCAGAGGTCCGAGCCGCGCTGGAGGCGGCCGGCTTCACCGTCGTCGACGAGGACCCGTCGACCGACCTGGCCGGGCTGTTCAGCGGCTTCGAGTTGGACATGAAGGACTTCCTGGTCGGCAGGGGCGGGCGGCAGCTACGGCTCAGCCTGGGCCGGCTGGACCGGCACCGCAGCCCGGTGGTGATGGACCTCGGTCCGGTCATGCACGTCCAGGACCTGGTGGCCAGCAAGACCGCCGCCCTGGTCACCCGCCGTGAGGTGCGCGACTACATCGACGTGGCGGCGGCGCTCGACCGGTACGCCGTACCTGACCTGATCCGGCTCGCCACCGAGTACGACCCGGCGATCGAGCCGGACGACATCACCGCCGCCGGCCGTTACCTGGACCGGTTGCCCGACCAGCGCTTCGCCCGGTACGGGCGGGACGCCGCACAGATCCGATCGATCCGCGCGAAGCTGGCTGCCTGGCCCCGTTGACCCGGGTGCGCCCGCCTCGGTTGAGGCTCCGGATCCGAGGATGCCGAAGGCCGGACCCGACCCGGGTCCGGCCTTCGGTTTGTTCTTCCTTAGCTGTTGGTCCAGGCGTCGGCGACGAGGTCGGCGGCCTGGTCCTCCCACTGTGCGTAGGCGTCGGGGTACGCGGAGACCTGTACCTTCTGCGCGGCGACGGTCAGTGGCAGGTTCTGCCAGCCGTCGATCTGCTTCAGTCCGGTGAGGAACGCGGTGGTGGAGTACTCGGGGTCGGTGATCTGTTCCACCGAGCCCCAGCCCGAGGACGGGCGCTGCTGGAACAGGCCCTGCGAGTCGTGGTCGTTGCGGGCACCGAGGTGACCCAGGTTCTCCAGCTTCGACTCCTGCAGGCTGGTACCGACCGCGATCACCGCGGCGCGTTCGTCCAGGCCGGCGTTCTTGGTGGCCTTCACGATCGCCTTGACGTTGTCGGACTGCTCACCCGACAGCGGGATCCTCGACTGCTTGCCCTGCACACCGTGCGGTACCAGCTTGTCCCGCGACGGCTTACGATCCTTACTCTTGCGGTCCTTGTCCCGCTTGTCGTGCTTGAGGATGTCCTTGTCGCCCTTGTCGTCCTTGTCGGCCAGGACCGATTGCGACACCGGGGTGCCGACGTGCTCGGGGGCGGCCTGCGCGGCGACGGCCGGGCCGGCGACGGTACCGCCGACGAAGGCCAGACCAGCCACACCCAGGGCGGTCCTACGGATCAGGGAGGTCTGCTCGATGGCCGGGAGCCATCGGCTGAACATGGTGGTGTTCATGATGGTCTTCCTTCCAATCGGGGATGAACACCCCACCGGGGGGATGGGGTGTCATTGGAGGAGAGAGGGGTACGCCCACACACGGCTCCAGGGGTGCCGGTACTCGGGCGAACACAGTATGTAACGACCGGTGGCCCGGGATCATTCCCCGGCGCCTGGCCACCAGTGCAGGTCACGACTGGTGGTACTCGGTCGCACGGGTGGTGTAACGACTGCCGGCCTGCCGACATTCCACCGACCACCCAGTCGATCATGAACTTCGGAGCAGAGATCCCTCGCGGACATCGCATCCGCGCCGCGCGAGCCCATCAGACATCTCGGCTTCCCCCGAGTCGCGCAGGATCCGGCCCGGCACGTCGCCGTGATCCGGGCATCGACCCCGAAGGCCCTGGTGTCCGATTGCGGCCCTGTCCACCGGATTCGCGTTCCGCCGTCTCAGACCTTGGTTCTCGGCGGATGTGACCGACCAGCCCACCCCTACAGCATCCTAGGACGATAGGCGGCTTGGGTGCCGCTCGATCTGATGAACAAAACACCCGTCGTAATGCGAAAACGCCCGGCGGGATCGCCTGCCACGCGCAGCTGCCGCGAACCAGGGCCAGCACCACAAGCATCTCCCACGCCACCCAATCGAGTGAAGTGCGGATAAGTCGACCGACCGGCGGCGGCAGCGGTACGGCCGGGTCGGGTTTAGCGGACCCGCACCCAGGGGAGACAGCGCCGCCACACACCGGGGACCTGCCCGCCGGGCGACCCACGACACCCGACGGCCACCGGTCCGCCGGGTGGTACCGGTGGCGACCATCCGCCCGGTGGTACCGGATCCCGACGCCGGGCCACCGAGCCGTGCGGTGACCGGGTCGGCCGCTCCGGCCACCTGGCGCGAAGACCGAGGCGGTCGAGGCGATAGGAAAAGAGCCGGACGAGGAGGAGCCGAGGTGGCCGACGCACGACGAGCAGGCCCGATTCGATCGACCGTCAGCCAGGGCAGACGGCCGGCGGACGGTCGAGGTGGCAGCAAGCGCACTCCCACGAGGCCCGCCGCCGCCCGCAAGGCGACCGGCGCGAAGAAGGCACCCACGAAGAGCGCCACGAGAGCGAAGAAGGTCGCCACCGCCACCCGACGAGCCACCGGGGCGACCGCGGCGAAGACCCCGGAGAAGCGGCCGTCGACCGTGGCGAAGGAGGCGAAGAAGGCCGCTCCGGCCACCCGGACCGCACCGTCGAAGCGGGTACCCGGCAGGAAGAGCACCGCCGAGAAGAGCACCGCGCGGAAGGGCACCACGGCTAAGAAGGCCACCGCCAAGAAGGCCACCGCGAAGACAGCCACCGCGGCGAAGGGTGCCCGCAGGAGTACGGCGAAGACGACGACGGCCCGGAGTGTGACCGGGTCGCGATAACCGTCCCGCGGGTGCTCCGGTAGCCAGTTCGGTCGCCTGGGAAGCGGATCCATCGATGTAGGTTCTTGTCGCCTCGCGTTGTCATGGTGGAAGATATCGCCGTGACCCGACTGTCGCGCCGCACCGTCCTGGCCGCCCCGCTGGTCCTCGGTCCACTGCTCGGCACGGCCCCGGCCGCCCGCGCCGCGACCCCGGCGAAGCGTGCCGAGCCACGCACCGCACATGTCGACGTCTCGGTGGCCACCCTGTGGGTGGAGCCCGGTCGGCACCGTCCCGTCGACCTGCCGTCCACCACGAACCCGGTCGACCTACGTGCCTGGACGGGCGGGATGACCCTCGCCGAGCGGCGTTGGCTCATCGGTGATCTGGAGACCCAGGCGACGTATGGGCAGCGGGTGCTGATCCTGGCGGAGCTCGGCGACTGGGTGCAGGTGGTCGTACCCGACCAGCCGACCCCCCGAGACGAGCGGGGCTACCCAGGCTGGCTGCCCAGGGTGCAGTTGACCGACGGGAAGACCTTCGGCCGCTTCGCGGGCCGCCCCTTCGCACTGGTGCGTACGCCCACCGCGTGGCTGTACGACGACCCGCACCGGACCCGCCGGGCGATGGAGTTGAGCTACAACACCAGGTTGCCGGTGCTGGCCCGGCTCGACCGGGCCGTACTGGTGGCCACCCCGAGCGACGGGGCCAGCTGGCTGGCCGCCTCGGACGTCTCGGTCTACCGCTCCTCCGCCGAGATCCCCCGGCCGACCGGCCCGGACGTGGTGGCGGCGAGCCGGATGTTCCTCGGACTGCCGTACCTGTGGGCGGGTACCGCAGGGTTCGGCTTCGACTGTTCCGGACTCACCCACTCCGTCTACGCCGCGCATGGCATCACCATCCCCCGCGACGCGCAGGACCAGGCCAACGCCGGCACCCCGGTCGCCCGGGACCAGCTCGCCGCCGGCGATCTCGTCTTCTTCGCCCGGAACAACGGCACCGGACGGGTGCACCACGTCGGCGTGTACGCGGGCGACGGCTACGTGGTCGACGCGCCGACCAACACCGACACCGAGGAGAGCGGCGTCGAGTACGTCGAGCTCGACCAGCACCGGTACGCCCACGAGTACGCCGGGGCGCGCCGCTACCTGTAGCGCGGCTCGCGGTTCGCCGGTGGTGGCGCGGCCGGCGGACATCGGTACATCGGTATGTCGGGGACCATCGTGGATGGATGGTGGGTGGTCGTCAAATCGACCGGGCGGCTCGCTCGGGGCGGTTGGCTCCGGCCGGTACGGCAGCCGTCCTCGGTCATCGCTCGACCCGCAGATGCCGAGGGCTATGGCTGACTGATGCGGCAGATGCGGGTGGGCAAGCCGTCTTCACATTGCGGATGCGGATCAGTAGCCTGGCCCGGTGACCGTGTTCCGGATCGGTGAGGCCGCAGAACTGCTCGGGGTCAGCGCCGACACGGTGCGCCGCTGGATCGACGGCGGACGGCTGCCCGCACTACGCGACGAGTACGGGCACCGGCTGATCGACGGGGCGACGCTCGCCGGGTTCGTCCAGGCACAGGCGGGCGAGCCCGCGGGGCGTGCCGAGGAGTCGTCGGCGCGCAACCGGCTGCGGGGCATCGTCACCGCCGTGGTCAAGGACACGGTGATGGCCCAGGTGGACATCCAGGCGGGACCGTTCCGGCTGGTTTCGCTGATGAGCCGCGAAGCCGTCGACGCCCTCGGGCTGGAGGTCGGCTCGGTGGCGGTCGCGGTGATCAAATCGACCACGGTCGTGGTGGAGAAGCCGGCGACGACGGCCGGCGGCCGAGCGAGGACCAGCGCGTGAGGGCCCGACGATTCCGTACCACGCTGGCCGCACTGACCGTCCTGGCGGTGCTGTGCCTGCCCGGCTGCGGCAGCGGCGGCGAGACCGCGAGCCCACCACCGGCCGGCGACGGTGCCCGGATCACCGGAGACGTCACGGTCTTCGCGGCGGCGTCGCTGGCCGAGTCGTTCACCCGGCTCGGCCGGGACTTCGAGGCGGCACACCCGGGCGTGCGGGTCAGCTTCAGCTTCGCCGGCAGTTCCGCGCTCGCCAACCAGATCAACCAGGGCGCGCCGGCGGACGTCTTCGCCGCCGCCGCGCCGGCCAACATGAAGACCGTCACCGACGCCGGTAACGGCGATGGCACCCCGGCTACTTTCGCGCGGAACCAACTCGTGATCGCCGTGCCGGAGGGCAATCCTGGCGGGCTGACCGGGCTGGCCGACCTGACCAGGCCCGGCGTCAAGGTGGCGCTCTGCGCCGAGCAGGTGCCGTGCGGCGCGGCGGCGAGGCGGGTGCTGACCGCCGCCGGGGTGCGGGTCACCCCGGTCACCCTGGAGCGGGACGTCAAGGCGGCGCTGTCGAAGTTGCGGCTGGGCGAGGTCGACGCGGCGCTGGTCTACCGGACCGACGTCAGAGCCGCCGGCGGCGACGTCGACGGAGTCGAGTTCCCCGAGTCGGCCGGTGCGGCCTACGAATACCCCATCGTACTGCTCAGCGACGCGCCGAACGTCAGGGCCGGGCGGGCGTTCGTCGACCTTGTACTCTCCGCCGCAGGCCTGGCGGTACTCACCGCCGCCGGATTCCAGGCGCCGTAGCCGGTGGCACTCCCGCACGACGTACCCGCGACGAGCCCGGCCGGAAGGGGCGGGGCAGCACGGCGGCGTCGACGTACCGGCCGGGTGCCGGCGGCGCTGCTCCTCCCGGCCGCGCTCGGACTGCTCTTCCTGGTGCTGCCGCTGGTCGGCCTGCTGGTACGCACGCCATGGAGCACCCTCCCGCACCGACTCGCCGAGCCGGAGGTGCTCACCGCGCTCCGGCTGTCGCTGCAGACCGCCACCCTGGCCACCCTGTTCTGCCTGCTCCTCGGCGTACCCCTGGCCTGGCTGCTCGCCCGGGTCGAGTTCCCCGGCCGCCGGGTCGTGCGCGCGCTGGTCACCGTTCCGCTGGTGCTGCCACCGGTGGTCGGTGGCGTCGCCCTGCTGCTCGTCTTCGGCCGCCGTGGGCTGCTCGGCGGCTGGCTCGACGCCACCTTCGGGATCACCCTGCCGTTCAGCACCGCCGGCGTCGTCCTCGCCGAGGCGTTCGTCGCGATGCCTTTCCTGATCATCGCCGTCGAGGGGGCGCTACGCGGCGCCGACACCCGGTACGAGGAGGCGGCGGCCACCCTCGGCGCCGGCCGGTGGTCCGCCTTCACCCGGGTCACGCTGCCGCTCGTGGCCCCGGGCATCGCCGCCGGGGCGGTACTGTGCTGGGCGCGGGCGCTCGGCGAGTTCGGCGCCACCATCACCTTCGCCGGCAACTTCCCGGGCCGGACCCAGACCATGCCGCTCGCCGTCTACCTGGCGCTGGAGACCGACCTGGAGGCGGCGATCGTGCTGAGCCTGCTGCTGCTCGCCGTTTCGGTGGCGATCCTGGCCAGCCTGCGGGACCGCTGGATCACCGCCCCATGACCGCCCTCTCGGTGACCCGGGCCGACGCCGAGGCCGGCACGCCACTGCTCGACGCACACCTGGTCGCCGACCGGGGCGCCTTCCGGCTCGACCTCGCGCTGCGGATCAGCGCCGGCGAGGTCGTCGCACTCCTCGGCCCGAACGGTGCCGGCAAGACCACGGCGCTGCGGGCCCTCGCCGGCCTGCTGCCACTCACCGGCGGGCGGATCACCCTCGCCGGCCGGGACCTCGACCGACCCGACCTGGACCGCTGGACACCGCCCGAGCGGCGGCCCATCGGCGTGGTCTTCCAGGACTATCTGCTCTTTCCGCACCTGACCGCGCTCGACAACGTCGCCTTCGGACCGCGTCGGCACGGTGCGGACCGCCGGCGGGCCCGGCGGTGTGCCGCCGAGTGGCTCGACCGGATGGGCCTGGCCGGACAGGCCCGGCGGAAACCACGGCAGCTCTCCGGTGGGCAGGCCCAGCGGGTCGCCCTGGCCCGCGCCCTCGCCGTCGACCCCGCACTTCTGCTCCTCGACGAGCCACTCGCCGCACTCGACGCCCGGACCCGGCTCGACACCCGTACCGAGCTGCAACGTCACCTCGCCGAGCATCCCGGCGCCACGCTGCTGGTCACGCACGATCCGCTCGACGCGCTCGTCCTCGCCGACCGGTTGATGATCGTGGAGCACGGCCGGGTCGTACAGGAGGGTGACGCCGCCACCATCACCGCACAACCCCGGACCGACTACGTCGCCCGGCTCGTCGGGCTCAACCTCTATCGCGGTCGGGGCGACGGTGCCATCGTGCGGATCAGCGACGACTTCTTCCTCACCACCACCGAGCATCCGCACGGCGACGTCTTCGTCGCCTTCCCACCCTCGGCCGTCGCCCTCTACCCGGGCCGCCCCGACGGCAGCCCCCGCAACATCTGGCCGGCCACCATCTCCGCCATCCAGCGACACGGGGACAACCTGCGGATCCAGCTGAGCGGCCCGGTCCAGGTCGCCGCCGACATCACCCCGGCCGCCGCCGCCCAGCTGCGGCTGGCTCCGGGGCAGCCGCTCTGGGCCGCGGTGAAGGCGACCGAGACCCGCGTCTACCCGGCGGCGGCCGGCGGGCTAGGGCGGCCGGGCCGGTAGGCGGTACGGCGGGTTCCCCCAGCCGTACCGCCCCCGCCGGTTCAGTTCGCGGTGCAGGACACCGTCGGCGCGCTGTTGGTGCCGTTCCACGACCCGAGGAAGCCGAAGGTCGTGCTCGCCCCGGCGGCGAGGTTGCCGTTGTAGCTCACGTTGCGGGCGGTCACGTTCGACCCGCTGCTGGTCACGGTCGCGTTCCAGGCCTGCGAGACGCGCTGGCCGTCGGCGAAGGTCCAGGTCACCGTCCAGCCGCTGACGGCCGAACCGCCGGCGGTCACCCGTACGTCGCCCTGGAAGCCACCCGTCCACTGACCGGTCACGGCGTACGTGGCGGTGCAGGCCCGGCTCCCGCCCGTCGGGGTGGCCGTGGGGGTCACCGGTCGGGTGGTCGTGGGCGTGACCGGCGGAGTGGTCGGGCCCGGTGTCACGCTGTCGTAGACGGTGGCCTGCCGGGCGGTCGCCCTGATGCCGTTGGCGCCGTTGAAGATCCGCTCGCCCCAGGTGGTGAGCTGGTTCGGGTCGAAGCTGGTGGCCATGTCGAGGATCGGGTCGGTGTTGCCACTCCACGACCAGCCGAGGTAGCCCAGGCCCCGGGCGTTCGCCTCGGACAGGATCGTGTCGTGGTCCACCTCACCCGAGTTGAACCGCCAGCCGAATTCGCCGATCACCAGCGGCCAACCGTTGGACCGGAAGCGGTCGAGGTAGTCCGTGATGCTGGCGGCGGTGTTGAACACCGCGTACATGTGGATCGAAAGCACGGTGTTGCGCTGGGTGTCGGCGTCCAGAATCGTCTGTGCGTTGTCCCGCATGACGTACTGCCAGTCCTGGCCCCAGTTGGGCGCGTCGACCATGAGCAGGTGCTGGAAGCCATTGCCGCGCATCCTGGCTATGGCCGAGGTGGTGGCGGCGGTCCACTGTCCGGCGTTGGTGTTGCCGATCGGCTCGTTGCCGATGTTGATGACGACGAAGTTCTCCTGCCCGACCAGCGCGCTCTTCTGGCTGATCCAGTAGTCGACCGCCTCGTCGAGCGAGGCGGCCGCACCCTCCTCGCCGTAGCCGGTGGTGTCGTGCACCTCCAGCACGCAGATCAGCCGGTTCTGCTTGCACAGCGAGATGACCTGACCGACGTCGGTGGACGGGCCCCACCGCTTGCCACTGCCGAGCACCACCCGCACGGTGTTGGCACCGAGCGCCTTGATGTCGGCGAATGCTCTGGTCTGGCTGGTGAACCAGACGTGCGGGTGGTTGACACCGCGCATGACGAACGTCTGGCCGTTTGCCTCGACG
This sequence comes from Plantactinospora sp. B6F1, assembly GCF_040120695.1. Lineage (NCBI taxonomy): Bacteria > Bacillati > Actinomycetota > Actinomycetes > Micromonosporales > Micromonosporaceae > Plantactinospora > Plantactinospora sp. B6F1. The sequence goes on along the minus strand of NZ_JBEEAC010000001.1, from coordinate 662,662 downwards.
ATGTTTCGGCCGCTGATGTGCAGGCCGACGGCGGCATCCGCCGGCCGTACGAACAGCAGTACGGAAGCGGCGACCGCGAGCAGCACGGCGCCGAAGGCAGCGAATCGTCTTTTCATGACCTACCTCGAGCTGAGGCCCCGGTATCGGGGCAGGGCGGGTTGGCCACGGGCGTGCGCCCCCGACGATCGCTGCCCTGCTCTCGGGGGTGGGTCGGGCACAGTCCATTGGCTCGTTACTGAATGATCCGGCTCGTGGACGCACGGTACGCTCCGCCGGAGCACAACGCAATCCGCACCTGTCGATGCGCCGGAGACGCCGAAGGCCGGACCCGGCTGGGTCCGGCCTTCGGTTTCCTTCCTCGGTTTGTTCTTCCTTAGCTGTTGGTCCAGGCGTCGGCTACGAGGTCGGCGGCCTGGTCCTCCCACTGTGCGTAGGCGTCGGGGTACGCGGAGACCTGTACCTTCTGGGCGGCCACGGTCAGCGGCAGGTCCTGCCAGCCGTCAACCTGCTTCAGTCCGGTGAGGAACGCGGGCGCCCGGGATCATTCCCGAGGACCCTCGCATCTGCCCAGGTCACAGGCGCTGATACTCAGCCGTACGCGTAATGTAACGACCGGCTGGCCGCCAACATTCCATCGTCGCCAAGTCGATCACGGGACCGAAATCGGCGGACGCGACGTCGCGCACGCCGCGACCGTGTCGACGACGTCAGACGTCGGCCAGGGGTACATCCGGGTCGGCGAGCCGAATCGGATCGAACGACCGCCGGGACCGGACCAGTTCCCCGATCTGGTCAGCCACGTCCCAGACGTTGACGTTCATGCCCGCGAGCACCCGCCCGGACGCGATCCAGAACGCGATGAACTCGCGCCTGGACAGATCGCCCCGGACGATGACCTGGTCGTAGCTGCCTGGCGGGGCGTGGCCGGTGTACTCCATGCCCAGGTCGTACTGGTCGGTGAAGAAGTACGGCAGCCGGTCGTAGGCCACGTCCTGGCCGAGCATCGCCCGGGCGGCAGCCGGGCCGGAATTGCGGGCGTTGGACCAGTGCTCGACCCGGACATGCGTGCCGAGCAGCGGGTGGTAAGCGTTGGCGATGTCGCCGGCGGCGAAGATCTGCGGGTCGCTGGTACGCAGCGCCTGGTCGACGACGACCCCGTTCTCCACGGTCAGTCCGGCCCGCTCGGCCAGTTCGGTGTTGGGCGTGGCCCCGATGCCGACCACGACCGTGTCGGCAGGCAGTTCGGTGCCGCTGGAGAGCAGCACCGAGGCGACCCGGTCGATGCCCCGGATCTCGGTGATCTGGCTGCGCAGCTGGAACGTCACCCCGTGTTCGCGGTGCAGGTCGGCGAAGACGCCAGCCATCCCGGCGCCAAGTACTCTCCCGAGGGGCAGGTCGGAGGTTTCGACGACGGTCACGTCAGCACCCTTCTGCCGGGCGGCGGCGGCCACCTCCAGGCCGATCCAGCCACCGCCGGCGATGACGATGCGGGCACCCTCGGTGAGCGCGGCGGCGAGCCGGCCACTGTCGCCGAGCGTACGCAGCCGCAGCACCCCGTCGAGGTCGGTGCCGGTGACCGGTAGGTTCCGCGCGGTCGACCCGGTCGCCAGCAGCAGCCGGTGGTAGCCGATCCGCTCCCCGTCGGCGAGCACCACCTCGGCGGCCTCTCGGGCGATCCCGGTGACCCGGCTGCCGGTACGCAGTTCGATGTTCTGACCGGGGTACCAGTCCGCCTCGTGAAGGTAGACGCTGTCCCGGACGGCCGCGCCGACCAGCAGGCCCTTGGACAGCGGCGGTCGCTCGTAGGGAGGTTCGGCTTCCTCCCCGAGGAGGACGATCGGACCGTCGTACCCCTCGCTGCGCAGGGTATGGGCCGCGCGGGCTCCGGCGAGCCCGGCCCCGACGATCACGAACGCGCGTTGGTCGGCCATGGTCTTCTCCGTTCTGGGTCTGTGGTGCGGCACCGGCCGGTACCGCCCGGCCGGTCGGTACCGCTGGTCGGACCGGGCGGGTCGCCCGGCGGTACGGGCCGGATCCGGGCGGTTCACCCTGTGCCGAGTCGGGCGAGGGTGAAGAACTCGGTCCGCGACCGGGCGTCGTCACGCAGGGCGCCGAGCAGCGTGGAGGTGACGGTGCTGGCCCCGACCGCCTGCACACCGCGCAGCGTCATGCAGAGGTGTTCGGCGTCGATGACCACACCGACGCCCTTGGGCCGGAGCTGGCGGGCAAGCCAGTCGGCGATCTGTTTGGTGAGCCGTTCCTGGACCTGGGGCCCATGCGCGAACAGCTCCACCACGCGGGCCAGCTTGGACAGTCCGAGAATCCGTTCTCCCGGCAGGTAACCGACGTGCGCCACCCCGAGGAACGGCAGGAGGTGGTGCTCGCAGACCGATCGGATCGGAATCGACCGGGCCAGTACCAGTTCGTCGTACCCCCCGTCATTGGCGAACGTGGTGAGCTGAAAGGCACGCGGGGTGAGTAGTTCGGCGTAGGCGCGTGCCATCCGGGCCGGCGTCTCCGCCAGTCCTTCCTTGTCGATGTCCACGCCGAGTGCGGTCAGAAACGTGGCGGCGGCGCGGCTGGCAGCGGCGATGTCACGGCGCGGCCGGTCGTGCGCCACGCGGATCGGGACGACCGACATGATCAGCTGACTCCGACGCCGGCAGCGGTGAGCAGCACCAGCACGAGTGTCGTGGCAGCGAGGAGACCGTGACCGACCACGACCGGAATCGGGAAACTCGCGTCGGTGCCGCCGTCCGAGCCACGTACCGAGGGAATCCAGCGGGCCAACATGGTGAAGCCGAGCAGGGCCACCGGCAGCAGCACCACGAACGCGGTCCAGGCCAGGACGTCGCCGCCGGCGACCAGGTAGACGATCCACAGCACCAGACCGATCGCGGCAAGGGCGAAGTGACCGAAGACCAGGCCCGGGGCGAGCCGGCTGGTGCCGCCCGGACGGTGTCCGCCCCCGGCGATCCACTTGCCGAGCATGACGAACCCGCCAACGGCGGTGAGTAGCCAAGTGATCAGTGCGGCAACGGCCATGGGAGTACTCCTGTTCTACTTCGTCGAGGGTTGTCGAGCATGGCGCGGCGGCCCGCGTCGCGTCTCTGGTCGCGGCGACGCGGTCGGGATCGACGATCATGTGCCCCTTGTGGACCGGTATCCCTCGGCCTGGGTGGCCTCGTCGGCCACCCTTACGCCGTAGCGGAAGGCCAGCTCGCCACCGAGGAAGCCGGCGACCGCCAGCCCGCCGAGTGCGGCGGCGGAGAGGGCCAGCAGCCCCCCGCCGACCGGACCGGCCGGCTGGTCGCCGCGCAGCACGAAGCCCAGCGCGTAAGCACCGGTCACGGCGAGGTTGATCGCCATGTGCAGCAGAGCCGTACGGAAGACCCTGGTGCCAGCGGGAACCGCGAACAGATCGAGAAACCCCACCATGGTGGCGGCCAGGGCTCCGAGCACGCCCAGACCGATCAACCAGCGCGAACCCTGCGCGGCGACCTGCGACTCGTCGACAACGCGGGAGGCGATGTCGAAGACGAAGCTGGCGGCCCAGGCACCGACCGGCACCGCCGCCAGCGCCGGGTGCAGGGGGTGTCCGTACGGTCCGGCGAGGCCGCTGACCGGTCGCTTCGCCTGTTTCATGTGGTGCACCAGGACCACCTTCAGGGATTTTCACCAACGGACATGGTTGCTAATCCCGATCCTGCACCGGTTACCGAATAAATTCAACAGTGCCTGCTAGTGATATTCTCTTGGGGTGGTCAACCGGTGGGATGCCCTGGCTGCCCTGGTGGATCGCTCCCGCCGGGCGCTCTACGAATACGTGCGCCGGGCCGACCACCCGGTCAGCCGGGAGGAGGCCGCCACGGCGGCCCGCATCTCCCGCGGCTTGGCCGCCTTCCACCTGGACAAGCTGGTCGAGACGGGATGGCTACAGGCCCGCTACGAGGCTCCGTCCGACCAGCCCAGAGGACGGGGACGCGCGCCGAAGGTCTACGAGCCTGCCGGCGACGGGCTGGCCGTCACCATCCCCGAGCGCCGCTATGAACTGATCGCCGAGATCCTCGCTGACGCCGTCGCCGAGGATCCGGCGCACGCCGAGGACGCGGCCCGGCGCCGCGCGTACCAGCGGGGGCGTGACCTCGGCAGCGAGCTGCGGGCCGGCGGCGTGGATCTCGGTGCGGCCCTGGCCGGGCTGGGCTTCGAGCCGGAGCTGACGTCCGGCACCGTCCTGTTGCGCAACTGCCCCTTCCACACCCTCGCAATGCGACACACCGCCCTGGTCTGCGGGATCAACCACACGTTCCTCACCGGGCTGGCCGAAGGGCTCGACGCGGACGTGCGGGCGTTGCTGGCCCCCCGGCCCCGCGCCTGCTGCGTCGAACTGACATCCGCGGAGGCCGGGCCGACCAACCCGCAGCGGGGGTAGCGGACGCTCCCGGGCCCGGCAGGTGCACGATAGGAGCCGTGTCGACCCGCCGAGGAGGTACCCCGTGGCGCTACTGCCCGACCGCTTGACCGAGACGCTCCGGAAGGGTCAGCTCGACGGCCTGCACGGGGCCGTGGTGGTCCGTGCCGGCGAGATTCTGTTGGAGTACCACGGCACGGGCGAGGACTTCGCCTGGAACCACCCGCTCGGCGTGGTCGAGTTCGGCCCCGACACGCTGCACGATCTCCGGTCGGTCACCAAGAGCGTGACCGCGCTGCTGTACGGCATCGCGCTCGGCGACGGCCTGGTGCCCGACCCCGCGGCGCCGCTCCTGCCACGGTTCCCGGAGTACCCCGAGTTGGCGGCCGACCCGGCGCTGGCCCGGCTCACCGTCGAGCACGCGCTGACGATGTCGCTCGGCCTGGAATGGCGCGAGGATGTCCCGTACGACAGCCCGGCCAACGCCGAGATCGCGATGGAACTGGCGCCGGACCGGTACCGCTACGTGTTGACGCGGCCGGTCCTCGAACCACCCGGCACCCGGTGGCACTACTGCGGTGGCGCGACGGCGCTGCTCGGCCGGCTCATCGCCGACGGCACCGGGCAGTCGCTGGCCGAGTACGGCGACTCGGCCCTGTTCGCGCCGCTGGGGATCAAGGACGTCGTCTGGATGTTCGGCGCGGACGGGGTGCCCTCGGCCGCGTCCGGGCTCCGGCTCACCCCCCGTGACCTGGCCAGGATCGGCGAGCTGGTGCTTGCCGGAGGCGTGTGGCAGGGCCACCGGATCGTCCCCGCCGACTGGATCCAGACGATGCTCCGGCCCCGCCTGCGGACCACCTGGGGGGCCGAGTACGGATACCACTGGTATCTCGACGTCGTTGCCGGTCATCGGCTCGTCTCCGGCAACGGCAACGGCGGTCAGCGCCTGGTCGTCATCCCGGAGCAGGACCTGGTCGTCGCCATCACCGCCGGCAACTACGACCACCCTGACCAGTGGCGGACTCCCGCGACCCTGCTGGAGCAGGTCGTCCTGCCCGCGCTGGACTGAGGTTCGCACCTCGGGCAGCCGTTGACCCGGACCGGCTCCGGCGACAGGGCGGCGCCGCGCGCGGTACGGTCGGTCGGTGGACCAGGCCGAGGAGGGCGCCCGGATCGGCGCCACGCTGACCGGTTGGCTGAACCGGCTGACGTTCACCGACCAGACGGGTGACGAGGTCACCGTGCTGCTGATCGATTCGGTGGCGGCCTGGGCCCTGGCGCAGGGCTGGCGGGTGTACCGGCGGGCCGCCAGCGTGATGCGGCTGCCGCCGCCGTACGAGCACCGGCACTCCATAGTGGACGTCGGATGCGCCCGGCCGGACGGCGCGCCGGTCGTGGTCGAGGTCGACCATTCCGACCGGCGCCGTTCGATCGACAAACTCGAACTGGAGGCGGCGGCCGGTCGGATCGCCGTCTGGCTGCGCTGGGGTGACCGCCCGTTCGAGGCGCCGCCGGCGCCGATCGCCATGGTGCCGTTCCGGGTCACCTCCCGGGCCGGCCGCAACGGGTCGGGACGGTGGTATTCGAGGCTGCCGGCAACCCAGCGGCCGGCGCCGGCACATCTGGTCGGGGACGTGGCACTCGGCGAGCAGGTGGACCTCTTCCCCGCCCCCGGGACGGCCGATCAGCCCGATCCGGCCCGGCGCTGACCGGCCGGGTCAGCCGCGCTTCATCAGCCGCCCGACCGCGGCCATCATCTCGGTGGCCATCTCGTCGGCCCGACCCTCGGCGGCACCCTCGTGCATGCAGTGCCGGGCGTGCCCGTCCAGCAGGCCGAGCGCGACCTTGTCCAGCGCGGCCTGGATGGCGGAGATCTGGGTCAGCACGTCGATGCAGTACCTGTCGTCCTCGACCATCCGCTCGATTCCCCGGACCTGTCCCTCGACCCGGCGCAGCCGCGCGAGCAACTGGTCCTTGCTGGCGGTGTAACCGCGAATCGGGGTCCCCGGAGGTGTCGTCATGCCCCAAGCATAGCTAACCCCCCGGGGGTATGTTAGGGTCCTAGTGGCGGATACCCCCGAGGGGTAAACTCGACCGGCCCATACCCCCAGGGGGTATGGTCGGAACCGGAAGGGAGAACTTGCAATGATCACCCAGAGCTACCAGGTCAAGGGCATGACCTGCGGCCACTGCGCCAACGCGGTCAGCACCGAGGTCGGCGCGATCCCGGGCGTGACCGGGGTGAACGTCGACCTGGCCTCCGGCGCGGTCACCGTCACCAGCAACGATCCGGTGGACCCGGAGCGGCTTCGCGCCGCCGTCGACGAGGCCGGTTACGAACTCGTTGCTCCCTGACCACCGACCAGAAGAACTCTTCCTGACCACACCCACCGAAGCCTTCCCCGACCAGACCCGCCCGGAAGAAACCAGGTAGCACGATGAACACCGCGACGAAGTTGGGCGCCTTCGCGCTCGGGCTCGTGACAGTGTTCGGCGCGGCGTACGGGACCGGCCGGCTCGCCGGCCCCGTACACACCGCCGAGCCGGGCCGCTCTGCCCACTCGACCGGCCACGGCACCGAGGCGACCGGCACGACGGAACTTCCCGGCGGGCTGCTCGTCTCCGACCGGGGGTACACGCTCACCGCCGTACCGGCCCCGGCCGGCGAGTTCGCGTTCCGGATCGTCGGGCCGGACGGCCAGCCGGTGACCGACTACGACGTGGCACACGACAAGCGGATGCACCTGATCGTCGCCCGCCGGGACCTCTCCGGTTTCCGGCACGTGCATCCGGAGATGAGCGCCGACGGCACCTGGCGGATCGCCTCGCCGCTGGGCGGTCCCGGAAGCTGGCGGGTGTTCGCGGACTTCACACCCAGCGGCGCGGAGGCCCTCACCCTTGGGCTCGACGTCGCGGTGGCCGGTGACTTCCACCCCCGGCCGCTGCCGGCCCCGGCGCCCACCGCCGAGGTCGACGGGTACCGGGTACGCCTCGACGGCACCCTGGCGCCGGGCCGGACCGGCGAGCTGACCCTGACCGTCAGCCGCGACGGGCGACCCGTCACCGACCTGGAGCCCTACCTCGGCGCGTACGGGCACCTGGTCGCACTCCGCGAGGGCGACCTGGCGTACCTGCACGTGCACCCGGACGGCGCGCCCGGCGACGGCCGCACACCCGCCGGACCCGGGATCACCTTCTTCGCCGACGTCCCCTCGGCCGGCACCTACCGGCTGTATCTCGACTTCCGGCACGGCGGCACCGTCCGCACCGCCGAGTTCACCGTGACCGCCGGCCATCCGGCCCAGCCCGCTGCCGCCGGCACGCCGAGCGGCGCTCCGACACCTGAACGGCCCGCGCCGGCGACCACCGCCGGGACCGACGGACCGGGGCACGGCGAGCCGGGCCACGGACACGACTAGCGCAGGAGGCAGCAATGGCACCGGCAGCCGGGCGTCCACCCGTGGCGCCCAACCGGATCGAACTGAAGATCGGCGGGATGACCTGCGCCTCCTGTGCCAGCCGGATCGAGAAGAAACTCAACCGGCTCGACGGGGTGATCGCCACGGTCAACTACGCCACCGAGAAGGCGACGGTCACCTTCGACGACAGCCGTACCCCGGAGGAACTCATCGCCACGGTGGAGAAGACCGGCTACACCGCCGCGCTCCCACCGCCACCCCGCCCGGCCGGCGGGCCCGGCTCCGAGCCGGATGCACCCGTCGACCAGCTGCGTACGCTGCGTACCCGGCTGCTGGTGTCGCTGGTGCTTACCGTGCCGGTGATCGCCCTGGCGATGGTGCCGGCCTGGCAGTTCGACTACTGGCAGTGGCTCTCGCTCACCCTCGCCGCGCCGGTCGTCGCGTACGGCGGGCTGCCCTTCCACCGGGCCGCCTGGATCAACCTGCGGCACGGTGCCGCCACGATGGACACCCTGGTCTCGCTCGGTACGCTCGCCGCGCTCGGCTGGTCGGTGTGGGCGCTCTTCCTCGGCACCGCCGGCACGCCCGGCATGACGCATCCGTTCAGTTTCGACATCGGGCGAAGCGACGGGTCCGGCAACATCTACCTGGAGACCGCGGCCGGGGTGACCCTCTTCATCCTGGCCGGCCGCTACTTCGAGGTCCGGTCCAAGCGCCGGGCCGGCACCGCGCTGCGAGCCCTGCTCGAACTCGGCGCCAAGGAGGTGACGGTACTCCGCGACGGCACCGAGGTCCGGGTCGCCCTCGACCAGCTCGCGGTCGGTGACCGCTTCGTGGTCCGTCCCGGCGAGAAGATCGCCACCGACGGCCTGGTCGAGGCCGGCTCCTCCGCCGTCGACGTCAGCATGCTGACCGGGGAGTCGGTGCCGGTGGAGGTCGCCCCCGGCGACCGGGTGGTCGGGGCGACGGTCAACGCCGGAGGCCGGCTCGTCGTCCGGGCCACCCGAGTGGGGGCCGAGACCCAGCTCGCCCAGATGGCGGCCCTGGTCGAACGGGCCCAGACCGGCAAGGCCCAGGTGCAGCGCCTGGCGGACCGGATCTCCGGGGTGTTCGTGCCGATCGTGATCGCCCTCGCCGTCGCCACCCTCGGCTTCTGGCTCGGCTCCGGTGGCGGCGTCACCGCCGCGTTCACCGCCGCCGTCGCGGTGCTGATCATCGCCTGCCCCTGCGCGCTCGGGCTCGCCACCCCGACGGCGCTGCTGGTCGGCACCGGCCGGGGTGCCCAGCTCGGCATCCTGATCAAGGGGCCGGAGGTGCTGGAGTCGACCCGGCGGGTGGAGACCGTGGTGCTGGACAAGACCGGCACCGTGACCACCGGACGGATGACGCTGACCGACGTCCTGCCGGCCGACGGGGAGGACCCGGACGAACTGCTGCGGCTGGCCGGCGCCCTGGAGCACGCCTCCGAGCATCCGATCGCCCGCGCGGTCGCCCGCGCCGCCGCCGAGCGGACCGGGCCGCACCCCGAGGTCGCCGGGTTCGCCAACGTCGAAGGGCTCGGCGTGACCGGCACCGTCGACGGCCGGGCGGTCACGGTGGGCCGGCCGCGCCTGCTGGCCGACCGCGGTCTCGACCTGCCCGGCACGCTCGGGCCGGCGGTCGCGGACGCCGAGGCCGCCGGCCGGACCGTGGTGCTGGCCGGCTGGGACGGCCAGGTGCGCGGCGCCCTGGTGGTGGCCGACGCGATCAAGCCGACCAGCCGCGAGGCGGTCGCCGGGCTACGCCGGCTCGGCCTCACCCCGGTGCTGCTCACCGGCGACAACGGCGCGGTCGCCCGGTCGGTCGCCGCCGAGGTCGGCATCGACGAGGTGATCGCCGAGGTACTGCCGGCCGACAAGCTCGACGTGGTCAAGCGGCTCCAGGCCGAGGGCCGGGTGGTCGCGATGATCGGGGACGGCGTCAACGACGCGGCGGCGCTCGCCCAGGCGGACCTGGGCCTGGCCATGGGCACGGGTACGGACGTGGCGATCGAGGCCGCCGATCTGACCCTGGTCCGCGGTGACCTGACCGCGGCCGTCGACGCGATCCGGCTGTCCCGGGCGACGCTGCGGGTGATCCGGGGCAACCTGTTCTGGGCGTTCGCCTACAACGTCGCCGCGTTGCCGCTGGCCGCGATCGGGATGCTCAATCCGATGATCGCGGGTGCGGCGATGGCGTTCTCGTCGGTCTTCGTCGTCGGCAACTCGCTGCGGCTGCGCCGATTCACGCCGTACCGGCAGGTGCCGGCGCCCGCTCCGGGCGGGTGACCGGCGACGTCAGCCCAGCAGGGCCAGCGCCGCGCGTACCCGGCGGCGTTCCAGGGTGCGGTCGAAGCTGGTCTCACCCCGGCAGAAGGCGGTGAACATGCGCCAACCGGCCGGGGTGGCCAGGACGGTGTGGAAGATCCCCGGGTGCCGGGAGAAGGCGGCGAGAATCCGGTGCCCGGCCCGCATCGGCGGGACGAGTTCATCGTGCACCGCCCGGACGTAGCCGTCGAGGTCGCCGCCGGCCGCGGCCTCACCGGCGAGCGAGCCGGAGCGCAGGGCGAAGCTGATCCCCTCCCGGGTCCACGGCTCCAGCAGGCCGGCCGCGTCCCCGGCGACCAGCACCCGGCCGTGCCGCAGCGGGGAGTTCTCGGCGCGGCACCGGGTCAGGTGCCCGGAGTCGTGTGCCGGTTCCAGGTCGGCCAGACCCAGCCGCTCGACGAACCGTCGCAGGTAACGCCGGGTCCGCTCCCCCTCGCCCCGGGCGGCGATCACCCCGACGGTGAGCCGGTCCCGCTTGGGGAAGACCCAGGCGTACGACCCGGGCAGCGGGCCCCAGTCCAGCAGCAACCGGCCGCGCCAGCGCTGCTGGAGCGGGGCGGGGATCGGGATCTCCAGCTCCAGCCCGAGGTCCACCTGGGCGTACTCCACCCCCACCCCTCGGGCCGTCACCCCGGCCGAGCCGTCGGCGCCGACCGCGACCCGGGCCCGCAGCTCGGTGCCGTCGGCGAGCCGGATGCGTACGCCGTCCGGCTCCTGCTCCACCCCGCGCACCGCGACCCGCTGCCGGAGCTCGGCGCCGGCGCCGACGGCGGCACCGCGCAGCCGGTCGTCGAACTCCTCCCGCCGCACCATCGTCAGCAGTTGGCCCGGCCGGTGCCGGCGGGTGAACTCCCGCCGCCCGTCGGCGGTGAACGTCACCCGGTCCACCCGATCGTCGGCGGGCACCTCGATCCGCGCCGAGGCGAGCGCCAGCGAGGTGCCGAGCAGCCCACCCCCGCAGGTCTTGTAGCGCGGATGCTCGGCCTTCTCCAGCACCACCGTCCGCGCTCCGGCCCGCGCGGCGGCGAACGCGGCGGAGAGCCCGGCCGGTCCCGCCCCGATCACCGCCACGTCCCAGATCACGGGTAGCAGCCTAGGCGAGGGACCGGCCGCCGCCGGGGAAGGGAGGCCGCCGCCACGAACGCGCGGCCGGGGCGCCGCCCGACGAGTCGGGCCGGGCGGATCCGGCACCCCCTGGTGCATCAACGCCGTCCCGGTGGGTAATCGCGGCCCGCGAACTGCCCGGGCGCGGTGCGCGGGCGAGGAGGTAACCATGCAACAGCTGCATCTCACCGAGATCGAACAGCGGGTGTACCAGGCGGTCACCACCCTTGAGGCCCGGGGACAGGTGCCGTTTCCGGAGGCCATCGCGGAGGAGGTCGGTCTGCCGCCGGAGCAGTTGACGACGCCGCTGCACGTGCTCGGCGAGAAGAACCTGCTGCACCGCGAGGACTCCCCGATGGAGGGTCTGGACTTCGGTCCACGCTGGTGCTCGCAGCAGCTCGCCTGAGCCGCCCCGCCGACCGTGCCGCCCGGTCGGTGGCCCCGCGCCGGGCAGGTCGTTGAGCGGGACTCGGGACAGTTTGCGGTAGTCTGTCCCCGGCGGTCACCGTTTCACGACCCACGACTCGACCACGACTCGGCCACGGCACAGTCAGCGAGGCCCGATTGAGCGCGGCGCAAGGCAGTCCACCAGATCGTGCCGCAGTGCCGAGCGACCGCGGCGGAACGGAGCCGGACCCACTGGCCGGACTGGACCAGCGGACCGCCGCCCGGCGCCGCGGGCAGATCCTGGCCATCGGACTGGTCGCCGCGTTCATGACGTTGCTGGACGTGAGCATCGTGAACGTCGCGATCCCGTCGATCGAGCGGGCCGTGCGCGCCGACCCGAGTGATCTCCAGTGGATCCTCTCCGGCTACGCGCTGACCTTCGGCCTGATGCTGGTACCCGCCGGCCGGTTCGGCGACGTCCGGGGCCGGCGCAACGTCTTCATGCTCGGGCTCGCGCTGTTCACCCTGACCAGCGCGGTGGCCGGGCTGGCCGAGTCGCCGGGCTGGCTGGTCGGCGCCCGACTGTTGCAGGGCGCATCGGCCGGGCTGGTGAACCCGCAGGTGATCGGGCTGATCCAACAGCTCTACCGGGGCGCCGACCGGGGCCGCCCGTTCGGGCTGCTCGGCGCCACCATCGGCATCTCCACCGCCGTCGGCCCGCTGCTCGGCGGCGCCCTGATCGAACTCGGCGGTCAGCAACTCGGCTGGCGGTTGGTCTTCTTCGTCAACGTGCCGGTCGGGCTCGCCGCGATCTTCTTCGCCTGGCTTCGGCTGCCGACCGAGGGGCGGCGGTCCGGACGGGACGGCCTCGACCCCGTGGGCGTCCTGCTGCTGGGGCTCGGTGTGGTTCTGGTGCTGCTGCCGCTGGTGCAGCGACAGCAGTGGCACGGGCCGCTCAAGTGGTTGCTGATCCCGGGCGGTCTGCTGGTGCTGCTCGGCTTCGTCGGCTGGGAACTCCGGTACCGGCGCCGCCGGGAACCACTGTTCGACCTGGCCCTGTTCCGGCTCCGGTCGTACTCGCTCGGCACCCTGATCGGGCTGCTCTACTTCGCCGGATTCGTCGCGGTCTTCTTCCTCTTCACCCTCTTCCTGCAGAACGGCCTGCGCTACACCGCCCTGGAGGCCGGCCTGGCGATCACGCCGTTCGCGCTCGGCTCGGCGGTCACCGCGGCGGTCGGCGGCCGGATCGTCGACCGGTTCGGCCGGCCGCTGGTCGCGATCGGCCTGGCCACCGTCGCGGTCGGACTCGGCGGGGTGATCCTGGCCCTGCACTTCGTGCCCGGGCGCGGCGCCCCGGTCGCCACCGCCCTGCCGTTGCTGCTCGCCGGGCTCGGCAGCGGGCTGGTGATCACCCCCAACCAGAACCTGGCCCTCGCCGAGGTGCCGGTCGCCCAGGCCGGCAGCGCGGCCGGAATGTTGCAGACCGCCCAGCGGATCGGCGCCGCCGCCGGCATCGCCGGGGTCGGCGCGATCTTCTTCAGCAGCCTCGCCACCACGCAGAACGGATGGTCACGGGCGTTCCGGGACGCGCTGCTGGGCACCATCGGCTTCGTCCTGGTCGCGCTGGTCGCGGCGATCGTGGACAGCCGGACCGAGCGGCCCGGCAGCCCGGCCAGCCCCGGCCGCACCGACCGACGGGAGCGGAGACCGGCCCGGTGACGACCGGACCTTCGCACCCGGGGGTGCCGGCCGGCGGCGAGGGGTGGGCGCATCGAGACGCATGTCAGCCGGATTCGGACGAGGACCGGGGTCCGGGACCGGGCGCTGGCGCCGGCGGTGGCGCGTCAGGCTGTCTCGCCCGGGGTGAGCCAGCGGTAGCAGCCGCCGGCCTCCTCCGCGAGCCACCCGTGCACGCTGCGGAGCCCTCGGTCGTTGACCTGCGCGTCGTGGATGCCGTACGCACGTTCCGGGGCGACCGCCCGGACGAAGTCGATCGCCTCGGCGGTCTTCAGCCACGACCCCTGCACCGGTACGAGCAGCGTCTCCACCGGTACCCCCGGGCGGTGTACCGAGTCGCCGGGGTGGTAGACCCGCCCCTCGACCAGGTATCCCAGATTGGGGCAGTCCGGCTGGCCGCCGCTGATGGTGGCGTGCCGACCGCCGAACGCGCGTACCCGCAGGCCGGCGGCGGCGAACTCCTCCCCCGCCGCGACGGGGTGCACGTCGATGTCGGGGATCGCCGCCCCGGCCGGGGCGTAGACCGGGACACCGAGACTGGCCAGCCTCCGCACGTCGACGTGATCGGTGTGCTCGTGCGTGACAAGGACCGCGTCCGCGCCACGCAGCGCTGCCGGCTCGGTCCAGACCCCGGGATCGATCACCAGGACCCTGCCGTCGTGTTCGAGCCGTATGCAGGCGTGGGTGTACTTGGTGAGCCGCACCCGGCCACCGTACCCGCGGCCCTCGGCAGCCCATGATCCGGCAAAGAAGTGAGACAAATCACATATCTTCTCCGGCCGGTGGAGTTCGAGTTCTTCTCCAGCGTGTAAGCACTGCCAACCTGCCGCGCCCAGCCGGGGAGGAACACATGTCGCGCCAGCAGTTCGGTTTCGTCGCCGGTTTCCTCGTCGCGGCGGTCTGGGCCGTCGCCGGCTTCGGGGCGGCGGCGGGTGCGGTACTCGCCGGCCTGGTCGGCTGGCTGGCCGTCCGGGTGATCGACGGCGATGTCAACGTCGCCGGGCTGGCCGACCGGGCCGGTGTGTCCCGACGGCGCTGAACGGTGCCCGCACCCGGATTCAGCGGAGATCCGCAGGAGATGAGGACAGGCGATGGCTGACAGCGGTACCGCCACCAGAAACGACAACCGGCCCAGGACAGCCGCCCCGGGCCCGATGGCGACGGCGGACGGCGGCGGACCGGCCCGGGCGGAGTTGAGCACCGAGTCCGGCAAGACCCGCATCGCGGAGGGCGTGGTGGCCAAGATCGCCGGATTCGCGGCGCGGGAGATTCCGGGCGTGCACTCCATGGGTGCCGGGCTGGCCCGGCGGGTCGGGCAGCTCCGCGGCCTCGTACCGGGCGGCTCCGAGACGATCCGGCAGGGCGTCTCGGTCGAGGTCGGCGAGCGCGAGGCAGCCGTCGACCTGGACATCGTCACCTTCTACGGCCAGAGCATCGTCGACGTCTCGGAGGCGGTACGCCGCAACGTCGTCGACCGGGTACAGGCGATGACCGGCCTGAGGGTGGTCGAGGTGAACATCAACATCGACGACGTCTTCGTCGAGGGGGACCAGGACGGCGACGACCGCCAGCAGCAGCGGGCGCGATGACCAGCCGGGCGGCGAAGCGCGGCACCGGCCGGGCCGCGCCCAGCGGTACCCGCCGCAACGGCCGGAGCACCGCCGCCCCGGCCGCGGGCGCCGGTCGGCCTTCCGACGCCGACCCGGCCAAGACCGCTCATCCGACCGTGGCCGCCGACCCGGCCGCGCTAGCCGACCCGGCCGCGCTCGCCGGAAGGGTTCGGGAGGCGGTACTCGGGGTTCCCGGGGTGACCGGGCTGACCGCCGGCACCCGCGTGGAGGTGGCCACCCTGTTCCCCGGCGGCAAGGTCGTCGGCATCCGGCTCGGGAACCCGGTCGAGGTGCACGTCGAGGTCGGCCCGGTGCCGATCGGCGCGGTGGCCGCGCAGATCCGGGCGGCGGTCCACGACGTACTGTCCACCTTCGGTGTGCGGCCGCCGGTGGAGGTGGTGGTCGAGGACATCGACCTGCCGGTCCCGGTGGACGGCACCTGAGATGCGCCTGGTCAACCGGCTGGCCGCCCTGCTGCTCGGCTGCGCGCTGCTGGGCGGCGGACTGCTGCTGATCGTGGAGGTCCTCGCGGTGGCCCTGGACCGCGGATCGGTGGTCGTCGACCGGGCGGGCTGGTACCGCACGCTGACCGGTACCCGCCTGGAGGATCCCTGGGTACGGACCGGGTTGGTCGCCACCGGTGTGGCCGGCCTGCTGATCCTGTGGGGACAGTTGGTCCGCTGGAAACCCGACCGGCTGCCCACTCGGCTGGCCGACGGCTGGCACCTGCAACGCCGGTCGGTGGAACGGCAGTTGGCGACGGCGGCGAACGCCGTACCCGGCGTCGAGTCGGCGAGTGCCCGGGTCCGCCGCGAGGGCTTCGGCTGGCGTACCCGGATCCGGGCGGTCGGCGACACCTCGGTCAGCATGGCGGTGGAGTTCACGGTCCGGCGGGAGTTGGAACGCCTGGGCGCCTCGCTGCACGACCATGTCGGAGTGGAGATGGTCCCGTCGGGCAGCCGGCCACGGACCGACGTGCCCCGGGTGGAGCGCTGATGCGGCAGCGCGGGGGGCCGGCATGACGAACAGCGCGATCCGGGTGCTGTGGACGGCGGTCGGCCTGGCTCTCACCGCCATCGGGGTGGTGGGGCTGATAGCCAGCCTCGGGCACCTGGCCGGGGTGGAGAACGAGGCACCGCTGCTCTGGTCGGGTCTGCTGCGCACCTGGCGCGACCTCGACCCGTGGGGGCTGGTCATCCTCGGCGTACTCGGAATCCTCGTCGCCTGGCTGGGGTCGAGACTGCTCGGCCGGGTGCTCCGGGCCCGCCGGTACCCGGTGTTGGGCGAACTCGACCTGCGGTCCGTCACCGGTCAGACCGCGGCCGCCGGGCCGGCGCTGCCCGGCGCCACCCGCGTCCGGGGTGCCCGGCTGGCCCGTGGCCTCGAACGTGATCTCGCCCGGGATCCGCAGGTCCGCCGGGCCTCGGTCACGCTCGCCGGCACGGCGCCCCGGCCGGAACTCTGGATCGAGCTGCAACTCACCTCCCGGGCCGGGCTGGCCACCGTCCGGGAACATGTGGCGGCCGCGGTCGAGCGGTTCCGGACCACCACCGGGCTGGTGCCGCGCCGGCTGGAGGTGACCGCCCGGATCGACGCCGCCGATCCGGTCCGGGTGCACTGAACCCGGAGCAAGCCGGCCGGCTACCAGAGCCGGGCCGAGCCCGCCGGCTACCAGAGCGGGCGCAGCGGCGGTGGCGAGTCCCCGGCCAGATGCCGGATCAACCGACTCAGCTCGGTACGCAGCACCGCCAGGTCGCCGGCTCCGACCCCGGCGGCGAGTTCGGCCTCCAGGGTGTGCAGCACCCGGCCGGCCGTCGCGAGGTGCTCGACGGCGCGCTCGGTCAGCACGATCAGCCGGCGCCGCCCGCCACCGGGATGCGGCTGGCGGCGCAGGTAGCCGCGCCGCTCGAGGTCGTCGACGAGTTGTCCGGCCGCCTGCTTGGTCACGCCGAGCCGTTCCGCCAGCTCGGTACCGGTGACGCCGCCGTCGCGCAGCACCTGGAACGCCAGCCCGTGCACCGGACGCAGATCCGGGTAGCCGGCCTCGGCCACCCGCCGGACGAACTCGGCGAGCACCAGCTGGAAACCCATCCCGAGCAGGAAGGTCAGCTCGGTACGGGCCAGGGGGTCGTCTGTGGTCATACCTCATCGTGGCACAAGCGAGTCAAGTCGCTTTACTTTGGCTCGCAATTCAAGCAGCTTGACTAAGGGGAACGTCATGATCGTGGTAACCGAGCTGCCCTGGGCGCGCTGATCGGCGGCACTGCCCGGGCCGTCCCCCACCGGCCGGCGGCACTGCCCGGGCCGTCCCCCACGCCCGGCACGCCGGCATTCGACGGTTGGGGCGGACCGAGCAAGCCGTCAGGGCAGGGCGGGTCGGGGCACGGTGGACCGGAGGTGGCGGTCAGAGCCAGCCGTACCGGCGGGCGATCGCCACCGCCTCGTGCCGGTTGGCGGCACCGACCTTGCCGGCCGCCGCCGAGAGGTAGTTGCGCACGGTCCCCGGCGACAGCGAGATGCGCTGGGCGATTTCCTCGATCGGCGCGCCGTCCGCCGCCAGCTCCAGCACGTCGGCCTCGCGCGGGGTGAACGGGCTGTCGCCGGCACTGATCGCCTCGGCCGCGAGCTGAGGATCGACGTACCGGCCGCCGCCGTGGACGCTGCGTACCACGTCGGCGAGCACCTCGGCGGAGACGGTCTTCGGCAGGAAGCCCCGTACCCCGGCCGAGAGCGCCCGCTTGAGATGTCCGGGCCGGCCGTGGCTGGTGACGATCATCGTCTGGCAGCCCGGCACCTCGGCCCGGATCGCCTCGGCGACCGCGATGCCGTCCAACTCCGGCATCTGCAGGTCGAGCATTGCCACGTCGGGCCGCAGCGCCCGGGCCAGCGACAGCGCCTGGGTGCCGGTCGCCGCCTCACCGATCACCACCAAGTCGTCGTGCAGCCCGAGCAGCGCGGTCAGCGCGCCCCGGATCAGGTGCTCGTCCTCGGCGAGCAGGATCCGGATCGGCTCCGGCGAGCCGGCTTCGGCCCGCCCGCCGCCCCCGGCGGCCGGCCCCGGCGGTCCGGGCCGGCGGGTCACGAGCGGCTCCGCTGCGCCGGGGCGGAGCCGGACGACACGTCGCCAGGCGACGCCTCGACCGACGCCACCTCAGCAGGCGACACCTCAGCAGCTGCCACCTCGGCTGCCGGAACTCCGACAGGCGGCTCCCCGGCAGGCGACGCCTCGTCGGAGGGCGACGCCTCGTCGGAGGGCGACGCCTCGTCGGAGGGCGACGACGTCGGGGTCAGCGGCAGCTGTGCGGTCAGCCGAAACCGGTCCCGGCCCGGTCGGCTGGTGGTCACCCGGCCGCCGAGCGGCGCCAGCCGCTCGCTGAGCCCGAGTAGGCCGCTGCCGAAGACGGGCCGGCCGCCGGAGCGGACACCGTCGTTCTCCATCACCAGCGTCACCAGGCACCCGCCGTCGGATGGGTCCGCCGCGTAGCGGGAGGAGTCGTGCCCCGACCCGGTTCCGGACGGGTCGGCCGCCGCTGGCCCCCGCCGTACCGAGACCGTGCAGGTCGCCGCCTCGCTGTGTCGCAGCACGTTCGTGGTGCCCTCCCGGACCACCCAGCCGAGCGCGCTCTGCGCCTGCGGGCTCAGATCCGCCGCAGCCCCCAGCACCCGGCACCGCACCCCCGCGGAAGCGAGCACGGCGCGGGCGCCGGCCAGCTCCGCGTCCAGGTCGGCGGAGCGGTAGCCCCGGACGACCTCCCGCACCTCGGTCAGCGAGTCCTGCGCGATCCGGCGTACCTCGAGCATCTCCTGCACGGCCCTGGGCCGCTCCCGCTTCGCCAGCTGCGCGGCGAGTTCGCTCTTCACCGCCACCACCGCCAGGTTCCGGCCGAGTACGTCGTGCAGGTCCCGGGCGAACCGCAGCCGCTCCTCGGCCACCGCCAGCCGGACCTGGGTGCCCCGGGACCGCTCCAGTTCCCAGAGCACCGCGAGCATCCACAGCGAGCAACGGAAGGTACAGAACAGCACGACGAAGCCGAAGCACAGCGCCCAGAGCGACGAGAACAGGACGCCCCCCGACGCCCCCTGGACCAGCCCGACCAGTCCGACGACGCCGGCCAACCCGGCGGCCGCGCCAAGGGCGTGCCAGGGCGGGACCGCGGTGCAGAGCGCACCGAGGAAGTAGCACGAGGCCAGCGCCGCCACCGGCAACATCCGGCCGCCGGAACTGGGCGGCGTCCGGGTCAGGGCGTCGGTGAGCCCGGCGGCGACGACCGTGCCCAGGGTCAGCCACCCCGCCGCCATCACCAGCCGGATGGGACGCTCCCGACGGCCGAGATAGTGCTCGATCCCGGCCCGTGCGGCGAGCAGGCAGAGCACCGCGTGCGCGGCGCCGAACCCTGGTACCACGATCTGGCCGGCCGCCGGCAACCCCGCACGGGTCGCGTTGAACAGCGCGATCGGCTCGGTAGCCAACACCAGGTAGAGGGTGGCCCGGGTGACCAGGTCGAACCGCTCGGGCTGGCCACGTCCGGTCCACCAGCCGATCAGCTCACGCATCCCGGGCCCTCCATCCGTCCGTCGGCTAGCGTCGGGTGTCCCAGCGGAACCAGCGACGGGTGGCCCAGACCCCGACAGCGACCCATAACAGTACGACCAGCGCCGGCCGCCCCGCCTGCGCCAGTACGCCGACGAAGTCACTCGGTGGCTCGGCGCCGGTGGTGCCGAGCCAGCCGAGCCGGACCAGTTCGAGCACCGGAGTCAGCGGCAGCATCTGGAACACCCTGGCGATCCCGTCCGGCAGCGAGGCCACCTGCCCGGTGAAGCCTGATCCGATCATCGACAGGATCAGCACCGGCATCGTGGTGATCTGCGCGGTCTCCACTGTTCTGGTGAAGCCCGACGACGCCGCCGCGAGCAGGACGAAGACGACACACCCGGCCAGGAGCGCGACGAGCAGCAGCGGAAGGTTGACCGGCACCGGAAGGTCGAAGAACACGGTCGCGGCGACGACGGTGAGCACCACCTGCGCCAGGGTCAGGACCAGGGCGGGGACCGCCGCACCGACCAGGATCTCGGCGTCGGTGACGACTCCGGTACGCAGCCGCTTCAGCACCCCCTCCTCGCGCCGCGCCACGTAGGTGGTGACCAGGTTGTAGTAGACGACGTAGAGCAGCACGAAGCCGAACATCGAGGTGGCCAGCAGCGCTCCGGTGGAGACGTGCCCCTCGCCGGTGAGGAAGGTCGCGAAGAGCGCCACCGTGGCCAGCGGCAGCAGCAGCGCGGTCGTCGCGGCGGTCTTGTTGCGCAGCAGCAGGACCAGTTCGGCCCGCCCGAGCGCGCCGATCCGGCGCAAACTCACCCGGCCGAGCCCGAGCCGCCGGACGAGCCCGCCGCTGGTCGCCTCCGTCGGTGCCGTCATCGGACCCCCTCCTGGACTGATTCGCCGGACTCCCGGATGGACTCGCCGGACTGCGCCACCGCGAGAAATGCCTCCTCCAGCGACGCCGACCGGGCGTCCAGCCCAATCAGGTCGAGGCCGCGACCGTTGGCCCAGCCCAGCAGCGTGGTCAGTGCGGGTTGCAGCGTGTCGGTGTAGAGCGTCAGCCGCCCGGCGGCCACGGATGGCGCATTGGCCGGCGGCGGCTGGGATCCGGGCAGCGCCGGCAGTTCCGCCGGGTCGAGCCCGTCCGGCAGGACGAAGTTGATCCGCGCCGGGTGCGCGGCCACCACCTCGGCCACGGTACCGGCGGTGACGATCCGACCCTGGTGCATGATCGCCAGGCGGTCGGCGAGTTCCGCCGCCTCCTCCAGGTAGTGCGTGGTGAGCAGTACCGTGATGCCGTCGACGAGCAGCGCTCTGACCAGCTGCCAGGTGTTGTGCCGGCTCTCCGGGTCGAGTCCGGTGGTCGGCTCGTCGAGGAAGAGCACGTCCGGCCGGCCGAGGATCGCCATCGCCAGGTCGAGCCGCCGCCGCTCGCCTCCGGAGAGCTGCTTGACCTGGGTACGCGCCCGGTGGCGCAGGTCCACCAGCTCCAGTACCCGCTCGACCGGTTGCGGGTGCGGAAGCGTACCCGCCCACATCCGGGCGGTCTCCGCCACGGTCAGGTCCGGCGGAAAGCCGCCCTCCTGGAGCATCACCCCGGTCCGCGGCCGCACCGCCGCCCGGTCCCGGTACGGATCCCGCCCGAACACCCGGACCGTGCCGCCGCTGGGCCTGTCCAGCCCTTCGACCAGCTCCAGTGTGGAGGTCTTACCCGCACCGTTCGTGCCGAGCAACGCGAACAGCTCGCCCTGGGCTACCGAGAAGGAGACCCCGCGCACCGCCTCGAAGCCGCCGCTTCCGCCGTACCGTCGTCGTAGGTCGGTGACCTGGACGACGGTGCCGTCGGGCGGTGCGAGCCGCGGGTCGCCAGCCGTCATCGTCTGGTTCATGCCTCGATTGTTCGGGCCACCGGTCGTCGGCGGCAGTGCCACCGCTCACCGGTTTCCGTGCGGGGTGCCCCGGCACCCCGGTGACAAATGTCAGCTCTGTCGCCCGCACGCCACTGCCGGGAACCCCCGGGCCGCCGGGACCACCCGTGCCGGACCGGTCACGGCCGGCGCGGCGATTCTGCCTACGGAAAGTGATGATCCTCACGGGCGCCGCCCAGGTCAGAGGCATTCCAGAGCTCCTCTGACTACCCTGTGGAATCGGTACGCACCAAGATCACCGCGCCGAACGGCAGTCGTTTCCGGGGGGAAGCAGCATGATGACCGGTTCCGCCACACGCTCCTGGCAGGGCATGACGATACCGGCGCCCGGCAGCTACCTCCTCGATCCCGCGCACAAGCGGGTCGGTTTCCTCGCCCGGCACATGATGGTGAGCCCGGTACGTGGCGAGTTCGCCGAGGCGACCGCGCGGATACTCGTGGAGCCGGACCCGTTGGACTCCTCGGTGACCGCGACGATCCGGGCGGCCAGCATCGGCACCGGCAGCGCGGAACGGGACGTGCACCTGAGCAGCGCCGACTTCCTCGACGTGGAGCGGTTCCCCACGCTCGAATACCGCAGTACCGGGATCAGGTGGCAACCGGACCGGAACGACTCCATCTTCTACTGGGCACGGTTGCGGAGCCAGCGCCCGGGGCGACGGGGCGGGGTCGCCGTACCGGAACAGGCGGACCGGACGTCCGGACGGTTCGTGCTCACCGGGGAGTTGACCATCAAGGGGGTCACCCGACCCGTCGACCTCCAGGTGGAGTTCGGTGGCGCCCGGCGCGACCCGTACGGCCAGGACATCTTCGGGTTCAGCGCGACCGCCGAGATCGAGCGCGAGGAGTACGGGCTGGTCTGGAACGTGGCGCTGGAGAGTGGCGGGGTGCTGGTCGGCAAGAGCGTGCGGATCGAGATCGCCGGTGAGGCGATCCGGCAATCCTGACCCGACCTGCCGGGGGTGGCCGTCGCCGAGGCACCGGCCGACCCGGGCCGGGCCCGCGACGGAGGGCTTCCGCCACGGGCCCGGCAATCGGGTGGGGTCAGTTCGGGGCGTGTACGCCGTTGCCGGCGTAGTCCCTGGTGGCACCGCGGACGTACATGGTCGACTGGTTACCGGAGAAGTACTGCCGGATCGAGCCGGCGAACGGCGTGCTGGAGGCGTTGCGGCCGTAGACGTCGGTGTAGACCGTGGTCGAGCCGCTGTTCTGCATCGAGAAGGTACCCGGCCGGAACTCCCGCAGGGTGCCCTTGAACGGCGAGCGCGGGTCGTCCCAGGCGAGGTTCTGCCCGGCCTGGCGGGCCTGGTTGCAGTAGTCGCCACCGGCGAGGTTCGTGTAGCACAGGTCCACGATTCGACCCAGGTTGTTCGGCTTGCTCGGGTCGTAGTACCGGGACGGGTTGACCACGTAGAACAGCGGCGCCAGGCGGAAGCTCAGTCCGGAACCGGTGATCTGGAAGTCGGAGAACCAGAAGTCGTCCATGTCGGAGACCGTGAACGGCACCGGGTTGGGGTAGAGCGGGTCGTTGTGGGTACGCCCTTCCCGGATCGCCTGGATGCAGCCCGGCTCGGTGATCAGCCGACCCAGCGACCTGGTCTCCGACGGCGAGTCCGCCGGCACCGGGGGTCCGACGTTGATGAACGCGCCGCCGAAGCCCGGGCACTCGCTGGGGCTGAATCCGCCGGCCCGCCCGAGCGGGATCAGCGCGCTGAACCGGGCCTCGGTGACCTGGCCGCCGTTGCTCGCGGTGCAGCGCTGGTTGAAGATCAACTCGTGGATGTTGTTGGTGAACGCGTCCGGCGAGTGGGTGCCCTGGTGGAACTTGAGCAGTACGTCGCAGACGGCGATGGTCGTCCCCTGTGGCGGGAAGAAGCTGGTGCCGTTGTCACCCTGGATCACATTGACGTTGTTGACCGTCAGCACCTTGTGCCCGACGTGGTCCTCGTGCCGGTGGCTCTGCTCCGCCATGTTCTCCATCATCACTTCGCTGGTGTAGCCGAAGGCGGGCCGGCCGGCGGTGCTGTACAGGTCCGACGGCCTGGGGTCGTCGCCGTGTTCGTGGCCGAAGGTGCAACCGCTGGGGTCCCGGGTCGGGTGCCAGGTCGGGTAGACCTTGCCGTCAGGCCCGTACGTCCAGTAGCGGGCGTGGACCTCGACCGAGCACTCCCCGGACCGTGGCTGGTAGCCCTTGTCGCTGGCGGTGGCGATCAGGTCGTACGCCCGGCTGGTCTCGGCACCCGCCGGTGGCAGCCCGGCGCCCCAGGTCGGGTTGCCGGGCGGTGCCGAGGTCGGCGGCACGGTGGGCGGCGACGTCGGTCCGGTGGTGGGGGGTCCGGTGGTGGGGCCGGTGGTGGGGCCGGGCGCCCCGGTGCAGGCGGTGCCGTTCACCGCGAAGCTGGTCGGCGCGGGGTTGCTGCCGTTCCAGGATCCGTTGAAGCCGAACGAGGCGCTGGCTCCGGTGGCAATGCTTCCGTTGTAGCTGGCGTTACGGGCAGTGACCTGGCTGCCGCTCTGCGACACGGTGGAGTTCCATGCCTGGGTCACTCGTTGGCCGGCGTCGTAGCTCCAGGTGAGCGTCCAGGAGCTGATCGGGTCGCCGACGTTGGTGATGGTCACCGCCGCGGTGAAACCGCCCTGCCATTGGGTGCTGACCGTGTAGGTGACGCCGCAGCCGGCGGCGGCCACCGCTGGTCCGGCGATGACGACTGCCGCTCCGCTGGCGGCGACCACGGCTGCCATGGTCACGGCCGACCAGAGCCGGGACCGGGGACGATGTAGGCGCATTGCTGGCCCTCCGAACGATGGTGGGTGAATCGACGGGACCGTGGCTCCCGGCAGGCGATGGACCGGACGGCGGGGACCGGGCTACCCACCCGGGGGCGGGCGTGAGCCGCACCGGCCACCGAAGCGGCCGGGGCGGGACCCGGCGGGGTGCCTGAGTAACACCATCGATTGATTAACATCTATGTTACTGCCCGGGTCGATACTGTCAACGCGGATCAACCGACACCGGAGGCAAGCGCATTCACGCAGGTAGGTTCCGATGCCCGCCCGACCGGCGTTTAACGGCGCGATCGGGGGGAACGGCTACCGCCATGAGCGTTCGAGGGATCGTCGGTGGTCGTCCCGACCGGGCAACCGGGGCCGACCGGTGAGGCCGACAGCGGGTGGCACCGGCGCCGGGCTGCGGGTGGTGGTGGTAGGTGCGACCGGCAACGTCGGGACGAGTCTCGTCGAGACGCTCGGCCGGGATCCGGCGATCGGCACGATCGTCGGCGTGGCCCGGCGGCCACCGCGGTGGCGGCCACCGAAGACCGAGTGGGTCGAGGCGGACATCGTCGCCGCCGACCTGGTCGAGATCTTCGACGGCGCCGACGTCGTGGTCCACCTCGCCTGGCTCTTCCAGCCCACCCACCGGCCACTCACCACCTGGCGGGTCAACGCCGTCGGTGGCCGGCGGGTCTTCGCGGCGGCGGCCCGGGCCGGCGTACCGGCGCTGGTGTACGCCTCGTCGGTCGGCGCGTACTCGCCCGGACCGAAGGACCGGCCGGTGGACGAGGGGTGGCCGACCGACGGCTGGCCGACCGCCGGGTACACCCGGGAGAAGGCGTACCTGGAACGTGTCCTCGACGCCTTCGAGCAGCGGTATCCACAGACGCGGGTGGTCCGGCTGCGTCCCGGGTTCATCTTCAAACGGGAAGCCGCCAGCCAGCAGCGTCGCCTCTTCACCGGGCCGCTCCTGCCGGGCCGGCTGGTGCGACCGGGGATCGTACCGGTCCTCCCCGACCTGCCCGGCCTGCGCTTCCAGGCCCTGCACTCGGCGGACGCCGCCGAGGCGTACCGGCTGGCGGTGCTCCGCGACGTGCGCGGCGCGTTCAACGTCGCCGCCGAGCCGGTCGTCGACGGGCGCCTACTCGCCGACGTCCTGCGGGCCCGACCGGTACGGCTGCCGTCCGGGCCGGTCCGGGCCGCACTCGCGCTCGCCTGGCACCTGCACCTGGTGCCGGCCTCACCGGACCTGCTCGACGCGGTGCTCCGGGTGCCGGTGATGGACACCACCCGGGCCAGCACGGAACTCGGCTGGACACCCCGGTACAGCGCCCGGGAGGCGATCGAGGAGTTCCTGCACGGACTGCGCACCGCCGCCGGGATGCCGACCGCCCCGTTGGCGTCCCGGCTGCGCGGTGGCCGGCTGGCCGAGGCCGGAACCGGCGTGGGCGAGCGCCCCTGACCGAACCCGGCGGGACCGGGAGACCCGGCCCGCCGGGACGGCACGACGGCGCTGTCAGAACCGGGTGACCCGGACGGCGTCGGCGATGACGTAGCCGGTGCCGGTGGTCCACCGGCTCACCCCGATCCGGTCCGCGTCACCGGCGGCGAGCGCGAAGACACCGAGCGACACCCACTGACCACCGGTCAGGCGCTGGTTGACCCGTACCGTCTGGTTGCCGCTGGTGGTGGCCACGATGAACGGGGTGGAATCGTTGTAGTCCGGGTTGGCCGCGTACCAGACCGAGACCTCGTAGTTGGCCGTCTCCGGGACGTTCACCCGGTACCAGGCCACGTCGCTGGCCAGGACCGGTTCGGCGAAGCGGTAGTCGTCACCGTAGCGCTGGCCGGAGTAGGCGGACGTTCCCCAGTTGGCACTGGCGGTGAACCGGCCGGCGGTGCCGTTGTCGACGATGCTGCTCCAGACCGGCGGTGGTTCCCCACCACGGTTGGGAGAGACGTCGAGGTAGTTGCGGTCGATGTGGATCTGTACGCCGCCCCAGGTCTCGTTGACGTTGCCGGCGTACTGGTGCAGCCGTTGGTGGTCGGCGTAGTACTCGGCCGGGCAGTACGGGCCGGTGTCGAGGTTCGCCACACCGTTCCACCAGGCGAACCAGAGGTGGTCCACCCGGGTGTAGGCGGGGTCGTCGTACGCGCTGCACAGGTCCGCCACCCCGGACGAGCCGCTGGAGTACATCCCCGAGAGGTAGCCGAGCGCGTGCAGCCGTTCCGTCCAGCCGGACAGGTACGACAGCACGGCGGCCCGGCACGACGCGTTCGACGGGTAGTGCTCGATGTCGTTGTAGATCGTGCTGCCGGCGAGGATGCCGAGGGCCTTCGCGGCGTTCACCGCGCTGGTCGCCCGGCTGGCCCCCTGGGAGCGCGCCGTGGCCGGGTCGCTGGACATCTTCGGTGTCCGGGTGCCGCAGGGCGCCTGGCGGTCGAGTTCGATGGGAATCAGGTGCCAACCGTTGTTGGTCTGGTTGGTCACCCAGGTCGCGGTCAGGTTGGACTGGGAGCACGAGCGGCTGGCCCCGCTGATGTAGATCCCGATCGCCCGGTACGGCGAACTGGCCCGCCAGGTGTTCATGGCCGACTGGGACGGGGCGGTGCAGGTGTCGAAGCCGCGGCCGAGGTAGGTGCCGGGTTGCGGGCCGGCCGCCGCCAGTGGGGCGGCCGGGGCGGCGGGGCGGGTCAGCGAGTCGAGGGCGGACCGCGACAGCGGCACCGCGTCCGGGCCGAGGGACGCGGTGCCGAGGACCTTCCGGACGAGGCCCTCGGTCGACGGCGTGTGCACGGCCGTGACGAGTACGCCCGCGTCCCGGACCGCGATTCGGATCTCGTCGTCCCCGGAGGGCACCGCGGCCGCCGTCGCCGCGCCGGGCGCCGTGGTGGCGGCGCCGTCCGGCAGCCGGTCCGCGGAGCGGGCGTCGATCGGTTCGAGGAGCAGGCCGGCGCTCCGCCCGACGAGTCGGGACGGGCACTCGGACTGGTCACCCGGGTGGCCGAGGTAGACCGTGGGGCGGTCGAACCGGACGCAGGCGTGTGGTCGGGCGGCGAGGTCGACGACCCGCCAGTCCTCCGGCACGGCAACCCGGTAGCCCTGGTAGCTCACGGTGCGGCTGCCCTCCGGCGCGACCGGTTCGGCGGTCATGCCGGCCCGGGCCGGCATGACCGCCAGCGTCGAGCCGGCCACCACGGCGGCGAGGCCGGTCAGGCCCGCCATGGTTCTCTTCATCGAGCCTCCTGGAGAAATTCTTACCCGCAGCCGTGATATTTGGAGAATTCCTACCAGATATCGACGCCGGCCGCTAGCCGGGGCACGCGCCGTCCGGTCGGTCCGAAGGTCGTGTTGTGCGCCGTCGACCGCCGCCGGCACATTCGTCGCCATCACCGTCCACGACCGATAGAGTGCGCGCACACCACCGGCACTCGTCGGACCCTCCCCCGCCAGGAGCTCGCCTTGACGCCTCCCATACGTCGGTCGCCCCGGACCGTCACCGCCCTGCTCACCGCCGTCGCGCTGGTCACGATCCCCGCCTCGGTCGCATCGGCCGGCACCGAGACGGCGGGCGACACCGCCGTGCTGGCGTCGCGGATTCTGCGGGTCTACAACAACAACATCGAGAACCTCGTCGTGAACAACGCCGACGGGACCTGCACCCGGATCTCCGGCCCGAACCACCTCACCTCGATGCTCGTCGACGACAGCGGCCGGACGGGTACCGCCGGTGTGCTGGCCCCGGACCTGCTGATCGTGCAACAGGTCCGGGGCACCGGGCAGGCCGAGGCGTACGCCGACCAACTCTCGGCGAAGTTCGGCTATCCGGCGGGCACCTACCGGGCGATCGTGGCCTGGAGCGACCCGGAGCCGTGGGGCAGCACCCACAAGTGCAGCTCGCAGTCGCTCGGTGACCTGAAGAAGAAGCAGACAAACGGCATCCTCTACAACACCCGGACCCTCAGCCTCGCCTCCGGAGACGTCTCCAAGTATTGGTCCGCCGGCTGGTTGCGCCCCGGGACGGCGTACGCCAACGGCGCCGGGTGCACGCTGTACAAGCCGCCGAACAGCGACCCGGACACGACCGACTACTACAAGTGGAAGCGGACCAGCGCCATCGCGGCGAGGTTCACCATCAAGGCGACCGGCACCACCGTCTTCGCCGCCACCATGCACCTGCCACAGGAGAACCGGCAGAACGCCTGCGCCGGGGCGGGCTACACCGGGATCGGCGGCACCGGCATACACATCGGGGCGGACGCCACCAGCCTGATGAACGCCTCGACGATCCGGGTGGTCGGCATCGACGCGAACCGTACCGGCATTCCGGCGTCCACCCTGAGCGGCTTCGGCATGACCGGCTACGGATCCCGGCCCACGCACGGCTCCAGCAAGATCGACTATCTCTTCGTCCGGGGTACCGTGCAGCCGTCGGCCGTCGACCACACCGTGGCCGGCACCAGATCGAACCACCTGGCCCTGTACGGCTTCATCGCCTACTGACGGCCGCGGCCCACAGCCCGGCCGGCGACCGGCGCGGTCGGCGGACCACCGACCGCGCCGGGAGGACCGGGTGGTGACGAATCGGCGGAGCGCGGCCGTCGAGGTACGCCGTCCGGCCGACCATCACCTCACCGCCGGCTCCGATGGAGCGCCTGGAACAACGAGATCCACTGCTCGGGCCAGACGTACCCGACCAGCGTGTCGGCCGGCACCCGGTTGGCCCGCAGCGCGGCGTCGACCCGGCGGGCCGGATAGCCGCGATGCAGCGAGGCCCGCAGCGAGCCGCCCACCCCGCTGAAGCCGAGCCCGACGAACCGCTCGTAGTCGGCGAGTTGCCGCGCCGGCAGCAGCTCCACCGCCCGGCGTTCCAGCCGCAGGATGCCGGAGTCCACCCGGGGCATCGGCCGGAACCGCTCCCGGGGGATCCGGCCGGCCAGCCGCCAGTTCATCCACGGCCAGGTCTGCACCGTCCGCAGCGTCCACCGGCCGTAGTCGCCGCAGCGCTTGCGGGCGTACTCGAGCTGGGTGACCAGGGTGGCGGTGGTCAACTGCGGGGCGTCCAGGCACCAGTCGACGATCCGGCTCGTCGAGGCGTACGGGATGTTGCCGACCACCGCGAACGGCTCGGCGGGTGGCCGGGCAGCGACGAAGTCGCCGTGCACGAGCCGGAGTCCGGGCTCCGACCGGAACTCCTCGCCGAGCCCGGCGACCAGCCCCGGGTCGATCTCGTACGCGACGACCCGCCGGCACCGCCGGACCAGTTCCCTGGTCAGCGCTCCCTGCCCGGCACCGACCTCCAGGACGAGCCCGGCCGGGTCGAGGCGGGCCGAGGTGACGATCTGCCCGATGGTCCGCTCGTCGCGCAGGAAGTTCTGCCCGAGCACCCGGCGCGACCGGTCCTGCCCGGTACGCGGCACTCTCGTCCTGCCGGGTCGGTCAGGTTGCCGGCGGACCGGCAGACTCGCCGCACGGGCGTGCGGACGGTTCTTTCGATTCGGATGGTGATGTGGCACAGCCGTGTCCTCCGCCCGGGCGCTCCGGGCCGGTTTGTGGGACAGGCGGGCGCACGGCGCCCACGGCCTGTCCTCGGATGGATCAGGACTCGGGTGACCCTGGGCGTGCGGAGGATTTCGGCGGCTCGCGCTCGGGCGTCGTCGACGCGAGCGGTGTCGCGAATCGTCGACGCGGGTGCCCCGCACCGGGCGCAACCGACGCCGTACGTCGGGCGGCCAGGTGGAGGGCACGGCGCGGCGCGCCGCCGATGGACGGGGCTGGGATTCGACCGACGGTCACCGTCGACGTAGGCGACGGTGGGCTGGCTGCCGCGTCAGCGGCGGCGATGGTCGAACCCCGATGCTTCTCCCGTGCTCAGCCGGCCAGGGCGCGGTGCCGGGGCCGGTCGCGGTGCAGGAGCTGAATCGCCCGACCAGCGGTGCACGTCCCGGTCAGGGACCCGCGGATCAGGGCGTGGAAGGTGCCAGACACCCGGCCACCCTAGCTCAGCGGGCGCGAACCGCCCAACCGGTTTCCCCGGGAGAACGACGGTGCCCACCTGCTGCGACACTCCCACCGGGTGGAAGTGATCACGGTCCCGGTCCGGCGTTAAGGTACCCGGATGGAAAAGCCCACCGTGGGTCTGGTCGACGGTCCGCCGCCGGCCGACCTTGTCATCGAGGACATAACGATCGGGACGGGCCAGGAGGTCCAGCCGGGCCAATGGGCCGTGGTGCACTACGTCGGGGTCTCGTTCGACACCGGCGACGAGTTCGACTCGTCGTGGAACCGCGGCTCGCCGTTCAGCTTCCCGGTAGGTGGCGGCAAGGTCATCGAGGGTTGGGATCGGGGCGTACTGGGAATGCGGGTCGGCGGCCGGCGCAAGCTGGTGATCCCGCCGCAGCTCGGCTACGGCAATCAGGGGGTCGGCAACCGGATCAAGCCGGGCGCCACGCTCGTCTTCGTGGTCGACCTGGTCGACGTGAAGTTCTGACTGATTCTGCCTTGTTCTGACCTGTTCGGGGTGTGTTCGTCCCGGCCGGAGGGCCCCGGACGCCGTCGGCGTCCGGGGCCCGCGATTCTGATCGGCCCGATCCGCGCTCAGAAGCCGAGCGCGGGGCGTCCGCCCACCACCGGCAGGGTCAGGGTGCTCGCCGTCGGCAGTACCGTCAGCCGGGTACCGGGCAGCGGCAACAGGGTGTAGTCCTGGTCGCTGGAGAAGATCACCAGACCGAGCCGGTGCCCGGAGCCGAACACGTAGTCCTTGGGCTCCATCGACCAGCGGTAGTCGGCCATTCGCCCCGGCCGCAGCGGCCGGCCGTGCGCCTCGCTGGTCCGGTTCTGCGGGTCCAGCCAACCCCGGGAGACCACCACCGGCGCCTCGTTCGAACCGGCCGGGCCGTAGTCGACCAGGTAGCCGGTGAGGTTCGCGCCGGTCCGGTTGTCGACGGAGAGCCGTACCCGCAGCTCGGGCCGGCCCGAGATCCGGACGTCCCGGTCCAGCGCCGGGGAGGTGTAGACCAGCCGGTTCGGGTTGGCGGTGTCCGGTCCGGCCACGAGTTCGGCCGGGCCGATGGTCCGGCCCGAGTCGACCAGGCTCTGCGCTGCGCGGCCCCGCCCACCGTGCCCGACCAGCCGGCCCGGCGCGGTGGCGTCGCTCGCCGAGAGTCCCAACGCCACCTCCCGGGAGCCCGGATCCGGCCAGTCCCGGTACGTGGTGTAGACCCGATCCTCCCGCTGCACCACCGCCCTCGGCTCGGCCATGATGCCGTTGTCGACGCCCCACAGCCAGTGGTCGAACCAGCGGTTCTCGGTCTGCTTGTAGCTCCACGACCGCCCGTCCGGCAGCGTCACCGTGGCCGCGCTGCCCGGCCCGCCGTGGCCGCCCTGGTGCAGCCACAGCTTGCGTGGCACGGCGTACCGGTCGAGCTGGTCCCACCAGTCGGCGAACTGGCCGGTCTTCACGTTCCAGTCGTTGAGCCCGTGTACGACGAAGACGCTGGCCCGGACCCTGCGCGCCCCGGGCAGATAGTCCCGCTCCCGCCAGAACCGGCTGTAGTCGCCGGTGACCCGATCCTGTTCCTCGGCGATCTCGGCGATCTCGTCGGCACAGGTCCCCTCGGAGCGGGCCCGTCCGGCGGTGTACATGGTCAGGATGTCGGCATCCTCACCCTGGTATCCGCCGGGTGCCACCACCAGACCGTTGGCCCGGTAGTAGTCGTACCAGTTGCTGATGGCGGCGACCGGGACGATCGTCCTGAGTCCCCGAACCCCGGTGGTCGCCACCATGTTCGGCAGGGTCCCGTTGTAGGAGACGCCGGTCATCCCGACCGCCCCGGTGGTCCAGCCGGCCCGCACCGGCGCGCCACTGGCGTCGTACGCCCTGGCCCGCCCGCCCAGCCAGTCGATGATCGCCCTGGTGCCCAGCGTCTCGGCCGAGTCACCGGTGCTCGGGCAGCCGTCGGAGTCACCGGTGCCGATGCTCTGTCCCAGCACCACCGCGTAGCCGCGCGGCACGTAGTAGTCGTCGAGCTGGCCGGGCAGGTTGGCCTTGGCCTTGGCCCGCAGGACGCCGGGTTGCTCCGCCCGCCGGGCGGACGCCCCGGCCGACGAGTTCTGCGGCAGGTCGTCGACGAGCACGCTCGGATAGGGGACGTCGCCCCAGGTGCCCTTCCGGTACGGCGAGTGCTCCAGGATCACCGGCACCCGCAGTCCCTCGGAGTCGGTCTCCCGGGGCCGAGAGATGTCCACCACCACCCGGTCGCGGCGGCCGTCGTGGTCGGTGTCGAGCGGGGTCTCCACCCACACCCGCTCCTCGATGGCGTCGGCGAGGGAGAAGACCGGCTGGGTCATGCCGTCCCGCACGACGATCTCCGGCGGTGGCGCGGCCGTGGCGGCGCGGGCCGGTACCGGCGCCGCGACCAGGGCCAGGCCCACCACGTACGCCCCGAGAATCCTCCCGGGACCCGCTGATGGCATGGCGTTGCTCCTCTCGACCTGTCCTCGTGGTCCGGCGCCCCGCGCCGCGCGGCCCGCCCCCAGAGGGTGTCGGGAGTGTCGGGACGAAGGCGCCGAGAGCGGGGAGATCGACGACTCATCCTAGTACGACAGTCAGTGGCCGGCCCGGATCGTCAGTCGGGTCCAGGCACCGAGGTAGATGCGGTCGCCGTCACCGAGCGGGACCGGTGTGTTGGCGACGATCGGTGGCGTCGACGGATCGTTGAGACAGGTACCGTTGGCGGACTCCAGGTCCACCATGGCCCAACCGTCCGGCTGTGGGAGCAGCAGCGCGTGCAGATGAGAGACCCCGGGATCCTCGGGCGGGCCGACGAGGTCGACGTCCGGAAATACGCCCCGGGATCGGCTGCGGCGACCGATCAGCAACTGCCGGGGCTCCAGGATGAACCGGCGGGGCACGACGAAACGGGGAAGCGTCAGACTGCCGGCGTCCGTACCGCCCGAGGATCTGACCAGGTCGAAATAGCTGGCGTCGACCTCGACCAGCAGGTGCCAGGTGGCGCCGTGTCCGGAAACGGCCGGATCGCCGCCGGCCGGCGGGGCGGTACCGGTCGGGGCAGGGTCGACCGGTGGACCCAGCAGGAAGTCGTAGCCGTCCTCCTCGCAGAATCGGCCCACCTGAGGCGTACCGCAGGTTGGGCACGGCGGTGCCGGCGATTCCCGCGCGGCCTCCGCTCCGCCGCCCGCCGGTTCCACCGGTACGCCGGTCCCCGGCGCCGAAAGCGATCCGGGGCGGTCGGGAGCCGAGTCGACCCCGGCGGGCGGGATGGGTACCCCGCAGACGTCGCAGTAGTCCATGGTGGACGACTCGTGTCCCCGGGGGCAGGTGTTGGGCGCCGCGGTCACGGGCTCACCCCTGCTCCTTCTTCACCCGCACCGTCTTCACCGACCGCACGTCGGTCAGTTCGGCGTCCAACGCGGCCACCTGCCGCTTCAGCCGTACCGTGCCGGTCGGCGCGTCGACGACGTCGACGATCCGGCCGAGCAGCATCGCGGTCTCGTCGTGTCCCG
The DNA here is from genome assembly GCF_040120695.1 of Plantactinospora sp. B6F1. NCBI lineage: Bacteria > Bacillati > Actinomycetota > Actinomycetes > Micromonosporales > Micromonosporaceae > Plantactinospora > Plantactinospora sp. B6F1. The sequence goes on along the minus strand of NZ_JBEEAC010000001.1, from coordinate 628,883 downwards.
ACTCGGCGGCCAACTGCACCGCCCGCCCCAGCCGCGCGGTCGCGGTCTCCTCGTCGCCGCTCTCCCGGGCCCGCAGCCCCTCCTGGATCGCGGCGGCGAGTTCGGCCTGCCCGGTGTAGTGCGCCACCTGAGGGCTGATCCGGGTGGAGAGCGCCGTGTCGTCGGTCCACCTGGCCAGGATCAGCCGCTCGGTCAGTACCTGGCCGGCGCTGACCAGGCTGACCCGGGCGGCCAGCACCTCCTCGCCGACCGCGTCGGGTTCGAGGGTCACCGACACGTGGTATTCGCGGGTCTCCGCGCCCCATGCGCCGGTCGGGTAATCCCCGATCCGGGCGCTGACCGGCGAGCGGCGTGCGGTCAACTCCTGCACGTGTGGAAAGACCTGTTTGACCATGCGTACCGTCGATCCGGCCGGACTCCAGATCCTGAGCGCGACGTCCGCCACCCGCTTGCCCATCGCGGCCGCGGTCATCGCCTGGAACGCGGCCGGCAACTGCGCCGGGTGCTCCAGGCCGTCGGCCGTGCCGAGCAGGGCCGAGGCGATGGTACGCAGCTCGCTGGCCACCCAGCCGCTGCCGATCCCCCGGCTGTCGCAGACGAATCGGCCCTCGCAGGCGGCCAGCATCCGGCGCAGGTCTTCGGGCCTCTCGTGCTCGTTGCGCCCGTCGGTGAGCAGGATCGCGTGCCGGACCTCGGTGGGACAGCTGGCGAAGAGCCAGTTCGCCAGGTCCAGCCAGCGACCGATGGCGGTCCCGCCGTCGGCTCGCAGCCCGGCCACCGCCGCCTTCGCCGCCGCCCTGGTCTGCGCGTTCGCCGGCACCATTCCCGGTTGCGCCGGGTAGACCATCCGGGCGACCGCTGTCCCGGAGACCACCGCGAAGGCCACATTCTCGCGCAGGGTGTCTATCGCCACCGCCGTGGCCCGTTTCGCCTCGGCGAGCTTCGTCGGCGGCATCGCCATCGAGCCCGAGGTGTCGATCATGATCACCTGTGCCGCCGTCGGTGCGGTCCTCGGGTTGCGCAGGTCCGCACCGACGGCGGTCACCGTCAGGATCGCGTCCACCACCTGACCACCGGCCGGCAGGTACTCATTGTGGTCCACCTCGGCGACGAACTGCGGTACTCCGCTCACGTACCCGCCCCCGGCATCCCTCCGGCAGGCGGAAACGGCAGCACCGCCACGGCGATGTTGTCGTGGCCACCGGCCTCGGCAGCGAACCTGGTCAGGTCCTGGGCGATCGCGATCGGCGTGCCACCGCCCGGCCCCGGCACCCGGGCCGCCAACGCCCCGGCGTTCGGCAGGTAGTGCGAGAGTCCGTCCGAGCAGATCACCAGCCGCCCCGGCCGCCCGGGCTGGAACGTCACCACCTGCGGGTCGGTGTCGCCGGAGTCCGCACCGAGCCACCGGATCAGCGCCTTGGATGTCGGGTCCTGCTCGGCGCCGGGCGGCACCGGCCGCCCGGCCCGGATCTGGCCGACCACGGAGTCGTCCACGGTGAGGCAGACCGCCTCGTGCACCGCGCCGTCGGGACCGAGCCAGTAGGCCCGGCTGTCACCGATCCAACCGACCGTGACCGAGCCGGCGGTCACGATGGCGGCGACGAAGGTACAACTCGGCGGCACCTGCCCGTCGTCCTGCAAGGCGGTCGCCCGAGCCGCCTCGGCCCCGGCCCGACCGGAGGCCACCACGGCGTCGGGTGGGGCGGCACCGCTGCCCAGCGCGGAGAGCATCGTGGCCAGAGCCGCCTCCGCGGCACCGTGCGCCGCGAGGTCCGCGCGGAGTGATGTCGAGACCCCGTCGCAGACCACCGCCGCGATGGCCGGACCCAGCCGGCCGACCGCGACCGCGTCCTCGTTGCGTCGCCGCCGGGCCCGGTCCGTGACGGCGGCGACCGCCCCCAGGTCCAGGTCGGCGCGGTCCCGCCCCACCGACGAGCGTCGTCCGCAGTGGTCACAGTGACCGGAGTCGCCTGACGGCGGGGTACCGCAGCTCGGACAGGGTTGGCCGACCGCGCGTGAGGAGAGCCAGGAGCCGGAGGGGCCGAGCGGACCGGTGGGAACCGCCGGCACCCCGACGGCGAACGTACCCGGGGTGGCAGCCCCTCCGGCCGACCCGGCCGGGCCGGTCCAGCCGGGTGGGGCGGGTGGTGCCGAAGGCCCGGCCCACCCCGGCGGTGTGAGCGGCGTCGTGGGCCCGGCCCACCCCGGTGGTGCGGCCGGCGGTGGGTGGACGGCGGGGTTCTCCGGTCCGGCCGGTGCGGTCGGCTGCGCGGGCGGACCCCAGCCGGGAACCCCGGACGGTGGGGCCGGTGGCACGGACCCGGCCAGCTCTCCCGGCCGGCCCTGGGCGACGGATGGTGCCGACGACGCCCCGGCCGATCCGGTCGGTCCGGCGAGCGCCTCCAGTCGGGACAGCGAGGTCGGCCCGGAGATGTCGACCTGGCGCAGCAGTTCGGTCGACTCGGCAGACCCGACCGGGCCGGACACCTCGGCCCGCCCGCTCGCGGTCGCGGTGCCCGACCGGGACGACTCGGCCGGGGCGGACGAGCCGGTCGCCGTGCTCGTCCCGCCGGACGGCCCGGTCACCTCGCCCACCGGTACGCGTTCCAACTCCCGACCGCAGACCTCGCAGTACCGGTGTGCCGGGTCGTCGGGCGCGCCATGCTCGGGACAGGGCTTCGGCATGCTGCCGGCACTGCCGGCTCCGACGGCGGTCACACCAGAGTCCTCGGTCGGACCGCGTTCGCGTGGTCGACCAGGGCGATCCGCAGCTCCGGGTCGTGGGAGAGCTGGGCCAGCATCCGGTACGCCCGTTCCAGCCCGAACCGCAGGCCGCGCTCGGACAGCTCGTGTCCCAGCACCCGGGCTCCCGAGGTGGCCCCGGGTCTGCTCCGTACCCAGGCCAGGGCCACCTCCAGCACCTCGATGGTGAGCCGGGTCTGCCGTTCGACGTCCAGACCGAGCCGCTCCAGCCGGACGGATGCCCGCTGCAGGTCGTCCGGGCCGGTGGTGCCCGCGGCCAGCCCGGGCAGGCTGGCCCGGACGGCGGCTACCTGCGCGGCCACGTGCTGGCTGGAGCTGTCCGGCACCTGGTCCAGTACGGCGAGCGCCCCCGTGCGGTCGCCGACCAGGAACCGGATCCGGGCCAGCCCGAACGCGGCACTCAGGTAGCTGCGGTCGACCCGCCACACCCGGTCGTACAGTCGGGTCGCCAACTCCCGGTCGCCGGTGCACTCCGCGCTCACCGCCAGCGCCAGCCGGGCGGCCGGCTCGCCCGGCAGGGCGTCGTACACCGCGTCGAAGGCGACCCGGGCGTCGGCGGGCCGGTTCGCGGTCAACGCCGCCAGGCCCCGGTACCAGTCGACCCGCCAGTCGAACGGGTCGGCCGCAGCCAGCCGGTCCAGGTCGACGCCCGCCCCGGCCAGGTCACCGCTCTCGATCCGGGCCCGGGCCAGCCGCAACGCCACCTCGACACTGCGGACCGGCGCCGCGGAGAGCTGTCGGACCAGTTCCGCCGGGTCGGTCGTGCCGAGTGAGGCGAGGAAGCCGGCGCCCGGGTCGAGCACGTCGACCTGCGGCAGCGGCAACGCGGCGGCGACCACCGGCGGCGCCGGGGCGATCGCACCGGGCGGTATCCCGCCGCCGGCGCCCCAGGCCCGGCCCGCCACCGCCCGGCCGACCTCACCGGCCTCGGTGCCGAAGGCGCGCCGCTCCGGCGTGAATTGCCGGGACACCGCCGGCCTGGGCACCCCGTCGGCGGCGGAGAGCACCTCGCGCAGTACGCCGAGCAGTTGCTCGCTCATCTCCCCGGCGCTCTGGAAACGCCGGTCCGGATCGGGGTGGGTGGCCCGGCGCAGCAACCGGTGGTACGACATCTCGGCGGCGAGCAGCGGCGCGTCCGCCGGGTCCGGCAGCCGGTCGGCGTACGTGGTCGTGAAGCCGCGGAAGTCGAGGCTGAGCACCGCCAGCGCCCGGCCGACGGTGTAGATGTCGGAGGCGACCGAGGGGCCGAGCGTGCCGACCTCCGGCGCCTGGTAGCCGGGGGTACCGAAGATCGCGCTGGCGCTGTCGTCGACGTGGCGTACCGCGCCCAGGTCGATGAGTTTGAGCTGTTCCTCGGCGTGGATCACGTTGTCCGGCTTGAAGTCGCAGAAGAGCAGGTTCCGGTCGTGCAGGTAGTCCAGGGCCGGCAGGATCTCCACACCGTAGGCGATCACCTCGGGCAGCGGCAGCGCGCGCTGCCCGGTCTCCCGGCGCCGGGCCATCAGCATGTCCCGCAGGGAATGGCCGCCGACGTACTCCATCACGATGTAACCGACCGGGGTGCCGGTACGCGGATCGGGGTGCTCGACGAAGTCGTGGATCTTGACGATGTTGGGGTGGTCGAGTTCGACCAGGAAGCGGCGCTCCGCGACGGCGGAGGCCATCGCGTCCTCGTCCGAGGTGTTGATCAGGCCCTTGAGTACCACCCAGCGGTCGCTGACCGTGTCACTGACGTTGCGGTCCCGGGCGAGATAGATCCAGCCCAGTCCGCCGTACGCGAGTGCGCCGAGGATCTCGTACCGTCGGTTGATCACGTCACCGGGACCGAGTCGGGGCACGAAGGAGAACTGGGTCCCGCAGTGCGGACAGAAGCCCTCGGCCCGCCCCGGTCGGTCGTCCCGACCCCGACCCACCGGCTTCTCGCAGCTCACGCAGAACCGTCGAGACTCGGCGACCTTCGGCTCGGCCATCACCGCCGTCGCCGGGTCGCGCAGCGGCACCCGGGCGATGTCGACCAGACCGGCACCGAGACCGCCCCGGGAGGCGCTCCGGGACCGGCTGGAGGCCCGCGAGCCGGAGTTCGCGCTCCCTCGGCTCGGCATGGTGCCGAATCCGGTCGAGGACGACCCCCGCCCGGTACCGGTCGACGCCGGCCCCTGCCCGGTCGAACCTGGCCCTGGGCGGGGACCGGTGGAGGCCGACGCCTGGCCGGCCGGTGCTCCGGGTTGCCCCGGCACCGGACCGTGCCCGGACGGACCGTGCCCCGACGGACCGTGCCCCGACGGACCGTGCCCCGACGGCACCGGACCGTGCCCGGACGGCGACCGGCCCAGCCCGGTACCGGTGGACGGGCCGACGGCCGCGGCCGGCACCGACGCCCGTCCGGCGCCGGTCGGCACCCGGCCCGTCCCGGCCGGCACCGACGCCCGCCCCGCACCGGTGGACGTCCCGAGCGGGCCGGTACCGGTCGATCCGGTGCCCTCGGGCCCGGCCACCGACCCGGCCGGTGCCCGCCGACCGCACTCGTCGCAGTAGCCGTCGGGCAGGTAGGAGCCGGGGCAACCGGGCCGCAGGCAGCGGGTGCTCATGAGGATCCCTTCGCACCGGGCGCCGGGCGCTCGGCGAGGTCGTTGAGATGACGCTGGTACGCGACCACGGCCCGGGTCGCCGCCGACAGGTCACACGGGCTGGTGTACAGCAGGTCGCTGGCCTGCCGGTAGCGGGCGGAGAGTTCGAGGTGCTCGATCAGGCCGAGCCGCCCCGCCTTGGCCCGGTACGCGTCGAGCCTGCCCCGCAGTTCGGCACGCCGCAGCAGCAGCCCGTCCGCCGCCTCGTACGAGGAGGCCAGCCGGCGCCGGGCGTCCGCCACGCCACGTTCGAGCGCGGCCAGTTCCGTACCGAGTTGGCTCCACCGCCGCTCCCGGTGCAACTGGCCGAGCTGCGCCAACTGGGCACGCAGCGCCGGAGCCGGATCCGGCGGCAGGTCGGGTAGCGCGGAAGCGGCGATCTTGGCGCGCGCCAGCGCGTGCGCGCGGGCGGTCCCGGCGGCCGCGGTGGTGAGTTCGTCCAGTGCGCTCGCCAACCGGACGATCCGTCCCGGGTAGCCGTCGCGTACCTCGGTCAGGTCGGCGAGCCGGCCCGCCAGGGCGGCGACCTCGGCCTCGAACCGCCGCAGCCGGTCCCGCACCGTGGTCGCGGCCGGTCCGCTCCCGGACGCGCCGATCGGGTCGGCAAGCGCCTCCCGGTACGCCTCGTCGACCACCCGGTCGAGCCGATCGAGTTCGTCGTGCGGCGACGGGTCGACCCGCGATCCGGTCACCGGAGTCGCAACGGGAGCAGCCGGCCAGACAGGACCGGCAGCGGGCGGGACCGGCTCGTCGCCTCGTCCTCCCGGCCCGGTCAACCCGACGGCCTCGGCCCGCAGCCGGTGCAGCGCGTCGGTGAGCTGCGCGAACCGTCCGGCGAGCCGGGCCCGCGCGGACTCCAGGCCGGCGAGTGCCCCGGAGAGCGCGGCCGCCTCGGCCTCGATCCGACGGGCGAGTTCGATCAGCCGGAGCCGCTGTGCCGGTGTGCCGGCCGGATCGTCGAGTACCGTCCCGTCGACGTCGAGCGCGACCACCGCAGCCCCGAGCAGATCGCCGAGTTCCCGCAGCTCGGTCTCGCCGGGTCGGGTCCGCCGGGCGCGCACCTCGCGGGCCTGGGCCAGCAGCACCCCGAAGGCGGCGAACTGGGACCAGAGTGCGCCGGTCCGGGCGAGCACGTCGCCGGCGACCCGCGCAGTCTCCCCGGCCGTCCGGGAGTCCCGCAACAGGACCAGCTCGGGCCGGCCGTCCAGGGCGTACATCGCGGCCGAGGCCCTGTCGTGTGCCGCGCCGAGCGCGCCGAGCACCTGGTCGACCTCGGCTCGACCCATCGGCGACGGCGGCGGCACGGTCATCGGCGCGGCTGTCGGGGTCTGGCCGTGCCGGCCAGCGTCCCCGGACGCCCACCGGTGCTCGGCGACTGCGCTGGAAGGTCCACGAGCCACGCTAGTCCCGGTAACGCGCGACCGGTGGCGCCGGGGCCGGACCCAGCGACGTCAACCATCGGGTGTAGAGCCGGGTCCAGGTCCCGTCGGACCGGATCTTTGCCAACACGCCGTTGACGAACCGGACCAGCTCCGGCGAGTCCCGGGAGATCGCCACCCCGTACGGCTCGTCGCTGAACCGCGGGCCGACGACCTCGGTGTTCGGGTCCTGCGCGGCGAGCCCCACCAGGATGCTGTCGTCGGTGGAGACCGCGACGACCTGGTTCTGCTGGAGCAGTACCAGACAGTCCGTCCAGTTGACCACCGAGACCGGCACCGTGCCCCTTCGCGCGATGTTCCGGATCGAGGTGCTGCCGGCCGCCGCGCAGACCTTCTTGCCACGCAGGTCGTCGATGGTCTTCACGCCGGAGCCGCGGGTGACCAGGACGCGCTGGCCGGCGGTGAAGTACTCCGTGGAGAAGCTGACTTCCTGCCAGCGTTCGCAGTTCATCGTCATGGTCCGGACCACCATGTCGACGGTGCCGTCCTTGACCACCTTTATCCGGTCGGCCGAGCTGATCGCCCGGAACTGGATCCGGCCCGGGTCGCCGAAGAGGCCCCTGGCGATCTCCCGGGCGATGTCGACGTCGAAGCCGGTGAGTTGGCCGGTCTGCGGGTCACGGAAACCGAACTGGTAGCTGTTCTGGTCGACCCCGACGATCAACCGTCCACGCTGGACGATCTTCTCCATCGCGGTGCCCGGCGGCATCTGCCGGGGACGGGGCAGGCTACCGGACGGCCGGAGGCTGGCCCGGGGGTTGCAGGACCCGGACGAGGCCGCCGGACCGCTCGGCACGACCGCCGGGTCCTGCATGCCGACCGGCCGGGGCGGGTCCGCCGCGATCTGGTTGTCGGGAAGCGCCTCTTCGCCCGTGCCGCATCCGGCGAGACCAACCGTGCAGACCAGCACGAGGACGCCGGCAAGGAGCCGGCCGGCGAGATGCCGGTGTCTCATCGGTACTCCACAATCCGCCGCTGCATGCCCACCGCGGCCCCGACCAGCATGACGAGGGTCAGCCCGACGATACCGACGTCGACCCCGGTCAGAGCCCGGCCGGCGCCGACCGCCTCGCGTTCGAACCGTTCCCCGTTGTGGTTGATGGCCAGGGCCAGCGCCTCGTCGAACTCGTTGAAGATGGCGGCCGTGGTCTGCTCGCCGGCGCCCACCGTGGCGGCCACCGCCTTGGCGTACTCGCCGCCGTCGTCGAGGGCCCGCACGTTGCGGTGCGCCGCCGACCAGTCCTTGCTGCGGGCGATGGCGGCGTCGACCGCCTGCCGGGTGGTGTCGTCCGACGCGGCCGCCCGGGCCTGCGCCAGCAGCCCGCCCGAGCCGTCGGTGCCGGCGAGTCGCTCCATCACGACGCCGTAGTTCTCCTCGAACGCCGCGCCGTTGCCCCGGGCGACCAGGGTCAGTGCCTCGTCGGCACGGGCCTGCAACCCGGCGATCCGCGCCTCGGCCAGGAGATTGACCTGGTCGGAACCGTCGTCCCGGCTGTCCCGCAGGTTTCCGGCCGCGACCAGCGCCGACCCGGCCAGCCAGACCGTCAGCAGCACCGTCGCACCGGTGCCGACCAGAAGTCCGACGTTGAGCAGCCGGTTGGTTCGCCGGGTCAGGTGGACCTGCGCCAGTGCCAGCGCCGCCAGGGTGAGGACGGCGAGCAGCACCGCGACCCAGGGAAAGCCGGCCGCCCGGTCCCGCGCCTCGTCCAACTCGGACGAGGCGGTCGCGTAGAGCTCCTGGGCGGCCGGCAGCAGTTCGTCACGCATCAGGCCGGAGGCCTCCTGCAGATAGGCGACGCCGAGCGGCAGACCCTGCCGGTTGTAGGTCCGGGCGGTCTCCACCAGGCCGCTGTAGACCGGAAGCCGTGCGGTGATCCGGGCGACCGCCGCCGCACCCCGGCTGTCGTCCGAGACGGCGGCCGAGACGACGGTCAGCGCCGAGGCCGCGTCGGCCAGGTCACGCAGGTAGCGGTCACGCAGCGCGGGCGGTTCCAGACCGTTGGAGAGGAAGGCGCTCGCGGCGGTGGCGTCGGCGTCGGAGAGAGCGCGGTAGAGGCTCTGTGCCGCCACCGCCAGCTCGCCGCTGCGGGCGGTGACGCCCCGGACCAGGTCCGCCCGCTGCCGTACACCGACGAACGCCACCAGCCCGGTGAGCAGGCCGAGCACGACCACTCCGGCCAGGATCGCAGTGAGTCGGCCGGGTGTACGCCGCAACGGTGTGGTGGCCCGGCGGAGCAGGTCCGGCGGGCGGGGCTGCGGCGGAACGGCCAACCGGCCTGGCGGGGCAGCCACCGCCGACCCGTGCGAACCCACCCGAAACCTCCCCAACACCGCACCGGGATCCCGCCGCACCGGACATGGCTCCGGCGGTCAGATCTTGAAACGACCGGCTTCAAGGTAACCAATCCGCTCAACCGGTGGGGGGCGGCCCGCCGGCCGGGCGGGGCGGACCGGGATCGGGCGCGCCGGGTCCGCCCGCCGGCCCGGGGAATCGACCGGACCGGGGACGACCGCCGGCCGGGTGGACCGGAAACGTAACCTGGCCGAAGGCGCGCCGTCGCGACCGTCGACCAGGCTGATGGGGCTAACCTAAGTCGGATGTCCGGCGTCGCCGGCGGGGGTGGAAGGTGGTAGCGGGATTGTGCTGGCGGAGGAAGACCACGTGACCACGCCGTCGCGGACCGGACGCCCGGCGGTGATGACCGACGTGGCCCGGCTCGCCGGAGTGTCACACCAGACGGTCTCCCGGGTGATCAACGGCCATCCACGGGTCCGGCCGGAGACCCGGGACCGGGTGGTCCGGGCGATGGCCGAGCTGAGCTACCGGCCCAACGCGATGGCCCGAGCCCTGGCCAGCCGCCGGTCCCGGGTGCTCGGCGTGGTGAGTTTCGACACCATCCTGTACGGCCCGGCCTCGACGCTGCTCGGCATCGAACGCGCCGCCCGGGCCGCCGGTTACGGGGTCAGCATCGTGACCCTGGAGAAGGTCGACCGCCGTGGCGTACTCAGCGCCGTCGAGGCGCTCGACGGCCAGGGCGTGGACGGGGTCATCATCATCGCACCGCAGATGGCCGCCGCCGCCGCGCTGCACAGCCTGCCCCGGGGGATGGCTGCGGTGGCGGTGGAGGCCGGCCAGGACAGCGGACTGCCGTCCGTCTCGGTGGACCAGGTGGCCGGGGCCCGGCTCGCCGTCCGACACCTCCTCGACCTCGGGCACCGCACCGTGTGGCACGTCTCCGGGCCGAGCGACTGGCTGGAGGCGGGTGACCGGATCATCGGCTGGCGGCAGACCCTGGAGGAGGCCGACGCCGCCGTACCGCCGATCATCTCCGGCGACTGGAGCGCCCGGTCCGGGTACGCCGCGGGTACCGCGCTGGCCGGCAACCCCGACGTCACCGCGGTCTTCGTCGCCAACGACCAGATGGCGCTCGGCCTGCTGCGCGCCCTGCACGAGCGGGGCGTCCGGGTGCCGGCCGACATCAGCGTGGTGGCCTTCGACGACATCCCCGAGGCGGAGTTCATGCTTCCGCCGCTGACCACCGTCCGGCAGGACTTCGACGAGGTGGGCCGGCGCGGCATGGCGACCCTGCTGCAACTGCTCGACGCCACCAGCCGGGCGGAGGGGCCGCTCCCCGTGCTGTCCAGCACCACCCCGATCGAGCCGACCCTGGTGATCCGGCAGAGCGCCGCCGCTCCGCCGGCCGGACGGAGCTGACCCGGCAGGGCCAGGACTTCCCGGGCGGCGGGCCGGAGTGCGGACCATCGGCTCGACCGGCGTCGTCAGGCCCACGGGGCGGTCGGCCGGAACGAGCTGTCCGCCCGGAAGGTGGCGTTGTCGGCGTACCAGTCGATCCGGAGTTCGTAGTTGTAGTGCCGCAGGTACCGGCCCGGCAGGTTGTAGGACTCCAGGGCGACGGAGCCGGTCACCGAACCGGGGCGGGCGCAGAAGGTGGCGTCGCCGCGGAAGAGCGCCGTACCGTCGCTCGGATCCAGGCGCAGCCGGTAGTCGTAGTGCCGCAGATAGCGGCCACCGGTGCCGGTGAAGGAGTAGCAGTTCGGGTCGGCCAGTCCGGCGACCACGGTGAAGGTGGCGTCCTGCCGGGTCTGCGCCGGGCTCGACGCGGAGACCGGATCGATGTACCCGAGGTAGTCGCGGTGCCGGAGGTACCGGTCCGGGAAGTTCACCGACTGGAGGGACCGGGTCGTGTTGACCGGAAGGGTGACCCCGCCGGACACCGTCTCCCGGAGCACCGTGAAATGCCGGGCGAACCCGGAGAGCCCGGGTAGCTGGGTCGGGGCGGTCCAGGTGTTGAAGCCGTCGTAGCTGTCGCTGAACAGGTACTGCCCGCTGGTGTAGCCGTCGAAGAAGATCCGCCAGCCGCCGTTGTCCAACTGCACCAGCGCCTGGCCCTCGCGCGGGCCGCCCCAACCGGCCCAGTTCCCGGTGCGGCGCATCGTGTACGGCCCGGTCAGGCTGGTCGCCGTCGCGTACTCGATGAACTTGGTCGTCTCCTGTTTGGTGAACGCGTGGTACGTCCCGCCGATCTTCACGACGAAGGTGTCGATGTAGTTCGGCCCGATCCCGCTCAGTACCGTCGGCGCGCTGAACGCGGTGAGTGCGGCGTTCGTCGCCCGCAGCCGGTACGGCTTGAAGTCCGCGCCGTTGGTGGAGAGCGAGACGATGACGTTGACGCTGCCGTCGGTGTCGACGAACCACTCCGGCGCCCAGGTGTTCTGCACCGCCAGCGGGATGGTGTGGTTGCGCAGGAAGGTCCAGTTGACCCGGTCGGTGCTGGTGGCGAAGCCGATGGTGTTGCCGGTCCAGTTGGTGGTGTAGACGATGTAGTAGCGCCCGTCGGTGTGCCGGATGATGCTCGGATCCCGGATCAGCCCGGACGGCGGGGTGTAGGCGGGGCCGCGCAGCAGTCGGAAGCCGGTGGCGTCCGGCGACTCGTAGACGTACATGTTGGATTCGCTGCTGTTGGTGAAGGCGGTCATGGTGTAGCGGGTGACCTGGCCGGGTGGCGGGGCGGCGGCCCCGGCCGGAGCGGCGGGCACCGCCGCCCCGGCCACCGCCAGCAGTGCGGCGGAGGCCAGCGACGGCCATCGGGAACGGTTCCGGGCTCGGGTCATCGTCGCTCGGGTCATCGTCGCCACCTCCGGGCGGGGTGCGGCATGCCGTGTCCGGGCACTGGTGTGAGCGCTAACATCGCGTCTGAGCGCTAACATACCGGTCGACCGCCGGCCATTCAATAGAAGCTTACCGATCACCGCCGACCGCCGGGGTCACCGGATAGCGGAGGATCGTCCTCAGCCTGGCCATCACCATCGCGTCGCGCACCTGGTCGCGCCGGTAGTAGCGGTAGCCGGTGGCCGGATCCACGCTCGCCGGTCTGCGGTGCGGCCGGTTCAGCGGTCGGTCAGGCGTTGGAAGAGGACGTGGTCCTGCCACCGTCCGGCGATCTCGACGTGTGCCCGGGCGAAGCCGATCCTCTCGAACCCGTTGCGCCGGAGCACCCGCTGTGACCCCGTGTTGTGCGGCAGGGTGCCGGCCAGCACCTGGTGCAGGTCCAGTTCGCCGAAGGCGAGGTCGAGGGCCAGGCCCACGGCCCGGGTCGCGACTCCGCGTCCGTTGACCGACTCGGCCACCCAGTAGCCGAGGTACGCGGACTGTGCCGGCCCGCGGACGATCGTCGACAGCGTGATCGTGCCGCAGATCCCCCCGTCGTACTCGATCACACAGCCGTAACCGGTGCCGTTGCCCCGCTCGGCCGTCGCCTGTTCGAGCCGGGCACGCTGACCGGCGGGGGTGAAGAAGCTCGCCGGTCGCCGGGGTTCCCAGGGGGCCAGGAAGCTCCGGTTCGTCGCGTACACCTCGGCCAGCGCGACCGCGTCCTCGACATCGGCGGGTCGGATTCGGATCATGGTCCGATTCTTCCAGCCGGCTGCTCCGGCCCGGCACGGGGCGACCGGCACGGGGCGACCGGCACGGCCGCGACCTCCCGATCGTGGGCAGCCTCCCGATCACCGGGCCAGGACGTCCCGGTTAACCTGACGGGATGTTGGAAGCCCGCAGGGTGAGCGCGTGGCGCAGTCGCTACGAGATCAGTGTCCAGGGTCGGGTCGTGACCACCTGGGACGGCTCGTCGTGGCGCAGCGGCGGCGAATTCGAGTTGGACGGCCGGCGCTACCAGGTGCGCGGCAACGCCTGGGGCAACCGTTACAGCCTGCTCGACGCGGCGGGCGGGACCGTCGCGTCGGCGGACCGGGTCGGGCGCAAGCGGTGGACGGTCTCCACCGACGGGCAGACCTACCACTTCCAGCGCGCCTCGCTCTTCAGCAGCGAACAGGAACTGCACGCCGACGGGCGTCGGGTCGGTTCGGTGCGCCGGGTCAGCATGTGGCGCGGCGACGTCGCCGCCGACCTGCCCGGCCTGCCGCTGCCGGTGCAGGTCTTCGTCCTCGGCATCGTGATCACCATGTGGACCCAGCAGGCGGCCGCGGCGAGCTGAGCCGGCCGGTCCGCACGCCACCTCCGGCATCGCCCGCCAGCTGTCCCGGCCCGGTGGCCGGCTGGTCGGTCGCGGGCGGCTCCGGTCCGGGAATCTTGAAAACCTTTTCGGGCTCGGCTGCGGAAGCCACGCCAGTGTCGATCATCCCAACGATGGGGCTCATCGCGGAGTGCGTGCCTGGACTACAATCCTGTTGCTCCGCCCTTCCGAAAGACAGTCCGAAAGGATTTCGGTGGTCAGACAACGCTCCCAATCTGTGACCCTGACCGACGTGGCACGGCGGGCCGGGGTCTCGGTGGCCACCGCATCCAAGGCGCTGAACGCGCGGGACGAGGTCGCCCCGGCCACCCGCCGCAGGGTCCTGGAGGCCGCCGAGGAACTCTCCTTCCATCCCAACGCCCTGGCCAAGGGACTGATCTCGGGACGCACCCGGACCATCGGGCTGCTCACCGACGAACTCGGCGAGCGGTTCGCCTTCCCCGTGCTGCTCGGCATCGAGAACGCACTCGGTAACGAGCAGATGTGCGTGCTGCTCTGCGACGCCCGGGGCGACGTCATCCGGCGCCGGCACTACATCCGTACGCTGCTCGCCCGCCAGGTGGACGGCTTCATCATCCTGGGCGACTCGAACGACATCCGCCCCTCGCTGACCCGGGACATTCCGGTCCCGGTCGTCTACGTCTACGGCGAGTCCGACGACCCGAAGGACCTCTCGGTACTCGCCGACGACGCCGGCGGCGCGCGGCTGGCCGTCGAGCACCTGATCTCACTCGGCCGACGTCGGATCGGTCACATCACCGGCCCGGAGACCTACCGCGCCGCCCGCGACCGGGTGACCGGCCTGCACTCGGTGCTGGCCGAGGCGGGCCTGCCGCTGGTCGGGGGCGATCCGCTCTACGGCGAGTGGTCCCAGCGCTGGGGCCGGCACGCCGGCCGGATGCTGCTCACCTCCGATCCGGACATCGACGCGGTCTTCTGTGGCAACGACCAGATCGCCACCGGGGTCGCGGAGACCCTGCTCGACCTCGGCCGGCGGATCCCGGACGACGTCGCGATCGTGGGGTACGACAACTGGGAGGTCTTCGCCGCCGACTGCCGGCCGCCACTGACCACCGTGGACCTGAACCTGCAACAGCTCGGCGCGACCGCGGTCAAGCAGCTTTTCGCCGCCCTGGACGGGGAACGGGCCGCCGGGGTGATCCGGCAACCCTGCCGTCTCGTCGTCCGGGAGTCGACCGGCCCGGTCGCCTCGCTCGGCGCCGCCCGCGGGGGCGCCCGGACCGAGGCGGTTACCCCGAGCGAGCGCGGATAATCCCACCGGCACCGGCGGACCGGGAAAAACCGATAACCGCAGACCCTTCCGCACCCCTCGGGCATGCTCAGGTGATGGGCGGGGAAGGGAGTACGGCGTGAGGAACTACGACGACGACTGGACCGAGGACCAGCGCGCGCTGTACGACGAGTGTTACGACCTGGGCGAAGCCTGGGCGGGTGATCCGGAGACCGACACCGACCAGCTGCAGGACGTGATCAACCTCGCCGAGGCCGACGACGACGAACTCGCCGACGTCGACCTCAACTATCCCCCGCTGGTCGACGCGGTGGCCGAGGCGACCGGGGAACAGGTGACCAGTGTGACCGCCGACCGGGACGACCCGGCCTTCCGGGGCTTCGTCGACGGTGTCCGGCAGGGCGTCGAGGAGGACGTCTTCGGGCTCTGAACCACCGGGACGCCAGGGCGGGGCGGCTCAGGGCCGGGCCGGCTGAATATGGGCGGTGCCGAGCGACGCCGGGAAGTCCGCCCGGCTGATCCGGACCGACTGGCCGGAGAGCACCGCGACGGCGGCGGTGTAGTCCGGACCGACGTCGAGGTCGTGCAGCTGCACCGGGCCGTCGAGGGGACGGTCGACGGCCCAGTCGACGAGCCGGGCCGGCTCGTCCGGCGGCGTCAGCGTGATCCGGTTCATCGGCACGGCCAGCCCGTGCCCGGTCGCCTTCAGCAGCGCCTCCTTGCGGGCCCAGTACCCGAAGAACGCCCGGCGGGCCGACTCCGCCGGCTGCTCGCTCCACCAGCGCAGCTCGGCCGGCGAGAGCACGTTCCGGCTCAACGCGACCACGTCGGTGCCGTCGGTCAGCTCCTGCACGTCCAGGCCGACCGGGTCGGCGGCCACCGCCACGGCGACCCACTCGCCGGAGTGGGTGAGGGAGAAGTCGAGCTTGGTGGCGGGTCGGTCCACCACCGGCTTGCCGTGCCCGGCGCCGCAGTGCCGGCAGTGCCGGGAGAAGCCGAGCTGTCCGGCCGGCACCCCGAGGTAGTGCCCGAGCAGCATCCGCACCCCGACGTGCGCGGCCTGGTAGCGGTCCCGGTCGGCGGCCTGCCGGAACCGGGCGTACCGCTGCCGCTCCTCGTCGTCGAGCACCTCGAGCCCGGCCCAGTGCGCCGGTCCCATCGGCAACCGCCACACCTGGCACTCCCCCGGCCCCGGCGGCAGCGGACCGTCGGGACCGGCAGACGTCGGAGCGACCGCCCCGGGCAGGTCGTCGGGCGGGCGGCGGGATCCGGTCAACAGGCACCACCAGGGTCGCGGGTGAACGACGGGCGGGGATGCCCGCCGGGAACATTCTGGCGCGAGCATGCCAGCCCGGCAGTCAGCGCACCAGTACCGGGACCGTGCGCCGGCCGCCGGCATGCCCCCGGCCTCCGCCGCCGTCCGGACGTCACCGCTGGCCGTAGACCCCCTGGTAACGCTCGTAGAGTGCGTCGATGTGCTGCGGCTCGATCGGCACCAGCGGACCACCGGCCCGGGCGATGTGCACGGTACGCGCGACGTCCTCGCACATCACCGCCGCCTTCACCGCTGCCTTGGCGCTGGCCCCGATGGTGAAGACCCCGTGGTTGCGCATCAGCACCGCCGGTGAGCGGTGCCCCTCCAGGGTGGCCACGATGCCCTTGCCGATGTCGTCGCCGCCGATCAGCGCGAACGGGCCGACCGGGATCTCCCCGCCGAACTCGTCGGCCATGGCGGTGAGCACGCACGGAATCGCCTCGTCCCGGGCCGCCCACGCGGTGGCGTACGGGCTGTGCGTGTGCACCACACCGTTGACCTGCGGCATGTGCCGGTAGACGTACGCGTGTGCGTCGGTGTCGCTGGACGGTGAGTGGTTGCCGTCGACGACATCCCCGTCCAGGGTCGTCACCACCATCGACTCCGGGGTGAGGTCGTCGTACGACACCCCGCTGGGCTTGATCACCATCAGGTCGGCGCCGGGCACCCGCGCGCTGACGTTGCCGCTGGTCCAGGTCACCAGCTCCCATCGGGTGAGCTGCTCGTGCAGCCGGCACACCTCCTGGCGGATCCGGGCGACGCTGTCGCTGATCGTGCCGGTGAGTCCACCGTTGGTCATCGGCGCACCTCCTCGCGTAGTGCGTGCAGCCGGTGCAGCACCTCGTTGCCGCCCCGGCCGAAGTAGTCGTGCAGTCGCTCGTACTCGGCGTAGAGCCGGTCGTACACGTCGGCACTGGCCGGGTCGGGCTGGTAGACGCCGCGCCGGACCTTGCCCATCGCGGCGGCCGCGGCCGTGATGTCCGGGTACGCCCCGGCGGCCACCGCCGCGTGGATCGCCGAGCCCAGCGCCGGCCCCTGGTCGGAGTCGATCACCGACAGCGGACGGCGCAGCACGTCGGCGTAGACCTGCATCAGGAAGGCGTTCTTGAGCAGGCCACCGGCGACGATGAACTCGGTCACCGGCACCCCGGCGTTGACGAAGGCGGCGACGATGGTCCGGGTGCCGAAGGCGGTCGCCTCGATCAGCGCCCGGTACTGGTCCTCCGGCCGGGTGGCCAGGGTCTGCCCGACCAGCACGCCGGAGAGGTCGTGGTCGACCAGTACCGAGCGGTTGCCGTTGTGCCAGTCCAGGGCGACCAGCCCGTGCTGGCCGGGGCGTTGCGCCGCGGCCAGCTCGGTCAGGTACTCGTGCACCCCGATCCCCCGCCGGGCCGCCTCCTCGGTGTAGCCGGCCGGTACGCAGCGTTCGACGAACCAGCCGAAGATGTCCCCGACGCCGCTCTGTCCGGCCTCGTAGCCGAACCGGCCGGGCACGATGCCGTCCTGGACCACGCCACACATCCCGGGAACCTCGGCGAGGGTGTCCGCGACCATCACGTGGCAGGTCGAGGTGCCCATGATGGCGAGCAGCTGACCGGGCTCGACGGCGTTGGCGGCGGCGGCGGTGACGTGCGCGTCGACGTTGCCGACCGCGACCGCGATCCCCGCCGGCAGCCCGGTGGCGGCGGCCGCCTCCGGGGTCAGCCGCCCGGCCAGCCCGCCGAGCGGGGCGAGCGGGTGGGCGAGCCGGGTCTCGACGAAGTCGGCGAAGTCGGGGTGCAGCGCCGCCAGGTAGTCCCGGGACGGGTACCGCCCGTCCTGGTGGATGCCCTTGTAGCCGGCGGTACAGACGTTACGGGTCTCCTCGCCGCAGAGCTGCCAGATGATCCAGTCGGCCGCCTCGATCCACCGTTCGGTCCGGGCGTACACCTCGGGGTCCTCGGTGAGCACCTGGAGCGCCTTGGCGAACTGCCACTCGGCGGAGATCCGCCCGCCGTACCGGGGCAGCCACGGCTCGCCGCGCTGCTCGGCCAGCTCGTTGATCCGGTCGGCCTGCCGCTGCGCCGCGTGGTGCTTCCACAGCTTCGGGTACGCGTGCGGCCGGTCGGCGAGCCCGGGAACCTCGTTCAGCGGGGTGCCGTCGGCAAGTGTCGGCAGCACGGTACAGGCGGTGAAGTCGGTGCCGATCCCGATCACCGCGTCCGGGGGCACCGAGGCGGCGGAGAGCGCCTTGGGCACCGCCTCGCGCAGCACCGTCCGCCAGTCCTCCGGCATCTGCAGCGCCCAGCCGCCGGGCAGTTCGGCCCCGGTCTCCGGCAGCCGGTCGTCGATCACCCCGTGCCGGTACTCGTGCACGGCCGAGCCGAGTTCGGCGCCGTCCGAGACCCGGACCACCACCGCCCGGCCGGAGAGCGTGCCGAAGTCGACGCCAACCACGTACCGGTCCGCACCGTCAGTGCTCACTCGTGTCCCTCCTGGGGGTTTCCCTGTCTCCCTCGCCGGCCGCCCGCGCCAGGTGGACCGGCCCGCAGCGGCACCACCGGCGCCTCCGCTATCCGTCAGCCAACCACGGTGTTAGCGCTACCACCAGGCCGGGTCCGGGTACCGGCACCGGCGGGCCGGTGCCGCACCCCTACGCCTGGCGCCGGGTCACGGCGCGTTGCAGCACGATGAACACGAAGAGCAACACACCGATCACGATCTTGGTCCACCAGGAGCTGAGGTCGCCCTGGAAGGTGATGATGGTCTGGATCAGCCCGAGCACCAGCACCCCGAGCACCGTGCCGACCAGGTAGCCGGAGCCGCCGGTCAGCAGCGTGCCACCGATCACCACGGCGGCGATCGCGTCGAGTTCCAGCCCGACCGCGTGCCCGTTGTTGCCGGAGAGCATGTAGAAGCTGAGCAGCAGCCCGCCGAGCGCCGAGCAGAACCCGCTGATCGTGTAGACCGCGATCCTGGTACGCGCCACCGGCAGCCCCATCAGCAGCGCCGACTGCGGGTTGCCGCCGATCGCGTACGTGTTGCGGCCCAGCCGGGTGTAGCCGAGCACGTAGATGCCGATCGCCACCACCACCAGCGCGATGACCACGCTGGTGGAGATGAAGAAGCCGCCGAACCGGATCCGCTGCTGCGCCACCGAGGTCCAGAACGGGTCGTCGATGGTGATCGACGAGGTGCTGATGGTGTAGCAGAGCCCACGGGCCAGGAACATCCCGGCCAGCGTGACGATGAACGGCTGGATCTCGAAGTAGTGGATGATGCAGCCCATCGCGAAGCCGAGCAGGGCGCCGATCAGCAGCACCAGCGGCAGGACGAGCACCGGCGGCCAGCCCCGCTCCTCCAGCAGCGAGGCGGAGAGCATCGTGGTCAGCGCGACCACCGAGCCGACCGAGAGGTCGATCCCGCCGGTCAGGATCACGAACGTCATGCCGACCGCGACCACCAGCAGGAACGCGTTGTCGACGAAGACGTTCAGCACCACCTGGGTGTCGGAGAAGCCGTCGTAACGCAGCACCCCGGCGCTGTACATCAGGACCAGCAGGGCGAGGGTGGCGAAGATCGGCAGGTACTTCTGCTGCGGCCGCAGCAGCCGCTCCCGACCGTTCGCGACGGTACCCGAAACAGCACTCATGCCGGCACTCCGCTGCGCTCCGTGCCGCCATGAGGCACACCCACACTGAACTGACCGATTCGCTCACTTCGTTCGCTCATGCCGGCACTCCGCTGCGCTCCGTGCCGCCATCAGGCACACCCACACTGAACTGACCGATTCGCTCACTTCGCTCACTCATGCCGGCACCTCCACCTTCGGCTGGGCGCGCTCGGGGGCGGGCGGCAGTGGCGGTTTCCGGCGCCGGCCGAAGACCCTGGCCCGGAACGCCGGCGACTGGAGCAGACAGACGATCGTCACGACCAGGGCCTTGAACAACAGCGTCGTCTCCGGTGGGATCCCGATGGTGTAGATGGTGGTGGTCAGGGTCTGGATGATCAGTGCCCCCAGCACCGTGCCGCCGAGGGAGAACCGGCCGCCGGCCAGTGAGGTACCGCCGATCACCACCGCCAGGATGGCGTCCAGCTCGATCCAGAGGCCCGCGTTGTTGCCGTCCGCGCTGGAGACATTGGAGCTGATCATCAAGCCGGCGACCCCGGCGCAGAAGGCGGCGAAGACGTACCCGGTGAAGATGATCCGGCGGGAGTGGATCCCGGCCAGCCGGCTCGCCTCGGCGTTGCCGCCCACCGACTCGATCAGCAGGCCGAGCGCGGTACGCCGGGTGAGCAGCGACGCCAGCCCGAAGACCAGCAGCGCGACCAGGATCGAGAACGGCACGGTCAGCCAGTAGCCGGCCCCGATCAGCTTGTACGGCGAGCTGTTGACCGTGATGATCTGCCCGTCGGTGATGAGCTGGGCCAGTCCCCGGCCGGCGACCATCAGGATCAGGGTGGCGATGATCGGCTGGATGCCGAACTGCGCGACGAGCAGGCCGTTCCAGGCGCCGAGCAGCAGGGCCAGCCCGAGGGCCAGCCCTACCGCGGCCAGTACCCCGAGCACGCTGTTCTGGTCGCCCAGCTCGCTGATCCGCAGGCAGGCCAGTGCGCCGCAGATGGCGACGATCGAGCCCACCGAGAGGTCGATGCCGCCGGTGGCGATCACCAGGGTCATGCCGAGCGAGACCAGGATCAGCGGCGCGCCGAACCGCACGATGTCGATCAGGCTGCCGTACAGGTGCCCCTGGCGGATGTCGACGACGAAGAAGTCGGGGGTGAAGAACAGGTTGCTGACCAGCAGGAGCAGCAGGGTCAGCACCGGCCAGAAGAAGCGGTGCCGCACGAGGTTCGCCATCACACCTCCTCCCGGACGACGATCGCGTCCGGATCGGGTCGGCCAGCCGCCTCCGGTGGCGCCGAGCCGTGACCGCTGGCGATGGTCGCCATGATCCGCCCGACGGTGACCTCGTCGTCGTTGGCCAGTTCGTCGACCATCCGCCGGTCCCGCAGTACGGCGATCTTGTGACTGAGCCGGAGCACCTCCTCCAGCTCGGCGGAGATGAAGAGCACCGCCATCCCGCCGTCGGAGAGCGTGACCACCAGGCGCTGGATCTCCGCCTTGGCGCCGACGTCGATGCCCCGGGTCGGCTCGTCCAGGATCAGCAGCCGCGGCTCGGTGATCAGCCAGCGGGCCAGCAGCACCTTCTGCTGGTTGCCGCCGCTGAGCTGGCCGACCGGGGCCTCCGGGTTGGCCGGCACGATGCGCAGCGCCTTGACGTACCTGTCGACGAGCTCGTCCTGCCGGCGCCGGGGCAGCGGACGGGACCAGCCCCGGGCGGCCTGGAGGGCCAGGATGATGTTCTCCCGGACGGTGAGATCGGCGACCAGCCCCTCGGTGCGGCGGTTCTCCGAGCAGAAGGCGATGTCCTGGGCCATCGCACTGCGCGGGCCGCGCATGGCCACCGGCTCGCCGTCCACCCGGAGTTCTCCGACGTCGGACCGGTCCGCGCCGAAGAGCAACCGGGCCACCTCGGTACGCCCGGAGCCGAGCAGCCCGGCCAGTCCGACCACCTCGCCCCGGTGGATGGCCAGGCTGAACGGGGCGACCGCGCCGGTCCGGCCGAGTCCGACCGCCTCGACGACCGGCCGGTCCCGCTCCAGGGTGGCCAGTTCGCGCCGGGGCTGTTCCTCCAGCTCCTCCAGGGCCGCGAGTTCCTTGCCGATCATCGCGCTGACCAGTTCGAGCTGGCTCATCTGCCGGGTGACGTACTCGCCGACCCGGCGGCCGTTGCGCAGCACCGTCATCCGGTCGGAGATCTCGTAGACCTGGTCGAGGAAGTGGCTGACGAACAGGATCGCCATGCCCTCCTCCTTGAGTTGGCGCATCACCCGGAAGAGCTGCCCGACCTCGTCGGCGTCCAGGCTGGAGGTCGGCTCGTCCAGGATCAGCACCCTGGCCGAGATGTCGATGGCCCGGGCGATCGCGACCATCTGCTGCACCGCCAGGGAGAGGCTGCCGAGCGGGGCCGAGACGTCGATGTCCAGGCCCAGCCCGTCGAGCAGTCGTCGGGAACGGCGCCGCAGCTCGCCCCAGTTGATGGCACCGAAGCGGCGCGGTTCCCGGCCGATGTGGATGTTCTCCGCGACGGAGAGGTTGGCGCAGAGGTTGACCTCCTGGTAGACGGTGCTCACCCCGGCCTGCTGCGCCTGCAACGGGCCGGCGAAGCGGACCGGGGTGCCGTCGAGGACTATCTCGCCCTCGTCCACGTCGTACACCCCGGTCAGCACCTTGATCAGTGTCGATTTCCCGGCACCGTTCTCGCCCATCAGCGCGTGCACCTCGCCGGGGAAGAGGCGGAAGTCGACCTCGTCGAGTGCCCGTACGCCGGGGAACCGTTTGCCGATGCCGGCCATGGTCAGGATCGCCCGGGGCTCTCCCGACGTCTCCATCCGCCCTCCTCCGTCCGTCACGTCGTCGCGTGCGGGCCCTCGGCTAGTACTGCCGGTTCGGCAGCGCCGCCTTGGCCTGCTCCTGGGTGAAGGTGGTCTCCTCGGTGACCACCCGCTCCGGCACCGTCTCACCGGCGACGACCTTCTTCACCAGCTCCATCAGCTGTGGGCCGAGCAGCGGGCTGCACTCGACGATGAAGTTGATCTTGCCGTCGGCCAGCGCCTGCATCCCGTCCTTCACCGCGTCGACCGTGATGATCTTGATGTCGACGCCCGGCTTCAGCCCGGCACCCTCGATCGCCTCGATCGCACCGAGACCCATGTCGTCGTTGTGCGCGTAGAGCACGTCGATGTCCTTGTGCGCCTTGAGGAAGGCGTCCATGACCTCCTTGCCCTTGGCCCGGGTGAACTCGCCGGTCTGCGAGGCGATCACCTTGAACTTCGGGTCCGCCTTGATGACGTCGGCGAAGCCCGCCTTCCGGTCGTTGGCCGGCGCCGATCCGGTGCTGCCCTGCAGCTCCACGATGTTCACCGGCTCGGTCTTGCCCTCGTATTCGGCGACCAGCCACTCACCGGCCTTCTTCCCCTCAAGCACGAAGTCGGACCCGATGAAGGTCTTGTACAGCGTCTTGTCCGGGGAGTCGATCGCCCGGTCGGTCAGGATGACCGGAATCTTGGCATCCTTCGCCTCGCGGAGCACGGTGTCCCAACCGGACTCCACCACCGGCGAGAAGGCGATCACGTCGACCTTCTGGGTGATGTACGACCGGATGGCCTTGATCTGGTTCTCCTGCTTCTGCTGCGCGTCGGAGAACTGGAGGTCGATGCCGGCCTCCTTGGCGGAGTCCTGGATGGACTTGGTGTTCGCGGTACGCCAGCCGCTCTCCGCACCCACCTGCGCGAAGCCCAGCGTGATCTTGCCATCGTCGTTTCCGGAGCCGCTGCCCGCGCCGCCGTCGCCTCCACAGGCGGCCAACGCGGTCACCATCAGTCCGCCGAGTACAACGGCGGAGACCTTTTTCAGCACCGTTTCCTCCTCGCCTGGGAAATCGCTGTCTGTCGTAGTTACCGTTCACACGCAGGGCCGGCCAGCACCCCTCGTCACCACCTGTCCGACGCCGGAGAGGGCTGGATCCGGCCGAGTCTGCCACGGAGAACGCCGACCCTCAGGGCACGCCGGTCGATCCACAGGGCTTCCTGGTTCGTGAGTGTTAACGTTCTCATGCCGGCCGTCAAGGGGTACTTCCGGCGACGGTATGGATCCGTGATGCTGGACGTGCCGGACCCTCCAGCGCAAAGACGGCTGGTCGAGACGAAGGAGCGGCCGTTGACAGCTGACCGTATCGACGCCGGTGACCAGTCGGCTGACCCGCCGCCACGGACCCGGGGTTCGGTGATGCGCGACGTCGCCCGCCTGGCCGGCGTCTCCCACCAGACCGTCTCGCGGGTGCTCAACAACCATCCGAACGTCCGGCCGGAGACCCGTGAGCGGGTACTCGCGGCGATGCGGGCACTGAACTACCGGCGCAACTCCGCCGCCCGCACCCTGGTAACCCGCCGGTCCCGCACCCTGGGACTGATCGCCTACGAGACCACGCTGTTCGGCCCGGCCTCCACCCTGTACGGACTGGAGCAGGCGGCCCGGGCCGCCGGCTACTTCGTCAGCGTGGCGAGCGTACGCACCCTGGACCGGGAATCGGTGCTGGATGCGGTCGGCCGGCTCTGCGAACAGTCGGTGGAGGGGATAGTGGCGATCGCCCCACAGAGCAGTGTGGGCACCGCCCTCGCGCAGGCACCGGCCGGGCTGGCCGTGGTCGGGGTGGGTGGCGGCGCCGAACACGTACCGACGGTCTGCATCGACAACTCCAGCGGCGCCGCGATGGCGACCCGGCACCTGCTCGACCTGGGGCACACCACCGTGCAACACATCGCCGGTCCAGCCGACTGGCCGGAGGCGCGGGACCGGACCGACGGCTGGCGGGAGGCGCTGCACGCGGCCGGTGCCCCGGTGCCGGCACCCCGGCTCGGGGACTGGAGCGCCCGGGCCGGCTACGAGCACGGCCGACTGCTCGCCGCCGATCCGACGGTCACCGCGATCTTCTGCGGCAACGACCAGATCGCGCTCGGCGCGCTGCGGGCCCTGCACGAGGCCGGCCGCCGGGTGCCGGACGAGGTCAGCGTGGTGGGCTTCGACGACGTACCCGAGTCGGGTTACTTCCTGCCACCGCTCACCACGGTCCGGCAGGACTTCGCCGAACTCGGCCGGCGCAGCCTGGACCTGCTGATCGAACAACTCGAAAGCGGTGTCCGGACCAACCGCCGGGTCTCGTTGACCCCCCGGTTCGTGGCCCGGACGAGTTCGGGACCGGCGCCGGCGCAGCGGCCCAGCCGGCCGGTCCGGCGCGACCCGGAATGCGTACCGCCGGATTAATCGCCGATAGCGTGCGGCCCCCAATCACCGCCGCCAACCGGCCGCGGCGGTGCCACATCGACATACCACGGGAGCCTTACCCGGGCCGGATACCGCGCGCGTCAACGCCAGAACTGAAGTCACGCCGTGTACGGTCGACGCGCGAGAAATGTCCAATGTCTTGCAGAATTGGCGTGCGATCAGTCAAACTCGACTCCTAGCAATAAATGTTCACGAGGAGTAATCGACCATGGCGAAGCAGGTAATCACACTTCTGACCGACGACCTCGACGGCGGCGAGGCCGACCGCACTGTCGAGTTCGGTCTGGACGGCGTCAACTACACGATTGACCTGTCAGATAAGAACGCCGGCAAGCTCCGCAAGGCGCTGGACGTTTACATCCACGCGGGCAGCCGGGTGGGACGCGGCTCGATCGAAAGCCGTCGGTCGGGTCGGCGTGGCGGCGCCACGAGCCCGACGCGAAGTGACCGCGACCTGAACCGCGCGATCCGGGAATGGGCCGTGCAGAACGGCTACGAGGTTTCGGAGCGGGGTCGCATTCCGTCGTCGGTGGTGAAGGCGTACAACAGCCGGTGAGCGGTCGGGGGACGGGAGCGGTCGTCCCGATTTCCCCGGGCGGGCCAGGCCGGAATGCTCATCCACCCGGGTCGCGGTGCGGCACCTGCCGGGTCACCGGCCGCCGCTGCTCGAAGACGGTGCCGGTGACGCGGGCGGCTTGTCCGCGGCCGGTGGTCCGCCGTTCGCCGGACCACCGTTTCCCGGACCACCGTTCGCCGGCCCGCTCGGAGGCGGTGGCGCCGGCTTGAGATCGGCGGGCACCGGCAGGGCACTGCCCTTGACGAACTCGTCCCAGCTCACGTTCCAGGCGGTCCAGCCGTTGCCCTGGTCAAGGGTGACCTCGGTGCCCTTGATCGTCACCAGGTCACCGACCTTGGTGGTCTCCATCAGGAACTCCGCGTTCGCGTCCGAGACGTTCGTGCAGCCGTGCGAGACGTTCCGCTCCCCCTGGGCGCCGACGGACCACGGCGCCGCGTGGATGAATTCGCCACCCCAGGTCAGCCGCTGTGCGTTCGTGACGGTGACCACGTAGGGATCCGGCGAGCCCGTGGTGTCGAAGACGGTCGACTCGTGCTTTTCCATGATCACCATCTTGCCGCTCGACGTCGGGGTGCTGCTCTTGCCGAGGCTGACCGGGATCTTCCTGACCAGTACGTCGTCCTTGAACACCGACATCTGCTTGGTGGCGTTGTCGATCTCCAGAAAGACCCGGTTGCCGATCTTCGCGGTGCCGCTCCGGTCGGTGTCGCCGAAGCTGCCCTCGCCCATCGGCACCCCGTCCAGGGCGGCCCGGACGGAGACGGTGGTACCCGGGCGCCAGAAGTCGGGAGCCCGGTAGGAGACCTGGCGGCCGTTCTCGTCCCACGACCAGACACCCGGCTGCGGCGGATCGGTGCTGACCAACAGCCGGCGCTGGATCCCGGCACGCGCCTCCTTCGGGATGTCGGAGTCGAATGACACCGTTATCGGCATCGCCACCCCGTAGGTCTGGTCACTCTGCAGATTCAGGTTGGTCACGGTCCGCTTAGCCGGTTTGTCCATGGTGCTGAAGGTCGTCTTCTGGGTGACCGCCTTCCCGGCGTCATTCTTCGCGGTCACCTCGGCGGTATAGGTCTGCTTGTTGGCCAGCGCCCTGCTCGGCATCCAGCTCGAACCGTCGGCGCGCATCGCACCGTCGACCCGGGTGCCGCTGGCGTCGGTCACGACCACGTCGGCGACCTTCCCGCCCGTCACCGCCGTACCGATCTCGACACTGGTCGGCAGATCCCGGCTATCCGGAGCCGGGGTAATCGTCAGCTTCGGTGGCGGCGCCGGCCGCGCGACGCGTTCAAACGGATTGCCCGTACAGCCCGCCAGAACCAGTGGTACGGCAGCCATCACGAGCATCACCAACAACACCGCTCGACGCCTCAGTACCATGCTCCCCCCACCCCATTCCCTCCGCCGCTCCTCGCAGGACTTCGTCCCGGACCGTCCGATCGCCTCGCGGCGAGAACCGCCATTACCCGGGGAATCGCCGCTCAACCAAGGGGTAAACCCCGCCGCACCGGCCGTTTTGCCCCGCCCGGCCCCACCCGCACCCCGCCGGAGGGCGGATTGTGGCATCCTGCTTCGATGCAACAGATCGACCTCGGCCTTCCGACACCGCTGCACTGGGATGTCGCACCACCCGACTGGTCACCCGACGGCGTCACCGGACTGACCGTGAGCGCGCCGGCCCAGAGCGATCTCTTCGTGGACCCGGCCGGCGGCGAGCCGGTGCTCTCCGCGCCCCGGCTGCTGGCCCCGGCACCGGAGGGCGACTTCCAGTTCTCGGCCCGGGTCAGGGTCGACTTCGCCGGCACGTACGACGCCGGCAGCCTGCTGCTCTATTCCGGCCCCCGGCACTGGGCCAAACTCGCGTACGAACGCTCACCCCAGGGCCCCGCGATGGTGGTGTCGGTGATCACCCGCGACGTCTCCGACGACGCCAACGGATTCGTGGTCGACGACGGCGCGCCGCTCTGGCTGCGAATCTCCCGGCTCGGCCCGGCCTGGGCGTTCCACGCCAGCACCGACGGGACTTTCTGGCAGTTCGTCCGGTACTTCCGGCTCGACCCGGCAGCGGCCCCACTGCGGTTCGGCCTCTCCCCGCAGTCACCGACCGGCGCCGGTTGCCCGGTCTGGTTCGACCGGATCAGCTTCTCCGCCACCCGGCTGGCCGACCTGCGGGACGGCCGCTAGCGGGGCTGACCGCCACGCAGGTCCTCCTCGATCCGCTTCGCGGTGGCGAGCAGGGGCGGCAGCAGTTCCTTGCGGATCAGCTCCGAGCTGCCCCGGCTGGCGTGCGCGGAGACGTTCACAGCGGCGATCACCGCGCCGTCGGCGTCCCGGATCGGCGCGGCGAGGGAACGCAGGCCCTCCTCCAGCTCCTGGTCGACGATCGCGTAGCCCTGGTTGCCGATCCGGTTCAGGATCGTCCGCAGCCGCGCCGGTTCGGTGACCGTACGCCGGGTGAGTGGACGCAGCTCGGCGCTGTCGAGATAGTTGTCAAGCCACGGGGCCGGCTGGGCGGCCAGCAGTACCCGCCCCATCGAGGTGGCGTACGCCGGGAACCGGGTGCCGACGCTGATCGCCACCGTCATGATCCGCTTCGTCGGCACCCGCGCGACGTAGACCACCTCGTCGCCGTCCAGTACCGACATCGAGCAGGACTCGCGCACCTCGGCGACCAGAGCCTCCATGTGCGGCTGGGCCACCTCGGGCAGGCTCAGACTGGACAGGTAGGCGTACCCGAGTTCGAGGATGCGGGCGCGCAGCGAGAAGAGCCGTCCGTCGGTGCGCATGTATCCGAGCTCGACCAGGGTGAGCAGAAATCGTCGGGCCGCCGCCCGGGTCAGCCCGGTCGCCCGGGCCACCTCGCTGAGCGTCAACTGGGGATGGTCGGCGTCGAACGCCCGGATGACCGCGAGTCCTCGCTCCAACGACTGGACGAACTCCCCGGTGCGAGCCGTCTCCTCGACCACCTCGGTCACCCGTCCTCCTTCCGCAGAGTCTCCTGGGCGACCTTGAATGCCCGGTTCGCCGCTGGAACGCCAGCGTAGACGCCCACCTGCAGCAGGACCTCCCGGACCTCCTCCCGGGTCAGCCCGTTGCGCAGCGCGGCCCGGACGTGCATCGCCAGCTCCTCGTCGTGGTGCAGGGTGGCCAGCACGGCGAGGGTGACGCAGCTGCGGGTGCGCCGGTCCAGTTCCGGCCGGGTCCAGATCTCGCCCCAGGCGTACCGGGTGATCAGGTCCTGGAAGTCCGCCGTGAACTCGTCGGTACCGGCGACGGCGCGGTCCACGTGCGCGTCGCCGAGCACCTCGCGCCGGACCGCCATGCCGGCGGCGTGCCGTCGACGATCATCCATCCGTCCGCTCCCTCCACCCACCGGGCTCCGGCACCCCCGGGGCAGGTCCGCCGTCGAGGTGCTCCAGGATCAGCCGGCCCACCTGCTCCGGTCGCTCCACGCTGGCCAGATGGGCGGCGTCGCCGACCACCCGCAGACCGGCGTCGGGAATCCGCTCGGCCAGCAACCGGGCGTGTCCGAGCGGAATCGCCGGATCGTCCCCGCCCGCGATCACCAGGGTCGGCGCGGTGATCCGGGCCAGGTCGGCCCGCAGGTCCATTCCGGCGATCGCCTCGCAGCAGCCGGCGTACCCCTCGACCGGAGTCGCGGTGAGCATCGACCGGTAGGCGGCGACCACCCCCGGGTGGCTCGCGGCGAAGCCCCGGGTGAACCACCGTCCCAGCACCGCGTCGGCGACCGCTTCCAGCCCGCCGGTCCGGGTCGCGGCGGCCCGGTCCCGCCAGCCCCGGGCCGGGCCGAGCCAGGCCGAGGTGCAGAGCAGCACCAACCGGTCGACCCGGTCGGGCGCGTTGGCGGCCAGCCACATCCCGACCATCCCGCCGAGGGAGAGCCCGGCGTACGACACCCGGGGCAGGTCGAGCTCGTCCAGCAGCCGGAGTACGGCGTGCCCGAGATCCGCGATCGTGTACGGGCCGGTCGGCACGTCGGAGTCGCCGTGCCCGAGGTGGTCGTAGCGGACCACCCGGTGCCGCCGGGTCAGCGCCGGCACCTGCGGCCGCCACATCGCCGCCGAGGTGCCCAGCGAGCTGCCGAGGAGCAGCGTCGGCGCCTCGGCCGGCCCGTCGACGCAGGCGTGCAGGGGGGATGTGTCGACGCAGGCGTGCAGGGGGGATGTGTCGACGCAGGCGTGCAGGGGGGATGTGTCGACGCAGGCGTGCATGGGGGATGTCATGTCTGGTTCTCCGGGTTCCGCTCCACCCCGCACGTCCGGTACTCCCGCAGTGCCCGGTCCACGAAGGTGCCGGCCGAACCGAGCCAGTTGGCCGGCGCGAGGGCCTGGTCCAGCTCCCGCTCGGACAGGTGTGCCCGGACGGCCGGGTCGGCCAGCAGTGCGGCCCGGAAGTCCAACGCGGCGGCCGCCCGGGCCAGCACGTCGTGCGCGTCGGCCCGGCCGAGTGCCGGCGCGAGCCGGGCCGCGACCGCCTCGGCGAGGACCCGGCCGCCGAGCGCGTCGAGGTTGTCCCGCATCCGCTCCGGACGCACGTCGAGCCGGGAGAGCAGCCGGGCGGCCCGGGCGGCCGCACCGCCGGCCAGCCGGAGCAGGTCGAGCAGCGGTTCCCACTCGGCGTGCCAGCCGCCGGTGGCCCGCTCGTGCTCCTGCACCGCGGCGGCGAAGAGCGTGCCGACCAGGTGCGGCCCGCGCCGGGCGGCAGCGCCGATCAGGACCGCGTCCACCGGGTTGCGCTTGTGCGGCATCGCCGACGAGCCGCCCCGGCCCGGACCGCCGCCCTCGGCGACCTCGGCCACCTCGGTCTGGGCGAGCAGTCCGACGTCCAGGCCGACCTTGCCGGCGGCCGCGAGCAGGCTACCGAGTGCGGCGGCCAGGTCGAGGATCGGCTGACGCCGGGTGTGCCAGGGTAACCGGGGCGCGGCGAGGCCGAGCCGGGCGGCGAACCGCGCGGTCACCTCCGGTCCGGCCGGGCCGAGCACGGCCAGCGTGCCGACCGCCCCGCCGAGCTGTGCCGGCAACGCGGCCCGGGCGGCGGCCAGCCGGGTCCGGGCGTCCAGCAGGGCGAGCAGCCAGCCGGCGGCCTTCAGGCCGAATGTGGTGGGCGCGGCCGCCTGGCCGAGGGTACGGGCCAGTGCCACGGTGTCCCGGTGCCGGTCGGCGAGCCCGGCGGTGGCGTCGAGGGCGGTGTCGAGGTGACGCAGCAGCGGCTCGCCGGCCCGGGTGGCGACCAGGACCAGCGCGGTGTCCAGCACGTCCTGGCTGGTGGCGCCGTGATGCACCCAGGGCCGGGCGGCGGCCGGTACCGCCTCGGTGAGCTGGCGGACCAGCGGCACCACCGGGTTGCCGGCGGCGTCGGCGGCCGCGGCGAGGGCGGCGAGGTCGAACCCGTCCGGGTGGCACCGCCCGGCGATCGCCGCGGCGGCCGACGCCGGCAGTACCCCACCCTCGGCCCCGGCCTCGGCGAGCGCCCGTTCCACGTCGAGCAGCGCGGTCAGCAGTGCCCGGTCGGTGAGTTCGGCGTCCACCTCGGCGGTGCCGGACAGCCCGGAGAGCAGTCCCGCGCCGGCCGCCGGCGGCTGCTCAGACCGCGAAGAAGACGGTCTCATCCGGGCCCCGCAGGTGGATGTCGAACCGGAGCCCGTCCGGCACCGGTCGGGCCACCAGGGTGGCCCGGCGGGCCGGGTCGATCGCGCCGAGCACCGGGTCGGCGGCGTTCGCCGCCGCCTCGTCCGGGAAGTAGAGCCGGGTCACCAGCCGGTGCAGCAGGCCCCGCGCGAAGATCGACAGGTTCAGGTGCGGTGCCTCAATCTCCCCGTCCGGGCCGGGCAGCGGGCCGGGCTTGAGGGTACGGATTCCGTACCGGCCGTCGGCGTCGGTGGCGCTGCGGCCGAAGCCACGGAATCCGGGCACCGTCGGCGGGCGGGCGCCCCGGGGGTCGTCCGGATGGTCGAACCGGCCGTCCGGGTCCGCCTGCCAGGTCTCCACCAGTGCGTCCGGCACCAGCGCCCCGGCGCCGTCGAAGACCTGGCCGCGGATCCAGATCGCCCCGGGGGTACCCGCCGGCACCACGTCCGGGCCGTCCGGCCAGAGCAGGCCGATGTGCAGGTACGGTCCGACCGTCTGCGCGGGGGTCGAGCCGAGCGGTGGTGCCGGGGCGAGCCCCGCCGAGCCGGCCGGTGAACCGGCGGTGTCGACGGCCGGGCCGGTACCGAACGTCGGGGTCGGGTCGGGCTGCTCAGTCATCGTCGCCGTCCTCGAAGGGTGTGGCCTCCCGGCCGCGCAGCACCAGGTCGAACTCGAAGCCGAGCGCCCACTCGGGTTCGCTCACCGCGTGGTCGTAGCGGGAGATCAGCCGTTCCCGGGCCAACGGGTCGCGGACCGAGTTGAAGATCGGGTCCTGGAAGAAGAGCGGGTCTCCGGGGAAGTACATCTGGGTGACCAGCCGTTGGATGAAGGCCTGGCCGAAGAGGGAGAAGTGGATGTGCGCCGGCCGCCAGGCGTTGGGGTGGTTCCGCCAGGGGTAGGCGCCGGGTCGCACGGTGACGAACCGGTAGTGGCCGTCCGCGTCGGTCAGCGTCCGGCCCGCCCCGGTGAAGTTCGGGTCCAGTGGTGCCGGCCAGTTGTCGCCCGCATGGCGGTACCGGCCGGCGGCGTTCGGCTGCCAGATCTCCACCAGCGTGTTCGGGATCGGCCGGCCGTCCCCGTCCAGCACCCGGCCGTGCACGATGATCCGCTGGCCCAGCGGCTCCCCGGCATGCTGGCGGGTCAGGTCGTGGTCCAACTCGCCGAGCCGGCCCTCGCCGAGCAGCGGCCCGGTGACCTCGGTCAGCCGCTGCGGCAGCACCACCAGCGGCTGCCTCGGCGCGCGCAGGGTGGTGGAACCGTAGTCGGGGAAGAGCATCGGCGGGTGGGTGTCCGGGGCGTCGTGCCGGTAGCGGGGCAACACCGGCCGGCCGGGACGGGCCGCCGGCACGCCGGGTGCGGTGGACCGGATGTGTTCGGTGGTCATGGTCGTCCTCCGTCAGGCTTCCAGTACCCGTCAGGCCTCCAGTACGACGGCCAGGCCCTGACCGACGCCGATGCAGATGGCGGCGAGGCCCAGCCCGCCTCCACGGCGATGTAGTTGCCAGGCCAGCGAACCGAGGATGCGCGACCCGGACGAACCGAGCGGGTGGCCGAGGGCGATCGCCCCGCCCTGCGGGTTGACGATCTCGGGGTCGAGGTCCTTCCACTGCGCCAGGCAGGCCAGCGACTGGGCGGCGAACGCCTCGTTCAGCTCCACCACGGCCAGGTCCGACCAGCTGATGCCGGCCCGGCGCAGCGCCTCCTCGGCGGCGCGTACCGGGCCGATCCCGAACAGTTGCGGTTCGATGCCGACGACCGCGCGGGAGACGATCCGGGCCAGCGGGGTCCGACCGGCCGCCTCGGCACCGGCCCGGTCGGCGAGCAGCAGTGCGCTCGCCCCGTCGTTGAGCGGGGAGGAGTTGCCGGCGGTCACCGTGCCGTCCGGCCGGAACACCGGCTTGAGCCGGGCCAGTGCCTCGGTGGTGGTACCCGGGCGGATGCTCTCGTCGCTCTCCAGCTCGGTACCGGGTACCGGGCTGACCTCGTCGGCGTACGCCCCGGCGGCCCACGCCCGCGCGGCCAGCCGCTGGCTGCGTACGGCGAAGGCGTCCTGCTCGTCGCGGGAGATCCCGTACCGCTGCGCGAGGATCTCGGTGCACTCGCCGAGCGAGGCGGTCCACTCGGCCGGCATCGCCGGGTTGACCATGCGCCAGCCGAGGGTGGTCGAGTGCAGGGTCTCGTGCCCGCGCGGGTAGCCGGTCTCCGGCTTGGCCAGTACCCAGGGGGCCCGGGTCATCGACTCGACGCCGCCGGCGACGCAGACCGAGGCGTCGCCGACCGCGATCGCCCGGGCCGCCCCGATCACCGCCTCCAGGCCGGAGCCGCAGAGCCGGTTCACGGTCGCGCCGGGCACCGTCGGCGGCAGCCCGGCCAGGAGTACCGCCATCCGCGCCACGTCCCGGTTCTCCTCGCCCGCACCGTTGGCGTTGCCGAGCAGTACGTCGTCGATCCGGACCGGGTCGAGCTCGGGGCTGCGCCGGGTCACCTCCCGCAGCACGTGTGCGGCGAGGTCGTCGGGGCGTACTCCGGCGAGGGCGCCGCCGTACCGGCCGATCGGGGTCCGTACGGCGTCGAGGACGTACACGTCGTTGCTCACGATGTCTCCTTACTACCCGCCGGTTGCCGGGTCGGCCCGACGCTACCGGCGGCCCCGGCCGGGGCGCCGGCCGGCGGGTGGATCGACGTCGTGCCTCCGCTCGCCAGGTCCGGCGCACCACCCACCACGCATGCCCGGGCCATCACGCATGCACAGGCCATCACGCATGCAGCGGTGCGTTCGACATGCGGACTTCCGTGCTTATCACGAACGTAATCCCCGGCCCACGATCCGTCAACGAGGTCCCCGTGCCGCTCGACGCCGTTGTGGAGAAGTTCCAAAGGGCTGGTTGACGTGAATCGGGCACTGTGCCAACGTTCCAAATGAGAACAGTCGTTCGGCTAGCGACCACCACACTCCCCGAGGTTCCTCCGGGAGCCGCTCAGCCCGGTCTCGACAGGACCGCCGGAAGCCGGGAGACCCGATGCGCCGTCTCGCCGCCACCACCGTCCTCGCCGCCCTCCTCGTCGTCGCCGGCTGCGGCTCCTCGTCCGACGACTCCTCCGGAAACGGCTCCGGAGGGGTGGACCGGGTGAAGGTCGGCCTGATCCCCATCGTCGACGTCGCCCCGCTGCACCTCGGCAACGCCAAGGGCTTCTTCAAGGAACAGAACATCGAGGTCGAGGTGGTCAACATCAGCGGCGGCTCCATCGCGGTGACCGGCGTGGTGAGCGGCCAGTTCGACTTCGCCTTCGGCAACGTCGTCTCGCTGATCACCGCCCGCTCGCAGAACATCCCGGTCAAGGCGATCACGGTGGGGAACTCCTCCACCGGCAAGCCCGGCGCGGACTTCGGCGGCGTCGTGGTGCCGCCGGACAGCCCGATCACCGACGCGGCCGGCCTGGCCGGCAAGAACATCGCGATCAACAACCTGAACAACATCACCGACACCACCACCCGGGCGTCGGTCCGCAAGGCCGGCGGCGACCCGTCGACCATCAGGTGGACCGAACTGCCCTTCCCGGACATGCCTGCGGCGGTACTGGGCAAGCGGGTCGACGCGGCCATGGTCGTCGAGCCGTTCTTCACCATCGCGCAGAACCAGGGCGCCCGGGTCGTCGCCTACAACTTCGCCGAGGCCATCCCGGACATGACGGTGGCGGCGTACTTCTGCACCGAGCAGACCATCGACCGGCGGTCCGACCTGACCGAGCGGTTCAAGGCCGCGATGGACAGGTCCCTGCGGTACGCCCGGGAGCACCCTGACGAGGCGCGCCAGGTGCTACAGACGTACACCAAGATCGACCCGGCGGTGGCCGAGAAGATAACCCTGCCGGCCTGGCCCGCCGAGATCAACCGCGCGTCGGTGCAGACCCTGGCGGACCTGATGCTGACCGACGGACTGCTCAAGGAGAAGATCGACGTCGCGGAACTGCTCCCGTGACCCGAGCCGCCACCGTGCCGCCACCCGCCGCGACCGCACCGGCGCCGGCCGGCCGGCCCGGCGGTGACGGTCGGCCGCGCGGCGGCACCCCCCTGCTCGGGCTGCTCGGCTTCGCGACCTTCCTCCTCGTGCTGGAGGCGGTGCCACGGCTCGGGCTGGTCTCGGCGAACTACCTCCCGCCGACCAGTGAGATCACCGTAGCCCTCGGGGAGCTGCTCGGCGAGCCCCGGTTCTGGACGGCGGTCACCGACACGCTGCGCGGCTGGTTCCTCGGCCTGGCGATCGCGGTCGCCCTCGGCGTACTGGTCGGCTTCGTCCTCGGCACCGTCCCGCCGCTGCGCGAGTTCACCACCTCCACCGTCGAGTTCCTCCGGCCGATCCCCTCGGTCGCGCTGATCCCGCTCGCCGTGCTGCTCTTCGGCACCGACCTGCGCTCCGTGCTCCTGCTGGTGGTCTACGCGGCGTTCTGGCAGGTGCTCGTCCAGGTGTTGTACGGCGTCCGGGACGTCGACCCGGTCGCCCGGGACACCGCGTACACCTTCGGGCTCGGCCGGTGGGCCCGGATCCGGCACCTGCTCTGGCCGACCGGGCTGCCGTACCTGCTGACCGGGGTGCGGCTCGCCGCCGCCGTGGCGCTGATCCTGGCCATCACCGCCGAGCTGATCATCGGCGCGCCGGGGTTGGGCAACGAGATCAACCGGGCACAGTCCGGTGGAGCCGTCGACTCGATGTACGCCCTGATCATCGTCACCGGCCTGCTCGGGGTGGCGGTCAACGTACTGGCCCGGCGACTCGAACGCGCGGTGCTCTCCTGGCACCCCTCGGTACGCCGTGAGGGCACCCGGTGAGACCCGGTGGCGTACTCCCCCGGCGGCGCGCAGATGCGGGCCGGCGGATCGTGGCGGTCGTCGGCCGGGCGCTGTGGTGGACGGCCGCCGTCTTCGGGCTGCCGTTCGGGCTGCTCGCCCTCTGGTGGGTGCTCTCGGCCGACAGCGAGACCTTCTACCTCCCACCGCTGTCGGAGATCCTGGCCAGCTTCGACGACGTCTGGCTGCGCAGCGACCGGCTGCGTACGGATGTGCTGCCGAGCCTGCTCCGGCTCGCCGCCGGATTCCTCCTCGCCGTCGCCGTCGGCGTCGGGCTCGGCGTCCTGATCGGCTCCTTCCGGCGGGTCCGCGCGTTCTGCGAGCCCGTGCTGGAGTTCCTCCGGGCCGTCCCGCCGCCGGTACTGGTGCCGGTGCTGATGCTCTTTGCCGGCTTCGGCGACACCATGAAGGTCCTGGTGGTGCTCTCCGGCTGTGTCTGGCCGATCCTGCTCAACACGGTGGAGGGGGTGCGGGCGGTCGACGAGGTGCTGACCGAGACCTGCCGCTGCTACGGCATCCGCGGCCCGGCCCGGCTCTGGCACCTGGTGGTCCGGTCCGCCTCCCCGCAGATCTTCACCGGCCTGCGCCAGGCCCTCTCGGTCGGCATCATCCTCATGGTGATCAGCGAGATGTTCGCCGCGAACAACGGTCTGGGCTACACCATCATCCAGTTCCAGCGGACCTTCGCGGTCACCGACATGTGGACCGGCATCCTGCTGCTGGGTCTGCTCGGCTTCCTGCTCGCCATGCTGCTGCGGCTATTCGAGCGGTCGGCGCTGCGCTGGTACCTCGGCCTCCGGCACTCACAACGAGACGATGGACACCGATGAACTCCACAGACGCCCGCCAGGCCGGCACCCCGGCCCTGCTCGACGTCCGCGCGCTGCGCAAGGTCTACACCGGACGTGGCCGGTCGGTCGAGGCGGTCCGGGACCTGACCTTCTCCGTCGGCGCCGGCGAACTCGTCTGCGTGGTGGGCCCGTCCGGCGCCGGCAAGACCACCCTGCTCAAGTGCATCGCCGGCCTGCTCCCGCCGACCTCCGGCGACCTGGTCCTGGAGGGCACCCCGGTCCGGGGTCCGTCGCCGGGCATGGCCGTGGTCTTCCAGGAGTACGGCCGCAGCCTCTTCCCCTGGATGACCGTGCAACGCAACGTCGAGCTGCCGCTGAGGCAGAAGAAGGGGCTGAGCCGGTCCCGCCGCCGGGAGCTCGTCCGGGACGCGCTCGCCGCCGTCGGTCTCGGCGACGTGCCGGGCGCCTACCCGTGGCAGCTCTCCGGCGGCATGCAGCAGCGGGTGGCGCTGGCCCGGGCGGTCGCGTACGAGCCGCACATCCTGCTGATGGACGAGCCGTTCGCGGCGGTCGACGCGCAGACCCGGGCCGACCTGGAGGACCTGGTCCGGTCGTTGTGGCAGCGCCTCGGCGTGACCATCCTCTTCGTCACGCACGACATCGACGAGGCGGTCTACCTCGGCCAGCGGGTGCTGGTGCTCTCCGGTTCGCCGACCGTGGTCCTCGACGACGTGGCGATCGACCTGCCGGCCGAGCGGGACCAGCTCGGCACCCGGTCGTCGGCCCGCTTCGCCGAGCTGCGGGCCCAGGTCTTCGGCCAGATCCAGCGGGCCAAGAGCGGCTGGCCCGCCGACCCAGGGAGGTTCCCGTGACTATTCTCGACTCGACCGACTGGTCCGGCAGGATATCCAGCGACGGCTGGGTCCGGGCCGACGGCGGCGACGCGGCCGTGCGGGAGCCGGCCACCGGCGACGAGATTGGCCGGACCGGAATCGCCAACGCCGCCGACGTGGCCCGGGCCGCCGCCAGGGCCGCCCAGGCGCAGCGCGACTGGGCCGCGACCCCCTACGACCGACGCGCCGCGGTGCTACGCCGGGCCGGGCGGTTGTGGGAGGAACACGCGGCCGAGATCGGTGACTGGATCGTCCGGGAAACCGGTTCGGTGCCGCCGAAGGCGAACCTGGAGACGGAGACCGCCGCGCAGGAGTGCTACGAGGCGGCGGCGCTCGCCTCGCAGCCGCTGGGCGAGATCATCCAGAGCGGGCAGCCCCGGCTCAGTCTGGCCCGCCGGCTGCCGGTCGGGGTGGTCGGGGTGATCTCCCCGTTCAACGTGCCGGCCATTCTCGGGATCCGCTCGGTCGCCCCGGCGCTGGCCCTGGGCAACGCGGTGCTGCTCAAGCCCGATCCGCGGACCGCCGTCGCCGGCGGGGTCGCGATCGCCCGGATCTTCGAGGAGGCGGGCCTGCCGCCGGGGGTACTGCACGTGTTGCCGGGCGGGCCGGAGGCCGGCGAGGCGCTCGTCGCCGACCCGCACGTGCGCCTGATCAGCTTCACCGGCTCGACCTCCGCCGGCCGCCAGGTCGGGCAGGCCGGCGCCCGGCATCTCAAGCGGGTACTACTGGAACTCGGCGGCAACTCGGCGCTGGTCGTCCTCGACGACGCCGACCTGGAGCTGGCGGTCTCGGCGGGTGCCTGGGGTTCGTTTCTGCACCAGGGGCAGATCTGCATGACCACCGGCCGGCACCTGGTGCACGAGTCGCTGGCCGACGAATACGTCGACCGGCTGGCCGCGAAGGCCGCACGACTACCGGTCGGCGACCCGGCCCGGGAGCAGGTCGCGCTCGGGCCGATCATCGACGAGCGGCAGCGGGACCGGATCCACTCGCTGGTCACCGCCAGCGTGGACGCCGGGGCGACCCTGGCGGCCGGCGGGACGTACGAGAACCTCTTCTACCGGCCGACGGTGCTCACCGACGTCACCCCGGCCACCCCGGCGTACGCGCACGAGGTCTTCGGCCCGGTCGCCCCGGTACTGCGCTTCGGTGACCTGGACGAGGCCGCGAAGCTCGCCGCCGACAGCGAGTACGGCCTCTCGCTCGGCATCCTCAGCCGGGACGTGATGAAGGCGCTGGCCTTTGCCGAGCGGGTGCCGAGCGGCATCGTGCACATCAACGACCAGACGGTCAGCGACGAGGCGGTCGCCCCGTTCGGCGGGGTCGCCGCCTCCGGCAACGGACCGCGACTCGGCGGGCCGGCGGCAAACCTCGCCGCGTTCACCGAGACGCAGTGGGTGACCGTGCGGGGCGACATCACGAGGTACCCCTTCTGAACCGCGATTCTCCGGTCCCGGAGGCCACCGTCGCCGATCCGGGCGGCAGGGCCCGGTTCGGGGCAGGCCGGTTCGGGGCAGGCCGGTTCGGGATGGGCCGGGGCGGCTGGCTGACGCTGCTCGGGCTGGTCCTGCTGGCGTTGAACCTGCGGGCGGCGATCGCGGCGGTCCCGCCGCTGCTGCCCGAGCTACAGGCCGACCTCGACCTGGGCCGGGGAGCGGCCGGGCTGCTCACCGCCCTGCCGGTGCTCTGCTTCGGGTTGCTCTCCCCGTTCGCCGCGCTCTTCGGCCGCCGGGTCGGCATCGAGTTCGCGCTGCTGGTCGCGATGCTCGGCATCGTGCTGGGCAGCGTGGCCCGGATCCTGCCGCACGCCGGCTGGATGTTGGCCGGCACCGCGATCATCGGCGCCGGGATCACCGTCGGCAACGTCCTGGTGCCCAGCGCGGTCAAGCGGCACTTTCCGGGCCGGGCGGGGCTGGCCACCGGGGTCAGCACCGCCGCACTGACCACCGGGGCGACCCTGGCGGCGGCGGTGAGCGCGCCGCTGGCGTACACCGTGGGGTTGGGTTGGCGGGGTTCGCTGCTGGCGTTGGGCGGACTCGCCGGGGTCGCGGCGCTCGGCTGGCTCCCCCGGGTACGTCGCCGGCACACCGCACCGGCCCCGGAGCCGCCCCGGTCCGCAGGCAGCGTGCTGCGTTCCCCGGTCACCTGGCAGCTCGCCGTCTTCATGGGTACCCAGTCGATGCTCTACTACGCGCTGCTCACCTGGCTGCCGAGCATGCTGCGGGATCACGGCGTCGAGCCGACCCGGGCGGGGGCGGCGTTGGCGGTGTTCAACCTGCTCGGGATCGGCACCGCGCTGCTGGTGCCGACGCTGGCGGTCCGCCGACCGGACCAGCGAGGGCTGGCGCTGTTGGTCTGCGCTTGCTGGGCGGTCGGCCTGGTGGGCCTGCTCGCCCTGCCGTCGCTATATCTACTCTGGACGGTGACGACCGGGCTCGCCCAAGGCGCCGCGATCAGCCTCACCCTGACCCTGCTGGTGATCCGGGCTCGCACCCCCGGGTCGGCCCGGGAACTCTCCGGTGCGGTGCAGTCGATCGGCTACCTGCTCAGCGCCACGGCCCCGGTGCTGGTCGGCGCGCTCCGGGACGCCACCACCGGCTGGGGTGTGCCGCTCGCCGTCCTGATGCTGGTGACGGTGGTGATGGCGGTGAGTGCGCTCGGTGCGGGTCGGAACCGGCAGGTGTGAGCCGCGGGTCCGGTAATTCGGGGAGGTCACGAGAGGTCATGGAGGCAACGATGCGTACCCAGGTCGGGATCGTCGGCGCGGGGCCGGCGGGTCTGCTGCTGTCGCACCTGCTGCACCGGGCCGGCATCGAATCGGTGGTGCTGGAGTGCCGCAGCCGGGAGTACGTCGAGCGCCGGATCCGGGCCGGCGTGCTGGAGCAGGGTTCGGTCGACCTGCTCCGCGGCTGCGGGCTCGGTGAACGGCTGGATCGGGAGGGGCTCCGGCACACCGGCATCGAGCTGCGGTTCGGCGGTGCCGCGCACCGGATCGCGATGACCGAGCTGACCGGGCGGGCGATCACCGTCTACGGCCAGCAGGAGGTGGTGAAGGACCTCATCGCGGCGCGGATCGCCGCCGGAGGTGACCTCCGGTTCGAGGTCGAGGAGGTACGCCTCGCCGGGCTCGACTCCGACTCGCCGGTGATCCGGTTCCGGCACCGGGGCCGGGACGAGGAGCTGCACTGCGACTTCGTCGCCGGCTGCGACGGCTCGCACGGGGTGAGCCGGGCGAGTGTGCCGGCCGGCGAGCTGACCGAGTACGACCGCAGCTATCCCTTCGCCTGGCTCGGGGTACTCGCCAGGGCCGCCCCGGCGGCCGAGGAGCTGATCTACGCCCACCACGAGCGCGGGTTCGCGTTGCACAGCATGCGCTCCCCGGAGATCTCCCGGCTCTATCTCCAGGTCGAGCCGGAGACCGATCCGGCGGACTGGCCCGACGAGCGGATCTGGTCGGAGCTGCGTACCCGGCTGGAGACGGTACCGGGGTGGAGACTCAACACCGGCCCGATCCTGGAGAAGAGCGTCACCGGAATGCGGAGCCTGGTGGTGGAGCCGATGCGGTGGCGGCGACTCTTCCTGGCCGGCGACGCGGTGCACATCGTGCCGCCGACCGGCGCCAAGGGGATGAACCTGGCGCTGGCCGACGTCACGCTGCTCGGCGACGCGTTCGCCGGCTGGTACCACGATGGTCGAGAGGACCTGCTGGACGCCTACTCCGACACCGCGCTGCGCCGGGTCTGGCGCGCCCAGCACTTCTCCTGGTGGATGACCTCGCTGCTGCACCGGCTGCGGACCGACGACCCGTACGAGGCGAGGTTGCAGCTCTCGACGCTGCGCTACGTCACCTCGTCCCGGGCGTACGCCACCAGCCTGGCGGAGAACTACGTCGGTCTCGCCGAGGTCTGATCCGCCGCCGGGGTACGTCGCTGGGCTTCGCTCAGGATGCGGTGGTGGCGGCGACGGTGCTGGGCTCCTGTTCCACACCGCGGCTCCGGCGACGGGCGAGTGCGGCATCCAGCGACCAGCGCCCGGCGCCGAGGGCGGCGACCAGCAGGAAGGACCAGCAGAACAGCGCCGCGGTCTCGCCGCCGTTGTTCAGCGGCAGCAGCGCGTCGGGCTGGTGCACCATGAAGTAGGCGTACGCCATCGAGCCGGAGCAGATGATCGCGGCGGGGCGGGTGCTCAGGCCGACCAGCACCAGCAGTCCGCCGACGAGCTGGATGAGGGCCGCGTACCACCCGGGCCAGGTGCCGATCGGGATCGCCTCGCCGCTGCCCCGGTTGCCGCCGAAGATCCCGAAGAGGGAGGCGGCGCCGTGCAGGGCGAACAGCAGGCCGAGCACGATCCGGAACAGCGTGGACACGATGTCAGCGACTCGGACGTTGGACATGGGACACTCCTTGCGACTGGCAGGAATAGCTGTTGGGTCCCACGGCAGAGTCACGTTAACCATTTACATTGATAGCTGTCAATAGCCATCCAATGGGTTCCGAGTATGCCCCACCAAGCGCTCCGTCGCGGCTCGCAGGTGAAAGGCTATGTGAGCGATGCCATCCTGTTCAAATTGGAAAAGTTCCAATTCAGCCGGTGGTCGGTGGTCCGGTGTCCGTGACCGAAACGGTCACCTCGAACCGCCGCGCCGGGCGCTTGCCCGCCTGCCAGTCGC
Source organism: Plantactinospora sp. B6F1 (assembly GCF_040120695.1). Lineage (NCBI taxonomy): Bacteria > Bacillati > Actinomycetota > Actinomycetes > Micromonosporales > Micromonosporaceae > Plantactinospora > Plantactinospora sp. B6F1. The sequence continues at coordinate 586,625 of NZ_JBEEAC010000001.1, read as the reverse complement.
GCACCAGCACCAGCCGCAGCACGGTCCGGCCGGGCCCGGTCGCGGTGAACCGCAGTTGCCGGGTCCCGGCGCCGCCCAACCCCTCCCGCTCCGGCCGGAACGAGTCCCCGGCCGGCGCGAGTACGGCGCTGTCCACCGCGTCGAGCCGCCACCGGTAGCCCGAACTGGGCGTCTCGGTGAGTTGGACGACCACCAGGTCCCCTGGTGCCGCCGGGCACGAGCGGCCGGCGTCCGCCTCGGTCACGTCGACCCGCGCCACGCCGTACTCCGATCTCCGGTGGGATGGGCGGCGGCTCGCCCCGGACGGCTAGTGCGGCAACTCCACCGCACAGCACGCCTCTCCGTCATCCTGGAGCAGTCCGTCGAAGTCGCCGCGCTTCATCTTGAATCGGCCGCCCCAGCCCCACGCCGCACCCCAGGAGTTCTGGAAAAGGTACGCGTCCTCGGACTCGATCCGGTCGAGCATCAGATAGCAGTGCCCGCCCGTCGCGGCACCGGTCGGCTTGACGAACCCGTCGTCGTCGGGGTTGAACATGTCGGCGGTCCACGCGGTGCCAACCACGATCGACCCCTGGTTGTCGATCCACTCGTCGATCTCCGCCGTGCTGCGCGCGAACGCGAACGCGGCGAGCCGACCCCGTTCCCGGACGGCGAGCGCGCCGGACCGGACCGTCGAGCCGTTCTCCTTGCCCGGCTCGCCGTCGATCACCTTGGCCTCGTAGTAGAGGGCGTGACCGTCGGCGTTCTGGTAGGTGCCGGCGACCGGCATCGCGTCCACCCAGCCCGCCCAGCCGAAACCGACGCAGTGACCCGTCTGACCCTGGTCGAGCTGGACGGCCAACTCCCAGGCCGGCGCCCTGTCCCGCACCGGGGCGGGGGGCGCCGCCGGCTGCCGCTGACTCCGTAACCAGCGCCAGAAGACCAGGTACGCCCGCCAGTCGGAGAAGTACGGCGTCTCGGTGAGCACCTGCTCGACCGTCATCTGCCGGATCGACTCGGCCGGCTCGGCGATCTCCAGCAGGCGCGGGATGTCCCAGTCCCGCGGGTCCGGCCGGTAGAGCCGGCCGAGCAACTGCGGACCGGGAATGCTGCTCGCGCTGGTCTCCGGTGGATCCACCGCGAAACGTCTCTCCGACTCCATCGACTCGCCTTCGACCGGGCCCTGACGGGCGGCTGGACACCGACGGCTCCGGGTCCCACTCGGACAACACCGCCGAACCCGTCCCGTAGCCGCCGCGGCACCCATTGTGCGCCCCGAGCACAATCCCGCGGGCCCGATCCGGCGAGTCCGCCGAGCTGCCGGCGTGTCACCGAAGGTCGCCGGAGAACCGGGGGCGTCGGAGAACCGGGGGCGTCGGAGAACCGGGGGCGGGTCGCCAAGGGTCGTCAGGTCACCGGGGGGTCGTCGGAGACCGGGCGGGCCCGCTCGCCGTCCCGGGCCGCCCGCCGCACCGACAGGGCGGCCTCACGACTCGGGCAACCGCTGGCCCGGAGGAGGTCCGCGGCGGAAACCCGCACCTGCGTGACGAGCGCGTCGCCGTAGTTGTGCAGTTCCTCCCGGCGGGCCCGCCCGCCACGCCGGGCCGCCACCAGCGCCCGGCGATGGGCCGCCCCGGTGTCCCGTCCGGTCCGCGCCTGCCGGTGCAGCGCCTTCACCGCGCTCGCCAGGGTGTCGACCGCGTCGGGCAGGCAGCTCGGGATCGGCTCCCGGTAGTTGATGACCGTCACCGCTCGGCGGGCCAACATCTGGGCGCCCTCGATCACCTGGGTCAGCTGCGTCACCCCCCTGGCGTAGTGCTCGAACTCCTGCCGGCGGCCCCACCGCAGCGGCGCCACCCTGACCACCTCCTCCGCGCCGCTGACCGCCTCCCGCAGCCGCTCGAGGTCCGGCTGGACCCCGCGCAGCCCGTCCAGCGCCCGCCGGGCCCCGTCCAGGTCCCGCTCCCGCAGCGCGACCGCGGTGTCGTGAAGCCGACCGGCGAGGACCGCGAAGACCGGTCCGGCCGCGCGGTTGACGATCCGGATCGGGTTCAACGGCAGCAGCAGCGCGACCACGAACAGCCCCACCGCGCCGCCGGTCGCCGCGTCGACGATCCGCGGGATCTCCAGGTTGCGTTCGCTGGAGGAGAGGGTCGCGATCAGCACGGCCGTACCGGCGACCTGGCTGACCACCGTCCCGCCCCGCCCCATCAGGCCGAGCGCGATGCCGACGGCCAGGGTGACGATCACCGCCGTCTGCCACGGTCCACTGCCGAGGAGAAAAATCAACAAATCGCCGACGACGATGCCGAGGCCCACCCCGGCCAGCAGTTCGACCGTACGCCGGGTGCGCTGGCCGATCGCCGCGACGATCGTGCCGACCGCGGCGGTCGGTGCGAACACCGGGTTCGGGTTGCCCAGCAGTTCGCCCGCGATCCATCCGGCCAGCCCTGCCGCGACCCCCGCCTGCACCGCGATCACCAGAATGATCTCCAGCTGCCGCACCCGCAGCCGGGTTGCCCGACCCCCCTCGTACCGGGCCCGACCGGCCGTCCCGCGAAGCCGGTGCACGGCCGCACCCAGCGGCGACCGGTAGTGGGGGCGGGACGGCATCCCCGCGACTACCCGGCTCGACGCCGTGCAACCCCCGGGCCCTGCCATGGTCGACTCGCGTGACAACCGACCATCCGCCGTGCCCGCGGTGGGCGAGGTTAGAGACAGCGCGAAGCGGGCACCCGGGCCGCAGTCGTGGGAACGGGGGTATCCGCCGGTGTCGACCTTCGGGCTGTACGCCTCGCGCGAGCGGATCCCGGCGGTGGGCCGGGCGTTGTTCCCCCTGCCGGAGTCGGCATGACCAGTTCCTTCCCACCGATCGACTCGTACGCCTTCCTCTCCGACACGCACACCTCGGCCCTGGTCGGCCCGGACGGCGCGGTGGAGTGGTTCTGCGTGCCTCGCTTCGACGGCGACGCGGTGTTCGCCCGGCTGTTGGACCGGCGGGCCGGCGTGTTCTCGATGACCGTGACCGGCGCGGACGTCCCCGAACGCCGGTATCTGCCTGACACGCTGGTGCTGGAGAGCCGTTACCGGACGGCGTCGGGCACGGGCGTCGGGCACGACTTCCTGGCCGTCCGGGTCGGCCCCGCCGAGCGACCGATCCACGCCGACCACCTACTGGTCCGCCGGATGACCGCGCTGCGCGGCACGATCCGGCTGGCCGTCCGGATCGCCGTCCGTCCGGAGTACGGCCGCCGCGCTCCGGGCTGGGAACTGATCGACGAGGAGTGGTGGACTCGACAGCCGCGCCTGCGCCTCCGCGCCAGCCTGCCCTTCCAGCTGCGGGCAGCCGACCTGTGCGGTGAGGTCGAACTCGCCGAGGGGCAGAGCGTGGATGTCATGCTGCGCTACGGCCACGCTTCGCAGGAGTACGGACCGGCCGAGCCGGGCGACGGCCCCGACCTGCTCGCCGAGACCTGCCGGGTCTGGCGGAACTGGTCGGGTCGCTCCGACTACACCGGGGTGGGCACGGCAGACGTCCGGCACAGCGCCCTGGTGCTGCGCGGGCTCTGCTTCGACGAGACCGGTGCGCTGGTCGCGGCGGCGACCGCGGCACTGCCCGAGGAGATCGGCGGGGTACGCAACTGGGACTACCGATACACCTGGCACCGCGACGCCGCGCTGCTGCTGCTCGCCCTGTTCCGGCTCGGGCACGCCGACGAGGGCCGCCGCTATCTGCGCTTCCTGCTCGACGTCTGCACCAATTCCGCCGACCGGCTCGCACCGCTGGTCGGCATCGCCGGCCACACCGAGAAGGAGCGGATCCTGCCACACCTGTCCGGCTACGCCGACTCGGCGCCGGTCCGGATCGGCAACGAGGCCGCCGACCAGGTGCAGTTCGACACGTACGGGCACGTGCTCGATGCGGCGCTGGTGTACCAGGAGCTGACCGGCGAACTGACCGAACGGGAGTGGGCGGTGCTCCGGCGCCAGGTCGACACGACGGCCGCCCGCTGGCGGGAACCGGACCACGGCACCTGGGAGATTCGTGGACCATGCCGGCACTACGTCAACTCCAAGGTGATGTCCTGGGTCTGCCTGGACCGGGGCATCCAGCTCGCCGGCATGCTCGACGACGACACCGCCCCGGTCCACCGGTGGCGGCGGGCTCGGGACGAGCTGCGCGCCGAGATCCTCGACCGGGGCTACGACGCCCGGATCGGCAGCTTCGTTCTGGCGTACGGTTCGACCGAGCTGGACGCGTCGCTGCTGCGCATCCCGTTGGTCGGCTTCCTGCCCGGCAGCGATCCTCGGGTGGTGGGCACCATCGACCGGGTCCGCGAGGGGCTCGGGATCCGCCCGGCGCTGCTGCGCCGCTACACGATCGACGACGGGCTCCCCGGGCAGGAGGGCGCCTTCCTGCTCTGCTGCTTCGAGATGGTCTCGGCACTGGTGCTGGCCGGACGGGTCGACGAGGCCCGGGACGCCTTCGCCGAGCTGTGCCGGCACGCCGGCCCGCTCGGTCTCTACGCCGAGCAGCTCGCCGCCGATGGCACCGCGCTGGGCAACTACCCGCAGGCCTTCACCCACCTGGCACTGATCGAGGCCGCGCTGAACCTGGACGCCGCCGATGACCGGGAGGCGCTGCGTGCCTGGGCGAAGCGGTCGTGCCGGACCTCCGGACGACAGCAGTCCGTCCCCGAACTCCGAGACCCGCGAGACGGCGGCTAGAGGGGGTAGAGCGCGCTCTGGCGCCGGGCCGGATCCGCAAGTAGTGCTGGCTGCAGTAGGCACGGGCCATGCCGACCGTTCGGATTCGTATGAGGACATTCGGAACAGCGGCTGGGCACGCAGACCGGGTCACTGCCGCGCCTCGACCTGGGCGGCTCGTGCAGCGGCTCTATCCGGCGTTCGAGGGTCAGTCACCCGCCGCCCGCTCGGCAGACACGTCCTGCCGGCCCCACCTGCCAAGCACACCGAACAGATTGATCTTCTGGATCCCAGCCGGAAGGGCCGGATCGGCGAGCAGTTCCTCCCCGTGTGGCTGCATTCCGAGCATGATCCGCAGCAGGAGCGGGGGCGCGCCGGTCGACCAGGCCTGCGGGCTGCTCGCGGTGGGATAACCGACCGGGCGTCGAGTCGATTGTCGACTATAGCCTGCGAACACCTCGGGCAGGCGCCCGTCGAAGAACGGTGCGGCGTCGATAATTGCCTGCGCGATCCGCCCTGCCTCCGAGCGGAAGCCGTACCGCCACATGCCCCAGGCTGTTATCGAATTGTCGAATGGCCATACCGTGCCGACGTGATAGCCGACGGGGTTGTAACGGCCCTCGCCTTCGGCGAGCGTCCGGACGCCCCAACCGGAGAACAGTCGAGGCCCCATCAGGTGGTCCACGACCATCGCGGCGCGGGACTCCTCCACGATCCCGCTCCACAGCAGATGGCCGATGTTCGACGAGAGGGCGTCGACCGGCTCGCCGTCGGGGTCCAGCGCCAACGCGTAGTATTCGCCGTCGGCGATCCAGAAGTCCCGGTTGAACCGGGCCTTCAGATCCGCCGCCTCCCGTTCCAGCCTCTGCGCATACGCCTCGTCGTGCCAGAACAGCCGGGCGAGCCGGGCTCCGCGCAGCTTCGCATCATAGGCGTACCCCTGCAATTCGCAGGTCGCCCGGGGAAAGCCGGGCAACCTGCCATCTCGGTAGGAGATCGCGTCCCAGGAATCCTTCCAGCACTGGTTCTCCAGTCCGGTCGCCTCGTTGCGGCGCTGATACCAGATGTATCCGTCTCCCATGATGTTGGCGTAGGTGTCGATCCAGTCGAGTGCCGCGCGCGCTTCGAGTTCCAGGTGCCGGGCGAGCGTGCTGTCGCCGGACCACCGCTCGTACTCGTCGAGCAGGATCACGAACAGTGGCGTGGCGTCGGCCGAACCATAGTACGGCGAATGGGGCTGTTCCTCGAAGGAGCTTGACTCTCCGTACCGGGTCTCGTGGGCGATCTTGCCCGGCTCCTCCTCGCGGAAGTCGCCGAGTCGGGCACCCTGCCCGGCGGCGAAGGCATTCAGCATGGTGGGGGTCAGCTCCGGCGTGAAAGGTAGCGTCTGTAGGCAGGTGATGGCGTTGTCCCGACCGAAGGGCGCCATGAACCAGGGCAGGCCAGCCGACGGCATGCGGGTCGGCCTGGACATCCCGACATGTCGTAGGGCGGCCAGATCCTCGACGCTCTTCGCATAGGTCTCGGCCAGCGCTAACGAGTCCGTCTCCAGGCGCGGCGCCGAGTCGAACCACCGCCTCAGGTCCTCCGCCAGCTCGGCACTGGCCTTCTTGTGCTCGGCGTAGATGCTCGACCGGACGTCACTGCCACCCATGCCCCGCACCACCGACTCCACCCGTAGCAGCGTTGACCAGCTCGCCTGGGGCTCCACTCGGATCCGGAAGGACATGCCACGTTCGTCTGTCTCGGAAGGCTCGGTAGAGCGGACAATCGCCGTGCGATGAAAATCCTCGCGGCGGTAGTCCAGGTGGAGCGCGCCATCCGCCACGATGATCGTTGGCTTGAATTGTTTCACAACGGCATTCTTGACGTCGAAGACGTCGGCGAAATCGGAAGCGACCTCCAGCCGGACAAGTAGGTCCACCGCCTCCTGAGCGTGGTTTACGATGGTCAACCTTTCGTCGAAACTGCCCCCAACCCAACGGTGACGAATCACGGACAGGGTCGCATTCACGTACGGAGTCGGCTCGCCTGGCACACAAAAGAACTTGGCCTCAAAGTAGTTGAGGTCGTCCACCGCCAAGCCGTTGAGCCCCTGCCCGTCGACGGTAAGAACCCAGGTGGACAGAAAACGGGTGTCAAACGAGAAGAATCCCTCCGGACTAGCGTGCGAAGCGGCGATATCGCCGTTGCTGTTGCTGACCACGAAGGTGTTGCCGTCGAGGACGCTGATCCGGTGTTTCATCCTCGCCTCCCCGGCGCGAGGCTGCGCGGGTCCCGGGCGCCCTTCATGTCGGGTAGCAAGCGGCGCAGTATCGCGAATGCCTGGAAGTCGCCCTTGAGCAGGACACGACCTCGGAACAGGTACGGACCGAACTGAGCCTCGCCATCCACGATGCGGTCGAAGAGCGACCTTTCGAGCGTGAGTGTGCAGTCGGCCGCACGGTGTTCACGCGAGACCGAAGCCTGCCCGTGCTCGACTGAAATGTGCCATGGCTCCCGCCGGCCGTTCTCGAGTAGCTCGATCAGAATCGTTCCGTTATGACGGTGCGTCAACGCCGTGCGCGCCCGGTACGGCACCTGAGCGAAGAACTCCGCAGTCGGGTCCGCTGGGTGCGTACCGGCGTCGACGGCTGCCATGCCGGTTGCCATACCCGCTGCGACGAGCAATAGGCGTGACGTGCGGCCCCACGAGTCGACGCCAGGCTCCGGCACCCACACCTTGCGCTCATCCAGCGGCTTGCGACCGCTCGGCTTCCGGCTGTGCCGATAGGTTGCGGTCAGCGTGTTCGGTTCACCCAGACCGGCTGCCGGGGCTCGTCGTTGTGCACGATGATGTCGACCTGATCGTTCGGGCGGACCGTAGCGAAGTAGAACTGCTGGGCGGGGATGTAACGCTCGCGCCAGCGCCGTTCGACGTCGGCCCGGGATGAGACCTGGCGCTCTCGGATCACGGCACGATCCACCGTCCGGTCGAGCGCGGCCGACACGAAGATGCGCAGGTCCCACCGATCGATCAGTTCCGGGCGCATGAGGAACACGCCGTCGAAGATCAGCACGGCGTCGACGGAGGCAGTCGTGACCGGCGGGGAGAACACGGTATCCGTCGTACGGTCGCAGACCGCGGGTTGGAAGCGTCGGTCTCCGCCCGGGCCGAGCGGATCGAGCAGAACCCGGTTCAGCGCCTCGGTGTCGTGGGCGTCGAAGTAGCAGCCCTCGGCCGAGTACTCGCCGCGCGGGTAGCGCTGTGCCCGGGGGAAGAGGAAATCGTCGATCGTCGCGCGAATGACGTCCCGGCCCTGGGTACGCAGGACGACGGCCAGCTCGTCGGCGAGCGTGGTCTTGCCTGCGGCGGGCGGCCCGTCGACGGCAACCCGCGTCGGGTGTGTGACTGCGACGGACCCGACTGCCTCAGCCAGGCAGCCGAGCATCTCGTCGCGGGTGCCTTGGTCCACGTCGTACCCGCCGCCAAGTTGATCGTCAGCCATGACGAACGATTATCAGCCGTCCGCCTGGACCGGCGTACGCGGAACAAGGGGCAGCACGACGCGGTCCGGACGTCATCCTCGGCTGCCGCGATCGACGCACGTCTCGCCGGGCGTAGCTGTCGACGCCCGCAGCTGCGCATCGTCGCGGCGGTGACCGAACGTAGGTAGACCAGGGCGGGTACTAGTCGATGGCGATGTCGGCGCAGCCGGCCTCGTCCGGCAGCAACGGCCGCAGGCCGACCTGCCAGCGGTCGCCCCCGGAGGTCCACGGGGTGCGGGCGTTCGCCTTGGTGGCCGCCGAGAGCAGTGCGGTCGCCTCGGCACCGCGTACCTCGACACAGCCCTGGTCGAAGCCGGCCGAGGGCGGTGAGCCCGGAAGCGCCGGGCCGGGCCAGGCGATCTCCGGCGGGGCGGCCAGCCCCTCGTTGTCGTCCGCGCGCCACGGGATCGCCACCGCCGCCACCGCCTCGGCCTGGTACGGCTGCGGCTGCTCGACCTTGTCCTGCCCCAGCGTGCCGGCCAGGTCGGTGAGCGCGCCGACCAGCTTCTGCAACTCGGCCCGGGCGGTACGCTGCGCCTCGGTCAGGCCCGAGGTGCCCTCCCCGCCCTCGGCGAGCGCGTAGACCTCCAACTCGTCGGTGCCGGCGCCGGACGACACGGTGAACCGGGTCGACGGGGCGTCCGCGACCGGTGGCCGACCGAGATCGGTGACGGTCCCGACACCGGCGGTCCGGGCCTGCTCGACCAGCCGGTCGACCTGCTCCGGCGCCAGGCGCTGCTGCTGGAGGTTCGGCAGCGCCGGCGCGGGATAGATCTCGATCTGGGGCCCTTCGGTGATCACCCGCCCATCCGCATAGACGGTCAGCATCGGCACCCGGGTCAACCGGGCAGCCGGCGGCACGAACCCACCGACATGCTCCACCCGGAGCACCACCGCATTCGGGTCGACGGAGCCGGCGTCGCCGCCCGAGCCTCCGCCCGGTCCGTCACCACCCGCACCGGCACCCTCGCGGGCACAGGCGGCCAACAGCAGAAACAGTGCGCCGACACAGGTTATCCGGACACCACGCCACGTTCTCATGCCGATCAGACGGGACGGTGCGCCGGCTGGTTCCGCACTGCCTCCGGACAAGGAAGATCAAGACCGTGCCCGGCTGGCGCGGAAGCTCGCCCGCCCCTGCAGCGGCCCCTATCCTGGGTTCCGATGACCACGAACCCGATGCTCGTCCGCGCCCGCACCGGCAGCCTCCTGCTCGGCATCACCCCGCCCCGGGGCAATGCCACTCGGGAGCGGGTCGCCGAGATCGCTCGCGCCACCCTCGCTCGACTGGAGTCGCTCGACCTCGACGGGCTCGTCCTCTATGACATCGACGACGAGAGTGACCGCAACCCCGACGAGCGGCCGTTCCCGTATCTGCCGACGGTCGACCCCGCCGTCTTCCACACCGAGTATCTCGGCCGGTGGCAGCGGCCGGTGGTGATCTACCGGTGCGTCGGCAAGTACGCCGAGGACGAGATCAGCGCCTGGCTACGCGCGGCCGACCCGGGGGCGATGTCGGGCGTTTTCGTCGGCGCGTCCTCCCGCGACAAGCCGGTGCGCACCAGCCTCGCCCGCGCGCACACGCTACGCCAGGAGATCCGCCCCGACCTGCCGATGGGCGGGGTGGCGATCACCGAGCGCTATACCAGCGGTGGCGACGAGCACCTGCGGATGCTGGCGAAACAGGAGCGCGGCTGCACGTTCTTCATCTCGCAGGTCGTCTACGATGTCGGCGCGACCAAGAGCCTCGTCTCCGACTACTTCTACACCTGCCGCTCACGGGGTTTCGAGCCACAGCCGGTGATCTTCACGCTGTCGGTGTGTGGGTCGCTGAAAACGCTGGCATTCCTGCGCTGGCTCGGTGTCGCCGTGCCACGCTGGCTGGAGAACGCGCTCGTCCACGCACCGGACCCGTTGACCGAGTCGCTGGGCCAGTGCCGGGCCAACGCACGCGAGCTGGCCGACTTCTGTCGCGGGATCGGGATCCCGTTCGGGTTCAACGTGGAGAGCGTGTCGATCCGCAAGGAAGAAATCGACGCGTCGGTGCAGCTCGCCGCCGAAATCGGCCGAATGTTGCGCTAGTGTCGCCGCGTTGGCCTTGTCGGCAGGCCGGACGGCGTGTCGACAAACACCCTGTGCCGGCGTACGGGTCGGAAGTGCAGAGGTAGGTACGGCTGCAAGTGCACACCGCGCCGGACTCGACCTGCGTCCGGCGACTGGCCCCTCGGCCTGGCGACGAGCCAAGTCGGTGACGTCGCGTAACGGGTCTTGCTGAGCCCAGCTGTTCCCTCGGCTTCCGCTCATGCCGAGATGTGCGCACCAGATCACGGCGGCAGCGATGCCGACGACGGCGCGTGCGGGCCGTGGGGCACCCGGTCGCCGGGCTCGCCCCTCGTGGCACCATGTTGCGCTATGGATCATCAGGGCCAGTTTCGTCGTGCAGCAGGCGCGTTGGGCATCCCGGACGACGAGGTCAGCCGGTTCATCCAGCACCTCCGTTTGTCGATCCGGTTGAGCGGAGGATCCAGCGGTGTTCCGGTCGGGCAGTTCGGTGGGTTGCCGCGGCTGCCGGTGGGCATGGACTGGCCGTCCGACGGGGTCAGTCCGTTGCCGTTCATCTTCTCGGTCGACTGTGCGGCGCTGCCAAGAGTCGACGGCTTCGGCCTGCCGGCAGACGGCTCGCTGCTGTTCTTCCTGGACCACGAGCAGGCCGCTGCCACCGGGGAGCGGAGGTATGGGCGAGTCGTGTATGTGCCGGCCGGCACCGATACCGAGGTGGCGGCAGGATCCACCGACCACGCGTTCGTCGACAAGCAGTACGACGTCGGCGCCACGCTGCGTGCGGAGTTCCCCGATTGGTTCGGGGCGGACGAGGACGAAGACGAAGACGAGGACGACCTGTCGTCCTTGCAGCAGCAGTTGGCCCGTGACCTCGAGCGTGACCTGCCGCACCTCGACGAACTCTGTGCTCTGGCCAACGATCTCTGGCCGCCTGACAACGGGTACGCCAGCGCCTATATCGGCGGGTACGCCGACGAGGAGGTAATCAAGAGTATTGCGGAGCAGACCCTCGCGTGGCGTGAGAAGACCGGCGAGATCGTCATCCCGGTCGCGAAATGGTATTCCCATGTGGAGAAGGAGACGCACCGGCTGGCGGTTGAGTGGGTGTCGCTCGCCCGCTTTTCCGTAGACAACGAGTCCTATTACCGGAGTGTCGGGAGTTTCGTGATCCGTCACGACGACCTGGCCGCTGGTCGGCTGGACGAGGCCCGTTCCGTGGCTGAGTTGATCCCTTAGAACACCGGCGGCGCAGGATACGGCCACCCCTTCGCCGTGCTCGGCGGCGGAGTCGACGGCTCCGGTCCGGGGGTGCTGGCACTTGGCTGCGGACCCAAGACCTCGCTCACGGTGATGGTGGAACTGCCGCTGCTCTGGTAGGCCTCGGTGGCCAGTATCTGGTAATGGTGCGTGCCCAGTTGTAGACCGTGCTGCCCCCACGCGTCGAAGTGGTTGCCGACGGTGATCGTGCCGCCGACGCGCTTCTGCCGCCGGACGCTCCAGTACTGGTAGAAAGTCGCGATGCCGTCGATCGACGGCTGGTTCACCCGCAGGGAGCGGTAGATATCGTAGGTGCCGCCGTCGCTCTGGATCGTTCCAAGCCGGCTGGCGCCGGCGGTGGGAATCAAGGTTCCGAACGTCTCGACCACGTAGTACTCGATCAGCGGGTTGCGGGTCCAGCCGTACAGCGCCAGCCAGCTGTTGCCGTTGCTGTGCCAGGTGCCGGAGTAGGTGACCACGCGGCGGGCGCCGGGGTTCCAGCCCTTGCCCACGATCGTGTTGTTGGTGCCGTTGGCCCACTGGACCCGGTAGCTGCCGGCGGCGCCCAGCGTCATCGTAACGTTGCCGCTGTCCTTCCAGTACGAGAAGAAGTACCCGTTGTGCGTGCCCTCCTCGTTGGCGGTGACCGTCCGGTCGGCTTCGGCGTGGGCGGTTCCGGCCACGGTCACCGCGGTCACGGCCAGCACGACGGCGCAGGCGCCACCGAGCAGCAGCCGCACTCGGCCACCCCGCTGGCGCACCGGCCTGACGGGAATCTCGGTCATCTGTACTCCTGCCTCGGCCGGCCGACCAATGTGAAAGTCCGAGAGCCAATTCAGCGATGAAGGTCGATGTCTGGCGATGAGTCACAGTATTCGATTGAGTCCGCAACAGTGTCAACAACTTCCGGAAATCCCCCGGAGATTTTGGTCGGGTGTCACCGACCGTGACGGCCACGCCGGCGCCGATTGGGGTCAGGCGGGCCGCGGCACCGTGCAGGCGGGTGGTGGCGTAGTCGAGCGCGCAGACCGCGGTCGGTCGGCGGGTCCGGCCACCGGTCCGGACCCGCCCGGACCGGACAGGTCCTTGACGATGTCGGCTTTGAGGGCTCCTACGAGGACGACATCCCGCTGGCGCTGTGCGCGGAGATCGACGGACTGTTCGTTGACCTGCCGCCCCGGCCGCGGGAACGCTTCACGTTCGTCGGCTGTAGTCCGGATGGCCCCCGTTTGCCGACCTGCTTGATCGGCTGCCGCCGAATTCGGCACCGACAGAGCCTGGCTGGGTGACATTTCGATGATGGAGCCACCGCTACCGCCACCGCCCGGCCGCTGACCGCGAGGACGGCGTCAGAGGTCCAGAACCAGACGCGGCGTGTGCGACCGGGAAACGCACGGATAGATGATGTCTCGGCCGTCACGCTGTCGCGCTTGCGGGATGTCGTCGCGGTGGTCGGGCAGCCCATCGAGTACGAAGATTCCGCAACTGCCACACAACCCGTTTTCGCACGAGGCCGGTGCCTCAGGCGTGACCTCGCGGATCGTGTCGAGCAGGCTGCGGTCCGCTGGTACCCGGAGCAGTTGCCCGGTGCGGGCCAGCTCGGCTTCAAACGGCCTGTTGTCGGCGGCGTCGCGGGGCGTGGCGGTGAACCGTTCGACGTGCCGCCGCTTGGCCGGCGTGAGCCGCTCGACTGCGGCGATCAGTTCGGTCGGCCCACAGCAGTAGATCTCGCTGTCGGGAGGTGCGGCGCGCAGCAGCCGAGGCAGGTCGGGCCGGCCGTCGGTCTCGGTGGCGAAGATGTCCACCAGGTCGGCGCCGAGCGCGCGCACCTCGTCCTGGAAGGCCATCCGCGCCGTCGACCGTCCCACGTAGACCAACCGCCACGGGCGGCCTTCGGCGGTCGCTTGCCGCATCATCGGCAGAATCGGGGTGATACCGATGCCTCCGGCGACGAACAGGTACGCCGGCGCGGGGAACAGCGGGAAGTGGTTGCGCGGGCCGCGTACGGTGACCCGCTGGCCGTCCCGGAGCTGGTGCACCTCGGCCGAGCCACCGCGACCGGCGGGATCCCGCTGTACCGCGATCCGGTAGCTGGTTCGGTCGGCCGGATCGCCGCAGAGCGAGTACTGGCGGACCAGGCCGGAGGGGAGTACCAGATCGACGTGCGCCCCCGGGGTCCAGGCCGGCAGCAGGCCACCCGGCTCGGCCCTCAGCGTCACCATAACCACGTCGCGGGCGACCGGTCGGATGTCGCCCACCACGGCCGCCATGCCCGCCGCCGTGCTGACCTGGACCCGGCCCTCGGAGCGCGCGGTGGCGCCGCGCCGGCGGCCGTACCGGGTCGGGCCGCCCGGCTTGTAGACCGTGAGCAGCGTCGCGACCACCCCGACCATCGGACCCAGCGGCGTCAGCAGCGCCAGCAGTAGCCCGGCCTCGGCCCGGACCTCGGCCACCGGCCGACCCGCCTCGGTCAGCTCGTACGCCCGCAGCGCCAGATCCTGCAGGATCGCGCTGCCGACCAGCATGATCCCGAGCATCAGCACGAGCTTCGTCGCCACCCACCGGCGCCGCCAGACCCCCCATGGGGTACCGGCGGCGAGCGCGACCCCGCTCAACAGGGCGAGTTGATGGGCCGGTCCAAGGAACGTCTCGTCGACCAGCACCATCATCGTGTACGCCGAGCGTAGGTAGTGGAGGTCGTCGGCGCCAGCAGCGGCGATGGCCATGGTGGTCATCACGCTGATCACCCCCATCCAGCCCACGGCACTCATGATGTGCGTCGCCAGCAGGGCCTTGCGCAGCCGGGGCGAGATGAGACGGTTCTGGTCACGGGTCACCCGGAGATAGGCGTTGGTCGACGGTAGGAAGATCAGGACCACGGCAGCCACCAGCGCGGCCATGCTCATCCAGTCGAAGACCATCGCCAGCGGCTGCCGGTCACCCGGGTTGCCGACCATGCCGGGCAGGCGGAACACCACGGTGTTCGCGACCAGCGCGGTTATGGTGACTCGACCCCACTGCCGGCCCTGACGGGTCATGGTGGCGAGGAACAGCAACATCGCGGTGAGTTCCACCGGCCAGAAGATTCGGTACGCCGGGGCGCCGCTGAACAGCTCGACAATCAGGCTGAGCAGCATCAACCCGGCGGCCGCGGCGGTAACCGACTGGGCGGCGACGATGGTACGGGGTGTCGGTGGCCCCGATTCCAGGGATACCGCTGACTGGCTCATCACATGATCTCCGTGGCGGAAGGTGAACAGGACAGGGCGGAAGCCCTCGCGGGACCAAGGGTGTCGAAAATGACCCGTCCTGACTGCGGGGGCACCATGCGAGCTGGAGGTGGTGGTAGCACCCCCAGGCACCGGCAGGTTGCCTTCATGTCGTCCTCGCCCGGCCCGCCGTACGCTGGCCCACCGACCAACACTGACCGGAGGACGGTGATGACCGCGCAGGTGACGACGTGGCGGCGACGGCTGCGCCGGGAGCTGGGGTCGCTCATCTCCACCGACACCTGGCGACGCACTCTGCACCTGGTGGTGGTGACCCCGTGGGCGGTGGCGATGACGGTGCTCACCGTTGTCGGGTTCGTGCTCTCCACCGCGCTGCTGCCCGTCCTGCTGCTCGGTGTGCCGATCTTCCTCGGCTACGCGACCCTGGTCCGGTGGTGCGCCCAGTTGGAGGCGTACTGGTGCCGCCTGGCGCTGGGCGAGCGGGTGCCCGTCGCCCTGCAACCACCACTCGGGGTCAGCTGGGCGAAGCGGGCCGGGAACCTGCTGCTCGACCCGAGCCTGTGGCGGGTCCTGGCGTACTTCCTACTCCGCCTGCCGCTGGCCCTCACCACGGCGCTGCTGACCGCGATCGCCTGGGGTGGCGGGGGCTGGCTGCTGATCGCCGCCACGCACCCGCCGGCCTGGCCGTTCGCCGACACCCCGCTACCCGAGGACAGCCTCGGTCATGCCCTGCTGCACGGGCCGCTGCGGCCAGTCACCGCCGCGCTGCTGGTCACCGGCGGGCTAGCGCTGCTGCTCGCCGCCCCAACCGTGGTGCGGGTGCTCACCTGGGTGCACATCTCGCTGGCCAAGACGCTGCTCGGGTGGGCATCGACCCGCCAGCTCCGTGCCCGGGTGACGCAGCTCGAGCGTCGCCGCGCCGAGGTGATCCGCGCCGCCGAGGCCGAACGCCGGCGGATCGAGCGGGACCTGCACGACGGCGCGCAGCAGCGACTCATCCACCTGGTCATGACCCTCGGCATGGTCCGCCACCAGTTCGCCGACGACCCGGCCGGTGCCGCGCCCCTGCTCGCCACCGCCCATCAGGAGGCCAAACGGGCCATCGTCGAACTGCGCGAGCTCACCCGAGGGCTGCACCCGCCGGTGCTCGCCGACCGGGGCCTGACGCCGCGCTGTCCGCCCTGGCCGCTCGGTCACCGGTCCCGGTCAGCATCGACGTACGCCTCGACCGCCGTCCACCGCGGCTCATCGAGTCCATCGCGTACTTCATGGTGGCCGAGGCACTGTCCAATACGGCCAAGCATGCCCACGCGAGCCGAGCCCGGGTCGAACTGCTGGCACGCCGCGACGCGCTGTTGATCCGGGTCACCGATGACGGGGGCGGCGGTGCGGAGATGTCGGGCGGATCCGGTTTGGCCGGGCTCGCCGACCGGGCTCGCGGCGTCGACGGCCACCTCACCGTGCACAGCCCACCCGGCGGGCCGACCGTACTCACCATGGAGCTGCCATGCGGGTGGTGATCGCCGAGGACGCGGTGCTGCTACGCCAGGGCCTCACCCTGCTGCTCACCAGCAACGGACACGAGGTCGTCGAGGCCGTCGCCGACGCGGAACAACTGCTGCGGGCGGTCGCCGAGCACCGCCCCGACCTCGCGTTGGTCGACGTACGGATGCCGCCCACCCACACCGACGAAGGTCTCCGGGCCGCGCTGGCCATCCGGCGCCAGCAGCCCGACACCGCAGTCCTGGTGCTGTCCCAGTACGTCGAGGAACGCTACGCCGGTGACCTGCTCAGCGGCAACCTCGACGGGGTTGGCTACCTGCTCAAGGACCGGGTCGGCGAGGTGGGTGAGTTCCTCGACGCGCTGGCCCGGGTCGGCGGCGGCGGCACCGTCTTCGACCCTGATGTGGTCCGCCAGATCCTCTCCCGCACCCGCCGGGACACCCCACTGCGCAGGCTCGCCCCGCGCGAGTTGGAGGTACTCCAGCTCATGGCCGAGGGCAGGTCCAACGCCGGCATCGCGAAGGAACTGGTAATTGCCGAACGGTCCGTCGAGAAGCACATCAACAGCATCTTCAGCAAGCTGCAACTACCGGTCACGACAGGCCACAACCGACGCGTGATCGCCGTGTTGGAATATCTCGACAGCGGCAGACGACGGCCGTGACCACTCACTGCTACCCGCCGGCATCCTGTGGTCAATCTCGAGCTGGCATGCGAGCCGGTCGAGCAACATGCCGACCCTGACCCGACACCGCGACCTGCACCGACTCGCCGAGCACGTCACCACCCGGTACGGCCGCCTGGACGTGCTGATCAACAACGCCGGGGTGACCCTCAACGTGGCCTACCCCGGCCACGCATACACCTCGATGAACAAGGGCCTGACCATCGACACCTACCCGCCACCGGCCCGCCCCATCGTGCCGCTACTCCGGCTAGCCATGCTGGTCCTGTTTGGACAACGAGCGGTGGTCAAGGCGTCGAGATCCAGCATCTACCTCTGCCACGGTGTCGGTGAGTGGCCGGTGAGCGACCTGGCGGTAGCGGAGTGTAGTCGGCGAGGGACTCCCTGCCGTACGACACGAAGGCTTGCTCGACACCGTGAACGCTCGCGATCAGGGCACTAGCTCCGCCGGGCGGCGAGGCCGACGAACGCACGCCACGCCGCCGGCCGGAAGGTCAGCACCGGACCCGCCGGGTCCTTGCTGTCCCGGACGGCGACCACACCGGGCAGGTTGTCGGCCACCTCGACACAGTTGCCACCGCTGGTGCCGCTGCGGGTCGACTTTCGCCACCGGGCGTTACTGAGGTGCATGCTGGCTCTCCACTTCCTTCAACAGGGCGAGCGACTGGTCCTGCGGCAAGGCTACGCTGCGCACACCCTCCCACCGGGCGAGGAGTGCGGCGATCGAGTCCTCGTCATCGACGACGAGGCCGGCAAGCTGGTTCTCCAGGTCCCCCACCCAGTTGCCGTCGGCAGACCGGGCCAGGGCGAGCGGGCCGGAGAGGCCGACGTGCAGGCCGGTGTCGGCGGGGATGATGTGGAGCTGGATGTAGGGCCGCTCGGCCATCCGCAGCAGGTGCGCCAACTGTTCGGCCATGATGGCGTCCGGACGGCGCAGCGCCGCCTCGTCCAGGACGGCGATCACCAGCGGCGGGTGGTCCCGGGTCAGGATCTCCTGCCGGGCGAGTCGGGAGGCGACCAGCTTCTCGACCTCCTCCTCGGTCCGGGTGGCGTCGAAGCGCAGCACCGCACGGGCGTAGTTCTCGGTCTGGAGCAGCCCGGGGATCAGGGTCGGGTGGTAGTACCGGAGCTGAGTCGCGGTCCGCTCGGCATCCAGCCACCGCTTGAACCAGGTGGGCTCGCTGTCCCGCTGCGCCGCCGTCAGCAGGGAGACGAACAGCCCGCCGGTCTCCAGAATCTCGTCGGCCCGGGTGGCGTACGGCATGTCAACCGGCCGGGTACCGGTCTCCACAGCGGAGACCGTCGAGGCCGAGTAGTTGGTCCGCTTGCCGAACTCCTCCTGCGGCATGCCGCGCAGGGCTCGCTGCCTGCGGAGCTGGTCTCGAATGAAAGCGAATGCGTCCTCGTGTCCCATCGGACCTCCAGTAGTTCGTCTAGATCAGCGCAGGGTCGCCAGTCGCCGCCGACGGCTCGCCAGAGCTGCGCCGTGAGCTGCTCCGTCGCCTTCCGACCCTAGTGCCGTCCACAGCAGAGTGTCACCCAGCGGAACTGCTCGGTGACCGTCAAGCGCCCGGGTGGAACCTGCCCCGGGAGCCGGCCCCGCCCCCCCGCCGGGACCGGCTCCCTCCAACTCCCCAAGGAGGTTGTGATGGCGAGGCTGCTCCGGCATCTGACCGGACCACGGCCCCAGCACCGCCGGGACTGGCGCCGGCTCTGGCGGTACTGCCGCTGCGGATGGCGCTGGCGCTGCCCGGATTCGATCGAGCTGGTACCCACGCCGTACCAGCCGCCGCCCTCGGTCGAGTTGACCGAGGCGGAGCGGGCCGAGATTCGTACCCTCTCGGCCACGCCGCCGCCCGCCACCCCGGAAGTGGCACTGCCGCCGGCCATCCCGGCAGCGGCACCGGCGCCGGTCCGGGCCCGGTCGCGCAACCGACGGCCCGGCTGGGAAGCGCCCACCCGGTCACACCTGGCGAACGGCCGGGCGGGTGGCCTGACGCCTGGGCAGGAGTACCGGGCCCGGCGGGCTGCCCGGGTGTGACCGGTGATCGGCCCGCAGGAGCGCTGGCGCAAACACATTCCGACACACCCGTCGTACCGGTGCCGGAGCTGCACCGATCCCTGGCCCTGCCGGCCCGCCCGGCTGGCGCTGGCGACCGCCTACCGCGACGACCGGGTGGGCCTGATGGTGTACCTCGGCGCGCACCTCGCCCGCGCGCTGCGGGAGCTGCCTGACACGCATCCCGCACTGCTCGCCGGGCAGATCCTGCACTGGGTGCCGCGCCGCCGCTGACCGCCTCGTCACCCGACCGGCCCGCCCCGGGACGCCGCTTCCCCTTCGGCGCCCCGGGGCGGGCCTCCGCGGCACACACCGGGCCTCCGCGGCACACCCTCCCCCGAGCGACGGTGGTCCGGCGGCGGCCGGAGTGCTCCGGACGCCGCCGGACCGGCCAGCCTGGTCGGCGGGTCCTGCGGCCTGTCGCTGGGGAGGAAGCGGCCGCGTTGGCCCTGGCCCGCCGCCCGCTGGCGCGGGGAGATGGTCAGTACAGGCCGCTCGGGCGCCGGCCCCGGGTGGAGACGAACTGGTACGACAGCGAGGCGAAGGCGGGATCCTTGGCCAGTTCCCGGAACCCTTCCAACTGGTTCGGCGAGAGTCCGGTGGCGAGCAGCCGGGGTTCGAGCTGACGGGAGTTCGTCTCGTGCAGCGAGGCCCCGGTCGAGCCGCCGGGCCAACTCTGCGAGTGGGTGATGGTGTCCACCTCGGTCAGCCCGGCCAGCACCATCTCGGTGTGAACGTCCTGCGCCCAGGCCAGGTCGGCGCCCCGGTCCTGAAGAATGCCGAGGGTCGCCTCCATCACCTGCTGGAAGAGCTTCGCCGCGTCGTCGGTCGGCGCGGCGAGTACCCGCAGCCCGGCCGTGCAGTCGAACTCCTCGACGACCAGGGCGCCGCCCGGGGCAAGTGCGCCGATCAGCTCGGCGAGCACCCGCCGCCGCTCCGGCAGGTGCAGCAGGACCAGCCGGGCGTGGATGACGTCGAACGGGCCACCCTCCGGCGCACCCGTCCGGACGTCGTGCTGGCGTACCACGAGGTTTCCCCCCGGCTCCAGCCGGGACGGTTCGATGTCGGTCGCGACGACCAGTCCGGTGGGCCCGACCGCCCGGGCCATGTGCCGGGCGATCGAACCACCTCCGGCACCCAGCTCCCAACACCGCGCGCCGGGGGTCAGCACCGGGGCGAGCCGTTCCGCGGTTATCGGATCGAGGAACGACTCCAGCGCACGCATCTGCGCCTCGGCCTCCGGGGAACGGTTGTCGAACGCGTAGCTGCTCTTGACAGGGGTGGCAGTCACGAACGGTACCTCCTTCGTGATGATCCGTGACGACGAGCCGCCCACGCGTCATCGCGCGTCGGCACCGGAGAAGCATGGGGGGACCGGTACGGACACGGAGTCAGCGGTACGACGAACGTCGGGATCCGACGGTTCTCAGGGTGCGGATGAGGAAGAGGATGTGGTCGGGGCGGACGCGGGGTCCGCCGAGGAGTCGGAACCAGGAACGAGCACGTCCGGGCCTCCCGTTGGCCCGGAGCGAGCGGAGTCCGGCCCGGTCTGGGCCGTCGACTCCTGGCCGGACGGGACCGATCCGGTCCCGGCCGGCGTGGCCGTGCCCGCCACACTGAGTACCGCCTCCACCGGGGCGGGGTCGGCGCGCACGGCGGCCGTCGAGTCCGCGAAGACCAGCCGGCCGTAGTCCAGCACCGCGATCCGGTCGGCGACCTCGATCGCGTGCTGGAGCTGTTGTTCGACGAGCAGGATGCACAACCCGGCCGCGGCGAGCCGGGTCACGAGTTCCCGGACCCGGGCCGCCAGGTCCGGCGCGAGCCCCTCGCCCGGTTCGTCGAGGAGCAGCACCCGGGGCTGGGTGAGCAGCGCCCGGGCGATGGCGAGCATCTGCTGTTCCCCACCGGAGAGCTGGTTGCCCCGGTGGCCCAACCGCTCGGCCAGCCGGGGCAGCAGTTCCAGCACCCCGGCGACCGTCCAGTTCGGACCGGAACGCGCCCCGGCACGGCGGCGCAGCGAGGCGGCCAGCGTCAGGTGCTCGGCCACGGTCAGCCGGGGAAACACCCGGCGTCCCTGCGGCACCAGGCCGACCCCGGCCCGGGCCACCCGGTACGCCGGCTTGCCGGCCAGGTCCGCGCCGTCGACCGAGACGATTCCCCGGTACGGCCGCAGCAGCCCGGCGACGGCGTGCACCAGGGTGCTCTTGCCGGCACCGTTGCGGCCGACCAGCGCCTGCACCGTGCCGGCCGGCACCTCGACGTCGACGTCGTGCAGCACGGTGCCGCCGTCGTAGCCGGCGTACAGGCCCTGCACCCGCAGCATCACCGCACCGCCTCGGCGTAGGCCCGCCGGACGGCGGGCGCGTTGCGGATCTCGGCCGGCTCGCCGCTGGCGACCAGCCGGCCGTCGTGCAACACGGTGACCGTGTCGGCCAGTGCGTACACCAGATCCAGCCGGTGCTCCACCAGCAGCACCGACACGTCCCGGGGCAGCTCCGCCAGCAACTCGGCCAGCCGGTGCACCTCCACACCGGAGAGTCCGGCGGCCGGCTCGTCGAGCAGCAGCAGGCGGGGACGGCCGGCCAGCGCCATCGCGATCTCCAACTGGCGCCGCTCGCCGTGGGACAGGTGCGCCGCCGTGGTCCACGCCGTGCCGGCCAGCCCGACCCGCTCCAGCAGGGCCATCGAGGGTTCACGCAACCGCCGCCGGAACCGGCTCCGGCTGCGTACCCCCCAGAACCCGCCGGCCTGGTGCCAGCCGGCGACCACGACGTTCTCCAGCGCGGTCAGCGACGGCCACACGGCCGGCCGCTGGTGGATCCGGCCGATCCCGATCCGGGCCCGGCGGGCCGGGCCGAGCCGGGTGATGTCCCGACCGGCGAAGCGGATCCGGCCGCCGTCGACCCGGGTGGCCCCGCCGACCAGGTCGAGCAGGGTGGTCTTGCCGGCACCGTTCGGTCCGATCAGGGCGTGCCGCTCGCCGTCGGCGACCCGCAGGTCCACCCGGTCCACCGCGACCAGCGAGCCGTACCGGCGGACCACCGCCTCGGCCGTCAGCAGCGCCGTCTCCGTCTGCGAAGATGCCATCTCTGCCGTCAGGTGTGCCGTCATCGCCGCTCCCCGCTCGACACGTGCGCGGCAGCGACCGGTTCGCCCCGGGACGGGCGGCCCTGGATTCCCGTCCCGGGGCGATCCCCCGGCCCGGTCCGGCCCCGCGAACGGGACCTGACAAGGTTGGCGAGGTCGGTCGAGAAACCGGCCACGCCACGGGGGAAGAGATAGGCGGTCAGCACGAAAAGGCCGCCGAGCAGCAGCGGGGCGTACCCGGGCAGCAGGCCGGAGAGCCAGTCCCGGACCGCGACCACCAGGGCGGTACCGACGATCGCGCCACCGATCGACGCCGCCCCACCGATCACCACGCCGAGCAGCAGCAGTGCGGAGACGTCGAAGCCGAAGTCGGCCGGCGAGACGTACTGCTGCGCGGTGATCAACAGGGAACCGGCGACCCCGGCCACCGCGCCGGCACCGACGAAGGTCACCGCCAGGTAGCCGGTGACCCGGTGTCCGGAGGCGCGGGTCCGGGCCTCGTCGTCCCGGCTGGCCCGCAACAGCAGCCCGGCCGGCGTCCGCAACAACATCACCATGGCCGCTATCACCACCCCGACCACGACCAGCGTGTACAGATAGCGTGCCCGGTCGCTGGCCAGCGGATCCATGCCCCAGACGGGC
Organism: Plantactinospora sp. B6F1; assembly: GCF_040120695.1. Lineage (NCBI taxonomy): Bacteria > Bacillati > Actinomycetota > Actinomycetes > Micromonosporales > Micromonosporaceae > Plantactinospora > Plantactinospora sp. B6F1. Next base: position 563,887 of record NZ_JBEEAC010000001.1, on the reverse strand, counting down.
CGGATCGCCGGGATTCCGGCGAGCCCGTCGGTCCCTCCGGTGACCGAACTCCACCGACTGGCGGCGGTCACCGTCAGTTCACCGATGGCCAGGGTAATCATCAGGACGACGACGCCTCGGGCGTACACCACCAGTGGGACGGTGAGCAGGGCGAACAGCGCCCCGGCCAGCGCACCGGCGAGCACCTGCACCACGCCGACCGAGGAGACGTGCATCGCGACCAGGGCACTGGTGTACGCACCGGCGGCGTACGGACCGGTCTGGCCGAGCGTGGGCAGCCCGGCGAGACCGGTCAGCAGCGCCACGCTCACCCCGACCAGCCCCAGCACCAGGGTGCGGGCGAAGAGCGAGGTGGTGTAGGCGTCCACCGACCAGGGCACCGCGACAGCGGCGGCGAGCCCGCCGGCCAGCACGGCCCGGCCCAGCCAGCGCCGGGGGGCCGGGGTCACGGCGTGCTCCCCGGGCGGAGCCGCAGGAACCGACCGGGCAGCCCACGGGCCCGGACGGCGAGCACCAGGGCCATCGCCGCGAAGAGCAGGAACGGCGCGGCCGTCGGCGCCAGCGCGACGCCGAGGCTCTGGATCTCGCCGACCGCGAGGGCGGCCAGCAGAGTGCCCTGGACCGAGCCGAGGCCGCCGAGCACCACCACGACCAGGGAGAGCAGCAGCACGGTGTCGCCGGTGGTCGGTGCCGGCCCGATGATCGGTGCCCCGAGCACCCCGGCGGCACCGGCCAGCGCGCCGGCCGCGCCGAGCACGCCGAGCCGGATCCGGGCCGGGTTCACCCCGAGACAGGCGACCATGTCGGCGTCGTCGACCGCCGCCCGGACCAGCATCCCGGCCCGGGTCCGGGCCACCGCCAGCCAGAGCAGCACCGCGATCACCGCCGCGACCCCGATGAAGACCAGCCGGTACGCCGCGTAGCGGTGCCCGGCCAGCTCCACCGAACGGTCCAGCGCGGCGGGGATGCGCACCGGGAGGCTGTCCGGACCGAACGCGGTGACCAGCAGGGCACCCCCGCCGAGCGCGACCCCGAAGGTCAGCAGCGCCTGGGTCAGATGGTCCCGCCGGGCGACCGGCGCGAGCAGGCCCGCGAGCAGGCCCCCCGCGCCGGCCGCCGCCAGCGTCCCCACGCCCAGGGCGAGCAGGAGGCTGCCCCAGCCGCCGTCCAGCACCGCCGCGGCCAGGTACGCGCCGATCGCGTACAGCAGCCCGTGCGCCAGGTTGAGGATGTTCGCCACGCCGAAGCAGAACACCAGTCCGGATGCCGCGACGAAGAGCAGCAACCCGTAGGCGACGCCGTCCAGAGCCGGGATCAGGTACGGGTCGACCGGGCCGAGCAGCCGTGCCGATTGGACCATCATCCGCCCACGGTCGCCAGGTCACCGACGACGGTGTTGGACAGCGCCCGCCCGTCCTGCCGGACCTGCCGCAGGTACCACTTCTGCACCGGCGAGTGCGTCCGCTTCGAGAACTGCCAGGTGCCGCGCGGGCTGTCGATCTGGCCGAGCCCGGCGATCGCCTTGTTGATCTCCTCCGGGGTGGGGTTGTCGCCGGCCGCGCCGATCGCCTTGTCCAGCACCGCCGCCGCGTCATAGGAGGCCATCGCGTAGGTGGTCGGCGATCCGTCGTGGTCCTCCTTCCAGGCGGCCACGAAGGAGCGGTTCTCCGCGTTGTCCAGGTCGGGCGAGTAGTTGAGTACCGAGTAGATGTTCCGGGCCGCCTCGCCCTGGGCGTTCAGCACACCGCCCTCGGTGAGGAAGCCGGCGGCGTAGAGCGGCAGGTCCTTGATCTCCGACTGGGCGTACTGCTTCACGAAGTCCACCGCCGCGGTACCGGCGTAGAAGGTGAAGACCGCCTCGGCACCGGAGGCCTTGATCTGCGCGAAGTACGGCAGGAAGTTCGTGGTCTGCGGGAACGGCGTCCAGAGTGTCTTGCCGTCCGGGTTGGCGAGCTTGCCGCCGATCTCCTTGAAGGTGTCGGTGAAGCCGCGCAGCTCGTCCCAGCCGCCCTGGTAGTTCGGGCCGATCGCGAAGACCTCGCCCTTGACGTTGTCCCGGACGTACTCGGCGATCGCCGCGCCCGGCTCGTCGGAGAGGTAGGAGGTGAACCAGGACCGGGAGACGTCCTTCAGCGCCGGACTGGCGTTCGAGCCGACGAACGGGATCTTCGCCTCGGCGAGCACCGGGGCGACTCCGGCCACCGAGCCGCCACCGACGATGCCGGTGAGCGCCTGTACCCGGTCCTGTTTGATCAGCTTGGTCGCCGCGGGTACGGCGGTCTGCGCGCCGTTGCCCTCGTCGGCGACGATCAGGTCGACCTTGTGACCGCCAAGCTTGCCGTCGTGCATCCGCAGGTAGAGCTCGAAGCCGTCGCGCATCTCCGTGCCGACCGCCTCGTAGGTGCCGGAGAGCGAGGCGAGCAGGCCGATCTTTATCGTTCCCGGCGTGCCGCCGGCGTCGTCGCCGCTGTTGCAGGCGCCGCTGGCCACGGTCAACCCGAGGGCGAGCAGCACCCCGGTCAGGGCGCGACGCCGGCTCGTACCGGTGGGGAAAGGCATAACTTCTCCAGTCGAGGGGTGAGGAAGGTTGTGGGGAGGGTGTGGTCGTGGTGGTGCCCGCCCGGCCGACGCAGGCCGCCGGTGGCGCGGTGCCGGGCCGGTGACTCTGCCCGGCGACCGGTCGCGGCCGGGTCGGTTCGGGCACGTGCCCCCGAACCGGCACCGGACGACGGGTGCGCCGGCCGGCCAGTGCGCCGGAGGCCGTCAGCGTCCCTGCGCGACCGCGGCCCGGGCCGCCGGCGTCAGTACGTCTCCAATCCGGTTCGCCAGTTCCGTCATCTCGTAGGAGACCTTGCCGACGTCGCAGCTGGGCGCCGCGAGGACGAGCAGCGAGGCACCGTCGTTGAACGCCATCGAGAACATGAAGCCACCCTCCAGCTGGGTGACGTTGGAGATCACCGCGCCCGCCTCGAAGAACCCCGCGGCACCCCGGAGCAGGCTGACCAGGCCGCTGCCGGTGGCCGCGAGCTGGTCGGCCCGGTCCGGTGGCAGGTTCCGGGTGGACGCCACCATCAGGCCGTCGCTGGAGATGGCGATCGCATGGCTGACCTCCGGGGCCCGCTCGACGAAACTGTCCAGCATCCAGCCGAGATCTCGTTGGTTCACGTAGCACTCCCTGTCGCGTCGCTTGTCGCCGAGGCGTTCACCAGCTTGGGACGGCGGGCGGCCACGCCCCGGGCGTAGGCGGCCATCGCGTTGGCCACCTCGGCCGGGTCGCGGTGCTCCGAGACCGGCTGCTGTTCGGGTGGCGGGGCGACGCCGCCCGGCACCAGGTGCCGCTGCGGCTGACGGATCGGAAGCCCCGACGGGGTGGTCGCGGAGATGTCCGGGTTGACCAGCCCGGTAGCCGCTCGCCACCCCTCGTCACCCCGGGTCTGCCAGCCCGTGGCGGTGTAGCCGCCGTTGGCTCCGTCGGCCCCGTTGGCGGCACCGGCCGACGGCGTACCGGCCGGCTCGGGAGCGCCCCCCGCCGGGCTGCCCGCGCCGTTGCCCGTGGGTGTCCCGACCGGGGTGCCCGACCGGTCGGTGCGGAACCAGTTGTTGACCTGCTCGAAGATGACGAGTTCCTGGGTCGGATCGTCGCCCCGGCCGCTCCGCTGGGCCGGCGGTCGGAACACCGATCCGGCCGCCGGTAGCGCCCGGTCCGAGGCTTGCCGCCGAGCCGGGCCGTTCGGGGTGGCCGTCGCGGCGGCCGGTTCGGCGGTGCCGCGTACCCGGCTCTCCGGCATCGTCGACAGCCGGCCGGGCGCCAGCACCTGGGTCTCCGGCGGGACGGGGCGGATCAGCGTCGCCGGCAGCGAGATCTCGGCGATGGTGCCGAGCCTGGGACCGGGCCGTAGTTCGACGGCGACCCCGAGCCGGCCGGCGAGTTGGCCGACCACGACCAGACCCATCGCCCGGACCGCCGCCACGTCGGTGGCCGGTGGCCTGGCCAGCAGGTCGTTGAGTTGTGCCAGCCGTTGCAGCGAGAGCCCCACACCCTCGTCGCTGACCTGCACGATGACCCGGTCGCCGAGACTGCGTGCGGTCACCCAGGCCTCGGTCTCCGGCGGCGAGTAGCTGGTCGCGTTGTCCATCAGCTCGGCGAGCAGGTGCACCACCTCGTCGACCTTGTCGGCCGCCACCGCCACGTCCGGGTCGACGACGCCGATCCGGACCCGGGTGTAGTGCTCGATCTGCGACAGCGCCGCCTGGACGACCTTCTGCATCGGTACGTCCTCGTGGCGTACCCGTCCGACGCCCACCCCGCCGAGCACGAGGAGGCTCGCGTTGATCCGTCCCATCCGGGTGGCGAGGCTGTCCAGGGTGTAGAGCTGCTGTAGCCGCTCCGGGTCGGTCTCGTCCTGCTCGACCTTGTCCACCTGGGCCAGTACCGCGTCCACCAGGCGCTGCTCGCGGCGGCTGAGGTGGACGAAGATGTCGGCGGTGTTGGCCCGCATCACCGCCTGCTCGGCGGCGGTCCGGACGGCGGCCTGGTGCACGGCGGTGAACGCCTGCCCCACCTCTCCGATCTCGTCGTCGCTGGTCGCCTCCAGGGTGGACGCGGACGCGCGGGCGAGGGCCTCCGGATGGATGCCGGCGCTGTCGAGGCTGCGCAGTTCGGCGACCATCGCCGGCAGTTCGGTGTAGGCCACGGAGTGCGCCGCGTCCCGCAGCCGCCGCAGTCGTCGGGTGATCTGCCGGGCGACCGCCCAGGTGACCAGTACGGTCAGCAGCAGCGCGACCGCCATCGCGGCGCCCTCGACAACGGCCCGCCAGCGCTGCTCCACCCGGGCCGCGTCCACCCTGGCCAGCACGGCGGCATCGACCCGCTGCTGCACCTCGAACAGCCGCGCGGCCCAGCCCTGGGTGGCACCGATCCAGGCGTTGGTTCCCACCTCCAGCGGGGCGCCGATCTCGGCCCGGGAGACCTGGTCCTGGAGGCGTTGCAGGGTGAGCGCCTCCTTGCCGCTGCCTGCCTGTTCCCACCACACCTGCCACTGCCCGGGGGCGAGGCCGAGGAAGGCCTGGCTGGCTTCGGTGAAGCCGGTCCGGGCGGCGGTGATGTCCTGCTGCATCGCCGGGGCGAGTTGGCCGGCGGCGATGGCCCGCAGTACCGCGACCTGTTGCTGGCCGAGCGCCTCCGCGGTCTTGGACAGCGCGGCGGCGGCCCGGATCCCGTCCGCGACCTCGGCCGAGGCGACGCCCTGGGCGATCGACTCCCGGTACGCGAGCAGGTCGGCGATGATGATCCGATAGCTGAACGTGGTGGCCGAGACGGCGGCGTGCGCGGCGGTCCGCACCTGGGTGCGCAGCGGCGCCAAACCGGCCAGGGTGTTGTCGATCCGGGACAGTACGCTGGCCGGTCCGGCGTCCACCCCGGGAGCGAGCGCACGTTGCCGCTGGTAGCGCGCGACGATCTCGTCGGTGGCGGCGGACTGCCGAGCATAGGTGTCCTGCTGGCGGTCGGTGGCGCCGGTCAACAGGTCGGCCGCGGCCGCCCGTTCCCGCTGGAGCTGGTAGGCCAGCCGGCCGGCTTCGGCGCCCAGTTGGGTCAGTACGCCGAGGTCGCTGGCCTGCCCGGCCCGCCGGACGCTGTCCGCCAGGGCGAGTCCGGCGAACCCGACGACCGCCACCAGCGGCGCGGCCACGATGATGCGCATCCGGGAGGCGATCTTCCAGCCGCGTCGGCGTACGGGCTGGGGTCGGGCCGCGTGGGATCGGGTGGTCGAGGCCAAGACTGACTCCCACGGCTCGTCATCGAGGAGATTTGCATCTTGCAGTTAGCAAGTCCCATTGCGCCGGACCGGCGGGGCGGACAACAGGGTTAACGGTGGTACAAACAGCTCGTACCACTATCTGTACCCACCGCCGAACAGGGAGTTACTTCCGCAGGCAGCGATATCCGGGAGGCCGATCGACACCCTCCGCCGACCGACCTCACTGCTGTTTCACGACTCAGTCTGGGTGCGCGGGGCTCAGCGCCGGCGACGCAGGGCGCCGACCCGGTCTCGCCGGTGGGACTCGACATAGGGCCGACGGACCTCGCCGGCCGGCCGACGCGCGCCGGCCGCCGGCTGCCGGGGCTCCTCCACCGAGGGGGGCGGCTCCAGGTCGCCGTCGCGGACCGTCGGATCGTCCGCGGGACCCGCGTCGTCCTCGTGCCACCGGTGCAGCTGCGTCGCGAGCCGGTGCGCCTCCTCGGTGAGCCGGTGCGCCTCCGCCGGGCGCCGGTCGGACTCCGCCGGGAAGTGGACCCGCAGCATCTGGTCGATCAGGTCCCGCAGTTCGTCGATCGCCTCCACCACGGACTGTCGCTCCCCGAGGGTGGCCGGCTGCTGGTCGGCATCGGGGCCGGTCGGGGCCGCACGTCCGGCCGCGGCGCCGCGTGGCCCGCGCCGCCCGTCCGCGGCGATCTGCTCGACCGCCACCTGTGGCCAGAGCGCGGCGAGCAGGCCCCCGGTCCCGAGTACGTCGTCACAGCGCACGGCGAGCTCCTGGCTGCCGTAGCGGCGACCCGCCTCCACCGCCGCCACAGTTTCCCGACTGAACCGCACACGGTCGGCGAGAGCGCGCTGGGTCAGCCCCTTACGGGTACGCCAGCGACGCAGTTCGCGCTGGAACTGTCGGGTGGCCATCGATTCTGCGGTACCTGACGACGCAGCGTCCATTTGCTCACCTTCGTTGGTCAGCGATCCGATTCTCGCACCAGATCATGAGACGCACTGAAAAGATCATGACCCGGCATTTGCCGGGGCCAATTCTCACCTGGGGAGCGACGGGTGTGAAGGCTTACGCGCCCCTCGTCGTTGACGGTGAGTGAAAAACCTCGCACGCCGATCTACTTGACGGTAGCCAAATGATCTACAAAGGAGACGGACGCCGCCGGTTGCCCGGATTCATCCCATCCGCCGCGAGCGACGAATGGCGACACTCCGCAATCATCGGTCGGAGATCGAAGGCCCCCGAGCGTCCGCCTACACGACGACCGCCATCGATGCTTGGCCGTTCACTGACAGAACGTGATCCCCGACCCTCCAGTGCCGCCGCCCCGGTCGTTCGGACACCGACATCCCCGATCCCGCGATCATCGCCGAACAACAGCGGCGCCGTTGCCGGGATGGGCGGCGAATCTGCCGGTCCGCCCGGGATCGGCTAGGCGGCCCGGGCGCCGAGCGGGTCGGGTGGATCTTCCCGCCGTTCCCTCGGCGCACTGCCGATATCGATGACGGCGGGCAGCGCCTGATGCGCACGGAACGCGACATTCGGTTTGTAGGCACTTACGTGACCGGGGACCAGGCGCAAGCCGGGAATTGCCTCCGCGAGCCGCACGAGCGCGATCCGGGCCTCCAGGCGGGCGAGTGCGGCACCGATGCAGAAATGCGGACCGTAACCGAAGGAGAGATGCTCCCTGACGTCGTCCCGGTCCGGATCGAACCGATCCGGACCGGTGAACGTCGCCGGGTCGCGGTTGGCGGCTCCGATGAGGAGCAGGCACCGTTGCCCGGCCGGGATGGTGACGCCGCCGACGGTGACCGGCCGCAGGGTCACCCGCAGCCAACCGTCGATGGCCGGGCCGAACCGCAGCGCCTCCTCCAGGAAGGCCTGGACACTGCCCGGGTCGTCGGCGATCCGCTCCCACCGACCCGGTGTGGACAGCGCCTGTTCCAGGCCGTGCGCGAGAAGTCCGGCGGTGGTCTCGTGACCGGCGACGAGGAGGTTGAACGCCATGCTGGCGACCTCGGCGACGGTGAGGACCCCGTCGTCGCCGTCGCGGTAGCGCAGGGCCCGGGAGACGAAGTCGTCGCCGTCGAGGTCACCGGCGGCCCGCTGGTCGACCAGGTCCTGGCAGTAGTGCCAGAAGTCGAGCAGCCCCTGGGCCAGGCGTACCTGCTCGGCGGGGTCGGGCCGGCCCCAGACCAGGGCGATCTGCCCGTCGGCCCACTGCCGGATCCGCGCGGTGTCCCGATCGGGTACGCCGAGGATGTCCAGCACCACCAGCAGTGGCAGCAGGGCGGTGAACTCGCCGATCAGGTCGACGACCTCGCCCCGGCGGGCGACGATGGCGTCGACGAGTTCGTCGACCCGGCGCCGCACGAGCGGCCCGTACTGGGCGGCGACCCGGGGGGCGGTGTTGGCGAAGGTGGCCCGCAACGCCCGCCGGGTGCGGGTGTGCACCGGGGAGTCCGCCGCGGCCGTGGTCGGCGGAGCGTCGAGCCGCATCACGATCGCGAGGGCCTCGGGACACATCTCGTACACCGGCGCCAATGTGAGCGCGTTACCGAAACTGTCCGCGTCGCCGAACGCCTGCCGGACGTGCTCGTGCCGAGTGATCAACCACATGCCCAGATCCTCGGCGTAGTGCACGCTCTCGGGACGGTCCAGCAGATCCCGCCACACCCTGGCCGGGTCGGTCAGATAGTAACCAGCGAACGGGCTGAGTTCCATGGCCGCCTCCTGGCCCATGATCGGGCGCTGTCGCAGGGGTTTCGATGACAGGGTTCCGATGGCAATACTTCGTCCACCGGAATGGGTTGCCCCGCAACTTCCAACGACATCTGGGAACCTCACGATGCGCTGTGGCAGACGGTAAGTCAAGGCATTGGTTTGTGCCATTGTATTGACGCTCGGTCGACGCGCCGGTGGCGCCGGGTCGGAAGCGGACCGGCCGCCGGGAGTGCAAGTTGCGGGAGGCACCTTGCTTCCTGGGCGAACCCGCACCGGCCGGACGTCACCCGGAGTCACCGGATCCGGCGGATCCGCGCCCTGCACCCCCTCTCGCCGGCGGCCGCCGCCGGTCCGGCACGCGGCCCGTCAAGGGGCCGGACCATTGCGATGAAACAGCTCATCCTGAGCGATCGTTTGGGTAGATTCTCGACAATGCCCAATCGAGACAGTCACTCGCCTCGACGACCCGTCAAGAGGTTCACGTTCTGCGAGACAATGGTGGACGGCCACCGCCAACCCGGACGGGGGCGCACCGGAACATCAGGTTCGCGATGAATCTGCACGGCTACGGCGGCTACCTCGGGTGGCCGCCGGGGAACGGCGCGGGCGGGTCAGCTCGTCGAGCGGAGCCGGCGGCCCGAGCCGTCCGCCAGCATCGCCGCGACCAACTCCTCCCGGGCCCGGGCCACCCGGGACCGGATGGTGCCGACCGGGCAGTCACAGACCTCGGCCGCCTCGGCATAGCTGAGCCCGGCGATCTGGGTGGCGACGAACGCCTCCCGCCGGTCCGGCGGCAGGTCCGCCAGCAGCCGGTTGAGTTCCACGGCACCCTCGAAGCCGGTGCTCCCCCGGGCCAGCGCGGCGTCGGCGGCGAGTTGCCAGTCCGGCAGTGACGCGATCCGGGGACGACGCATCGCCGTCCGGATGTGGTCGGCGCAGGCCCGCCGGGCGATCGAGAGCAGCCACGTCCTCGCAGACGACCTGGCCGCGAAGCGGGGCAGCGCGCGCATCGCCCTCAGGTAGGTCTCCTGGGCCAGGTCCTCCTCCTCACCGGCACCCACCAGGTGGGAGACGAACCGCCGCACATCGTGCTGGGTCGCCTGGATGAATGCCGCCGCGGCCGAGCGGTCGCCGGCCTTGGCAGCCAACGCCAGCCTGGTGATCTCGTCGCTGTCGACGCCGGAGGGACGCATGCCCCAAAGCTACCGGCAACGACAGTCGCCGCCGATACCCCCGGTCGGCATCTGATCGCCTTGCGCGTTGATCATGGAGATCCGGAAGGGTCGACCCGGCCCGGTCGCGCCGGTCAGCGGCAGAATGCTTACCCCGGAGGGAACCGTCGGCCGGTCAGAGCCGACTATGGGTGTGTGGGGTGCGAAGAGTATCGAGAAGCCCTGTCGGCCCGGCTGGACGGCGAGGAGCACCCGGCCGAGCGGGCCGGGCTGGACCGTCATCTCGCCGGCTGTGCCCGGTGCCGGAGTTGGCTGGAGAGCGCGACGGCACTGAACAGGCTGGCCCGGACCAGTGTCGTCGGGCCGCCGCTGGAGATCGACGATCGGATCCTCGCCGCCGCGCCCGGGCCGGCTCGCCCGGTAGCCCGGCTGGCCGGAGCGCTCCGGGTCGCGCTCGGCGTGGTCGGGGTCGCCCAGTTCCTGCTCGGCGCGGCGCAGATCGCCGGCATCGGCGACGCCGGGCACCGGCACGGCTTCCAGGCGGTGTTCGGCGGCGGGCCCGACCACCTGTGGCACGAGTCGGCCGCCTGGAACGTCGCGCTCGGCGCCGGTTTCGCCTGGATCGCGCTTCGCCGTACCCGGCCGGTGGGGTTGGTGCCCACGCTGACCGCGTTCGTCGCCGTCCTGACCCTGCTCTCCGTCAACGATGCGATCGCCGGCCGGGTCGACCCCAGCCGGATCCTCAGTCACGGGCTGATCCTCGCCGGCTATCTGATCATCCTCGGTCTGTCCCGTCCGACCATCGACTCGGGCGAGCCGCCGCCCCGGTACGGCGGGCGAACCCGGCCGGGCTGGCGGGCGAGGTTCGACGAGGAGCCGGAGCCGGCGCCGCCGCGCCTCCGGCTGGTCCGCCCCAATACGGCGCGGGCCCGCACCCACCACCGGGCGGCCTGACCGCCCCCTGCCCAGGCCGTGCACTGGCCTGCGGCCGCGCCGAAACAACCGGCTCGCCGGAACGGGCAATGGACCCGGCCGACGCATTGACATTATTAGTTAACTTTCCTAATCTCAGCAACTCAACGACGTCTATCCGATCCCGCTTCACCGGTACCGCGCCGGCCCCTCGCCGCCGTGCCGCCGCGGCTCCACCCCCACCGGGTCGGATCGAGCCGCTGAGGTGCCTGCGACAGAAGGGAACGTCGATGTCACGCATCCTGAGCGCCAACCCGGACAACCCGCCGGGACGCCGCTCCGGCGTCCGGTCCAGGTGGTGCACCGCAGCGCTCGCGATCGCCACCGCCGCGACCGGCACCGCCGTCGCACTCGCGCCGCTCTCCCCCGCCGAGGCCGTGGTCCTGCCCAACAACTTCAAGAGCGTCGGCTACCTGCCGAGCTGGGCCGGTGACGTCAACGCCGTCCAGTACACCAAGCTGACCCACATCAACTACGCCTTCGTACTGCCGAACCCGAACGGGACGCTGCGGGCCGTGGAGAACCCGGGCAAGCTCTCCTCGCTGGTGTCACGGGCGCACAGCAGCAACGTCAAGGTGTCCATCGCGATCGGCGGCTGGAACAACGGGGACGACTCGGCGTTCGAGGCGCTCGCCGGCAACGCCTCCAGCCGCACCACGTTCGTGAACAGCGTGCTCGGCTTCGTGTCGCAGTACAACCTGGACGGTGTCGACATGGACTGGGAGTACCCGGACCCCGGCACCTCGGCGAACAACTTCACGGCACTCATGCGGCAGCTCAGCGAAGCGCTGCGCAGCCGGGGGAAGCTGCTCACCGCCGCCGTCGTCTCCGAGGGCGGTACCGTCACCGGGGTGCAGCCGGCCGTCTTCGGCTACGTCGACTGGCTGAACATCATGGCGTACGACGGCGGCAGCCCGCACGCCAACTACGACTGGTCGGTCAACGCCGTGAACGGCTGGAAGTCGCGCGGGCTGCCGGCCGCAAAGGCGGTGCTCGGCGTACCCTTCTACAGCCGGCCCGGCTACTACACCTACTCCGCGCTGGTCGCGATGGACCCGGCCAACGCCAACCGGGACTGCACCACGGCCGGCGGGGCACAGCAGTGCTACAACGGCATCCCGACGGTGAAGCGCAAGACCCAGTGGGCGATGGCCAACGCCGGCGGGATGATGAACTGGGAGCTGTCCCAGGACACCAACAACACGACATCGCTGGTCAGTGCCATCTACGACACGGTGCTGGGCGGCGGCACGCCACCGGGCGGCCGGACCGGCCAGATCACCGGCATCGGTGGCAAATGCGTCGACGTCGCGGCGGCCTCCACCGCGAACGGCACGGCGATCCAGCTCTACACCTGCAACGGCACCGACGCCCAACGCTGGACGGTCGGCACCGACGGCACCCTGCGGGCGCTCGGCAAGTGCGCCGACGTCACCGCCGCCGCGACCGGCAACGGAGCCAAGGTGCAGCTCTACGACTGCAACGGCACCGGCGCGCAGGCCTGGCAGGCGCAGGCCAACGGCACCCTGCGCAACCCGGCCTCGAACCGGTGCCTGGACGCCACCGACAACAGCTCGGCGGACGGCACCCGGCTTCAGATCTGGGACTGCTTCGGCGGCGCCAACCAGGTCTGGCGGCTTCCGGCCTGATCCCGGCCCGCGTCCGGCCCGGTCGCCCCGAGCGGCCGGGCCGGCGGCTGCGTACGGTCGCCGACGTTCGACCGTCAGCCGTTGCAAGGACACATGGACGTCCTGCCGCCTTGAGCCGAAACCCTATCTTCACCGCCAGACGTTGACCGCCAGCCGGCCGGTGGTGCCCAGGTCGATCCCGCCACGCGGCGCGACGAGTTGGGCCGGCGCCTCAGGCCCGGGAGCGATCTCCAGGTAGCTCGCGTTCGTCGCTTGCTCGGTCGACTCGGTGACGGTGTTCCGCCAGAGCACCCGGGCCCGCGCCGACTCGCCCGGGTCCAGCACCACCGGGCGCGGTGGCACGTCGTAGCTGTCCGGGCTGCTCACCGGCGCCGACCCGTTGCCGACCGTGACGTCGAGCGCCCGCCGCTCCTGGTCCAGCACCCGCACCACCGGATAGCCGTCGAGCCGGTAAGGTGCCGCGCCGCAGTTTCGCAGCTCGATCCCGAGCGCCCGCAGGCCGAGCGCGGCTTCCACCTCGCCGGCGGTGATCAGGAAGCCGTCGGGACACTCGGCGGCGGTCGGGGACGGATCGCCGGTCAGGGTCGGCTCCGGGATCGGCGGCCGGTTCGGGGTACCGCACCCGACGAGAAGCACGGCCGCCCCGAGCAGGGTGCCGAGCCGGCGGGTCCACCCGAGCGGGAACGGCGGCCGAGACTCGCCGCGGCGGGGCATGCCCGTGCTGGCGCCGAGGACGCGGGTCATATGATCATCCCCTTCAGTCCCGTCGAGCACGCCACCGGCCTGTCGGCGGTACGGACCCGCCGCGAGCAGGCACGATATCAGTACCGACCCCCCGGCCGGCCGGGAACGTCACCGCCGGCGGCTCGCGTATCGCCGGCGGGATCCCGAATCTGGATCTCGATGGGCATGATGGCGGTTGGTTGACGCCGGACGGGGACTCCGGGGGAAGGGACGACATGACATCCGCGAGAACGGAGCCGGAAGCCGTGCCCCACGAACAGGGCCTGATCCGCAATCCGGTGCTGCCCGGTTTCCATCCGGATCCCTGCATCCTGCGGGTCGGTACCGACTACTACATCGCCACCTCGACCTTCGAGTGGTATCCCGGGGTACGCCTGCACCACTCCACCGACCTGGTGCACTGGCGCCCGCTCGGCGGGATCCTCACCGAGCGCCGGCTGCTCGACCTCGGCGGTGCCGGCGACTCGGCCGGGGTCTGGGCCCCCGACCTGAGTTACCGGGCCGGCGTGTTCTATCTCGTCTTCACCGACGTGTCGAGCTTCGCCGGCGGCTACTGGGACTCACAGAACTACCTGACCACCGCCACCGACCTCGCCGGGCCGTGGTCCGACCCGGTGGCGTTGCACGCGCGTGGCTTCGATCCGTCGATGTTCCACGACGAGGACGGCAGTAGCTGGCTGCTCACCATGGCCGCGGACTGGCGCCCCGGGCGGAACCGGTTCGCCGGCATTCAACTCCAGCGGTACGACCGGGCGGCCGGCCGGCTCGTCGGCGAGGAGCGGACGATCTTCGAGGGGACCGCCGCGGGGCTGACCGAGGCGCCGCGGGTCTACCGCAGGGACGGCTGGTACTACCTGATCACCGCCGAGGGCGGCACCAGCTGGCCGCATCAGGTCACCGTCGCCCGGTCACGGGCGTTGACCGGTCCCTACGAGGTGGCGCCGGGCGGGCCGATGCTCACCTCCGCCGGCCGCCCCGACCTCGCGCTGCAGAAGGCCGGGCACGGCAGCCTGGTCTGCACGCCGGACGGGCAGTGGTTCATGGCCCACCTGGCGGCCCGGCCGTACTCCCCGCTGGGCCGGTGCGTGCTCGGCCGGGAGACCGCGATCCAGGCGGTGACCTGGGACGAGGCGGGTTGGCCACGGATCGACGGCGGCGTTCCGGCCGAGACGGTGCCCGCACCGCCCGCTGCCCCGAGCGCCGGACGACCCCCGGCGGGGACGACCGGGGACCACCGGCAGGGGTACGCCGCACACGACGACTTCGACGATCCGGTACTCGGACCGGACTGGTCGACCCTGCGCCGCCCGGCCACCCACGACTGGGTACGGCTCGACGCCCGGCGATCGCACCTGCGGGTCTACGGCGGGCAGTCCCCGGTGGGCCGGCAGCGGCCGAGCCTGGTCGCCCGCCGGGTGACCGCCACACACTGCGTCCTCGACACCACCATGGAGTTCCGGCCGCGCACCTTCCGGCAGCTCGCCGGCATCACGGCGTACTACAACACCGGCAACTGGCACTACCTGCACATGACGGCGGACGACGACGGCCGGCGGGTGCTGGACGTGCTCACCTGCGACAGCGGTCGGCTGGTCGAGCACCCCGGCTGCCGGGTCGACGTCGCCGGGGTGGACCGGGTACGCCTGCGGGTCCGCCTCGACGGCCCACTGGTCAGGTTCGGCTACTCGGTCGACTCCACATCGGAGGGTGCTGCGCCGTCGGCCGACGGGTGGCACGAGTTTCCGGTCGACCTCGACGCGACCATCCTCTCCGACGAGTACACGTCGCGGAGCACCGGCGACGGCGAGCCGGAGGCGTGGGGTTTCACCGGCGCCTTCGTCGGGCTCTGGGTGCAGGACCTGGGCGCCGAAGGGGCGTACGCCGACTTCGACGCGGCGACGTACCGGACTGTCGAGCCTGGCTGATCCGGCCGACCCCCGGGGCGCCCGGGCGGCCCTCGTCCGATGGCCACGGGTACCGGGAACCGGTGCCCGTGGCCCCGTTGTTCCACCGGCCCGGTCACGGCGGGCTCATCGCCCGGTCACCTCGACCCGGAGGATGCGGTCGTCGCCCGCCCGTGGTTCGGTGCCGCCCCAGGTCGCGCGGTCGGTGTTCGACGTGAGCAGCCACAGTGCCCCGTCGGGAGCGACCTCCACGGTCCGGATCCGGCCGTAGTCACCGGTCAGGTGGGCGATCGGATCGGCCGTCGCGGCCCCGCCCTCGACGGGGAGCTGCCAGAGCCGCTGGCCGCCGAGCGCGCCGATCCAGAGCGACCCCTCGGCGTACGCGACGCCCGACGGACTCGCGTCGTCGGGGTGGAGCGTGGCGATCGGAGGCTCGCCCGTCGATCCCGCGATGCCCTCGGTCTCCGGCCAGCCGTAGTCGGCGCCCGCGCGGAGGACGTTCACCTCGTCCCAGGTGCGGTGCCCGAGCTCGGAGGCGTAGGGCGTGCCGTCAGGTCCGAAAGCGATCCCCTGGACGTTGCGGTGGCCGCTGGAGTAGATCGGCGACTGTCCCGGATTGTCCCGGGGAACGGAACCGTCGACCGCGATACGCAGGATCTTGCCGTTGAGTGATCCGTCGGCGGCGGCGTTCTCCGGCTCGAAGGCGTCGCCGGTGCCGATCCAGAGGTGTCCGTCCGGTCCGACGACGATGCGGCCGCCGTGGTGGCGGTCGGCGGTCTGGATGCCGTCGAGCAGCACCCGGTCGACCGCGAGGGAACCGTAGTCGTCGGCGATGGTGAGCGCCACGATCCGGTTCTGGTCCGCTCCGGAGACCGATGCGAAGACCGTACGATCGGTCGCGAACCCGGGGGAGGCGACGATGCCGAGCAGTCCGCCTTCCGCGCTCGTCCGCACGCCGGGCACGACCCCGACCGTCTGCGGATCGCCGCCGCGGGCGGGGATCCGGACGATCTCCCCGCTGATGCGCTCGGAGACCAGCGCCGACCTGTCCGGCAGGAAGGTGAGTCCCCACGGCGCCTCCAGGCCCGTCGTCAGCTTGACCGGCTCGCCGAGGGTGGCGGTTCCGGCGCCCGGGATGGCGGTCGACTGTGCCGGCCGGAGTGGACCTGCCCCCGA
Source organism: Plantactinospora sp. B6F1 (assembly GCF_040120695.1). Classification (NCBI taxonomy): domain Bacteria; kingdom Bacillati; phylum Actinomycetota; class Actinomycetes; order Micromonosporales; family Micromonosporaceae; genus Plantactinospora; species Plantactinospora sp. B6F1. The sequence continues at coordinate 547,783 of NZ_JBEEAC010000001.1, read as the reverse complement.
CTCGCCGGCCGGGTCCGCGCAGCCGCCGAGCGCTCCGGCGAGCGACGCGGCGACGACCGCCGCACGCCACCGGGAAGGTCGAGCCGGAAGGGGTCCGCCTGGGCTATCCACCATGATCTACCTCCAGTAAGCGGCAAGATATGGACAACCTGTACACTACTGCCGTCGCACAGAAATGTACAAGGAGTCCACAAGAAGGGATCGTGGAATGCCCGAGAGCCCTGCCACCCGACGGGGACGCGGCCGCCGGCCGGCTGCCGAGGTGCGCGCCGCCGTGCTCGCCGCGGCGGGGCGCATCCTGTTGCGAGACGGCATGCGAGCGGTGACGTTCGACCGCGTGGCCACCGAGGCCGGTTCTAGCAAGATGACGCTCTACAAGTGGTGGCCGTCACCGGGCGCGCTCGCCGCCGAGGCGTACTTCGCGCAGAGCCGGAGCATGCTGGACTTCCCGGACACCGGCGACCTCCGCGCTGACCTGATCACACAGCTGAGCGCGTTCGTACGCCTGCTGAAGGACGAAGGCGCGGAGAAGCCCGTCTCGGAGCTCGTCGGGGCGGCCCAACTGGATCCCGCGCTCGCCCAGGCGTGGTCCGAAAGCTACGCGCAGCCCCGTCGCGAACTCGCCCGGGTACGCCTGCGGGCCGCCCAGCGACAGGGCCAGTTGCGCGCCGACGCGGACCTCGACGTCATCGTCGACCAGCTCTGGGGTGCCTGCTACCACCGCCTGCTCGTGCTCAGGGTGCCGTTCGACGAGTCGATCGTCGCGCGCCTGGTCGACCACGCGCTCTACGGGGCGGCACCGCGGGGCGCGTGACGGCGACGAGCGCGACCGTCCCCGTCCGGACCGTGGCGACCGGCCCGCCCCCCGAGGCGCGCTCCGGACGCGCTCGGCGAGGTCGGCCGGGCGCGTCCGGAGCCGGTACGCGATGCCCCGCGCAGCGGTCGGCAGGTCAGCTGGCGACGCAGCTCGGCGTGAGACCCGCGCCGCTACCGGTGCCCTGGAAGCCGAACTCCGTCGACTGCCCGGCGGCGATCCGTCCGTTGTAGCTCACGTTGGTGAACTGGACAGCGCCGGTACTGCCGCTGCGCTGGGCGTTCCAGGCATTGGTGATCGTGGTGCCGGACGGCAGGGTGGCACTCACCGTCCAACCGTTGGTGCCGGCCGAGCCGGCGGTGACCCGTACGGTCGCGACGAAGCCGCCGGTCCAGGAGTTCAGCGACACCGTCGCGGTACAACCGGCGGGTGGCGTGGTGGGCGGCGTGGTGGGCGGGGTGGTGGGACCGCCGGTCGGCGGAGCGCTGGGGGTGGCGGTGGGCGTCGGGGTGACGCCGCCGTCGGTGAGGCTGCCGGGCACCGCCAGCAGGGCGTTGTACCAGGTGGTGGCCATCTTGCTGTAGCCGGTCGCGTTCGGGTGCACGCCGTCGGCCAGGTCTGCGGTGGTCAGCGCCGCGTACATGTTGACCAGGTACACCTGCCGACCGGCGTTCGCCCGGCTCGCCACGATCTGCGGGATGGCCGCGTTGAAGCTGCGCACCTGGGCGTCGGTGCTCGCGGACCCGGCCGGGACGATCGTGGCGACGAAGAGCTTCGCCTCGGGCGCGGTGGTGGTGATCCGGTCGATCAGCGCGGCCAGCCGGTTCGGGGCGTTGGGCAGGTCGCGGTTCTGGAAGATGTCGTTGGTGCCGATGTGCAGCAGGATCGTGCGCGGCTGGTACGTGTTGAGCCAGTTGACGATGTTCGCGTCGATCTGGTCGATCCGCCAGCCGGAGTGGCCTTCGTGGTCACGGTCGCCGAGACTCGCCGGGCCGTTGGCCTGGGAACCCACGAAGTCGATCGTGTAGCCGCCGGCAACCACCTTCTGCCACAGGTCGATCCGGTATCCGCCCGGCACGTTGAAGCCGTCGGTGATCGAGTCGCCGAGCGGAAGCACCCGGACCCCGGCCGCCGCCTCCACCCGGTGGCCGGTGTGCAGCAGGATAGCCGCGGTCGCCAGGACGACCGCCAGCAGGACGCCGGCGCAGCGGCGCATGGTCGTGGACATAGCCACCCACCTTCCGAGACATTCATGGCCTTCAATCGAAACTATCGAATGTCCCGTCCCCGCCTCCCAACCCGCGGGTGCGGACCTGAGCGGCGAACGCGCCGCCACATGCGCCGAACGGGCGAGCGGGCATCGCGCCCTCTCGCCCCGGCTGCCCGCAGCCGGCCCGCAGCCGACCCGGCCCGCAGCCGACCCTCAGCCGACCCGGTCCCGGAACGTGAAGATGAGGTCCCGGCTCTCCTTGCGCTCGATCGAACTGATCCCGCTGATCCCCAGTTCCTTGCCGTAGCAGAGGACCAGATAACAGGCGGCGGTGCCGTTCTCGGAGCCGAGAATCAGCGAGAAGTACGGGCTGTCTTCCGGGAAGGTGCCCACCAGTTCCTCATAGGTGTTTCGCTGCCAACGGACATAGTCGAGACTGCTGGTCAGGGATTCACTGCTGGCCTGCTGCCGCATCAGGATCCGCAGGCCCGGGAGCCCGCCGTCAGCACCGTCCCGTTGGTGTTGCAGCCGGTACTGGCAGTAGTAGATGTCGGCGTTGGTCAGCGGCTCGCCCTGCGCTCCCTTGTTCTGCCACGACAGTATGGTGCCCTGGGCCGGCAGCGGCGTGTTCTTGTATCCGTGGCTCGGCTGCACGACCCCGCCCGACCAGCGGCTGTGCAGGGTACGCTTGGTTGGCGAGTCGTCGTGCTCCTCAATCGTCGTGCAGTATTCGTGGAAACGGCCTTCCGCCTGGCGTCCGGGCTTGCCAGCCCGAATCAGCTCCAGCCGGGCAGTGCCCTTCCTGAGGCATTCCTCGTACGATTTTTGCCACGCCGCCACCCGTTCCTTGGTGCTCGGTGCGTCCCTGAACGGCGGTCTGTCTGCCGTAGGCTGTGGTGGAGGCGGTGGGATTCGCGGAGGGGACAGCGGCTCTTCCGACATTCCTGGACGGCTCCCTGTGCGATATGGAGAGAGGCCGGAGATCGCCGACCGCCCGATGCCGCCGCAAGAATTTCACGTTCACCGACCGGCGCCGCTGCTATGTCCTTGATCTGATAAATGCGATCGTTCTCGTTCGGGATCAGCCGAGCCGGAAGTCCGCCACCCGGATCGGGGACGGTGTGGTGCCGCTGGAGCCGCGCTGGTAGAGGATCGACAGCACGCCGTCGCTCTCCACCCGCATCCGGTCCACGATCACCTCGCCGAAGGCGTTCAGCCCGGCGCCGTCGAAGCGTACGGTCCAGTCGGTGTAGCCGCTGGCCCGGCTGGCGGTGACGATCCGCCCGTACGGCAGCACGACGTAGGCGTTGTCGGCCGCGTCGAGGACGATCTGGGACCGACCGGTGGCGTTGAGGGGCACCGGGATCTCGATCTTGCGCCAGACCCCGGACGAGTTGCGGAACATGTGGAAGGCCCGACCGTTGGCCCGACGCGCCGAGGCGTACGAGGTGACGCACGAGGTGAACCGGCCCGGTACGTAGCTGATGATCACATGCGGGTTGCCGGTCGAGTCGACGTCCTGGCTCTCCTGGTTGATCAGCCCGTAGTTCGGCGGCAACGGGTCGACCACCAGGCCCGGGCTGGAGATCGACACCAGGTTGCCCGAGTTGGTGGTGCCGACGATGGTCCCGACGTTGTTGCGCCAGGTCCGACCCTGGTCGTCGCTGTGGACGTACCCGGTGTCGTGGTTGGTCAGGCCGCCGCTGTTGCAGGTGACGGCGGAGTTCCCCTCCCGCCAGGTGAACGACGCGTGCAGCCGGCCACCCGGGCCGTAGGTGAGCCCGTGCAGGTACATGTTCCGGGTGGTGCTGGTGGCGCCGTTCGCGCTGTACGACCCGGTCGCCGACGACCAGCGGCCGAGCCGGCGCCAGGTGGAGCCGTCGTACTCGGCGAGTTCGTTGGTGCCGTTGCCGGACCGCCCGGTCCGGTAACTCAGCTGGAGGCGGTTGCCGGGCGCGACCCGGAACTGCGGGTACGTCATCGCGCCGAGCCCGACTCCGTCCAGGCTGCGCTGCACCGCGCCGAACCGGCTCGCCAGCCAGCTCCGCGAGCCCGGCGCGGAGACCAGCCCGGCTTCGGACCTGACGTAGTAGATCTCGCTGTCGTGGGTGTCCATCGCCACGTGCAGCCGGCCGTCGCCGGGCGAGATGCCGAGCGCGATGGAGTTGTGCGAGTCGTTGCTGGTCAACCGGTGCGGCAACGACAGGGTCTGCCACGCCCCGGACGGCAGTTGCCGGCGGGCGAGCACGGCGTGCCGGGTCGAGGTGTACCAGGCGGCGTACTGGTAGCCGGCGTGGCTGACGATGCCGTCGCCGTACGAGTTGTTGTTGACCAGTCCGTCGTAGGAGACGAAGTAGAGCGCGGCGGGGTCGAGCTGGGTGTCACCGAGCCGGGTCACACCCGGGGCGGCCGCGGCCGCCGGACCCGGCGGGACCAACGCCGCTACGGCGACCCCGAGGACGAGTGAGGCCGCCGACGCGGCCCGACGGTACGACGGGGCGGGCATGGCTTCTCCCTCGCGCCGGGCGCCACCGGGCGCTCCAGATGAATGGATTCAATTTACATCTACATCCATCAATCTGGAACCCGTCGGACCGGCCCACCCGGACGGGATGCCCGGCGGGTCAGGATCGACGAGCCGTGGTCTCCTCCCGGACCACGAACCGGATCGACCTGGCCTCGGTGATGCAGGCCCGCAGCGGGGCGGCCAACTCGCGGTGCCCGGGGCTGCGCTCCCACGCCTCGAAGTCGGCGAGCGACGCCCACTCACTGGTGATCAGCCACTGCTCGGAATCGCTCGACGCCTCGCAGACCTGGTCCACCAGGTGCCCCGGCACGCCTTCGGCCACCTGGTAACGGATCTGCTCGTACGCCTTCAGGAAATCCTCGGTCCGCTCGCGCGGCACCCGGATCAGGAACAGCACCCTGGCCTTCGACATCCCGGTCGTCCTCTCCGTTCTCCCCCGGCCTACGCCGGTCCGCGCCGGACCACCACGGCGCTGTTGAAACCGTCGAACCCGCGCGCACCGACCAGCGCCACGTCGACCCGCCGCGGCCCGGACTCCCGGACGAAGTCCAGCTCGCAGCCGGGCGCCGGACGGTCCAACCCGGCCATCGGCGGCAGCGTCCGGTGCCGGATGCCGAGCAGCGCGGTCGCCACGTCCAGCGCCGACCCGCCCTGGTGCGCCCGGCCGATCAACGGCTTCTGGGTGGTCACCGGCGGTGGCCGCGTCCCGAACACCGTCCGCAGCGCCTCGGCCTCACTCCGGTCGTAGCGCAGCACCCCCAGCGCGTCCGGGAAGACGACGTCGACCTCGGCCGGCGCCACCCCGGCCCGGTCGAGAGCGAGCCGCATCGCCCGGGCGTACTGCACCGGGTCTCCGGCGGCGCGCCGGCCGGTGTGCCGGGCGTCGTGGCTGGCCCCCCAGCCGGCCACCTCGGCATAGCCGGACACCCCCCGGGCCCGGGCGTGCGCCAGGTCCTCCACCACGAAGACCGCCCCGCCCTCCCCCGGCACGTAACCGCTGGCCGTCACGTCGAACGGCCGGTACGCCAGCGCCGGCTCGGGACAGGTGCTCAGCAGTCCGCTGCGCATCTGGCAGGTCAGCGCATACGGGCTCAGCGGACACTCGGTGCCACCGGCCAACACCACCGGGGTGCCCCGGCGGACCATCCGTACCGCGTGCGCCAGGCTGTCCAGCCCACCCGCGGACTCGGCGGCCAGCACCCCGCACGGGCCCTTGAACTGGTGCCGGATCGAGAGCTGGCCGACGCTCGCCGCGTAGAACCAGGCGATCGACTGGTACGCCCCGACGGTGCGGGCCGGGCCACGCCAGAGCCGTTGCAGTTCCCGCTGTCCGAAGAGGTTGCCGCCGGAGGCACTGGCCAGGGTCACCGCGTACCGGTACGGATCGTCGGCCGTCTCCGGCAGCCCGGCGTCGGCGAGCGCGAGCCGGGCCGCCGCGAACCCGAGGTGCGTCCACCGGTCGGTCTGCACCAACTGTCGGTTGTCGGCGTAGTGCAGCGCGTCGAAGCCGGCCACCTCGCCGGCGAGCCGGCTCGGATAGCGTTCCGGGTCGAAAAGGGTGATCGGGCCGATCCGGTTCTGCCCGGCCACCACACATTTCCAGTGCGCGTCCGCGCCGATGCCGCTCGGCGCCACCACGCCGATCCCGGTGATCACCGCCCGACGCCGCGCCCCGGCCGTCACCGGGCTGCTGCCGCTCACCGGGCCGGCCCGGTGAAGCGGGTGAAGACCATCGCCGACTGGAACCCGCCGAAGCCGCTGCCGACGGAGAGAGCCACCCGCACCGGTACCTCCCGGGCGGTGTTCGGCGTGTAGTCCAGGTCGCACTCCTCGTCCCGGTTCGCCCAGTTGGCCGTCGGCGGCACCACCCCGTGCTCGATGGCCAGCGCGCAGGCCGCCATCTCGATCGCGCCGATCGCACCGAGCGAGTGCCCGACCATCGACTTGATCGAACTGATCGGCACCTGGTACGCCGCCGCACCGAGCGCCCGTTTGAAGGCGGCCGTCTCGTGCCGGTCGTTCTGCCGGGTTCCCGAACCGTGCGCGCTGACGTACGACACGTCGGCCGGATCGCACCGGGCCTGCGCCATCGCGTCGTCGATGGCGAGTGCCATCTCGACACCGTCCGGGCGCAGCCCGGTCATGTGGTAGCCGTTGCTCCGGTTGGCGTATCCAGCGGCCTCGCAGTAGACCCGGGCCCCGCGCCGCCGGGCGTGTTGGGCCTCCTCCAGCACCAGCACGGCGGCGCCCTCGGCGAGGACGAACCCGTGCCGGTCCCGGTCGAACGGCCGCGAGGCGTGCGCCGGGTCGTCGTTGTCCGGCGTGGTCGCCTTGATCGCGTCGAACGAGGCGACGGTGACCGGCGAGATCGGACTGTCCGAAGCGCCCGCCAGCACCAGGTCCGCCTCGTCGTCCTCGATCAACTGTTGCCCGTAGCCGATCGCGTCGATCCCGGAGGTGCAGCCGGTGGAGATCACCTGGGCCGGGCCGTGCAACCCGTGCCGGCAGGCGACGTCGGCGGCGAGACTGCTCGGCATCAGGGCCTGGTAGAGGAACGGGCCGGCCCGGTCCGGATCCACCAACCAGTCCGCACCGGAGTCGCTGACCTGCACGTACTCCCGTTCCAGCAGCATGGTCCCGCCCACCGCCGAGCCGAGCACCACTCCGGCGCGCTCCCGCGTCGCGTCGGTCAGCTCCACCCCGCTGTCGGCCAGCGCCTCGATCGACGCGGCCAGCGCGAACTGGACGTAGCGGTCTGCGCGCTGTCGCTCGGCGACCCCGAGTCCGGCCCGGACCGGATCGAAGTCGCATTCGGCGGCCACCTGGGAGCGGAACGGCGACGGGTCGAAGAAGCTGATCCGGCGGGTCGCCGTGCGGCCGGCGGTGATCGAGGCCCAGAACTCCTCCCGGGTCGCCCCGCCCGGCGCGACCACTCCGATCCCGGTGACCACGCTACGGCGCCGGCTCACGGTCCGGCCTCCGGCCCACCGACCACCGCACCCGCCGCCGGCTGGTCGGCACCATCCGACCGCGCCACCGGGACGCCGTTCTCCGGCCGGCCCGACGCCGGTTCGGTGGCCGACGGTTCGGTGTCGACGTGCCCGAGTTCCGGGCGCGGGGCCAGCGGTCCGAGTTGGAAGACCACCTCGGCGGGTTCGTCGGCCACATTGCGGAGCCGGTGCCGGACGTTCACCGCCACGTACAGTGCCTCCCCGGTGCCGACCGGCACCGGCTCGCCGTCCAGGTCCACCACGATCGCGCCCCGGGCGACATAGAGGAACTCCTCGCTGTACGGGTGGTAGTGCTCGGCGATCCGCTCGCCGGGGGCCAGATTCGCCACCCCCAGGAAGCCGGATCCGCTGCCCACGGTGCGGGGGCCGAGCAGTACCCGGATCTCGCCACCCCGGCGGCGGTCCGGGGCGACGTCGCGGGCGGCCACCCACCGGCGGCCCGGCTCACTCATCGCCGACCCCGGCGGTCGACGCGGCCGGTGCCGACGCGGCCGGTGCCGACGCGGCCGGTGCCGACGCGGCCGGTGTCGACGCGGTCGCCGCCACCTCGGCGGCGATCCGCTCGATCCTGTCCCGGATGATGTCCAACTGGATCCGGCTGTTCGCGTTGATCCGGTCGGTCATCTGGGCTGTGGTCACCGGTGCCGTCGGGCGCATCTCGAAGTCCTGCGTCCAGGTCATCCGGGTCCCGCCCGCCACCTCGGCGTAGCGCCAGTGGATCCGCATGTACTCGAACGGCCCGGTCTCGACCCGGTGGGCGTGCACCTCGCGGCGAACCGGATCGGCGGTACGTTCGCTGACCCAGCTCCAGGTGACCCCGTTCTCGTCGGGATACATGGTCAGCCGGAACCGCACGGTGTCGCCGCGCCGCTCGATGATCTCCACCGACTGGTACTCGGTGAAGAGCCCGGTCCAACCCGCGACATCGTTGGTCAGGTCCCACACGAGTGGCAACGGGGCCGCGATGCGGACGCTGTTCTCGGTGTGGCCCGGCCGGCCCGCACCGGCGGCGGGGGCGACCGACGGCTCGTACTGGTGCGCCACCACCTCGGCGACCTCCGCGATACTGAGCCGCCCGGCCTCCTCCGGAAGCTGGATCCGGTAACGGTCCGCCACCACCGCCTGTAGTTCGAGCAGTGCCAGCGAGTCCATGCCGAGTTCCTCCAGCGAGGCGTTCGGCGCGGCGGCCGCGGCCGCCGGGTCCAGCCCGCAGTGCCGGACCAGGATCGTGGTGATCTCCGCCGCCGTCACCGGCGACGATCCCGGCTCGCGCTGGGTCAACGCCGGCTCCTGCTGGGTCGACCCGGTCAACGCCGGTTCCTCGTGCCTGACACTCATCTGGTCCTCCTGGAAAGGTTGGCGATAGTGGGCGGAGCGATCCCCGCACCGACGGAAGCACCGACCGGGGCACCGATCGAGGCACCGACGGACGCCTCTGGACCGGCAGGACCGCCCCGAGCCGACGAATCGGCGGTGTCCAGCAGCCGCTCGACCAGTCCGGTCGAGTACCGCCCCTTGCGGAATCCCGCGTCGTCGAGCACCCGGCGCAGGAACGGGATGGTGGTGCGGATGCCGGGCCCGTCGACGTCGAACTCGTGCAGCGCCCGCTCCATCCGGCCGAGCGCCAGATCCCGGTCCGGCGCCCAGACCACCACCTTGGCGAGCAGCGAGTCGTAGTACGGCCCGACCAGGTAGCCGGGGTAGCCGTGCGTGTCCACCCGGGTGAACGGACCGCTCGGCGGAACGAACCTGCCCAACCGGCCGGGGGTCGGTGCAAACCCCCGGCCGGGGTCCTCGACGTTGACCCGGCACTCCAGCGCGACGCCGGTTATCCGGACATCCTCCTGGCGCAGCCGCAGCGGCACGCCGGCCGCGATGTGCAACTGCTCGTGCACCAGGTCGACCCCACTGATCATCTCGGTGACCGGGTGCTCGACCTGGATCCGGCAGTTGACCTCCATGAACGAGAACCGTTCGGCCTCGTCGACGAGGAACTCGAACGTTCCGGCTCCGGTGTAGCCGGCCCGGAGCGCGCCGCGCAGGGCGGACTCGGCGAGCGCGTCGCGGGTGCCGGCCGAGATCGCGGGCGCCGGGCCCTCCTCGACCAGCTTCTGGTGCCGCCGCTGCACCGAGCAGTCCCGGGTGCCCAGGTGGACGGCGTTGCCGTACCCGTCGCAGAGTACCTGCACCTCGACGTGCCGGGCCTGAACGAGATACCGCTCGACGTAGACCCGGTCGTCGCCGAAGACGGCCTGGGCGGCGATCCTGGTCCGCTCGTACGCCGCGCCGAAATCGTCGGCCGACCGGACAACCGTCATCCCGCGTCCACCGCCGCCGGCGGCACACTTGATGATCACGGGATAGCCGATCCCGTCCGCGGTCTGCCGAGCCTTCGCCGCCGTGTCGACGGTCGCCAGGCTGCCCGGCGACAGCGGGAGGCCGGCCTCCCGCATGAGCGCCCGGGCCCGCGCCTTGTCGCCGAGGGCGACCATCACCTCCGGCGACGGTCCGATGAAGACGAGCCCGTTGTCCGCACAGATCTCGGCGAAGTCGGCATCCTCGGAGAGGAACCCGTACCCCGGGTGCACCGCCTGCGCGCCGGTCCGGCGGGCAGCCTCGACGATGGCGGCGGCGTTGCGGTAACTCTGCCGGGCCTCCGGCGGGCCGATGCAGACCGCCTCGTCGGCCAGCCGGACGACGGCCGAGTCCCGGTCCGCGACCGAGTACACCGCCACGGTGCGGACGCCCAGTTCACGACAGGCCCGGGCCACCCGGAGCGCGATCTCGCCTCGATTGGCGATCAGGATCTTCTCGAACATCGCCGCACCGTCCTGGAAGTCATGCGGGTAGCAGGGCGATCAGTGGCTGCCCGAACTCGACCGGCTCGCCGTCCCGGACGAGCACCTCGGCGACCCGGCCGACCTGGTCGGCGACCACCTCGTTCATCAGCTTCATCGTCTCGACGATGCAGACCACCTGACCGGGCTCCACCCGGTCGCCGACCTCGACGAACGGCGCACCGCCGGGTTCGGCGGCCCGATAGCAGGTGCCGACCATCGGCGCGAGGAGGGTCCGGTGGCGGTCGCCGCCGACCACACGGTCGGCGGCGGCGTCCGGCACGGTAGGAGTACCGGCGCCGGCCGAGGCGTGGCCGGGCGCGCCGGCCGGGTCCGGCGGATCGGGTACGCCGTGCCACTCGATCTCCAGCACGGCGTCGCCACTGCGCAGGTGGATCCGGCGCACCGGCCCAGCCGTCTCGGCCAGCAGCAGATCGGCCTGGCGGCGCAGTTCGGCCAGTTCCCTCCCCGGGCCGTTCGGGGAGGCGGCCGGCACGCCGTTCGGGGAGGCGGCCGGCACGCCGTCCGGGGCTGGCGGCAGGGGGACGCCCCGGTCGCCCGCCGGCCGTTCTCCCGGCGCGGGCTGGGCCGCTCTGGCCGGAGCCGGCTGTCCGGGAGTCGCCGCGGCCGTCACTCCGGACCCGCTTCCGACCGTACGCTGGCCGCCGCACCGTAGCGGCGGAAGCGCATTCGACGACGCCGGACCAGCTCCCCTGCGGGTACGTCGCGCAGTGGTGCGAGGTTCTCCAGCAGCGCCCGTCGGAGCAGCCGGGCCGCCCCGACGGGATCCCGGTGCGCACCACCGGGCGGCTCGGCGACGATCTCGTCGGCGACCCCGAGCCGCAGCAGATCGGGTGCGGTCAGCCGGAGCGCGTCGGCGGCCCTCGGCACGGCGGTCCGGTCGTGCCAGAGGATCGCGGCGCATCCCTCGGGGCTGATCACCGAGTAGACCGCGTTGCGCAGCATCAGTACCCGGTCCGCCACGGCCAACGCGAGCGCACCACCGCTGCCGCCCTCGCCGATGATGACCGCGACGACCGGGGTCGGCAGCCCGGTCATCGCGAGGATGCTCTCGGCGATCGCCGCGGCCTGCCCCTGCTGTTCGGCCTCAACCCCCGGGTACGCACCCGGCGTGTCGATCAGCGTCACCACCGGCAGTCCCAGTCGGGCGGCGAGCCGCATGATCCGGATCGCCTTGCGGTAGCCGGCCGGGCTCGCCATCCCGAAGTTGCGGGCAACCAACTCGCCCGCCTGGTGCCCCTTCTGGTGCCCGATCACGACGACGTACCGCTCGTCGAGTCGAGCCAGCCCGGCGACGACCGCCGCACAGTCGACCCCGAGCCGGTCGCCGTGCAGCTCGACGAAGCCGTCGAAGGCGGTGGCCAGGTAGTCCAGCGTGGTCGGCCGGCCGAGGTGCCGGGCGGACCGGACGATCCGCCATGCGTCGGTCGGGTCGCCGGTGCCGGGGGCACCGCCCCGCGCCCGGACCCGCGGGCCGGTCACCGCAGCCGCGAGGCCGGCCACGTCAGCCGGCAGACCGGCGACGCCAGCCGGCAGACCGGGCATGCCAGCCGGATGGCCGGCCAGCGGCGGTGGAGGCGCTCCGGTCGCGCGGTCCGGAGTCGCGGCGGCACCGGCCGACCGGCTCCGGGTCGGCGCGGCGGCGGCGAGGAGCCAGCGCAGCCTGGACCGCAGCGCCCGGCGCTGCACCACCATGTCGACCTGGCCGTGCCGGAGCAGGAACTCGGTGGTCTGGAAGTCGGCCGGGAGCGTCTGCCGGATGGTCTCCCGGATCACCCGGGGACCGGCGAAGCCCAGCCGGGAACCGGTCTCGGCCAGCACGATGTCGGTACAGGTCGCGAAGGACGCGGCCACGCCGCCATAGGTGGGGTCGGTGACCAGGCTGACGCTCAGCAGCCCCGCCTCGCGCAGCGCGGCGATCGCCTGGCTGATGGTGGCCATCTGCATCAGCGCCAGCACACCCTCCTGCATCCGGGCACCGCCGGAGGCGGTGACCAGCAGCAGTGGCAGGCGGTCGGCCAGGGCGCGCTCGGCGGTCCGGGTGATCAGCTCCCCGGTGACCGAGCCCAGGCTGCCGCCGAGGAATCGGAAGTCCATCACGGCCAGCGCCAGCCCGTACCCGCCGAGTGTCGCGGTACCGCAGAGCACGGCCTCGGCCAGACCTGTGGCCGCGCGGGCGGCGGCGAGCCGATCCGGGTACGGCACCGAGTCGACGAACCCGATCGGGTCGACCTGGGCCAACCGGCCGGGCAGCTGCCGGAACGTGTCCCGGTCCACGAGCTGCGTAATCCGCTCGGACGCGCCCAGCCGGCGGTGGTCGCCGCACTCCGGACAGACGTCCAGGTTGCGCCGCAGCCGCTTGCGGTAGAGCAGCGCCGGGCAGGAGCGGCAGCGGATCCAGGGCTGCTGGTCGAGGTCGGCGTACCGGCGTGCGGCGGTGCCGGCCGGCGTACCCCCGGTCATCGCCGTATCCCGAGGTCGGCCGGGGCGTCCCAGCGGTAGAAGCAGCGCGCCATGGCGTCCGCCGGCACCCGCCAGTTGGCCAGGTACGGCGTGATGTGCGCGGCCAGCCGCTCGCTGACCCGGACGAACTCGGGGTGCTGGCGGACGTTCTCCACAGCCGCGGAACCCGGGTTCTCCGTCTCGATCAGGTGCACGTACAGGTCGTGCAGCCGGTAGAGCGAGCGGTGCCGTACCCCCACCAGCCGGGGCAGGTCGGTCCGGTCCGACTCGGCGAAGATCTGCGCGACCTGCCCCTCGGCCTCCGGCACGACCTTCGCGACGATCAGTGAGCGATCCATGGCGCAGCCTCCCTGGGCGATTCCCGCGCTCCGGATGGGTGACACCGGCACCCGGCCGCGACAAGAGCCTCTCCCCCGGCTTCTCCCCCGACTGCGACCTTGTCCGAACGACTGGGGACCACCCTGCCGATCGGGTGTCAACGCAGTGTCACCCGATCGCGTACAACCGCACCCCGGCATGGTGACGCTCCGGTGACGGCGGTGTGGGCACTATGCCCGTTCGCCGACGCTGATGCGGCCCCGAGTCAGCGCGGTGACGATCGATAGCGTCCACTTATGCCCAGCTCAGAGCCATGGTGCAGCGCCGAACGGGCGGGTCGTATTACGGACCGGCGGATTGACCGAGCGTGACGGCGATTGATAATCTTCGTCACGCTTTGTGGTGTCGGGCCCGATCGGGCGCGACCTGCGGAGCGGGCGTCGGCAGACCGGAGCGCTGGACAGGGCGTCCGGCAGAGCGGACCTCGGGACACGGGTTCCGGGTGCAGGAGGGTGGGCCGTGACTCCTGAGCAGAGCGTGCCGCACGACGCGCGGCGGCGGACACCGGCCCGCCCCTCCGAGCGCCAGTCCGGCCGGGAGCCCGGGCAGGGCGGCGCGCAGCCGGAGGCGGTCCAACTGTTCCTGCTGGACGGGTTCAGCCTGCTGCACGACGGGACGCCGGTGGTCGTACCACGCGGACTGCAGCGGATCATCGCCTTGGTCGGATTGCGGCCGGGCGCGACCCGGGCGCACCTGGCCGGTCTGCTGTGGCCGGAGACTCCGGAGGAGCGGGCGATGTCCTCCCTGCGGACCGCGCTGTGGCGGCTGCGCCAGGAGGGCAGTTGTCCGGTGCTCACCACCGGCGACACGGTCCGGTTGGATCCGGCGGTACGGCTGGACATCGACGACCTCGTCCGAGCCGCGGAGCGGGTACGCGACGGCGGCGACCCCCGCTGGGCGGCGAAGATCCGTGGCGCTGGCCGGCACGACCTGCTCCCCGGCTGGTACGACGAGTGGGTGCTGGTGGAGCGGGAGCGGCTGCGCCAGCTCCGGCTGCACATGCTGGAGGACATCGCCCGGGGACACCTGGAGGCCGGGCAGCACGGCGAGGCGTTGCAGGCGGCCCTCGAGGCGGTCCGCGCCGAGCCGCTGCGGGAGACGCCGCACCGTCTGATCGTCGAGATCCATCTCGACGAGGGGAACGCCTACGAGGCGCTCCAAGCCTTCTACGTCTACCGCGACCTGCTGCTGCGCGAGCTTCAGTTGGAGCCGTCCGAGACGATGTGCGCACTGCTCAGCGAGCTGCTCGCACCGATCGCCCGGCCGCCGGGGGCGCGGCTGTCGAATTCGCGGCCACCGTCCGGGCACGCCGGGGCGTACCCCGGCCGGTCGGTGCTGCCGGCGATGCCGGTACGGCGTTGAGCCCTGCCCCCGCCGCCCCGCACGGTGACCGATCCTGCGTGTCACCGCGCGCCAGCGCATCTGGTCGGCGGCGGTCGTTGACGGTCCGGTGACGGTGGGGTGACGTCGCCGCCGGCATGGTGGTCGGGCCCGATCGGACGGCCGGCAGGTCGTCCGGGCCGAACCGGGTCCGGACGCCCGCCGGACCCGGGTCCGGGGCACCGGTCCGGGGCAGTCGGTCGAGCCGGTGAACCGCGGTGACACCACGGCGACCCGAAGGAGTCCGATGAATCGCATACTGATCGTGGGCAGGATCGTCCCGGGCACCGAGGAGGAGATCGCGAAGATCCTCGCCGAGTCCGACGGCACCGACCTGCACACCGTCACCGGGGTACGGCACCGCTCGCTCTACCACCTCGACGATCTCTGCCTGCACCTGATGGAGACCGACGACTCCGCGCCGTCCCGGCTGGAGCAGGCGAACCGGCATCCGCTCTTCGTCGACGTGACACAGCGGCTGGGTGCGTACATCTCGCCGTACTCGCCGAACTGGCGGTCGCCGCGCGACGCGATGGCGCGGTGCTTCTACCGCTGGGACGGCCCGGGCGCGACGGCCGCGGAAGGGGCCTGATGCCCACCGCCCCGCTGCACGTGATCGTGATCGGTGCCGGTACCGGCGGCATGTGCCTGGCGCACGGCCTCCGCCGGGCCGGGATCAGCGTCGCGGTCTACGAACGGTACCGCGACCGGAGCGACGGTCTGCTCGGCTACCGGGTCGGAATCAACCCGACCGGCTGCCGGGCGCTGCGGGAGTGTCTGCCGCCGGAGCTGTTCAGCACGTTCCTCGCCACCTGCGCCCAGCCGCCCCGGTACTTCAACGTGCTCACCGGTCAACTGCACCGGACAGCCTCCTTCGCGCTGCGCCCCGAGGCCGATCCGACCAGCATCGACCAGTCGGTCTCCCGGATGACGCTGCGCCAGGTGTTGTTGACCGGCATGGACGACGTGGTGCACTTCGGCAAGACGTTCACGCACTACGCGCAGCGCGACGACGGGCGGGTCACCGCGTACTTCGCCGACGGCAGCTCGGCCACCGGGGACCTGCTGGTCGCCGCCGACGGCACACACTCCGCGGTACGCCGGCAGTACCTGCCGCACGCCGAGGTCAGGGACGCCGGGAGCATCAACATCGCCAGCAAGATCCCGCTGACCGAGCAGACCCGGAGCCTGCTCACCGAGGAGATGCACCGGGGCATCTCGCTGATCTTCGGCGCCGGCGGGGTGATGGGCGTACTGCACGTGATGGAGTTCAAGTGGGACCAGCGCGGCTCGGTCAAGTCCGGGGTCGGGGTCACCGAGGCCCGGCTGATCGGGCAGTGGCCGGGGCTGCTCTTCGACAACACCCGGGACTGCATCAACCTGATCGTCTGGAGCGCGGCGGACCGGTTCCCGCCGGACGTGATGCAACTGCGCGGCGAGCGACTCGCCGAGGTCGCCCGGCAGCTGACCCGGAACTGGCATCCGAACCTGCGCGAACTGCTGCGGCTCAGCGACACCGGCAGCGTCATCCCGATCAGGGTCGCCACCTCGGTACCGGTGCAGCCCTGGCCGAGCAGCAACGTGACCCTGCTGGGCGACGCGATCCACACCATGACGCCGGGGCGGGGGGTGGGGGCGAACACCGCGTTGCGGGACGCCGCGCTGCTGCACCGGCAGTTGGTCGCGACGGCGGCCGGCGCCAAGCCGCTGCTGGGAAGCATCGCGGACTACGAGACGGAGATGATCCGGTACGGCTTCGCCCGGGTCGCCGACTCGCTGCGTACCAACGGGACCAACGGCGACGACCCGATCTACAAGCCGGTGATCGGCCGGTTGGCGATGCTGGCCGCGCGCGGCTACTTCAGCGTGACCAGCCGGCTTCCGCCGCTGCGCCGCCGGTTCGTCGACGAGCTGTACAACTACCGCGGCGCGGAGACCTGAGCTGGTCGACCCCCGACCGAAGTGCTCACCGGCCCGCCCGACCCGGGAGCCCAAAACTATTGACATCGGCAAAGGATTTGTTGAAATAGGCAGATGACTTCTGCGCTGGCGCCGCAGGCGAACGCGGTACGCGACTTCAACCGCTTCTACACCCGGATCATCGGTGTTCTCGACGAAGGGATGGTCCGCACGCCCTTCTCGCTCACCGACTGCAGGGTGATCTACGAGCTGGCCCAGCGCCCGGCCACCGAGGTGCCGGCACTCCGCCGCGAACTGGGACTGGACCCCGGCTACCTGAGCCGCATCCTGTCCCGGTTCGCCGTCGACGGCCTCGTCGAGCGGAGCCAGTCGCCGGTGGACGGGCGCCGACAGGTGGTCGCGCTGACCGACGCCGGGCGCGCCGCGTACGAGCTGCTCGACGAGCGGACCCAGAACGAGATCGAGAGCCTGCTGAGCCGGCTCTCCGACCCGGATCGGGAACGGCTTGTCGAGGCGATGCGCACGATCCGTGGCCTGCTCGGCGAGGCGCCGCCACCCCGGGCATACCTGCTGCGACCGGCCGGCCCCGGCGACCTCGGCTGGGTGGTGCACCGGCACGGCGTCCGCTACGCCGAGGAGTACGGCTGGGACATCACCTACGAAGCCCTGATCGCCCGGATCGTCGCCGATTACGTCGACGGCCGCGACCCCCTCCGCGAGGAGGCCTGGATCGCCGAGCTGGACGGCGCACCGGTGGGCTCCGTCTTCTGCGTCCGCCGCGATGACGAGGTGGCCCAGTTGCGCCTGCTGCTCGTCGAGCCGGAGGTCCGGGGGCTGGGCATCGGCAGCCGGCTGGTCGACGAGTGCCTGCGCTTCGCCCGCCGGGTCGGCTACCGGGAGATCATGCTCTGGACCACCGACATACTCACCGATGCCCGGAGGATCTACGAGAAGGCCGGCTTCGAACTGCGCGAACAGGCCCCGCGTCACAGCTTCGGCCACGACCTGGTGGAGCAGACCTGGTGGCGACGGCTCTGAACCGTCGAGAGAACATGCGCTGCCGCAGCACCGCTCGGCGAAAGGCTTTCGGGCGATGCCGGATCTTGACGTTGCCGGTGGAAGGCGGTTAGCTCGGGAAAGCGTTTACCGCTTTGGCCACGGCCCCGAACGGCACCATCGCTCCCGCGCCCCGAAAGGCACCGACGCTCCATGACTTCCGCGCACGACACCACGGGCCGGCTCACCGTCACCCACGAACACGGCCGCCAGATCGTCGTCACCGCGAACGGCGTGGAGATCGCGACCTACGTGTACGGCTCCCCTACACCGGCCTTCGAGTCGCCCAAGCCGTACCTGCACCCGCTGCGCACCCTCGACGGCGCCCTGGTCTCGGCGTACCGGCCGAACGACCACCGGTGGCACAAGGGGCTCCAGATGACCGTCTCGCACCTGTCCGGGCAGAACTTCTGGGGCGGCAACTCGTACGTGCACGGCAAGGGCTACCTCGTCCGGGACAACGTCGGCCGGATGCGGCACGACAGCTTCGACGCCGTCGACGTCACCCCCACCGAGCTGACCCTGCGGGAGGCGCTGACCTGGATCACCTCGGCCGGTGAAGACTGGATCGCGGAACGGCGGGAACTGCGGATCCACGCGGTGGACACCGGGCGCGGCACCTGGACGCTCGACTTCGGCACCGAACTGCGCAACATCCGGGGCGCGGAGCTGCGGGTCGGCAGCCCGACCACGCACGGCCGGCCGAACGCCGGCTACACGGGGTTCTTCTGGCGCGGGCCGCGCGGCTGGACCGGTGGCGAGATCGTCACCGCCGACGGTGGTGGCGGGCCGGAGAGCATGGGCCGGCAGTCGCCCTGGCTCGCGTACACCGCCGAGCACGACGAGGTCGACGGCGGCGGCACCGTACTCGTCTTCGCCGGCACCTCCAGCGCGGCCGTACCGCTGAAGTGGTTCGTCCGCAACACCCCGTTCCCGGCCGTCAACCCCTCCCCCGCCTTCGACGAGGAGGTGGTGCTCGCCCCCGACGAGAGCCTCCGACTGCGCCACCGGGTGGTCTTCGCCGACCGGGCCTGGCAGCGGTCGGAGATCGAGGCGTTCGCCGCGGAGTACGCGCCGTGACCGGCGACGACGGCACGCCGCCGCCCTTCCCCGGCGCCGTCGGCATCACCAACCTGCGGGTCTATCCCTGGCAGGCCGACGACGGCCTGCACGGCGGCACACCACACGTGCACCTGTGCTGCACCGAGTGCTACGTGGTGGTGGGCGGTCGGGGACGGCTGCAGACCCTGACCCGGCGGGGCTTCGCGGAAACGGCGCTGGGTCCGGGCGACGTGCTCTGGTTCACCCCCGGCACCATCCACCGGGCGATCAACGACGACGGTGCACTCCAGGTCGTCGTGATCATGCAGAACAGCGGGTTGCCGGAGGCCGGCGACGCCGTACTCACGTTCCCGCCGGAGCAGCTCGCCGACGCGGCGACGTACCGGCGGGCGGTCTCGCTGACCGGGCCCGACGGGTCCGAACCGCCCTCGGCCGAGCGGGCCCGGGCTCGCCGCGACCTCGCCATCGAGGGGTTCGCCGAGCTGCGGCGCCGCTGCGCGGCCGGCGACACCGCCGCGCTCGACGACTTCTACGCGGCCGCCGCCGCCCTGGTCCGCCCGCAGCTCGACGCCTGGCGGGACCGCTGGGAGCAGGGGCCGGCGGCGGTGAGCCGGCAGACCGGGGCGGAGCTGGACGCGCTGCGGCGCGGTGACCACAGCCATCTCGCGGACGCCACCGTCACCCGGATCGCCCAACCCGAGCAGACGACCCTGGGCATGTGCGGCTTCCTCTCCCCCTACGACCCGCCGCGCCCCCGGCATGACTGAGCGGCCGGCAACACCTCGCCAAGGAGCACCTGTGGAACCCATCCGCGTCGCCGTGGTCGGGACCGGAAACATCGCCTGCCTGCACGCCGAGGCGCTGCGGCAACTCGGCGACGAGGTACGCCTCGTCGGTGCCGTCGACACCGACGGCGGCCGGCTGTCGACGTTCTGCGACCGGTACCAGGTGCCGGCCCGGCACCCCGACCTGGCCAGCCTGCTGGAGAAGGAAGAGCCCGAACTGGTGCACGTCTGCACCCCGCCCGCCTCGCACCACGAACTGGCCCTCGCCTGCCTGCGGGCCGGCGTCAACGTGCTGGTCGAGAAGCCACCGACGCGCAACCTCGGCGAGTTGGAGGAGCTGGTCGAGGCGGAGCAGCGGTACGGCGGAAGGCTCGCCACCGTCTTCCAGCACCGGTTCGGCAGCGGCGCGCTGCGGCTGCGCGCCCTGCTCGACGCCGGACTGCTGGGCCGGCCGCTCATGGCGGTCTGCCACACCACCTGGTTCCGCCCCCAGGCGTACTTCGACGTGGCGTGGCGCGGGCGCTGGGACACCGAGGGCGGCGGCCCGACCATGGGCCACGGCATCCACCAGATGGACCTGCTCTGCGCGATCCTCGGCGACTGGACCGAGGTCTCCGCCCTGGCCCGCCAGCAGGCCCGGCGGTCCGAGACCGAGGACCTGAGCATGGCCCACGTCAGCTTCGCCAACGGCGCGGTGGCCAGCGTGGTGAACAGCCTGCTGTCGGTCCGGGAGGAGAGCTACCTGCGGTTCGACTTCGAGCGGGCCACGGTCGAGCTGACCCACCTGTACGGCTACGGCGACGACGACTGGCGGATCACGCCGGCACCGGAGTACGCCGAGCAGGTCCTCGCGGCCTGGCGGACCGGCGCGGCCGGAGTCCGCAGCGGTCACCACGCTCAGTTCGCCCAGGTGGTCCGGAGCCTGCGCGCCGGCACCCCACCTCCGGTCACCTCGACGGAGACCCGCCGGACGATGCGCCTGGTCGCCGGGGTGTACGCGTCGGCGTTCACCCGCCGCCCCGTCCGCCCGGACGAACTCGGCGAGGATTCGCCGTTCCACCGGCGGATGCAGGGGGACGGTCCGCGTTGGTGAGCCGACCCGCCCGGGTCAGTGGCGGGGCGTGAACCGCACGAACGGAATGTGCCTGCCCACCTCGCGGTAGTCCGACACGCTCCCGTTCACCTCGAATCCCATCACCCGGCACAGCCTCCGGGCGGCCGTCGGGTGGCGGGGCGCGTACCTGGCCATGATCTCCGCGCCCACGTCGGTCGGAAGCGGCGCGGCGGTCACCTCGATCCTCCGGCCGCCGACCTGGATGGTGGCCTCGGGGGTCTTCATGACATTGCGGTACCAGTCCGCGCGGGGGCCGAACCCGGAGGCCGCCACATAGCCGCGCTCGTCGTGTTCGACGACCTCGATGACCGCCTCCCGGCGCCGACCGGAAACCCGACCGACGTGGCTGAGCAGCATGACCCGGTCGCCCAGCAGCCGGCCGAGCCTCATCCGGTAGAACCAGATCGGTAGCCGCCACAGCCGGCGGCGCAGTCCGGACGGTGGGTCCGGCCTCCGGATGATCTCCATGGCCCGGATTCTCCTCGCATGGCTCGGTGGTCCGGATTCTCCTCGCACCGGCGGCGCGTCGGTAAGGCTAACCGACCGGGTGCCGGGGTTCGGCCAGCAGGTCCGGGGGTTCGGTCAGCAGCTTGTCGACCTCGGCGCCGGTCGGCATCGCGGCGGAGCCGCCGAGCCGGGACGCCACCAGCGCCCCGGCCGCATTGCCGAACCGGATCGTCCGATCCAGCGGCCAGCCGGCGAGCAGCCCGTGGCAGAGCGCGCCGCCGAAGGCGTCCCCGGCACCGAGCCGGTTGCGCACCTCGATCGGCACCGGCGGCACCTCGACCACCTCGTCGGCGGTCCGGGCGAGCACTCCGGACGGCCCCCGCACCACCGCCAGCCGTACGCCCCGGGCGAGCAACGCCGCGGCCGCCGCGTGTGGCTCCCGCTCACCGACCGCGGTGGCGCACTCGTCGAGGTTGCCGACCGCGACAGTGGCGTACCGGAGCGCCGACTCGTACGCCGCCCGGGCATCGTCTCGGGAGGGCCAGAATCCCGGCCGGTAGTCCAGGTCGAAGACGGTGTTCGGGGCACGTCCCCGGGCGCCGAGGGCGGCGAAGTGGGCGTCCCGGCTCGGCAACTCGCAGAGCCCGGTGCCGGTGAACCAGAAGACCCCGGCCGTCCGGATCGCCGGCAGGTCCAGCTCCTCGGGGCGGATCTCCAGGTCCGGCGCCCTCGGACAACCGTAGGAGTAACTCGGGAAGGTGTCGGGCGGGAGGACCTCGCAGAAGGTCACCGGGGTCGGCAGCCCGGCGACCGGGAGCACCCAGCGGTCGTCCACCCCGAAGTCGCGCAGCGCGCGGTGCACGTACTCGCCGAACGGGTCGGCGCCGGTCCGGGTGACCAGGGCGACCCGCCGGCCGTACCGGGCCGCCGCGACGGCGACGTTGGCGGCGCTGCCGCCGAGGAACCTTCCGAACGTCTCGACGTCGGGCAGCCGCGTGCCGGTCTGGAGTGGACAGAGGTCCACTCCCACCCGCCCCATGCTGACCACCTCGAACGAGGTCACCGCATCATGTAACCCCGACACGTCCGGGACGGTCAATATCTGTCGTACCCGCGACGGCGCCCGGGCGTGGCGAGTTACCGGAGGCGTCGCCCGTGCCCGGCCTCGATCCGGTCGGCGACGGGGGGTGCGACGGGCCGCACGCCGCACGCCGTCCAGCGGATTCGGCTCACTTCGCGAAGATCTGGGACTCGTCCCGGAACGCCTTGAACTCCAGGGCGTTGCCGGCCGGGTCGCGGAAGAACATCGTCCACTGCTCGCCCGGCTCCCCCGCGAACCGCAGGTACGGTTCGATCACGAACCCGCCGCCACCGGCCCGGATCCGGTCCGCGAGGGCGTGGAAGTCCTCGATCGAGAGGATGAGCCCGAAGTGCGGCACCGGTACGTCGTGCCCGTCCACCGGGTTGCGCCCCGCGTCGGCCTGCCTGGCCGCCGGTACGACGTGCGTCACCACCTGGTGGCCGTAGAAGTCCCAGTCGACCCAGGCGTCCGCCGAACGCCCCTCGGCAAGGCCGAGCACTCCGCCGTAGAAGGCGCGGGCCCGCGCCAGGTCGTCGACCGGGATTGCCAGGTGGAAGCCGGGACGGGGGGCCGCGGTCATCGTCTGCTCCTCTCCGCCGGGTGTGCCCGGCCTCTTCCGCCATCCAAGCATGATCACGTCGCCGGGACCGGTGCAGAATCGGCGGCCAGGGGACGGCCGGCCACCCGGCGGACCGGTCGGGCTCGGACGACCCGGAACCGCACCGGCCCGCCCGGGGCGGCCTGGGCGACCTGCGGAAGGTCGTCCGGGTGCAGCACGCCGATCACCGGGTAGCCGCCCATGGTCGGATGGTCGGCCAGGAAGATCACCGGCGAACCGGCCGCCGGCACCTGCACCGCGCCGAGTACCAGGCCCTCGCTGGGCAGTTCCCGGCGGATCCGTCGGGGCAGCGCCGGCCCCTCCAGGCGTACCCCGATCCGGTTGCTGTGCGTGGAGACGTGGTAGCGGCTGGCGCCGAGGAGGCGTACCGCGTCGTCGGTGAACCAGTCCGTGCGGGGGCCGAGCAGGACCCGCAGGGTCAGCTCCTCGGCCAGGATGCCGGTCGGGGCTACGTCGACCGGGGCGGGCGGCCCGGCCGCCTCGCCCAGTGGCAGCCGGTCCCCGGCCCGCAACGGTGCGGGGCCGAGTCCGGAGAGCAGATCGGTCGACCGGCTGCCGAGTACCGGCGGGGCCGCGATCCCGCCGTCGAAGGCGAGATAGCTGCGCAGCCCGCGCCGGGCGGCGGTCACCTCGACGCGGGCTCCGGCCGGCACCGGTACCGGGGCCGACCAGCCCGCCGGCCGGCCGTCCACGGTGACCGGCGCCCAGGCTCCAGTCACCGCGACCGTGCCGGCCCGGCCGACCCGCACCGAGACTCCGGTGCCGGTCGTCTCGATCGTCGCCGCGTCGGGCGGATTGCCGACCAGCCGGTTCGCCAGCAGATGCGCCGGCAGGTCGAGTGCGCCCGAGCGGGGTACCCCGAGGTGCGCGTGCCCGGGTCGGCCGAGGTCCTGCACGGTGCTGAGTGCCCCGGGCCGGAGCACCTCGACGAAGCGTCCGGCGGTCATGCCGGCGACTCGCCACGCCCGGCGTCGTGCCGCGCCCGCGCACCGGGCCGGCCGCCGGCATCCTCGTCGACGCCGGCGATGCCGCCCCTGCCGTCGGCGCCGCCGCGCCCGCCGCCGCCCCTGCCGTCGGCGCCGCCTCTGCCGCCGCGCCCGCGCCCGCCGTCGCTGCCGTCCTCGACGTCGACGTCTCGGAACCGGACCCGCGTCCCGGGGGTGAGCAGGGCGACCGGGTCCCGGTCCGGGTCGAAGAGGACCAGGTCGGTGCAGCCGAGCAGTTGCCAACCACCGGGCGAGTCCCGGGGGTAGATCCCGGCGTAACCGCCGGCCAGCGCGACCGAGCCGGCCGGGACCCGGGTCCGGGGCACCGCCCGCCGGGGCAGGTGGTACCGCTCCGGCAGACCGGTGAGGTACCCGAAGCCGGGGGCGAAACCGCAGAACGCGACCCGGTACTCGGGGGCGCTGTGTATCCGCCGCACCTCCTCCTCGGTGACCCGCCAGTGCCGGGCCACCTCGGCCAGGTCGGCACCGTCGTACCGGACCGGCACCTCGACCAGCGGCCCGTCCGGCGGCCGGGACGAACTCGGCCGCCAGCCGGCGAGCCGTCCGGCCAGCGCCGGCGGATCGTCGAGACCGTCGAGCAGCACGGTGAGTTCCCCGGGTACGACGTCCCACACGCCGGCCAGTTCGCCCCGGTCCCGCCACCGGTGCAGGTCCGCGGCGAGCGCGGCGGTGTGCGCCGGCTCGGTCACCTCCACCAACAGCGCACGCAGCCCCACCGGGATGATCCGCACCATCGCACACTCCTCGTCGATGCCGGTGGTCGCCCGAGGGTCAGACGAACGGGGCGAGGCCGACGCCCGCATCCTGCAACGCGGTGCGCACCTGGCGGGCCAATTCGACCGCACCCGGGGTGTCGCCGTGCACGCAGATCGACCGGGCGTGTACCGGCACCGGGGTGCCGTCGACGGCGGTCACCTGCCCGGTGGTGGCCATCTCGACGCAGCGCCGGGCGACCGTGTCCGGATCGGTGACCAGCGCGCCGGGGCCGCCGCGTTTGGCCAGGCTGCCGTCGGCCCGGTAACCGCGGTCGGCGAAGGCCTCCCGGACCGTCTTCAGCCCCAGCTCGGCGGCCTGGCGCAGCAGTTGCGAGCCGGGCAGACCGAGGATCGGCAGGTTCGGGTCGTACGCGGAGACGGCGCTGGCCACCGCCGCCGCCTGGGCCGGGTCGGTCACGGTGCGGTTGTAGAGCGCGCCGTGCGGTTTGACGTACCGGACCCGACCGCCCTCGCTGCGGGCGATGCCGTCCAGCGCGGCAAGCTGGTACAGCACGTCGTCGGAGAGCCGGTCGGGTTCCATGTCGATGGCCCGGCGACCGAAGCCGGCCAGGTCCCGGTAGCCGACGTGGGCGCCGATGCAGACGTCCCGGCTGATCGCCTCCGCGCAGACCCTGCGCATGATCGTCGGATCGCCGCCGTGGAAGCCGCAGGCGACGTTGGCGCTGGTCACGACGGAGAGCAGGGCCATGTCGTCGCCCAGCTGCCAGACCCCGAAGCCCTCGCCGAGGTCACTGTTCAGATCGAGGGTGACCGACATCGGAACCTCCCGGGGACCGCGGTGGACGCCGTCGATCCAGGCTGGCAGACTGTTGAACAATCCGTCAATGGTCATGTTCACTGGTGTCTGGTACTCGTGCCTCTCATAGCATGGACCTCCTCTTGATTGCGGGCCCGACGGTATGAAGGAAGATGACCGCGTGACGTGGCTGGCGAAGCTCCAGGACGACCGCTCGTTGATCACGCGGGCGAGCACCGCGCAGCGGGTGGCGGAGGTTCTCCGGGTGCGGATCACCGAGGGAGCCCTGCTGCCGGGCACCCGGCTCTCCGAGGAGATGATCGGGGCGGCGCTCGGGGTCTCCCGCAACACCCTGCGGGAGTCGTTCCGGCTGCTGATGCACGAGCGGCTGGTGGTGCACGAACTCAACCGGGGCGTCTTCGTCCGGGTGCTCGAGGTCCAGGACGTGGTCGACATCTACCGGGTCCGCCGGGTGCTGGAGTGCGCGGCCGTGCGCGACGCCCGCAACTGCTCCGCCGAGGCGGTGGACGCGCTCGAGGCCGCACTGGTGGCGGGCGAACAGGCGGCGGCGCAACAGCGGTGGTTCGATGTCGGCACCGCCAACATGCAGTTCCACCAGGCCATTGCCGGCCTGGCCGGCAGCCCACGGATCGCGGAGATCATGCGGCAGGCGCTGGCCGAGATCCGGCTGGCGTTCCACGTGATGGCCGCACCGCAGACCTTCCACCAGCCCTATCTGGACCGGCACCGGGAGCTGCTGGAGCTGATTCGCGGCGGCGAGGTGGAGCGGGCACACGCGGTGCTCGACGCCTACCTGCGGGCCGCGGAGCGACAGCTCGTCGACGCGTACGGCGACGGGGTGCCGGAGAAGACGGCCGCGCGGCGCTGACCGGTCGGCGGGCCTCGGCGACCGGCCGGCGGTCAGACGGTGTGCAGGACGTACACCCCGGCATCGGTGCCGACCCCGGCCGGCCCACCCAGCGCGGACCAGGCGCTGCCGTTCCAGCCGGCGACGTGGTTCACCGCCACCCCACCGGCGCCGGTGAAGAACCCGCCGACGATGAGCCGGCCAGCATGGACGGCCAGGGCAAGCACGATGTCCTCGGTGCCGGCACCCAGCGCGGACCACCGGGATCCGTCCCACCGGGCGACGTAGTTCGCCGCCGCCCCGCCCGCCTCGGTGAACGTGCCGCCGACGACCAGCGCCGCACCGAAGACGGTGAGCGCCCGTCCCTCGGCGTTCAGCCCGGCGCCGAGCGTCGTCCACGCGCCGCCGCGCCACTGCGCGACGTACCCGGCGGCGGTGGAGCCGGCCTGGGTGAAGCCGCCCGTGGCCACCAACGCGCCGTCGTGCACGGCCAGCGCCAGTACGTCGCCGTTGAAGCCCGTGCCGAGCGTCGACCACGCGCCGTCGCGCCACCGGGCGATCCGGTTGGCCGCCGCGCCACCGGCCTGGCTGAACCCGCCGCCGACGATCAGCGCGCCGTCGTGTACGGCCAGGTCCCAGACCGACGGTACGTCCACTCCGGTGCCGCCGGGCCCGGTCAGCGGCCACCACTCGGCCCCGTCCCACCGGGCGATGTGGTTGACGGTGACCCCGCCGGCGGTGCGGAACTGCCCCCCGACGAACAGGTCACCCTCGAAGACCGCCAGCGCGTTGACGAAGTCGAGCGAGGTGGTCATCACTCCGGTACCCGACGAGCCGGTCAGCGGCGACCAGGTGCTGCCGTCCCAGCGGGCGATGCCGTTCACCCGTACCCCGCCGGCGGTGAGGAAGCTGCCACCGGCGATCAGGTCCCCGTCGTAGACGGTCAGGGCGGTGACCGAGCCGTCGGGTCCGGCACCCGACCCGACGCCCGGCATCGACCAGACGGAACCGTTCCAGGTGGCGAGGTGGTCGACGCTGGCGCCACCGGCCCGGGTGAAGGTGCCGCCCGCGTACAGGCCGGGGGCGGCGGCCGCCCGGGTGTCTTGATACACCGCAGCGGCGGCGGAGACCGGCTGCCCCGGTGCGGCGCTCGCGGCGCAGATCGCGGCCAGCGCGAACACGGAGAGTCCCCGCCGTAGCCTGGGTGTGCCGACCGCGGACATGCGCGCTCCCTCCGCCGGGTCCACCCGAATCAGGTCGGATCCTGCCAGGAAAAATACACGAGCATCAATGTTCGGGCAATTCGACCACCCGCCACCCCGTGCACCGGTCAGGGGCGCCGGGTCGGCGGGTGGAGCAGGCAGAACTCGTCGCGCTCCGGATCGACCGGTACGACGAACGGCGCGGCGCCACGCTGTCCCACCGCCGCCCGCCGATCACCCGGAGTAATCACCCGGTCGGTTCTCGGCGTCGAGTCGCCGCGGTCCCTGCCGGGGTCGACCTGCAACCGGTTCCCGCCGGTCTGCTCCGGCGCCCCGGGCTGCGGCCCGGCCCTCGGTGCCGGGCTCGGCGGCTCACGGGCGGCGCAGCGTCAACAGGGTGATCTCGCTCGGCGCGAAGATCCGCAGCGGCGGACCCCAGAACCCGGTACCGCGACTGGTGTAGAGCCGGGTCACGTCGCCGTGCCGGGTCAGCCCGTGCACGGTCGGCTGGTCGAGCCGGACCAGGAGGTGGAACGGCCAGATCTGGCCGCCGTGGGTGTGCCCGGACAGTTGCAGGTCGACGCCGTGCGCGACCGCCGCACCGATCTGCTTGGGCTGGTGGGCCAGGAGCACCACCGGCAGGTCCGGATCGACGCCGGCCAGCGCGGCGGCGTGGTCGGGGCGGTGTCCGGGACGCCCCGACGATCCGGCGGTCGCGTCGTCTACGCCCGCCACCACCAGCCGGGAGCCGTTCCGCTCGACCACGAGGTGCCGGTTGTGCAGCGGCTCCCACCCGAGGTCCCGCATGTGGTCGAGCCAAGCCTGCGCCTCGCCGAAGTACTCGTGGTTGCCGGTCACGTACGTCCGGGCGAGCGCGGCCCGGACGTCACCGAGCGGCGCGGCCTGGGTACGCCGCTGCGCGACGGTGCCGTCGGCGATGTCACCGGTGTGGCAGACGATGTCGGCGCCGAGCTCGTTGACGGCCGCGACGACCCGTGCCGACCAGGCGGTCCGGTCGATCGGCCCGTAGTGGGTGTCGGTCAGCAGGACGATCCGGAGACCGTCCAGCCCGGGCCCAAGGCGCGCGATCGGCACCTCGACCCGGCGGACCCGGGGCAGCCGCATCGCCTCGACGTACCCCCAGACGAGCAGCAGTATCGCGACGACCGCGACCGCGGCGGCGGTGATCCGGGACCGGACCGGGTCGGCGACGCCGCCGGCCGCCAGTCCGGCCCGTAGCAGGTTGCCGAGCGCCGCCCAGACGAAGAGCACCCAGACCACGCCGAGCAGGGTGTCACCCACTCGGGCCGCCCAGTCCCGCCCACGGCCGTGCCCGAGGTACATCAGCACCGGTAGGGCGACGAGGGCCAGGACGAAGAGGGCGGTGCCGGCGGCGAAGACCGGGCCGGGCCAGTGCGCCCCGGCCGCGACCAGCGTCCACCAGGGCAGCCCGAACAGCAGGGCCAGCACGGCGGTCAGGGTCAGGCCGAACAGCAGTGGTCGCAGCAGCCGCCGGGCGGGCGCGACCGGTACGGTGGGTGCCGCTTCGCCGGCTGACACAGTGGGCCTCTCCTCAGCTCGTTCGGCTGGTCCCCCGGTGCGCCGCGTCCCCGTCGGCGGTGTCGCCGTCGGCGGTGCGCCGCGTCCCCGTCGGCGGTGTCCGTTGGTGGTGTCTCCGCCGCCGGTGTCTCCGCCGCCTGGGCCGGAGCGTCGACGCCCGGGTGCGTGCAGCATGACACGGGCGCCGCCGCATCGACCACGTTGCTGAGACCGGCCACAGCGAACGGTCTCCCGTCGGGCCCGGCCTAGACTCGGCGTGGAGGTGTATCCGCAGGCCGGCGGGGGACGGGAGGGCGATGATGTCGAGCCGACACGAGTCCAGAATCGAACGTCAGATCCGCGAGGCACAGGAGCGCGGCGAGTTCGACGACCTCCCCGGGGCCGGCAAGCCGCTACCCGGACACGGCGGCACGTACGACGAGAACTGGTGGATCCGGGACTGGGTACGCCGGGAGAACCTGACCGACGTCGGACCCGCGTCGTTGCAGATCCGCAAGGAGGCCGAGCAGTTGCCGGATCGGCTGGCCCGGGAGTCCGCGGAACAGGCGGTCCGGGCCGTCGTGACCGCGCTCAACGAACGGATCCGGCTGGCCCGGCGCGGCCTGGTCGACGGGCCGCCGGTGGTGTTGCCGACCTTCGACGTCGAGCGGGTCGTCGAGACCTGGCGCCAACGGCGGGAACGGTAGCCGCACGACGGCGGAGCGGCTGCCCCGGCTGACCGGGACAACGCGGCCGGGCGGCTGCCCGGCCCGGACGGCGAGCCGGCCCGCCGCGGCAACCCCGCCGACGATTCGACGAGCCATTCGCGTCACTTCCACCAGGCGTCCAACCGTGCCAGCACGGCAAATCCGCCAGCCGAACGGTCGTCTTGTCGAGGCCGGCGCACGGCCAAAGACATAGCGTCGGCCGTCGCTGAGTACGAGTATCCGCAGGTCCCCTCTCCGGCTCCCCGGCGGGGCGACTCACCGGTCGGGCCCTAAACCGGTTCATGGCCGCCGCTCGGACCCGGGCTGGACCGCCGTTTCGGGCGTTCCGCCCCTGGCCACGGAGTCGATGTCGGCGGCTCGCCCTGAACCGGTTTACCCACTTAACTGTTCAGTTCCCACCGGCCCTTGTCGCGTCGTTGACAGCGCTGAAACCCGCGTGTACGTTCCCTGCAAGTCGCGCCGCCTATCATGCACTCCCCCAGGCGCGCCACTGTGCATCGCGCAATGTCAATGTGGACACCGAAAGGTGGGACGCGCATATGAGAAAGCACGGAATCGCCGGTGCCGCCCTCGCGCTCGTGCTGGCCGTGACGACGGGCTGTGGCGGGGGTGACGAGGAGAGCGGCACCGACGGTGCCGTCACCGGTGAGATCACGGTGCTGACCCAGCGCACGGACATCGTCGACACCGTCTTCCAGGACTACAAGAAGAGGTTCGAGGCGAAGTACCCCGGCACCACGGTCAAGTTCGAGGCGATCACGGACTACGAGGGCGAGGTCCGGATCCGGATGAACACCAAGGAGTACGGCGACGTGCTCCTCATCCCCAACTCGGTCACCACCGACCTGTTGCCGACCTTCTTCGAGCCGCTCGGCACCGTGGCCGAGCTGGAGAAGAAGTACCGCTTCGTCCGCACCGAGCAGCGTCTCGACGACAAGGTGTACGGCATCACCATCACCGGCAACGCCCAGGGCTTCGTCTACAACAAGAAGGTGTGGCAGCAGGCGGGCATCACCGCGCCACCGAAGACCCCGGAGGAGTTCCTCGGCGCGCTGGCCGCGATCCGGGACAGGACCGACGCGATCCCGCTCTACACCAACTACAAGGACAAGTGGCCACTGGGCCAGTGGGAGGGCAACCGGGGCGGAGTGAGCGGCGACCCCGAGGCGGCGATCAAGCTGGCCAGGGACGACGCGCCCTGGGCGCCCGGCAGGGAGCACCACATCATCGACTCGCTGCTCTTCGACGCGGTGCAGCGTGGACTGACCGAGCCGGACCCGACGACCACCAACTGGGAACAGTCCAAGGGCATGCTCGGCACCGGCAAGATCGCCACCATGATGCTCGGTTCCTGGGCCATCGTGCAGATGCAGGCCGCCGCCACCGACCGGGCGGACATCGGGTACCTGCCCTTCCCCACCCAGGTCGACGGCAAGTTCCACAGTGTCACAAGTGGCGACTACGACAACGGCATCAACGTCAACTCCAAGAACAAGGCGACCGCGCGGGCCTGGATCGACTGGTTCGCCGACGAGTCGAACTATGCGGTGGACCAGGGCGGCATCTCACCGCTGATCAACGCGTCGATGCCGAGCACCCTGGCCGACCTGACCGCCGCCGGCACCGGGTTCATCGAGTACAGCCCGGCGCCGAAGGGCGAGGAGGGGCTGGCCGACAAGATCGGCAACGCCGCCGAGATCGCGCTCTGGGACGGCACATACCGGCAGCGGATCGTGGACGCCGCCCGCGGGGCGAAGAAGGAGACCAAGGACCAGATCTTCGCCGACCTCAACAAGAGGTGGGCAGCGGCCAGATCCAAGGTCAAGTAGCGAATCGACCCGGTCAGCACGCGCCGGGCGGGCGGTGGATGTCGCCCGCCCGCCCCCGGACGACCGCACGAGGGCGTGCGGCCCCGGTTCGATCCGGAAGGTCTGTGTTCCAGATGGCAGCTCCGACGAACACCGCGAGTCGCTTCTCCGGGTTGACCCGGACGCCGCGGCAGCGCCTCGGACCCACCGGCCCGCGCCGGCCGGTGTCGCGCCGCCGGAAGCCCCTCACGCCGTACCTCTTCCTGCTGGTGCCGGTGGCGCTGCTGGCCGTCTTCACCTACGTACCGGTCGTCAACATGTTCGGCTACAGCGTCACCTCCTGGAACGGCCTGAGCCCGACCAGGGAATTCGTGGGCGTCGACAACTACGTCGAGATCGCAACCCGCCCCGAACTCTTCGGAGTGCTCCGGGTCAGCCTCTACTACATCGGCGCGTCGGTGGTCCAGATCGCGCTCGCGCTCTACTTCGCCACCGTGCTCAGCTTCAACGTCAGGTTCCGCAACCTCTTCAAGGGAATCATCTTCTTCCCGTACCTGATCAACGGTGTCGCCATCGCCATGGTCTTCCTCTACTTCTTCCAGCCCGGCGGCACGCTCGACTCCGCGCTGCGGGTCTTCGGCCTCGGTGACCTGTCACAGCAGTGGCTCGGCGACCCGGAGGTGATCAACTATTCGCTCGCCGGTACCTCGGTCTGGCGCTACCTGGGGCTGAACTTCGTACTCTTCCTCGGCGCCATCGGGTCGATCCCGGCCCAGCTCTACGAGGCGGCCGAGATCGACGGGGCGAACCGCTGGGACCAGTTCCGCTACCTGATCCTGCCCGGCATCCGGCCGATCGTCGGACTCTCGTTCATCCTGGCGATCTCCGGGTCGCTGTCGGTCTTCGAGATCCCGTACATCATGACCGGCGGCGCGAACGGCAGCGAGACGTTCGTGATCCAGACCGTCGACATGGCGTTCAAGTACTACAAGGTCGGTCTGGCCTCGGCGATGGCCGTCGTACTCCTCCTGATCATCCTGCTGCTTACCTGGATCCAGCGCCGGGTCGTACCCGACGAGAAGGTGAACCTGTCGTGAGCCCCACCGCCACCCGCTCCCCCGAGTCACCGCCCCGGCGCCGGACCGGGGCCGGCGCCGCGCCGGGCACGATCGGCGGCCGGGTCGCGACGGCCCTCACGTACGCCTCCCTGGTGGTCGCCTCCCTGGTGGTGCTGACACCGCTGCTGGTCCTGCTGATGGCGTCGTTGAAGACGAACCAGGAGTTCATCAACGGCGCGCCGTTCGACCCGCCCGGCAACTGGTTCAACCTCGACAACTACGTGACGGCCTTCACCCGGGGCGGGATGCTGCGGGCCTTCGTCAACACGACGATCATCCTGGCCGTGTCGCTCGTCGGTACCGTCCTGATCGGCTCGATGGCGGCGTACGCCCTGGACCGGTTCGAGTTCCGGTTGCGCAGGACCATCATCATGCTGTTCCTGCTGGCCACCCTGGTGCCCGGGGTAACCACCCAGGTGGCGACCTTCCAGGTGGTGAACAAACTCGGCCTGTTCAACACCAGATGGTCCGCGATCGCGCTCTTCCTCGGCACCGACATCATCTCGATCTACATCTTCCAGCAGTTCCTCCGGGCGATCCCCCGGGAGTTGGACGAGTCCGCCGCCATCGAGGGCGCCAGCCACCTCACGATCTACTTCCGGATCATCCTTCCCCTGTTGAAGCCGGCAATCGCGACCGTCGTGATCATCAAGGGGATCACCATGTACAACGAGTTCTACATACCGTTCCTCTACATGCCGGACCGGGACCTCGGGGTCATCTCCACCTCGCTGTTCCGGTTCAAGGGGCCGTTCGGGGCACAGTGGGAGGTCATCTCGGCCGGGGTCATCCTGGTCATCATCCCGACGCTGGTCGTCTTCCTGCTGCTCCAGCGCTTCATCTACAACGGATTCACCAGCGGCGCCACCAAGTGAGCCCGGGTCACCGGGTACGAACGCCGCGGGCGTCCGGTCGCCTCGCTACCCTACGAGGGCTCTTCTCCCCCTGACCTCTCCTGCTGGAGCCCAGATGCAGCGCGCCCTCGACGATCCGGTCGGACCCTCCGACCAGCCGGCCGGCCCCCTCGCCGCAGCGGAAAAGTCCGACGAACAGTCCGACGCCGACCGGGGCCGGGCCGCCCCGGAAACCGCACCGCACCGGGCCGACGAGCCGACGGCCACCCCCGGCGGCCCGGACACCGGCACCGTCCCGCCCCGCCGGACCACCGTGCGCCGAGGGCTGCTCGCGATCAGACCGCTGCTCTTCGCCGCCGCCGCCGGGATTCTGGTACTGGCGATCGAGGCGCTCGCCCAGGCCGCCGACTTCAATCCGTACTCCGGCCGGGTGCAGTACGGGATGCGGGCCGCTCCGATCGTCGTCGCCGTGCTGGCGGCCGGGTCCGTGTGGTGGGCCCGGCGCCGGGGACGGTCCTGGGACGCCGACCTGCTCCCGGCGCTGTTCGGCGGGCTCGGTGCGCTGACCGTCGTGGTCGGCCTGCACGGAACCCCGTACGACCTCTACGCGCTCGACGGCGACCAGATGTTCCGGACCGAGGCGGTCACCCGGTTCGCCGACTCGTGGCGGGGCGCCGACTACACCTACCGGGGCCTGCCGGCGTACTACGCACCGGCGTACTTCTGGGTGCTGGGTCGGACCGCCGACCTCGCCGGGCTCCCGCCATGGTGGATGCTCAAGTACGGCAGCATCGCGGTCGCGTTCCTCACCCCGCTCGTGGCCTACCTGCTGTGGCGCCGGGTGGTGACCGTCCGGGTCGCCGCGCTCATCTCGGCGACGCCGCTGATCGTCCCCAACCTCACCGAGACGTACTCCTGGCTCGTCCTGGTCGCCCTGGTGCCGTGGTGGCTCCAGGTCGGGCCCGGGCTGACCCGGCCGGGCCTGCGACGCTGGTCCCCGCTGCTGCTGGGCGCGATCGGCGCGGTGCTGTTCACCGTCTACTACTACTTCTTCTTCGTACTGCCGATCGTGCTGCTCCTGCACCTCGCCTGGTCCCGATGGCAGGGCCGGGTCGACTGGCGGGAGGTCGGCCGCCCGATCGGCATCCTCGGGATCGCCGCCCTCGGCTCGTCGCCGTACTGGGCGCCGCTGGCCTGGAACTTCCTCACCGCGCCGCACTTCGAGTCGCTGAACAACCGGTGGATCACGTTGAACTCGGGCAAGCTGGCCCTGCCGATGCTCGAACCGTCGGTGCTCGGCGCGCTGTGCCTGCTCGGCCTCGTCTTCCTGGTGGTGACCGCCCGGGAGGCGCTGTCCCGGGCACTGCTCACCGTGCTCGTCGCGCTGTACGTCTGGCACGTGGTCGGCTTCCTGTTCCTGGCCGCCGGCACGCCGCTGATGTCGTTCCGGATGCGCGAACTGGTGCCGACGGTGCTGCTGGCCGCGGCCGCGATGGCGGTGGTCCGGGCGGTCCGGTACGCCGCCGGCAGGTTCTCCGCCGAGCACGTCTGGCGGGTCGCCGCGACCCTCGGCGTACTGCTGGCGATCTTCGCCGGTGACCGCTTCGTCAACCTGGTACTGGCGGACATCGGCAACGCGCACAACCGGGCCCTGCCGAGCGGCGAGTTGCCACCGTTCCACGAGCCTGACGCGAAGGCGTGGGGGACGCCGCCGGCCAAGCTGAGCGCGTTCATCGACGGCCGGTACCGGGGCACCGGACATCCGGTCGTGTTGACCGGGCACTCCGACCTGATGGCGCTCAACCCCTACTACGGGTTCGTGCAGTGGAACGCCAACTACAGCCACCCCACCGCCCAGTTCAACCGCCGGATCATCTTCCTGGAGGAGTTGGCCCGGTCGGGCACTCCGGCCGAGTTCGCCGCTCGGCTCCGGGACAACCCGTACGACCGGATCGACGTGGTGGTGCTGCACGTCGTCGAAGATCGGCTGGTCTTCAGGTTCCACGCCGACGACTTTCCGTTCGGGACCGCCCGCCGGGAGATCAGCTTTCCGCGCCGCCTGGTGACGCCGGAGCACTTCGAGGTGACCACGGTCAAGGACACCCTCGTCGCGGTACTGCGGTCGTAGCCCGGGGCCGGGGACCGGCGGTGTCGTAGCCCCGGCCGGGGACGGTGTCGTAGCCCCAGCCGGGGACCGGCGGTGTCGGCGGTCGGGCCGGTCGGCGGTATCGTCGTGCGGTGCGTGCAGACGGCGTCGGCCGGAGCCCGGCCGGCCGGCCACGGACCTCCTCGCGGACCGACTCCCCCGACCGGCCCGGCCAGACCAACCGGCCGGCCCGGACGGACCGGGCCGGCCAGACCGGACGGGCCGGCCCGGCGCGGGTGGGCAGGACGCTGCGGGTCAGCACCCGCAACGCCAGCTTCCAGCAGTGGTCGGCCCTGCTGACCAACCGCACGAAGCGGCAGCGGGCCGGCGAGTTCCTGGTGCAGGGCGTCCGGCCGATCACCCTGGCGGTGCAGCGGGGCTGGCCGGTGCACGCTCTGCTGCACGCGGACGGCGTGCCGCTGTCCCGGTGGGCCCGAGACCTGCTCGACGGGGTCGCCGGCAGTCGGGTCGCGGTCGCCCCCGAGCTGCTGCGGGAACTCGGCGGCAAGGACGAGGACCAGCCCGAGCTGGTTGCCGTGGTGGGCCTGCCGGCGGACCGGCTGGAGCGGATCCCCACCGGCCCGGACGCGCTGGTGGTGGTCTTCGACCGGCCCACCGCACCGGGCAACATCGGCACCCTCGTCCGCTCCGCCGACGCGTTCGGCGCCGCCGGGCTGGTGGTGGTCGGGCACGCCGCCGACCCGTACGACCCGAGGGCGGTCCGGGCCAGCACCGGCTCGCTCTTCGCGATCCCGGTGGTCCGGACCGGGTCGCACCACGACGTGCTCGACTGGGTGGCGGCGCTGCGCGGACGAGGGCTGCCGGTACAGATCGTCGGCACCGACGAGACCGGCGAGGGCGAGATCGCCGAACACGACCTCACCGGGCCGACCGTGCTGCTGGTCGGCAACGAAACCTCCGGGCTCAGCGCGGCCTGGCGGCAGTCCTGCGACCGGATGCTCCGGATCCCGATCGCCGGGGCGGCGAGTTCGCTGAACGCCGCCACCGCCGGCACGGTCGCACTCTACGAGGCGGCCCGGCAGCGACGCGCCCGACCGGCGCCGCCCGGTTGACCACCTCCGCAGGGCGAGGATGGGCGGACCGGGCGGCTGGCCGGCTGCCGCCCCGACGGCGCGGGGTCGGCCCGGGCTGCGGCCCTCAGTGCGGCAGTGCCGCCGGGGTGTGGCCGACCGCGACCGGCGGGGCCGTGCGCCGGGCCAGCCGGCCCGGCCACCAGGTGGCGGGCCCGATGGAGAGTGCCAGTGCCGGAATCAGCAGGCTGCGCACCAGGAACGTGTCGATGAGTACGCCGACCGCGACGATCACCCCGGTCTGCACCGACGGCACCAGCGGCAGCACGGTCAGCGCCGCGAACGTGGTCGCCAGCACCACACCGGCGCTGGTGATCACGCCGCCGGTGACCGTGAGGGCGTGCAGCACCCCTCGCCGGTGTCCCCGGACGGCGACCTCCTCCCGGGCCCGGGTCATCAGGAAGATCGTGTAGTCCACGCCGAGGGCGACCAGGAAGAGGAACGTCTGCAACGGCAGCGCCACCCAGAGCCTCGGATGGCCCAGCACGTCGAGGATCAGCCCGGCCGCACCCAGCGCGGCGAGGTACGACAGCAGCACACTGGCCAGCAGCAGCAGGGGGGCGACCAGTGCCCGGAGCAGTACCACCAGCACGAGGAAGACGACGAGCAGGATCAGCGGCATCACCACCCGGTCGTCCCGGCTGGTGACCCGGTCGACGTCCAACTGGTACGCGGTCTCGCCGCCGACCAGCGCGTCGGCACCCGGCACCGCCCGCAGCGCGGTACGCAGCCGGTCGATGCTCTGCTTAGCCGCCGCGCTGCCCGGGTCGTCCGCGAGTACCGCCGGGATCCGTACCCAGCGGCCGTCGGCGGAGCGCTCGACCGGGCCGACCTCGGCGATCCCGTCCACGCCCCGGGCCGCCCGGACCACCCGGTCGGCACCGCCCGCACCGGCCACGATCTCCACCGGCGCGATCATGCCGGCCGGCCAGTGCGCCGCCACCATCCTCTGCCCGGTGACGGAGCCGACCTCCCGGGTGAAGTACCCGTCCCCGGGCAGACCGACGCTGAGGTTGCCGATCCCGAGCACCAGCACGCCGAGCGCGAGCGTGCTGCCGATCCAGGTGATCCTCGGCCGCCGGCCGACGAACCGGGCCACCCGGGCCCAGCCACGGTGATCCTCGGCGACGTCGTGCCCGGCCAGGTCGGCGGTGTAGCGCGGGACGAAGGGCCAGAAGACCCAGCGGCCGAAGAGCACCAGTACCGCCGGTAGCAGGGTGGCCATCGCCACCAGGGTGGCAGCGATGCCGACCGCGCCGACCGGGCCGAGCCCTCGGGTCGCCGGCAGCTCGGCGGCGAGCAGGCAGAGCAGCCCGGCGCCGACCGTGGCGGCCGAGGCGCACATCGCCGGGAAGGAACGGCGCAGCGCCAGCGCCATCGCCGCGTGCCGGTCCGGGTGTCGCCGCAGCTCCTCGCGGTAGCGGGCGACGATCAACAGCGCGTAGTCCACCCCGACGCCGAGGACCAGTACGGTCAGGATGGTCTGACTCTGGAAGTCGACGGTGAGCCCGCCGTACCGCGCGAGCAGGTAGACCGCCGCGCTGGCCAGCTGACTGGCCAGCGCGGCGGTGAGCAGCGGGATCAGCCAGAGCACCGGACTGCGGTAGGTGACCAGCAACAGCAGTGCCACCGCGCCGATCGTGGCGAACAGCAGCGTGCTGTCCATCCCACCGAACGCGTCGAAGAGGTCTCCGTCTGCCCCGGCCGACCCGGTCAGGGCGGTACCCAGACCGTCCGGCCCGCCGCCGGCCAGCCGGTCCCGGATCTCGCCGACCGCCGCCGACTGCTCCTCCTCGGTGCCGGCGAGCGGAAAGGAGAGCAGCAGGGCCCGGCCGTCTTCGCTGGACAGTTCGGTGGGTGCGCTCCCGTCGACCGCGTACCGGGCGAACGCGGCCCGGTCGGCCGCGACCCTGGCCCGGTCGGCATCGGTGAGGCCGCTCTCCCGGGCGTAGACGGCGACCGCGACCAGGGCGTCCGGGTCGGGGAACGCGGCCGAGGCCCGGGCGGCCGCCCGGCTGGCCTCGGCGCCGCCGGGCAGGGCACCGAGGTTGTCGTTCTGCTGCACCCCGCTGAGCTTCAGCGCGAGCGGGCCGACCACCGCGGCGACGACGACCCAGAGGGCCAACATCGCGAACTTGGCGCGCCGGCCGGCGACGACGCTGGCAATTCGGTGTCCGGACATGGCGTGTTCCTCGTCGGTCATGACGTCGATCCAACGGGCTGGCAGGGCTACCGGCAGGGGTGGCACGTCCCGAACCGGGGTGGTCCTAGCACCACAGCTCGGCTCGGGCCGGTCGGCCAGAATGGGCGGATGGACCGCGTGACCACTGAACCTTTGTCAACCTCCCCTTGCGGTCCGACGGACTGCAAGGTCGGGCGCGGTGCATGAGCGCCGCGCGGTTCAGGTCGAAAAAGTTGACTCTCCGGCCGCCATCGCCGTGGCTCCGGCGCCGGCTCGCGCAGAGCGGCCAGGCGCTGCTGCTGGCCGTCCTCTCGGTGAGCGCCAACATCGGGCTGCTGGTGCTCTCGCTGCTCTCCCTGGCCTTCACCGTGCTGGGGGTGGGGCTGGTCGCCTTTCCGGCGGTGACCGCCGTGGTACGCGATCTGGCCGACCTCAACCGTCGGATCGCGGGGCGGTGGACCGGCCGGGAGGTGCCGAGCCCGTACCGGCCGCCACCGGAGCCGATCACCGTCTGGCGCCGGTACCGGTGGGTGGTCACCGACCCGGCGACCTGGCGCGACCTGCTCTGGCTCGCGGCGTCGATCCCGGTCGGGCTGGTGCTGGGGCTGCTGCCGGTCTGCCTGGTGGTCTACGGCCTGGAGGGAGTGCTCGGGCTGCCGATGCTGCTCTGGGCCCTCGACGTCTGGTACGGCTACGGCGCGATCTGGCCGATCGACGGCTTCGGCCAGGCGCTGCTGGGGGCACCACAGGGTGCCCTGATCCTGGCCTTCGGCGTCGTCGCCGGCGACCTGATCCATCGGGCGCACGCCGGCTTCACCCAGGCGCTGCTGGCACCGAGCCGGACGGCGGCACTGCACCGGCGGGTCCGGCGGCTCACCGAGACCCGGTCGGAGACCGTCGACGCGCAGGCCGCCGAGCTGCGCCGGATCGAGCGGGACCTGCACGACGGGGCGCAGGCCCGGCTGGTGGCGCTGAGTATGAGCATCGGACTCGCCGAGGAGCTGATGGGTCGCGACCCGGAGGCGGCGCAGCGGCTGATGGCCGAGGCCCGGGAGGCCAGCGGGCAGGCCCTGGGCGAGTTGCGGGAACTGGTCCGGGGCATCCATCCGCCGGTCCTTGCCGAACGCGGGCTGGCCGGTGCGGTCCGGGCGCTCGCGCTGAAGCTGCCGCTGCGGGTCGAGGTCGACGTCGAACTGCCGGGCCGGCCGCTGGCCCCGGTCGAATCCGCGGTCTACTTCACCGCGGCCGAACTGCTGGCCAACGTCGCCAAGCACAGCGCCGCGCGGAGCGCCTGGGTACGGCTGCGGCACGGCGACGGTCGGCTGGTCATGGTGGTCGGCGACGACGGGGTCGGCGGGGCCGACCCGACCGGCGGGACCGGCCTGCGGGGCATCGAACGACGACTGGCCGCCTTTGATGGGACGATGTTCGTGGCCAGCCCGCCGGGCGGGCCCACGAGGGTGACCATGGAGCTGCCTTGCGAGTTGTCATCGCCGAAGACCTCGCCCTGCTCAGGGACGGGCTGACCCGGCTGCTCCAGGCGTTCGACCTCGAGGTCGTCGCCGCGGTCGACAACGGGCCGGCGCTGCTGCCGGCGCTGCTCGACCACCGCCCCGACGTGGCGGTGGTCGACGTACGGTTGCCGCCGACCTTCACCGACGAAGGGCTCCAGGCGGCGATCGAGGCCCGCCGGCGGATTGCCGGCCTGCCCGTCCTCGTGCTGTCCCAGCACGTCGAGCAGCTCTACGCCCGGGAACTCCTGGCCGACCGCACCGGCGCCATCGGCTACCTGCTCAAGGACCGGGTCGCCAACGTCAGTCAGTTCGTCGACGCGGTGCGCCGGGTGGCGGCCGGTGGCACGGTGATGGATCCGGAGGTGATCGCCGAGCTGCTGGCGAACCGCTCCGGCGTCGAGCCGCTGCACGCGCTGACCGGCCGGGAGCGGGAGGTGCTCGGCCTGATGGCCGAGGGCCGGTCGAACGCGGCGATCGCCGGCCGGCTCTTCGTCACCGAGAAGGCGGTCAGCAAGCACATCAACAGCATCTTCAGCAAGCTGGGCATGCCGCCGTCGGAGGACGACAATCGGCGGGTGCTGGCCGTGTTGACGTATCTGAACGCGTGAGATGGCCGGCCGGACCGCGAGCCGCGAGCCGCGAGCCGCGAGCCGACCGCCGACCGTCGACCGCCGTCGATCATCCACTGTGACCGATGGAATTGATCGGCATAATTCGCTACCATCCGCCATCAACGCCTCACCCGGCGTCGATGGCCCGATCGCACTGATCTTCCCGGTCAAGCCGATCGTCAGCAACCGTCGCGCCGGCCCGCGCCCGCTCGACGGAGGGATTCGAGATGACGGACAGCCGGCAGGTGACCGCCCGCCCCTACCCGTTCGCCGCCCCGGACCGGCTCAACCTGGACCCGCAGTACGCCCGGCTGCGCCGCGACGAGCCGCTGATCCGGGTGCAGCTGCCCTTCGGTGAGGAGGCCTGGCTCGCCACCCGCTACTCCGACGTCCGGGTCGTGCTCGGCGACGCTCGGTTCAGCCGGGCCGCCGGGGCCGGGCGCGACCAGCCCCGGACCACGCCCCGGCAGCCCGACCTGGGCATGCTCGGTATGGACCCGCCGGACCACACCCGGCTGCGTCGGCTGGTGGCGAAGGCGTTCACCGCGCGCCGGGTGGAACGGCTCCGGACCCGCACCCAGGAGATCGCCGACGGGCTGGTCGACGAGATGATCAAGGCCGGCCCGCCGGTCGACCTGGTGGAACAGTTCGCCACCCCGCTGCCGATCCAGGTCATCTGCGAGCTGCTCGGCGTCCCGTTCGCCGATCGGAACAGCTTCCACACCTGGTCCGAGGCGATCGTCTCGACCACCTCGCTGAGCCCGCAGCAGATCCAGGAATACCTGGAGAATCTCTGGGCCTACATCGGGAAGTTGGTCGCGATCCGCCGCCGGGAACCAGTCGACGACCTGCTCGGCGCGATGGTGCGGGCCCGGGACGAGAACGAGGACCGGCTCACCGAACAGGAGTTGGTGCAGCTCGCCGCCGGTCTGCTCGCGGCCGGGCACGAAACGACGGTCACCCAGATCCCGAACTTCGTCTACGTACTGCTGGAGAACCCGGCGGAGCTGGCCCGGTTGCGGTCCGATCCCGCGCTGATCCCGAGCGCCGTCGAGGAGTTGATGCGCTACGTACCCCTCGGGACGGCCTCGGCCTTCCCCCGGTACGCGACGGAGGACGTCGAGCTGGGCGGGGTACTCGTCCGGGCCGGCGAGCCGGTACTGCCGGCGGTCGGCTCGGCCAACCGGGACGGCACCGTCTTCGCCGACCCGGACCGGCTCGACCTGGGCCGGGAGGTCAACCCACACGTCGGCTTCGGTCACGGTGTGCACCACTGTCTGGGCGCGCAGCTCGCCCGGATGGAGCTGCAGGTGGCGCTCGGTACCCTGGTCGACCGCCTGCCGGGGCTGCGCCTGGCGGTGCCGGAGCCGGAGGTGCCGTGGAAGAGCGGCCTGCTGGTTCGCGGACCGCTCGCGCTGCCGGTGACCTGGTGAGCGCCGCCTGGCGGGTCAGCGTCGACCCGCAGCGCTGCATCGGCTCGGGAATCTGTGCCGGCATGGCGCCCGGGCACTTCCGGCTCGTCGGCGGGCTCTCCACGCCGCTGGCCGGGACCGTCGAACCGGACGACCGGGTGGTCGACGCGGCCGAGTCCTGCCCGGTCGAGGCGATCCTGGTGCGGGACGCGGCCGACCAGCGGCTGATCGCGCCCGAGTGACGACCGGCTGGTCGGAGCCGGCCGCCGGTCAGCGTCGACGGCTTTGCCCAGAGACGACGACTCGGTCAGAGCAGGGCGTCGACCGGGGTCCTGATGAAGTCGAGCAGCGCCTGGTTGATCTCGTCGGCATGGGTCCACGGGATGCCGTGCGGTGCGCCCTTGAGGGTGACGAGCTGACTGTTCGGCATCGCCGCGTGCATCCGCTGTCCGGTCACCGGAAACGGCAGGATCCGATCCGCGTCGCCCTGGATGATCAGCACCGGTACGTCGATCCGGGCCAGGTCCTGTCGGAAGTCGGTGAGCCAGGCGGGGATGGAGGCGAGCGTGCCGATCGGCGAGGCGCTCACCGCCACGTCCCAGTTCATCCGGACCACCTCGTCGCTGACCCGCGTGCCAAGGTTCTCGTCCAGGTTGTAGAAGTCGTGCAGGAACGACGTCTGGTATCTGGCCCGGTCGGCGATCACGCTCTGCATGAAGCCGTCGAAAAGGCTCTGGTCGATGCCCTCCGGGTTGTCCTCGGTTTTGAGCAGGAACGGCGGGATCGGGGCGATGAGGACGGCCCGGTTCACCCGGGCGGAGCCGTAGTTGGAGATGTAGCGGGTGACCTCACCGGTACCCATCGAGTGGCCGACCAGGATCGCGTCGGTGAGGTCCAGCTCGTTCATCAGGATGCTCAGGTCGGCGGCGAAGGTGTCGTAGTCGTATCCCACCGCCGGCTGGCTCGACATGCCGAATCCCCGCCGGTCGTAGGCGATGGTCCGGTAGCCGGCGTTGAGCAGCGGGTTGATCTGCTTCTCCCAGGCCGCGGCGCTGAGCGGAAAGCCGTGGATGAGCACCACCGGCTGCCCGGCGCCGTGATCCTCGTAGTGCAGATCGATGGGCGCGGAGTTCTCCACGCCGACAGTCAGATAGGGCACCCGACTCTTCCCTTCCCCCGTGGTTCGCCCGCCGGGACGGCGGTCGCGCCGGACAGGCTACGACGGCCGACGGCAATTGCACCAATTATCGGATTTGCCGGCCTCGGTCAGCCTACCCAGTCCAGCTCCATCGCACCGGTGATTTCCCGGCCCCGACAAACCGGCACCATTCATC
This sequence comes from Plantactinospora sp. B6F1, assembly GCF_040120695.1. Taxonomy (NCBI): domain Bacteria; kingdom Bacillati; phylum Actinomycetota; class Actinomycetes; order Micromonosporales; family Micromonosporaceae; genus Plantactinospora; species Plantactinospora sp. B6F1. The sequence continues at coordinate 504,132 of NZ_JBEEAC010000001.1, read as the reverse complement.
CCACCCCGGCAACTCCGGCACGGCGACCGCTGATTTTCGGGTGTGGTCCCGGCCAGCCCCGCCTAGGGTGGCCGGGATGACGCTCGCACACGATGTCGCCGGGAACGGCCCCGCCGTCCTGCTGCTGCACTCCTCCGTCTGTGACCGGCGGATGTGGGACCCACAGTGGCCTGCCCTACGCGACGCCGGCTACCAGGTGATCCGCTGCGACTTCCGTGGCTTTGGCGGCAGCCCGGTGCCGGACCAGCCCTACGCCGAGGCGCAGGACGTCCGCGATCTGCTGGACGCCCTCGGGGTCGACCGGGTGGCACTGGTCGGCGCCTCGTTCGGCGGCCGGGTGGCTCTGGAGGTGGCCGCCCACTGGCCGCACCGGGTGGCCGCGCTGACGCTGATCTGTCCCGCGCTGCCCGGGCACGTGCCCGGCCCGGAACTGCGGGATTTCGACCGGCGCGAGGACGAGCTGCTCGAGTCCGGCGACGTCGCCGGGGCCGTCGAACTCAACGTCCGGACCTGGCTCGGGCCCGAGGCCGACGACGCGACCCGGATTCGGGTCCGCGAGATGCAGCGACACGCCTTCGACGTCCAACTCGCCGTCGACGAGGACGTTGCGCAGCTCGATCTCGGCGAACCCGACCTCGGGAAGATCACCGCACCCTGCCTCGCCATATCCGGCCGGCACGATCTGCCGGACTTCCGGCAGATCGCCGCCCGGTTGCCCACGCTGCTGCCCGACGCCCGGCACCTCGAACTGCCGTGGGCCGGCCATCTGCCCAGCTTGGAGCGCCCCGCCGAGGCGACCGCGCTGGTCCTCGACTTCCTCCGGCAGACCTGGCCGGCCTGACCGTTCCTCCGCCAGACCCGGCCGGCCCGACCGACGGCACGGTGTTCGGGCGGCCCCGGGGACGGTGACCGCCGGTCGGGCCGGCACCGGTGCCGAAGGAAGATGGGGCGCCGGGTCCTACGGGCGGCGCCGGTAGAGACCTGCGGCCAGGCTGACGCCGATGGCGGCGAGGCCGATCTGGAGGGCAAGTTCGATCCAGTCGGGGCCGGGGGTCTCGGCGACACCGAAGGCGGCGGCGACGACCGTTCCGAGCAGGGCTGCGATGATGCCGATGGCCAGGGTGAGCCAGATCGGGATGTTCTGCCGGCCGGGCACGACGAGCCGGCCGAGGGCACCGATGATCAGACCGATGATGAGGGCGGTGAAGATACCGCTGATCTCCATGCTGGCTCTCCTTCGCTTGTCGTCCAACGGGGATGCAGTGCCCGTTGACCGGGCGACAGAAACCGTCCGCCGATCGTGACCGCCGTCCGGTGCGCCCACGGCGTCCCGTCGTGGTCACCTCGCCCGGTGCCGCAGGACACCTGCCCGGAGCGCTACCTCCGTATGCTAACCGGATGTGAACCGCCTTCGGCGCCGACGACGAGGCGGGGAGGTTTGCCCGGATCTGGCGATCTGGAGCCGGGGCGAGGCCCGGTGCGATAACCGGGTCCGTCGGCCGGGCGATCCGCCCCGGCCGATCCATCCGGTGGAAGGTGGCGCTCAGTGTCGGCACGGGGATACGACGTCATCGTCGTCGGCAGCCGGGTGGCCGGTGCCGCGACCGCGATGCTGCTGGGCCGCCGGGGCCTACGGGTGCTGGCGGTCGACCGGGCACGGTTTCCCAGCGACACCCTCTCGACGCATCAGGTCCAGGTACCGGGGGTCGCCCGGCTCCACCGGTGGGGGCTGCTGGACCGGCTGGCGGCGGCCGGCACTCCGCCCGCCCGCGACATCCGGCTCGACACCGGCGGCGTCGTGCTCGCCGGCCGCTACCCCGCACACGAGGGCGCCGACGCGCTCTACAGTCCCCGCCGTACCCTGCTGGACGCACTGCTGGTCGACGCGGCCCGCGAGGCGGGGGTGGAGGTGCGGGAGGGGTTCGACGTCGACGAACTCGTCCGGGACCGGGACCGGGTGGTCGGGGTGCGCGGGCGGCAGCGCGGCGGCGGACCGGTGACCGAGTCCGCCTGGTTGGTGGTCGGCGCCGACGGCAAGCGTTCCATGGTCGCCGCCGCGGTCCGGGCACCCGCCTACCGGGAGCGGCCGGCCAGCACCTTCGCCTGCTACACGTACTGGTCGGGGGTGGCCGTCGCCGGCGGGGAGTTCTACCAGCGCCCCGGCCGGACCGTGGCGGTCTTTCCCACCAACGACGGTCTGACGATCGCCTACGTCGCCGGGCGGGCCGCCGACTTCCCGGCGTTCCGCGCCGACGTCGAGGGCCAGTACCTGAGCACCCTGGACGGCTGTGGCGATCTCGGCGCCCGGGTACGGGCCGGCGAGCGGGCCGAACGCTTCCGGCTGACGCCGGACGTGCCCAACGCGTTCCGGGTGCCGCACGGTCCGGGCTGGGCACTGGTCGGCGATGCGGGCCTGGTGATGGACCCGATCACCGGTCAGGGCATCGGCAACGCCTTCCGTGACGCCGAACTGCTCGTCGACGCCGTCGTCACCGCTGTGGAGGGGGGCGGTCGGCCCGACGCCGCACTTGCCGGATACCGGGCCCGCCGGGACGCCGCTGCCGGCCCGATGTACGACCTTACCCTCGACCTGGCCTCCTTCCGGCCCACCCGCGCGGTCGACCGGGCGCTGTTCGCCGCGCTGAAGGACCGGCCGGCCGCCGTCGACCAGTTCCTCGGCGTACTCTCCGGGGCGATTCCGATGTCCCGGTTCCGCGCGCCGGGCAACCTGCTGAACCTACTCGGGCCGCGGGCCCTGATCCGGGTCGCCGCCGCCGACCTGCTGAACCGCTGACCCCGCTGGTCAGGCGCATACTCGCAGATGGACCGTGTGGACTGGCGGGTTCGGGGCAAGCAGTTTCACCGGACCTGGGCACCGGTCGCGGGGCGGAGTTGGCCGCTCGGGTCGGCACCGGCCCGCGACACGGCACCGGGCGGGCGTCGGTCGACAGGTGAGACAGCGACCGTCGTACGCTATCTGCTGCGCCGGACGACCCGCACGCCGTACGCGAGTGCGCCGAGGACGAGGAGTGCGCCCAGGAACTGCAGGCCTGGCGAGTCGTCGGCCTCCCCGTAGACCACGGCGGCGACGCCGAGCGCGATGGCGAGCAGGGCGAGTAGATACCTCATCGGATTCTCCGCTTCGGGGCCGGATACACCGTCGACCGCGACGGTGCGCAAGGCTGTGGCGGGTGGATTCGGTGATGGGTCATTCCTCCACCCACTCGAGCAGGTCACCGGGCTGGCAGTCGAGCACCCGGCACATGGCCTCCAGGGTGCTGAACCGGACGGCTTTCGCGCGGCCGTTCTTCAGCACGGCCACGTTCGCCGGGGTGAGCCCGACACGCTCGGCGAACTCGCCGACGCTCATCTTGCGTTTCGCCAGTTGGACGTCGATGCGCACGACGATGGGCATCAGATCACGCCTTCCATGTCGCTGCGCAGGGTGGTTGCCTGCCGCAGTAGCGCGCGCATCACGACCATCAGCAGCCCGAGCACGGCGACACCCACCGACATCAGGAACAGCAGCACGGGCAGCCCGGGATCGTCCGCGTTGAAGCCGACGTAGAGGAGAACGCCGACGAGCACGACCCAGGCGGCGGCGATGGCCCAGACGATCGCGTCCACCCAGGCCAGCGAGGCCTCGCTGAAGATGCGGTCGTTCTTGACCATGGTGAGCAGCTTCCAGGTGGCCACGATCACCACTTGGACGCAGAGCACCCAGAACACCGAGATGGCGGTCATCGGCCACCTCAGGTACGCCATGTCCGGGGACTCCTCGGCCATGTGCGCGAACTGTCCGGGCAGCGAGAGGGTCTGGAACATGACCAGAATCCCGAACAGCAGCACCAGGAGTACTCGGAGCGGGGCCACCGCTCGATGCTCGGCAAACATATATCGACTATCAGGCGTTACCTATCGATTGTCAACAGGGTCGACGGGGTGCGACCAGCGGTGTGCCGATGTTCGGTCTTCCTTCTGTCTGGACCGGCTATCCGGCCGGCGCGGACCGGATCGCGAGCGCGGCCTGGACGAGCGCGGCGTGGGACAGGGTCTGTGGGTAGTTGCCGAGGTGGGCGTCGGTGACCGGGTCCATCTCCTCCGCGTAGAGTCCCAGCGGACTCGCCCGGTCCAGAAGCGCCCGGAACAGCTCGACCGCCTCGGCTCGGCGCCCGGTGGCGGCAAGGGCCTGGACCAGCCAGAACGAACAGGGCAGGAAGGCCGCCTCGGCACCGGGCAGGCCGTCACGTCCGGGCGGGTAGCGGTAGAGCAGCGGACCGCCCGCCCCCAGCTCCCGCCGGATCGCCTCGATGGTCTGCTCCACCCGGGACGAGCCGGCATCCTCGATGCCGAGCAGCGGCAGCGTCAGCAGCGCCGCGTCGAGTTCCCGGGAACCGTAGCCGCGTACGTAGTTCGACCGCTCGGGGTCGACGCCGTGCACCCGTACGTCGTCGGCGATCGCCTGTCGGGCCTCACGCCAGCGGCGCCGCTGCCGGTCCGGAAGTGGATGGGCCTCGGCCATCCGCAGTGCCCGGTCCAGCGCGAGCCAACCCATCAGCTTGGAGTGCACCTGCTGGGTGGCGTGGCGCAGCTCCCAGATGCCGGCGTCGGGTTCCCGCCACCGCCGGGCCACCACGTCGGCGAAGCCGCGTACGGTGCGCCAGGTCTCCCCGTCGAGGCGGTGCCCGGCCCGCACGTACACCCAGGCCGCGTCGACGACCCAGCCGTACCCGTCGAGCTGGTGCTGGCCGGCGGCGTCGTTGCCGAGGCGTACTGGGATGCTGCCTGCGTAGCCGGGCCAGCCGTCGAGCCGCCGCTCCCCCGGCACCCGCAGACCGTCCAGGGTGAACAGTGCCGCCAACCGCGGTCGCTGCAACCGGCTGGCCCGCAACAGCCAGGCGAGAAAGCCACGGGCCTGGTCGGGCTTGCCGACACCGAGAAAGGCGGCGACGCCGATGCTGGCATCGCGGGGCCAGACGTAGCGGTAGTCCCAGTTGCGTACCCCACCGGGTTGTTCCGGCAGCGAGGTGGTCGGCGCCGCGACCGGGGCGTGCGACGGCGAGTAGGTCAACAGCCGCAACGTAAGCAGGCTGCGCGCCACCGCGTCCCGGAACGGCAGCCCGGGATCGAGGTCGCCGACCCAGGCCCGCCAGCGTGCCTGGTCGGCACGGAGCAGTTCCCAGGCCGCGTCCGGGTCGACGTGGATCAGTGGCTCCCGCAGGGCCACGACCAGCACGAGGGTGACGGGCCGGCCCGGGTGTACGGTCAGCGAGGTGGGTCGGCCGGGCCCGACGACGGGCCCGGGAGCGCAGCTCAGCGACACCGCGAGCGAGCCCCATTCGCAGACCACCAGTGAGCGGCGGCGGTGTATCCGGGGCGGCCGACGCCCGGCGCCGAGCCGGGGATCGAACTCGACGACGGCCTCGGTCGGACCTCCCTCGGCGCACAGCCGCCGCACCAGCAGCGTCGCCGGCAGCAGCGCTCCGGTCACCTCGGCCACCATCCCCTCGGTGAGGGTGAGGCGCCGGTCGCCGAGCGCCCAGGTGGTCCGCAGAGTCGCGGTGTGCCGCCGGTACCGCCGCTCGACCACCTCGGCCGGTCCGGCCGGCCCGATCCGGTACGTGCCCGCCTCCGCTCCGCCGACGAGCCGGCCGAACAGGGATGCGCCGTCGAACCGGGGCACGCACATCCAGTCGATCGCGCCCGCGCTGGAGACCAGGGCCGCCGTGCGGGTGTCTCCGAGCAGCCCGTAGTCCGCGATCGGCGGTGGCTCGGCGGGGCCGACCTGGCTCATCGGGCCTGTAGGAGCAGCCCGAGGACGGCCCCGTAGAGGACGTGCACGGCCGCCGTGACGGCCGGTGTCTGCATGCCGTAGTTGAGGGCCAGCAGGCCCGGCGGCTCCAGCACCGCCGTGCTGGACGGACCGGCCCGTGCCGAGGCCATCCGGGGATGTACGCCCGGCAGCAGCGGCAACAGCACCGTCAGCGTGATCCCGACATGCAGTACGCCGAGCAGCGCGCCGAGCCACCAGGTGGCCCGGCCCAGCAGGGCGAAGGTCGCGGCGTAGCCGAGCGCGAAACCCTGACCGGCCAGCAGGTGGAGGAAGAATCCGGCGACCCGGGCCCGGTCGGGGTCCTCGGTGAACATGGTGCCGAGGATCAGTGGCAGGTCAACCCGGGTTAACCCGGCGAGCTGCGCCGTGATCATCGCCGCCGTCAGTGCGGTGGTGGCGACGATCCCGAAAAGTGCCCATCCGGCCCAGTCCATCTCAGCCGGCGCGGCCGACCGTCGGGACGCGCCGGCCCGGCCCGCTCGCCGGGGTCCTCACCGGATCGGCCATCGGCCTGCCTCCTGACTCCACACGGGCCCGCCCCGCCCCGGCGTCGGGCGCCCCGATCCCGGATCGGACCCTGGTTCGTCCGGATATCTACCGTATGCGCTCTCGCAGTCGGAAGCCGTACGGCTCGCCGGGCCAGTACGGCGAAGACCCCGTCGGCCGAGGTACTGCCGTGGCAGGTGCGCCTCCCGGGCGGGCCGGCCGCCGACCACGCCGAGGCAGGTGTGTCGCCGCCGGAAGGGCTCCCGACTACCGGGATGCTCCGGCGCGTCGCTTGGTCCAGACGTCGAAGGCGACCGCCGCGAGCAGTACCGCGCCCTTCACCAGCATCACCTGCTCGCTCGGCGCGCCCATCAACGACATGCCGTTGTTGATGACACCCATGATCAAGCCACCGGTGATCGCCCCGACCACCTTGCCGACCCCGCCCTGCACGGCCGCCCCACCGATGAACGCCGCCGCGATGGCGTCGAGTTCGAAGGCGTTGCCGGCGGTCGGCCCGGCCTGGTTGAGCCGGCCGGCGAAGATGATCCCGGCGAGCGCGGAGAGCACCCCCATGTTGACGAAGATCCAGAAGATCACCGACTTGACCTTGACGCCGCTCAGCGTCGCCGCCTGGAGGTTGCCGCCGACGGCGTAGATCTGCCGGCCGAAGACGGCCCGGCTGGTCAGCAGCGAGTACGCCAGGATCAGTCCCGCCAGCAGGATCAGCACCCAGGGCAGGTTCTTGAACCGGGCCAACTGCACGATCACCGTCATCACCACGACGCCGGCCAGGGCGAGCTTGAGGACGAACAGCGGCAGCGGTTCGACGTTCTGCTGGTAGCCGAGCCGGGACACCCGGCCGCGCCACTGCACCAGCACGATGCCGGCCATCGCGGCGATCCCGACCAACAGGCTGAACAGGTCGGCGCCGCCCAGCGGGCCGAGGCCGACGTTGCCCAGGTAGCCCTCGGTGAAGCCGTTGGCGAGGGTACGCACCGGGTCCGGGAACGGGCCGATGCCCTGGTTACCGAGGACGGTCAGGGTCAGCGCCCGGAACAGCAGCATGCCGGCGAGCGTGACGATGAAGGCCGGGATGCCGAAGTAGGCCACCCAGAAGCCCTGCCAGGCACCGATCAGCCCGCCGACGACCAGGGTGATCAGCAGGGCCAGCGGCCACGGTACGTCGTGTTCGACCATCAGCACCGCCGCGACCGCCCCGGTGACCGCCACCACCGAGCCGGCGGAGAGGTCGATGTGTCCGGCAATGATGATCAGGATCATGCCGATCGCCAGGATCAGCACGTACGAGTTCTGCACGATGATGTTGGAGATGTTCTGCGGCTGGAGCAGGGCCCCGTCGGTCAGCACCGAGAAGAGCAGCACGATCAGCGCGAAGGCGACGTAGATTCCGCTCTGCCGCAGGTTCACCGAGAGCCGGCGGCCTGGCCCGCCGGACGGGGCGGCGGGCACACCGAGACCGGGGCCGCTCAGCGCGACGTCGGCGTTGGTCGGGGCGGTGGCGCTCATATCGAGGGCTACTCCTGTCCGTTCGTCGAGTCGCCCGGCCGGCCGGCGGCGTCCACCGGGCCCGGGGCGTCGGTGGCACCGCGGGCGTCGCCGTGGTCGGCCTGGCCCTTGGTCATGTGCCGCATCAGGTACTCCTGGGTCGCCTCGGCGCGCGGCACCTCGGCGGTGACCCGGCCGGCGGAGAGGGTGTAGATGCGGTCGCAGAGGCCGAGCAGTTCGGGCAGCTCCGACGAGATGACCAGGATGGCCTTGCCCTCGTCGGCGAGCCGGTTGATGATCGAGTAGATCTCGTACTTGGCGCCGACGTCGATGCCCCGGGTCGGCTCGTCGAGGATCAGCACGTCAGGATTCGTGAAGATCCACTTCGACAGTACGACCTTCTGCTGGTTGCCGCCGCTGAGCTTGCCGGTCACGCTCAGCACGCTCGGCGCCTTGATGTTCATGCTGGCCCGGAACTCGTCGGCGACCTGGTACTCCCGGTGGTCGTCGACCCAGCCGCGCCGCGCCAGCCGGCTCAGGCCGGCGGCGGAGATGTTCCGCTTGATGTCCTCGATCAGGTTGAGGCCGTACCGCTTGCGGTCCTCGGTCGCGTACGCGATGCCGTGCCGGATGGCGTCCCGCACCGACCGTACGCTGATCTCCCGCCCGTCCTTGACCAGCCGGCCGGAGATCTCCGTCCCGTAGGAGCGCCCGAAGACGCTCATCGCCAGCTCGGTACGGCCGGCGCCCATCAGCCCGGCCAGCCCGACGATCTCCCCGCGCCGCAGCGTGAGGTTGGCGTTGGAGACCACCACCCGGCCGTGCTGGGTGGGGCTGTGCACCGTCCAGTCCTCGATCCGCAGCACCTCGGTGCCGATGCGGGGCTCGCGCGGCGGGAACCGGTGGTCGAGGTCGCGGCCGACCATCCCGGAGATGATCCGGTCCTCGGTCACCTCGTCGGACTCCGGGTCCAGGGTCTCGATCGTCCGCCCGTCCCGCAGGATCGTGATCCGGTCGGCGATCGCCGCGATCTCGTTCAGCTTGTGCGAGATGATCACACAGGTGATGCCCTGGTCACGCAGGCCGCGCAGCAGGTCGAGCAGGTGCGCCGAGTCCCGGTCGTTGAGCGCCGCGGTGGGCTCGTCGAGGATGAGCAGCCGGACCCGCTTGGCGAGCGCCTTGGCGATCTCGACGAGCTGCTGCTTGCCGACGCCGATGTCGCTGATCTGGGTCACCGGGTTCTCGTGCAGTCCGACCCGGGCGAGCAGCTCGGCGGCCTCGTGGTTGGTCCGGTTCCAGTCGATCAGACCACGGCTGGCCCGCTCGTTGCCGAGGAAGATGTTCTCGGCGATCGAGAGCTGCGGGCAGAGCGCCAACTCCTGGTGGATGATGACGATTCCGCGCCGCTCGCTGTCCCGGATGTCGGCGAACTCGCAGGGCTCACCGTCGAAGAGGATCTCCCCGGCGTACGAGCCGTGCGGGTAGACCCCGGACAGCACCTTCATCAGGGTGGACTTCCCGGCGCCGTTCTCGCCGCAGATCGCGTGGATCTCACCCCGGCGCACCGAGAGGCTGACCTCGTGCAGTGCGCGTACCCCGGGAAAGGTCTTGGTGATGTTCCGCATCCGCAGGATGTCGTCGGTCATGCCAACGGATCGCCTCCAGCGTCGGTGGTGGGCAGGTGTTCCCGGCACGGGCGCGGCGGCCGCACAGGGGATCACCCCGGGCGACCGCCGCGAGGGTACGACTACTGGAGCTGCTCCGGCTTGTAGTACCCGGTGTCGATCAGCGCTGCCTGGTAGTTCTCCTTGTTGACGATGACCGGTTCGAGCAGGAAGGACGGCACGACCTTGTTGCCGTTGTCGTAGTCCTTCTCGTTGTTGACCTCGGGCTTGCTCCCCTTCAGCACCGCGTCGGCCATCTTGACCGCCACCTCGGCGAGCTGCCGGGTGTCCTTGTAGATGGTCGAGTACTGCTCACCGGCGATGATGGACTTCACCGAGGCCACCTCGGCGTCCTGCCCGGTCACGATCGGGTACGGCTGCCCGGCCGTGCCGTAGCCGTTGCTCTTCAGCGCCGACAGGATGCCGATCGACAGCCCGTCGTACGGCGAGAGCACGCCGTCGACCTTCGTGCCGCCGCTGTACGTCTTGGTCAGCAGGTCCTCCATCCGGCGCTGCGCGGTGCCGGCGTCCCAGCGCAGGATCGCGACGGTCTTGAAGTCCGTCTGCCCGCTCTTCACCACCAGGGTGCCCTTGTCGATGTACGGCTGGAGCACCGACATCGCGCCGTTGAAGAAGAAGGTGGCGTTGTTGTCGTCCGGCGAGCCGGCGAAGAGCTCGATGTTGAGTGGTCCCTTGGCGGTGCCCTCGCTGCCGTCGGGGTTCTTCAGCTTCAGCCCGACCAGCAGCGAGGTCGCCTGTTGCACCCCGACCTTGAAGTTGTCGAAGGTGGCGTAGTAGTCGACGTTCGGGCTGTTGCGGATCAGCCGGTCGTACGCGATGACCGGGATCTTGTTGTCCGCCGCGTTCTGCAACTGGGTGGTGATGGCGGTACCGTCGATCGAGGCGATGATCAGCACCTTGGCGCCCTTGGTGATCTGGTTCTCGATCTGGTTCACCTGGGCGGGGATGTCGTTCTCGGCGTACTGGAGGTCGACGGTGTAACCGAGCTTCTCCAGGCCCGCCTTGACGTTGTTGCCGTCGTGGATCCACCGCTCGGAGGACTTGGTCGGCATGGTGACCCCGACGAGTGCCCCGGCGTTGTCGCCGGAGGCGGCCTCCTGGTCCACGGTCTTGGTGCTCGATCCGCACGCGGTCAACGCGGCGGCGAGGGTGGCCGCGCTGGCCACCGCCGCGAGCCGGACAAACCTCATCTACTCCTCCGTTCCATGGGGTGCGCGGAAGGGCCCCGCTTCCTTCCTTGCACCTCCGTGCTGCGTGGGCGGGTTGGTGGTACGGGTTCGGGTCAGCCCCGGCCGGGCAGCCCCTGGGCCAGCCGGTGGTATGCCTGGTTCCAGCGCAGCCGGTCCCGGAATTCGGCGGTCGTGGTCCGCTCGTCGATCAGCACCAGTTCGGTGTGCAGCATGTCGGCGAAGTCGCGCAGCGTGGCCGACCCCACCGCCTGGGTCAACACGGTGTGGTGCGGGCCGCCGGCGGTGAGCCACGACTCGGCGGAGGTGCTCAGCGACGGCGCCGGCTTCCACACCGCGCGGGCGACCGGCAGCCGGGGCATCGGCTCGTCCGGCGGCACCACCTCGATCTCGTTGGCGACCAGGCGGAACCGCTCGCCGAGGTCGGCCATCCCGATCACCACCCCGGGACCGGGGGTGGCGTCGAAGACGAGCCGGACCGGATCCTCGCGGCCGCCGATGCCGAGCGGGTGGATCTCGCACGACGGACGCCCGCTCGCGATGCTGGGGCAGACCTCCAGCATGTGCGCACCGAGGATCTTCGGCTCACCCGGTCCGAAGTGGTAGGTGTAGTCCTCCATGAACGAGGTACCCCGCTGCGATCCGACGCCCATCGCCTTGACCGCGGCGAGCAGCGTCGAGGTCTTCCAGTCGCCCTCGCCGCCGAAGCCGTAGCCGTCGGCCATCAGCCGCTGCACGGCGAGGCCGGGGAGCTGCCGCAGCCCGCCGAGATCCTCGAAGTTCGTGGTGAACGCGCCGAAGCCGCCGTCGACGAGGAACTCCCGCAGGCCGGCCTCGATCCGGGCCGCGTACCGCAGCGACTCGTGCCGGTCGCCGTCCTTGGCCAGTTCGGGGGCGAGCCGGTAGATGTCGGCGTACTCGCCGACCAACCGCTCGATCTCCTGGTCGGCGACCCGGTCCACCACCTCGACCAGGTCGTTGACCCCGTAGGTGTTGACCGAGACGCCGAAGCGCAGCTCCGCCTCCACCTTGTCGCCCTCGGTGACGGCGACGTCGCGCATGTTGTCGCCGAACCGGGCCAGCCGGAGGTTGCGCAGGTGCGCGAGGCCGAGCGCGGCGCGGGCCCACTCGTCGATCCGGCTCACCACGCTCGGGTCGGAGGCGTGCCCGGCGACCGTCTTGCGGGCCAGTCCGAGCCGGGTCTGGATGAAGCCGAACTCGCGGTCGCCGTGCGCGGCCTGGTTGAGGTTCATGAAGTCCATGTCGATGGACTCCCAGGGCAGCGCCTCGTTGAGCTGGGTGTGCAGGTGCAGCAGGGGCTTGCGCAGCGCGTCCAGACCGGTGATCCACATCTTGGCCGGCGAGAAGGTGTGCATCCAGGCGATCACGCCGAGGCAGCCGGGGTCGGCGTTCGCCTCCAGCAGGATCGCACGGATCGCCGACGCCTCGGTGAGGACGGGTTTCCAGACGATGTCCGCGACGATCTGACCGGATCCGGCGAGCGTACGCAGGATCTGCTGCGACTGGGACGCGACCTGGTCGAGGGTTTCCGGACCGTACAGGTGCTGGCTGCCGGTGAGGAACCAGATCTGCGGATGCGTGGCCGGCGGCATGTCCACCTCTCCTACCTGGGGCAGGCGCCTGCCAACCCCGACCGTCTGGTCGCGATCACGTCGCGAGCCGAGTGTTACCGCTAACATTTGACCAGTCAAACCGTACACCGTAACGCTTCAGTAACGGGAGAGCGGGAACCCGGAATCCGGGTGTCAGTCCGGGGGCGCCACCGGGGCGGACGGGAACGGCACGGAGGCGTCGTACTCGTGGTGCGCCACGACCTGGAACCCGTTACGGAGCAACAGGGCCGCCGTGACCCCCTGACCGGCGACCCGGTTCCGCCGGAACGTCCCGTCGCTGACCTGCCGGCAACCGCAGGACGGGCTGTAGTCCTGGAGCACCGCCCCGACCGCCCCGGTGGCCCGGGCGATCCGCAGGGTACGCCGGGCACCCGCCAGGTACGCCTCGGTCACGTCCTCGCCCCGGTCGGTCAGCACCCGGGCATCGCCGTCCAGAACGTCGAACCCGTCTCCGCCGACGATCTCCGCACGGTCGCGCGGGGTCGGCAACCCACCCATCACCTCCGGACAGACCAGCCGGACCCGGGCATCGGCGGCGGGCGCCACCTCCTCCCGCGCGGCGCCGCCGTCGTACGCGCAGCGGGTGCCGGCAAGGCAGGCGCTCATCAGGAACAGCGGTGCGGCACCCGCGGCGGATGCGGGCACGGCGTCGTCGCCACCGGCCGTTGCGGTCTCCATTTCCGAACCTCCGCGCTCGCTGGCACCGCTGCGTCGGACATCGAACTCCACCTGGCAGTCTAGGCGCCGAACCGCCCGAGCAGGTCCGCCATTCGCCGAGACCATCCACTTCGGACCCGCAGTGGGCTCGGTACGCTGAGTCAGCAAGCGGGTACGGCCCCAGCGCGATCGCGGCCTGCACCACCGGCGCACAGGCTGCTGGAGGGGCCTCGGACGCACTGGTCCCGCCTCGCTAGGATCCGCAGGGAGCGAAGCGGAAGTGGGTTGGGATGCAGCCAGTGGGTCCGTACCAGTTCATCGAGGCGGTCAGCCTCTGCCAGGTCGGCAGCGTCTGGTCCGCCATCGACGGACAGGGCAACTCGTACACGGTGGCCGTGCTGGACGCCGCCGTCGCGAGTGACCAGCGCTGGCGGCAGGCGTTCGTCGGCACCGCGCAGGCGCTGGCGCAGCCCGGTGCGAACGGTCCGCGCTACGTGCACGCGGAGTTCGCCGCCCCGGCCCCCTGGGTGGCCTACGCCGCGGCCGAGGCCGGCGGCGGCGAACGACTCTTCGCGGCGCTCGGCATGGAGTGCCGGGCCACGCAGGAGGGGTTCGGGGACGGTGAGGAGCCGACCAGGAAGACCGGTGTCGCCGCAGCGCCGGCCGACGGCACGCCGGCCGGCTCCCCCGGAGCATCCGAGGACGACGACCTGGCCACACCCACGACCCGACTGACTCCGGGCACGCCGCCGCCCAACCCGTGGCAGGCCGGACCCGCACAGCCGGTGCCGCCGGTGGGCGGCACCCCGACCTCGGCACCACCGCACCAGACCTCGGCACCACCGCACCAGACCTCGGCACCACCGCACCAGACGTCCGCGCCACCGGACCAGACCTCGGTGCCGCCATTCCAGGGTTCGGCGCCGCCCTACCAGAACTCCGCACCGCCCTACCAGATCTCGGTGCCGCCGGACTCGGTCTCCGGGCCGCCGCAGCCGCTGCCGGAGATGCCGAGGGCGTACTCGACGGAGCCGCCGACGGAGGCGTCCTCGTACGACCCGCTGTATTCGCCGGTACGGCACATCGTCCCCTCGGAGCCGAAGCCACGGCGCAACTGGCTCTGGATCGCCATCGCGGCGGTGGTCGTACTGGTCCTGGCCGGTGGCGGGACCCTCCTCGCGGTGAACCTCTCCGACGATGGCGGGGACAAACCGCCGCCGGACGCGAAACCGACCGCGAGCAGCCTGCCGCCGCCACCACCGACCAATCCCCCGCTACAGCCGGGTCTCGAACCGCCCACCCCGGGTGCCTGGCCCACCAAGTGGCCGACCTTCACGGAGCGGGACAACGTGCGCACCCTGGCCCGGTTGGAGGGCCTGACCTTCACCCTCAAGGTGCCGGGCACCTGGCAGTGCGAACTCTCCGGCCGGGCAGAGGGCTTCACCAAGTACAACTGCGGCGTGCCGCCGGGCAGCGACCTGCCGAAGTACGGCGGGGAGCTGATCGTGCGGGACTGTGCGCAGCCCTGCGACGAGGCGCAGCAGGTCGCCATGCGGCAGGCCGAGGAGGCCTGGGGCAAGCGGTGGATCCGCAGCGGCCAGAACTCCGCGTTCCTCGAGACGAACACGTTGCAGGAGAACGGCGAGCAGCGACACGGGCTGGTCGTGGTGGCGTACTTCCAGAGCGGCACCAGTGAGGAGAGCAGGATCGACCGGCAACTGGTGCTCAGGATGACCGCCCCGGTGAACGGTGCGCAGGAGCTAAGGCGGGTGGCGACCTACCTGCGCGAGACGCTGATCTTCTGACCGCCCCGGCTGTGCCGACCGGCTCACCGACCGGTCTGCTCGGCGATCCACCGTCGCAGCCGCACAGAGAACGCGTACTCCGAGAAGCCGGCGGCGTGCGCCGCCAGCCGGTCCCGGTCCAACTCGTCGAGACGGCGGAGCAGGGGCAGGTAGTCGGCCGGGGACACCGAGTCCACGAGAAGACCGGTCTGTCCGTCCACGACGGTCTCGAGCAGACCGCCCCGGCGCAGTCCCAGCACCGGCGTGCCGCAGGCCTGGGCCTCCACCGGGATGATGCCGAAATCCTCGTGGACCGGGAAGAGCAACGCCCGGGCGCCCCAGTAGAGCTGCCGTAGCCGCTCCCGGTCGGGCTGGACCTCGAAGCTGACCTCGACCCCGGCCCGAGCGGCGGCGCGCCGGAGATTCGCCTCCTCCGGACCCGAGCCGGCTACCACCAATGGCAGCCGGGCGGCCTCGGCGATCGCGATGATCAGTTCGAACCTCTTGTACGGAATCCACCGCCCCACCCCGAGCAGGTAGTCCCGGGACTGGTGGCGCTGCGCGTCGGGCGGGGAGGAGAAGAAGTCGGTGTCCACGGGTGGGTTGATGACCACGGCGTCCCGACCCCAGTAGCGGCGGATCCGGTCCCGCACCTCCCGGGAGTTCGCGGCATAGCCGTGCACGTGCCGGCTCAGCCGCAGGTCGACCGTGCGCAGCAGCCTCCTCGGAACGGTCAGCAACGGATTCGCGCCGCGGCCGTCGAAGGACGGGCTCCAGAGGTACCGGGCCGGCGAGTGGACGTAGCTGAGGTAGCGGGTCCGCTCCGGTGCGCCAAGCCGCACGGTGTGCGCGAAGGCGTGGCTGGAGGAGACGACGACGTCGAACCGCTGCCGGCTCAGGGTCCGCCAGACCAGTGGCATCAGCGGCAGCGCAATCGCCTTGGTACGCCGCAGCGGCGTCCGGGCCAGCCACGACTCCTTGAGGTCCGGCTCGTCGACGCCCGCGTCCTTCCACAGCACGAACCGTTCGGCGTGTGGCAGCTGCGCCGCGATCTGCCGGAAGACGTTCTCCGAGCCGCCGGTGGCACCGAACCACTCGTGCACCACCGCCACCGACCGGTCGGCGAGGTGATCGAGCGGGACCGGTCCGTCGATCGAGGCCGATCGGTCGATCGCGGCGCCGGTCGGAGCGGATTCCGTCCGCCGGGTACGAACCTCTTCGGCACTCATCCTGCTGCTCCATCCGACGGGGTCCGGTCACGATCCCGGGGTTCCCCGGGCCTGCGCCACGCGCCCAGCCCCCGCACCCGTGCCCAGACGCCCACCAGGTAGGTCCGGCGCAGCGCCGGCACCAGCGCGGCGGAGCCCAGCCAGACCAGCAGGATTCCGGCGCAGGAGCCGACCAGCCGCGGCAGGCCCGGACCGGCGAGCAGGTATCCGAGCCCGGCGGCCGCGACCGAGCCGGGCAGCAGCGTCACGAGCAGTCGAAGGCAGTACCCGAGCACCCCGAGCAGGCGCGCCGAGACGAGGAACATCAGCAGCCCACCCACCGACGCCGCCGCGCCCAGGGTGAACGCCCCCCAGTGCCGGAACAGCAGGAGGTTCAGTGCGGCCGCGGCGGTGTACGACACCGCCATCACGATCGCGACCTCACGGTTCCTGCCCTGGGCGTTGAGCACCTTCATCAGGGTGTAGCCGATCACCTGCGCCCAGATGCCGAGGGCGAAGCCCAACAACAGCGTGGCGGAGATCCGCACCGCCTGGTCGTCGAACTCGCCCCGCGCATAGAGCAGGGTGACGATGCCGGTGCTGTTCAGACAGAGGATCAACGAGAGCGGCACGGTGGCGAACAGCACCGGGGGTAGCAGCCGGCGCAGGCCACCGGCCACCTCCCCCGGGTCCATCCTGGCGAACGAGGCCAGGCCGGCCAGCCCCAGCGGGGCGGCGAGCAGGGCCATGCAGGAGTCGACGACGAACCGGGCGTACTCGGTCGCCGCCACCACCTCGATGCCGAGCAGCGACCCGACCGCGCGTTCGACGCCGATCGACCCCTGGAGGATCACGGGGATCAACAGCAACGGGCGGAGCCGGCGCCAGAACATCGCCAGGGCCAGCCGGCGGCCCGTACCGTCCGGCAGGTCCGCGCCCGGACCGTCCACGGCGGCCAGGTATCCCCGGCGCCGCACCCAGTAGGCGCCCCAGGCCCACAGCAGGACGTACGGCACGGTGAAGCCCCAGGCCAGGATCGCCACCTCGCCGGTGAGGTAGGCCAGCACCGTTGCGCCGATCAGGCCGAGGCTCTGCACCGAGGGTCGGATGTTGATCAGGCGTACGTCGTCGTGTGCCAATCCGACCAGCGTGTACAGGCCGTACTGGACGTAGAACGGCACCGACAGCGCGGCGATCCCGAGCATCGTCGCGGTGAGCGCCGCGGTCTCCGGGTCCAGTCCGGGTGCCAGCACGTCGACCCAGGCCGTCCGGCCGAACACCAGGGCCACGGTGAGCAGCAGCGAGAACGCGCCCAGCAGCGACCGTACGGTGCGATAGAGCACCAGGGCCATCGCCGGTCGCTCCTGGCGGTACCGCACGTAGAGCGGCAGGAAGCCGGCCGACAGCGCGTCGGCGGTGAAGAAGTTGACCGGGATCAGCGTGGCCGTCAGCGCGACCCGGTTCGCCGCCACCGCCCGACCGGCGCCGAACAGCGCCGCCAGCAGGACCTCGCGGAGCAGGCCGAGTACCTTGCCGGTCACCCCGCCGAGGACCAGCCGGAAGAAGATCCTGGTCACGGCGGGAGGTACCCGCCGCGAAGCTCCGCCAGCAGCGCCAGGTAGCCGCGGGCGCAGTGCGCCAGGGTCAGGTCGTCGGGGAGCAGGCTCGGCCGTGGTGCGGGTACCGGCGGCATTCCGTGCAGGATGTCGGCGAGCGCAGCGGGATCGTCGGTGTCGACCGGACGCAGCACGGAGTCGAGCACCACCGGTCCGGCGATGCCCCGGGACACGACGCAGGGCACGCCGCTGGCCAGCGCCTCCAGGATGGCCATCGGGAGCCCGACCTCGAGGTGGGCCGTGGTGAGCAGGGCGACGTCGGCGGCCGCGTGGTACCGGCCGACCTCGTCCGGCCGGACCTCGCCGACGAACGTGACCAGCTCCGCCAAGCGGAGATCCCGGACAAGCTCCCGTAACCGGCCCTCGTCGGGTCCACCGCCGACCAGCAGGAACCGGAACCGGCCGCCATGCCCCCGGTCACGCAGCACCGCAGCGGCCCGCAACACCCGGTCGAGCCGCTTCTGCGCGTGCAGCCGGCCGACACAGCCGACCACCGTCACCCGATCGTCGACACCGAGTGCCGCCCGGAGTTCCCGCCGGGCCGACTGGTCGGCGGCGTGGTCCGCCGGTCGCACCCCGTTGGGGATGTGCCGGACCCGGTCCACCGGGGCGAACCAACGCTGCGGTCGGGCTGCCAGCGAGTCGACCACCCGTCCGCCGACCGCGACGATCCGGTCGAAGTCCCGGTACCGGGCCAGGTCCCGCAGCAGCCAGGCCGCGTTCTTCGGCGCGGTGGCCAGCAACCGGGGACTCCCGGACCGCAGTTTGGAACTGATCTCCATCATCGAGGTGCCGTGCGCCTGTAGCACGAACGGCGTACCCGGATGCCGCACCCGGGCCCGGGCCACCGCGTACGCCCCGGCGCTCACCGACAGCACCGCCCCGGGCGGCTCGGCGAGCGCGGCCCAGTAGGCCCGGGACTCGCGCCACCAGGCGGTCGAGTAGCGACCGGGGCGGGTCCCGGGCAACGGCACCACCTCGACGCCGTCTGCCGAGAACGGGCCGTCGACCCCGGGCACGGCGGTCGTGACCAGCCGGACCCGACGGACCTGCCGGGCCAGTTCCACGGCGAGGTTCCAGGAGAGGACCTCCATGCCACCGATCTGGTGCCGGAGGGTGGCCCGGGAGAAGACCAGGATCGACTCGATCATTCGAGGGTCCTGTACAGCGACTCCAACCGGTCGGTCTGCCGGCGCAGGTTGTACCGCTCGACGACCATCCGCCGGCCCGCCGCACCGAACCGTTCGCAGAGCTGTCGATCGCGGAGCAGGAGGGTCAGCCGTTCGGCCAGCGCGGCGACGTCCCGCTCGGCCACCAGGAAGCCGTTCTCGCCGTCGGTCACCGCCTCCGCTATCCCGCCGTGCGCGGTCGCGACCACCGGTCGCCCGCTCGCCGCCGCCTCCAGCAGCACCGTCGGCAACCCTTCCTGGTCACCCGTGGCCGCCGTCACGCTCGGCTGGCACAGCAACCGGGACCGGCCCAACCGGTCGAGCGTCTCGGCGTGCGGCCGCGCCCCCAGGAACCGGACCGCCGCGGACACGTCGAGTTCCCGGGCGAGCCGGTCGAGCCGCTCCCGCAGCGGTCCGGCGCCGACGATCACCAGTTCGGCCTCGGGAACGACCCGGCGTACCACCGCGAACGCCCGCAGCAGGTCCGCGGTCCCCTTCTTCTCCACCAGCCGCGCGACGTGCAGAATCCGGGGCGTCTCGACGAACCCGGCGAACGGGATCAGGTCGACGTCCACCCCGGTCGGCAGTACGACGAGTCGGTCGGCCGGATAGCCCCAGTCGACCGCCCGGTCCCGGATGTGCGCGGAGACGCAGACGAATACGGCGCCGGTGTCGAAGAGGTCGCTTCGCCAGGCGACGTAGTTCATCCAGGACGGTTTCCTCGACGCGATCAGCCGGGATTTCGGGATGGTCACGTCGAACCCGTGCAGGGTGGTGACCAGCGGAACGCCGAGCGTCCTGGCCACCGGGGCCGCGTAGACGCCCTCCACCCCGAAGTGTGCGTGCAGCAGCGCCGTCCCTCGCTCGGCCAGCAGCCGGCGCAGCGGTGCCGACCGCCGGGTCAGCGTGTAGGCCAGCAGCGCGGCCCGGCCGAAGTCGGCGACGCTGACCGAGTCCGGTGGCGACCCGACGCCGCCCCGGTCGACCTGCCGGGCAGCACCGGCCGGGCCGGGCACCGTCGTGACGTCAGCCGCGCCGGTCGGCGGCAGGCTCGGGACCGGGTCCCTCGCCACGAACAACGGCCGGAAGCTCCGCATCGCCAGGGCCTGGCTCGTGATGAACGTCTCCGACGGCCGGAACTGCTGATGTCGTACGACGCCCACCGTCGGGGTGACTGACATTGTCTTCGGACTCCTCGTTTCCGGACTCCTCGATGACCGGCCGGATCAGATAGGCGACCAGTACGGCGACGATCGGGATCAGGTGGATGTCGCCGAAGATGTCGGTGTTCTCGCCCAGGCCCTGTACCAGGATCCAGGCGAGCGCAGTGCCGACACAGACCAGGTACACCCGCGGGACCTGCCCGTGCGTCGACATGCGGCGGGCGACCAGCCGAAAAGCCACGACGAAGAACCCGACGGTGAGTGCCAGCCCGGCGATCCCGGTCACCGCCCAGGCACCGAGCAGGATGTTGTGCGGTGGGAAGACCCGCCAGATGTCGTGCTGGTCGGCGTACGCCGCGAAGCCGAGATTCCAGCCACCGTAGCCCAGCCCCAGCAGCGGACTGTCCCGGAACGCCTCCGCGCCGAACCGCCAGATCACGCTCCGCCCGGCGAACGCCTCCAGAAGGGCGTCGAGAAAGCCGCGGTTGAGGGTGAACAGCAGCGCCAGAGCCGCGCCCAGCGGCACTGTGGCGATCAGCAGGTACCGCCGGAGCACTCCGGTCGGGTACCGGCGCAACCGGTGCAGGCCGTACGCGGCGGCGGGCAACGCGACCACCAGCACGGTGGCGGACTTCGAGCCGGTGAACGGCACCGCGAGCAGCGCCACCACGCCGACCACCCGGACCCAGCGGGCGCCGGTCAACGCCGCCAGGGCGAACGCGGCGAGGCCGTTGATCCCGAGGAACATCGCCGCGACGTTCGCGTTGATGAAGACCCCGCCGGCCTTCGCCGGGTCCAACACGTTGTTCGGATTGTCGCCGAAGAGCGCCGCGACGGCGTTCTGACCGGCGAAGTAGCCAGCGATCGAGTGCAGGAACGCGTCCTCCAGGCCGGGCAGCACCCGGAAGACGACGACCAGGCCGGCCTCGAACAGCACCCACGGCCAGTACCAGAGCTGCAGCCCGCGCAGGGGTGCGGTGCCGTACCCGGCCACCGCCGACATGAGCACCAGGGTGACGACGAACTGGCCGAGCAGCGTGATCGACTGTAGCCCGGCGCGGGGCTCGGGTGACCAGGCCAGCGTGAGCAACCGGAGTGCCAGCAGGAGCAGCAGGATCCGGACCAGCGCCAGCCGGAGCAGCCGGCGCACCGATTCGCCGCGGGCGGCGAACAGGATCACCGGGGCGAGCAGCAGGGCGACGACCGTGCCGAGGGCGATGTCCACGCTGCCCCTGGGAAGCAGGTAGACCTGCGGCAGGGCGAGGAACAGCACGACGGTGGCCAGCACCGCGAGCCGGACCGGATCGGCGGCGGCCGTGGCGAGCCGGTCGAACAGGCGCCGGGCCGGGTCGGCGGCGGCCGTGGCGAGCCGGTCGAGCCGGCGCCGGGCAGCGGGCAGCGGACCGGTCACCGGACCGCCCCGTGGTCGGCGCCGGCCGCTCCCGGGCCCGCTCCGGTGACGATGCTTCGCAGCAGTTCGCCACGGGCCTGCCAGCCGAAGTCGCGGGCGTACTCGACGCGGGCACTGACATCCGGATCCGATCCGGGCCCGACGGCGCGTAACACCCGGGCCACGAAGTCGTCGACGGAGTCCGCGACCTCGATCGCACCGGTGCCCCGGGCCGCCCGGATCACATCCGGCACGGCGGTGCTCACCACGGTCAGCCCGGCCGACAGGTATTCGTAGCACTTGAGCGGGCTGACCCCCACGGTGTACGGGTTCAGTGCGTACGGCACCAGGCCCACCGTGGCGGTGCCGGCCACCGCGGCCAGGTCGTCGATGCCGAGCACGCCGAGATAGCGGGCGCCGAGCCGTTCCAACTCGGCCAGTTCGGCGGCGAAGCCGCCACCACCGGCCGCGACCGGACCGGCCAGCAGCAGTTCGCCCCGGCCGCGCAGGCCTTCGGCGAGGGCGCGGAGCAGCGGGTAGTCCAGCTTGTGTGGTGACAGGTTGCCGGCGAACAGCGCCGCCGGACGGCGCGCTGCGGCGGGGTGGCCGGCCGAGGCGAAGACGTCGATGTCAGCGACGTTCGGCAGCGTACGAACGTCGGAGAAGCCAACCTCCGCCAGGTGTGCGGCGACGGCGTCGCTGGTGGCGATGGCACACCGGGCCCGCCCCGCCAACTGCCGCTCTCCGGTCGCGACGGCGACCCCGTCCACCCCGGGAAACGCGGCCAGCAGGTCGACGCAGTGGTAGACGGTGAAGTCGGCGTACCGTTCGAGCCCGTAGGTCACCGGGGTGAACGTCCACAGCCCCCGAGGCCGGGGGCTGCGCCGCCACCGCGTCACGGCCCGCTCCAGCAGCACCCGATTGATCAGCCGGGTCGGCCGGCGGTGCACCGGCAGGACCAGCGGTGAGACGATCGTCGCCCCGACCGGCACCGGCCGCTGCGCGGTGTCGGCGTGCCCGCGGACCGAATTGCGAACCCGGTGGGCGATCCGGGTGAGGTCCCGGGCGTCGAACCGGACCCGGCGCAGGCCGAGTGACTCGACGAAGTGCGTCTCGAAGGCCTGCGCGAACTCCCGCACCACGTAGTGCTGGTTCGTCGCGATCTGCGCACTCCACTCGGCGGTGCCCAGTACCAGCATCGTCGGTCGCGGCGGCCCGGCCTCGGCTCCGCCACTGCGCGGTCGTGTCGTCGTCACCTGTCTCTTCCGGCCTGGTCGGGCAGCGCGCACCGGCCGCTGCCGAGGAAAGACCCGATCGACCGTAGGGTGGGTCATTCTGTCAACGGGGGTGCGCTGCCGCACCAGGGGCACCCTAGGCGAGCGCCGGGACGCGACGGCAGCCGCCCTCGCCGACGCTCCGCTTTATCCAGTTTCGACCAGACCCGCTGGTCAGCCGGTTGCCTGGCCGAGGTTTGCCGCTGCCGCCGCTTCTCGCCTATGTTGCCCCTATGACCGGCGACGTCGCGCTGCTCCTGCGCCGGGCCGGATTCGGTCCGACCGCTGCCGAGCTTGCCGCGGCGCGCCAGGCGGGCTACCCGGCGACGCTCTCCGGCCTGCTGTCCCCGCTCGGGCCCGATGTTGGCGCCACCAGCTCCCCGGTGCCGGAACTCGGCCCCGATCCGCACGCCAACCTGCCCAATCCGACCCGGGCCCAGCACATCCGGGCCGACATCAAGCGCAAGGCGCAGGGCGAGCTGATCCAACGGTGGTGGCTGGACCGGATGACCGTGGCGAGCCACCAGGCCGTCGAGAAGCTGGTGTTCTTCTGGCACGGGCACTGGGCCACCTCGGCCGACAAGGTGAGAAGCGCCCAGTTCGTACTGAACCAGCACCGGGCCCTGCGAGACAGCCGGGACTTCGTGGACCTCGCCCACCGGATGATCGTCGACCAGGCGCTGATCTACTGGTTGGACGGGCAGTACAACCAGAAGGACGCGCCCAACGAGAACCTCGCCCGGGAGCTCTTCGAGCTGTTCCTGCTCGGCATCGGGCAGTACACCGAGCGGGACGTCCGGGAGGCGGGCCGGGCACTCACCGGATGGCTGACCGTGCTGGAGGAGAAGAGTCCGCTCTTCGACCCGGCTCGCCACGACCCGGGGCGCAAGACCATTCTCGGCCAGACGGCGAACTTCGACGCGCACAGTCTGGTCAACCTGCTGCTGACCCGACCGGAGTGCCCCCGGTTCATCGCCGCCCGGATGTGGTTCCGGTACGCCTCGCACAGCGAGCCCATCCCGGAGCGGCTCCGGGAGAAGATGGCCGAGGCGTTCCCCGCGCCGATGGCGATGCTGCGCGCGCTCTTCGAGGACGAGTCCTTCGGTGCGACCGCGCACACCCTGGTCAAGCAGCCGGTGGAGTGGCTGGTCGGGGCGATGCGGCAGCTCGGCCTGCGGATCAGCGGCCTGCCGGTCGAGACCGCCATGGATATCGTGTACGGGATGCGCGCTCTCGGACAGCTTCCCTTCGCGCCGCCCAGCGTCGGCGGGTGGCCGGCCGGCACCGCCTGGCTGACCTCGGCCGCCGCCCAGGTCAGGATGAATCTCGCCGGCAAGCTGGCCGGGCTGCACCAACCCGGGCGGCTGACCCCGGAGGAGGTGGCGCACATCCTCGCCGTGGACGGCTGGACCGACCGGACCTACCGGGTGCTGCGCGACGTCAAGGACGCACGCCAGTTGCTGGTCCTCGGCCTGTCGAGCCCGGAATACCTGGTGACCTGAGATGGACGCGCTGACCCGACGCCGTTTCCTGCTCGCCTCCGGTGTCGTCGGCGCCGGCGCGCTGGCGACGACCGGAGCCGCGCTGGGACTCGGCGAACTGCTGGAGAAGTCGACGTCCCGGGCCGCACCGGCCGACCCGGGCGGAACGCTGGTACTCGTCACCCTCTACGGCGGCAACGACGGTCTGAACACCGTCATCCCGTACGCGGACCGTCGCTATCACGGGTTGCGGCCGGAGTTGGCGTACCCGGCCGAGAAGGTGCTGCATCTCGACGACGCCCTCGGGCTCAACCCGAAACTGCGTGGCCTGAAGCGGCTCTGGGACGCGAAGAGCCTCGCCATCGTCCTCGGGGTCGGCTATCCGAAGCCGGACCGCAGCCACTTCCGGTCGATGGACATCTGGCAGACCGCGTCGCCGGGCGTACCCGTGTACAGCGGCTGGGTGGGGCGCTGGTTGGACGGCACCGGTGCGACCCCGGAGACGGCGGTGAGTTTCGAGCCGGTGCTGCCTCCGCTGCTCGCCGGAGAGACCCGGGCCGGCGCCTGCGTCAGCATCGGCGGCCTGCGGCTGCCGCCCGGGATCGACACCGGACTCGTCGGTGCGCTGGGGGGTCCGCAGCAGGGCGAGCCGGCGATGCAGGCCCGCGCTGCCGCCTCCTACGCGGACCTGCTCCGGGTGGAGGACCTGGTGCGGCACTCCTCGGAGTCGGCCCGACCGGAGACCGGGCCGACCGGTCCGGCGACCGGTACCGGTGGGTCGAGCGCGCTCGCCGTGCAACTCGGGCTGGTCGCCCGCTGCGTCGAGGCCGAGGTGCCGACCCGGGTGTACTCGGTCAGTCTCGGCGGGTTCGACACCCACGCCAGCGAGATCGCCGGGCACGAGACGCTGCTCACCCAGCTCGACGAGGCGTTGACCAGCTTCGTCGAGCGGATGTCGCAGACGGAGACGGGCCGGCGGGTCACGGTGGTGGTCTACAGCGAGTTCGGGCGCCGGGTCCGGGCGAACGCCTCCGACGGTACCGACCACGGCACCGCGGGCCCGGTCCTCGTGCTCGGCGGCCAGGTGACCGGCGGCCTCTACGGCGAGCAGCCGAGTCTGGCCGATCTGGACGACGGCGATCTCAAGGCGAGCGTCGACTTCCGGCAGGTCTTCGGCACTCTTCTCGGCTCGGTGCTGCGCGCCGATCCGGCCCGCTATCTGGAGGGCTACCAGGTGACTCCGCTGCCGTTCCTGCCCGCCGGGTGACCGCTCGTCGCCGCCCGGGCGTACCGCCACGGGTGACGGCTCACCGGCCGCCGCCCCGGAACACCTCGATGACCGTCCGGAGCAGCACCTTGGTGTCCAGCCAGAGCGACCAGTTCTCGATGTAGTAGTTGTCGAACCTGGCCCGGTCGGATATCGGGGTGTCGCCGCGCAATCCGCTCACCTGGGCGAGCCCGGTCAGCCCCACCGGCACCCGGTGCCGCATCGCGTAGTCGGGATGCTCGGCGGAGAACTTCCGCACGAAGTACGGCCGCTCGGGACGGGGGCCGACCACCGTCATGTCGCCGCGCAGGATGTTCCAGAGCTGCGGCAGCTCGTCGAGGGACGTCCGCCGCATGAAGCGGCCGACCGGGCCGATCCGCCGGTCGTCCGCGATCGACCAGCGGGTCCGGGACTCCAGCTCGTCGGCGGGCTGCATGGTGCGGAACTTGATGACGTCGAACGGCTTGCCGTACCGACCGATCCGCTCCTGGTGGAAGAAGACGCCCCTGCCGCCCTCCAGCCAGGTGGCGAGGGCGCAGATCAGCAGGACCGGGCTGAGCAGGACCAGCGCGACGAGGCAGAAGACGATGTCGGATGCGCGCTTGACCACCCAGCGCACGCCGGAGAGGCTGGTGTGCCGGATCTGTACCACCGGGATCGCACCGATGTGGTCGGGCAGTCCTCCCGGAGAGCGGGAGCCCCAGAGCCGGGGCACGCTCCAGATGTCGCAGTTCGCGTACTCGGGTCGGGCCAACTGCTCCATCAGGCCGCTCTCCGGATAGTCGGGCTCGGCGACGAGCAGGACGTCGCACTCGACAATCCGGATCCGGTCGGCGAGCTGGTCCAGGGTCCCGATCAGCGGTGGCGAGGCCGGGCCATGCCGCTTCTCCGCGTCGACGAAGCCCGCGAAGCGCAGGCCGTACTGGGGATAACGGCGCAGCAGCCGGGCGAGTTCGACGGCGATCGGACCGCTGCCGATGATGATGGCGTTGTGCTCCACCCACCTACGCTTCCGGGCGATCAACACCACCCGTCGGGTGATCGCCCGTCCGACGATGACGAGGCCGGCGGAGAGCGCCACGCCCCGCATGAAGCCGGTCATGTAGTCGACCGAGCCGTGCCGCAAGGCCGCGATGATGGCGACCACCGCGGCGGAGGCGAGCAGCCGGCCGCAGAGGCTGGGCAGCTCGTCCAATATGCTCATGTGCCGGCGCGCCCGGTAGAGCCCGCCGGCGGCGAAGATGGCCACCGTGAGACCGGCGGTGAAGACGGTTCCCCGCCAGTAACGGTCGGTTACCAGCAGCGGGGCGAGCAGCGCGGCGACGTCGACCGGGGCGGCCACCATCCAGGCCCGCAGCCGGCGGGTGCGCACCGAGGCTCGGGAGCCGACGTACGGCAGTACCGCCGTCGTGTCGATGCCGGACCGGGTCCGACCCGGTGGGTCCCACCCGGACCCGGTGCGGGGTCGGGGCAGCGCCGGTGGGTTGGGCCCCGAATCGACGGCATCGACGGCGCCCACGGTCGACGGCCGGTCCGACGAACCGGAGTCGGGCAGGCCGACCGCCGGGTCGTGCGGTGCCAACGGCCACGTCGACATCTACTTCCTCCCCCGTAACGACAACCTCCGCTACGCCGGCCCCCGGCGCGGGATTACGCCGCGAGCATTCCCACCGGTGGGTGCGGTCACTTCACTCCACTCAGGATCTCGGGTACGGCGTCGCGCCGGACGGCGTCGTAGAACCTCTTCGCCTCGTCGGTCTTGGCGAACACGACGCTCTCGTTGCCGACCTCGCCGGTGCCCTTGGTCGGGCTGGTGATGAAGCTCAGGTTGCCGCTGCGCAGGTGCCGCAGCTCCATGCCCATGTCGAGCAGGGAGAGGGTCTTGTCGACCGAGACCGCGTCGGCGGAGGCCCGGATGAACGAGTTCAGCTTGGCCGGATTGGCCAGGGTGCCGCCGGAGGCGGCCTTGTCCAGGATGGCGCGGATGACCTGCTGCTGGTGCCGGATCCGGGCGAAGTCCCCGTCCTTGAACGCGTAGCGCTCCCGGGCGTAGTCCAACGCCTGCGCGCCGTCCATGACCTGCGGGCCCTTCTTGAACTCCCGACGGCCGGTGGGCAGCAGCGAGTGCGTCGAGGTGAAGCTCTGCTCGACGGTGAGCTGGATCCCGCCGAGCGCGTCCACGATCTCCTTGAAACCGGAGAAGTCGACGATCGCGACGTGGTCGACGCGGACCCCGGTGAACTTCTCCACCGTCTGCACCATCAGCGGGATGCCGCCCCAGGCGTAGGCCGCGTTGATTTTGGCGTCCCGGCCGCCGTGCTTGCCGTCCTTGGATCTGGGCACGTGCACCCAGGTGTCCCGGGGGATCGAGACGAGTTGGGCGCTCGACCGGTCCGCCGGCAGGTGGGCGAGGATGATGGTGTCGCTGCGTGATCCGTCGGCGTTGGACGGGTCACGGGTGTCGCTGCCCAGAATCAGGATGTTCTTGGCGTCCTTCGCCACCTTGACCGGGCGTGACTCCTCGGGAACGGCGTCGAACGCCTCGACCCGCTCGATGCCCGACTCCAGCGAGTGGACGTAGATGCCGGCCGCGACCGCTCCCCCGCCGCCGAGCAATGCCAACACCAGCAGCGTGATGAGGAGGATCCGCCTGGTGCGCCGCCGTTTCGGAGCGGGTGCTCCGGTGGAACTCCCGTCGGGGGACACCGCGAGCACCTCGGTGGACTCCGACTCCGCGAGTTGGGGTTGGTGTGGCATGGACTCGATGCTACTGATTGGCGCAACAGGGAAAGGTCCCGGCTCTTCGACCGATCCGACCGGTCCGCCCGCCGATACTGCGCCGCTGGTCAGCGACGGTTCGCACGACCGTGACGGGCGGTCGTGCGAACCGTCGGGGCTATCCGGCGTCGTGTCCGGTGCCGTCGATCGAGCGCACCCGTGCGATCCGAATCACCCGGTTGAGCGCCTTCGAACCGGTGAGGAGGACGGCGCAGAGCACGGCGATCGTTCCCGGGATGAACACCAGCAGGTTGTCGATCCGCTCCCAGGCGGCGGGGCTCCAGAGGGCGACCCAGGTCAGCACGAGCGTGACGGCCGTCGTGCATTCGCCGACCAGGCTGACGAAGCCGGCGAAGATCGCGCCTCGGCGGTGTCGCTGCGCGGCACGGGTGGACATATGGAAATCGATCCCGAAGGCGATCAGGAGCAGGACGAAGACGGAGAGCAGCAGCCCGAGATCATCGTTGGACAGTTCACGCATATGCCCACTATGCCCCGATATCGCCGCCTCGGCCTTCCCCGCCGTGCTATCCGACCCTGAGGACCAGCTTCCCGAGATAGTGATCGTTCAGGGCGCGATGCGCATCCTGGGCCCGCTCCAACGGGAAGGTCCGGGCGACGTGGACCTCGAACGAGCTCGCCTCGATGATGGCGTTCAGCCGATCGGTGGCGGCCCGGCCTCGGTCCCCGTCGTAGTAGGAGACCGTCGCGTCCAGCGACGTCACCGGCAGCGGCAGGACCCCGTTCGGCCAGGCTTTGCTCTCCATTGGCTCCCCCCGATTACTTTAGTAGATCAAGCATTAGTCGATCACAACTGTTTGAGCGGGTCAAGTACCTGTTCTAGGCTGGGCGCATGGCCCTGCCGAACGGACCCGTAACCACCTCGTCCCAGGCCGAGGCGGTCCTGTTCGACCTGGTCGACGCATACGACCGCGCCTACGAGGCGGCCGCGGCCGAGCTGTCGCTCACCCCGGCCCAGGCCTGTCTGCTGGGACGACTCGACCAGCGGCGCGGCATGGGCGCCCTGGCCGAGGAACTCGGCTGTGATGCTTCCAACATCACCCAGATCGTCATGCGTCTCGAAGCGCTCGGCCTGGTGACCCGCGAACCGAATCCCAGGGACCGCCGCGCCCGGCTCGTCGCACGAACCCCCCGAGGAGACGAGATCAACCAACGGTTCGCCACAGCCTTCACCTTCGCCCGCACCGCGGTCGGGCGACTCTCACCCGACGAACAGGACCAGTTGACGGCGCTGCTACGCAAGGCACTGGGCTGACGGTGCGGCTGGCCTGTTCGGTCCGCGGGTGACGAGCTGACACGCCGACCACCACCCGATTCCGCCCTCGCCCGTTCGGTCGAGTTGCTGCCCGATCGAGGACAATGCCCGTTCCGGTCGGCGTGTAGACCGAGCGGGGTGCAGCCGCGCGGCGCAGACTGTTCCGCGTGGAGGCGCAGCAGGTACTCGGCGGCCGCTACCGGCTCGAAGACCAGCTCGGCCGGGGCGGTATGGCGGTGGTCTGGCGGGCCCGTGACGAGGTACTCGGCCGTCCCGTCGCGGTCAAGTTGCTGGCCGGCCCGCATGCCCGGGACCCGGTCTCACGACGCCGGATCCGGCAGGAGGCGCGGGCCGCGGCGGCGCTGTCGCACCCCAACGTCGCCCAGGTGTACGACTTCGGCGAGTCCGCCACCGGCCTGACCTGCGTCCCCTACGTGGTGATGGAACTCGTCGAGGGCCGTACCCTCGAACAGCGCCTCGCGGCCGGCCCGCTGCCGCCGAAGGTCGGCTTCCGGATCTGCGCCGAGGTGGCGGCGGCGCTGGCCGCCGCCCACGACCGTGGCCTGGTGCACCGGGACATCAAGCCCGGCAACGTGATGGTGACCCCGGCCGGCGCGAAGGTCGTCGACTTCGGCATCGCCGCCGCGGTGGGACACGGAGATGCCGACGAGTGGGGTGACGAGTTGCTCGGCACCCCCGGCTATCTCGCCCCGGAACGGATCAGCGGGGACGCCGTCGTGCCCGCCTCCGACGTGTACGGCGTCGGGGTCCTGCTCTACCGCCTGCTCGCCGGTCACCCGCCGTGGAGCACGGAGACGGTGACCCAGATGTTGCGGGCGCACGTCTATGTCGAGCCGGCACCGCTCCCGCCGCTGCCCGACGTGCCGGCGAAGGTCGCCGAGCTCTGCCGGCGCTGCCTCGACAAGGACCCGGAACAGCGTCCGCCGGCCCGCGAGGTGGCCGCCACGCTCGCTCGGGCCGCCGGCGTGCGGATCGTCGACGACGAACTCGCCCACTCACTGGCTCCGGCCGCGGTCGACGGTGAACCCTCGACCGTGCTGGTGCCCCGGGCCGTCCACGGCCGGGCCGCCCGGCGCCGCGCCGGGGTGCTGGTGACCGGCGCGGCGGCCGTCGCGGTCACCGCGCTCCTGCTCTGGCTCGCCGACCCGCTCGGCTCGGGGTCGAGCCCGCGCGGTGCCGCGGAGTCCGGTCCGAGCGACCGGCCGACCGCGTACACCGGACCGTCGGGGAGCACCGGTGGCGACTCCGTCCCCCCACCGGCCGGGCCGGGGCCGCTGACCCCGGTCGCCGGCGCGCCGGGTACACCGCTCGGCGACCCCGTACCCGGTCCGGTGACCGGGTTCCCGCCG
Organism: Plantactinospora sp. B6F1; assembly: GCF_040120695.1. NCBI lineage: Bacteria > Bacillati > Actinomycetota > Actinomycetes > Micromonosporales > Micromonosporaceae > Plantactinospora > Plantactinospora sp. B6F1. The sequence continues at coordinate 473,365 of NZ_JBEEAC010000001.1, read as the reverse complement.
GGAGGTCAGCCGGGCGGAGTCCCGGGCGGGGAGCCGGGCGGCGGAGACCCGGACGGCGGGATACCGACCGGGCCGGGCGAGCCGGCGCCGTCGTCTCCGGAGTCGCCGCCGACCGCGACGCCGGAGCCGAGGACGCTGACGTCGGACGGCGGATCGGTCCGGGCCAGCTGTACCGACGGCGGCGCCTGGCTGCTCTCCTGGACGCCGAACCGTCCCTACCGGACCGACGCTGTCGAACCCGGTCCGGCGCCGGCCACGATGGTCAGGTTCCGGCACGGCAACCACACCGTGCAGATGACCGTCACCTGTACCGACGGTGTCCCCTCGACCACCAACACCGGCTCGGAGTGAGCACGGGCCGGCGACACTCGGCTATGTCGGCGCGATGGGTTTCCGGCGTACCGGGCCCGGCTGCTGGCCGGCGACACCGGCAAGGGCTCACATCCGGCCGGCGACGGTGCGGGCCACCTCCTCCAGCGGCTTCCGGCTCTCCTTCGGGTCGTTCAGCAGTACCAGCTTGACCGCGACCCACTGCCCGCCCTTGTGCACGAAGACGGCGCCGTCCTCGGCGTACGCCTCGTCACCGATTCCGGGCAGCGGCCAGATCTCGTGGTCGAGTTCACGCTCGATGTCGAGGAACTTCTTCGCCCCGTCCCCGACGTAGATCTCCACCTGGGCGGTCGGCCCGGTGACCGGCCCGGTGTAGCTGCACGTCTCGCGCACCGGTACGGCGTCCTCCAGCGGCGTACCGGCCAGCTTCTCGGCCTCGGCCCTGGTGACCAGGGCACAGGCGTCCAGCGACGCGGCCGCCGGCGGCGCCGAGGTCGGCTCGGTCACCGGGTCGGCGCCGGTCGCGGCCGGTGGGGCGTCCTGCGGTGCGGCGACCGGCGGGTCGCCGCCGAACCGGCCGCACCCGGTGGGGAGGGCGAGCGCGAGCGCCGTCAGGGTCACCAGCAGCGGGCGGCTACGGACGATCATTGGAGCCTTCCTCTCAGCCCACGCAGAGTGGGACGTTCGGCAGGGTCTGGGCCGCCCGGTGGATCGGCCACAACTGCTCGCTCTCCAGCTCGAACTTCAGCTTCGTCGGCAGCAGCTTCTTCAGCGCCTCGACCGCCTTGGACGAGGCGGTGATCCCGAAGCCGCCGCCGACCTTGGCGTTCAGGCTCGCCGACACGCACCGGGCCAGCGGGGCACCCAGCGCCGAGCCGTTGGTGACGCCGAGGTCGACCACAAGCTTGGCGTACGGGCCGGCGAAGGCGGCCGGAATGCCGATACCGAACTGGATCTTCGTCTCCACGGCGAAGGCGAGCCCGCTGGGACCGATCGAGATGCCGGTGATCGAGTCCATGATGCTGCGCACCACCGAGAGGGTCGGCTTCTGCAACGTACCGCCGATGATGCCGAGGGTGCCGTTGACCGCCCACTCCCCGGCCGCCGTCACCGTGGTGTTCCGACCGCTCAGCCCGGTGGTCACGATGAACTTCCAGGTGTTGCTGTACACCAGCGGCTCACCCGGTACCGGAATGTTGATCTCGACCGGTACCTCGACGCGGACCTTCCGGTTGTCGTCCGCGCCGTTCGCGGCGCCGGCGGAGACGTCGACCGAGATGCTCCGGATGCCGTCGACCGCGAACGTGCCACTGCCGATCCGCCCGTTCGAGATCGGCACGTCGGCCCGGATCCGCAGGTCGGCGACGTTCATCGCGAAGTCGATGTAGACCTTGAGGTTCTCGTTGGCGGCGTACCCGATCTTCAGGCCGAGCTTGCCCTGCGTCCGGTAGGGCTGGGCCTCCCACTCGCCGACGCTGACCGCGAAGTTTCGCTCCCGCGCCGGTGGCAGCCGGCCACCGCCGGCCGGGGCGAGCCGCACCGGGTTCATCGTGAGCACGGTGGTCCCGTCGAGCCCGATCGGGGTGACCGCTTCCGGCGACCGCGACCCGGCCGGTACGCCGACCGCCCCGGGCAGGTCCGGCACCTCCTGGTACGCCAGGTCGGCCTCGTCGAATCGCTGCTCGGATCGGAAGTGGGCGTCCCGGAACACCTCGGTGAGCGTGACCGGAGCGAGGGTGACGGCGAAATCGTCCCCGGACCGCCGCGCCTGCACCACCCGACCGACCGCCCGGCTGGTGGCGTACATGATCCGGCCCGGTTCGAGGTCGTCGACGCCCGGCGCGTCGGCGTCGAGTACCCAGGTCGTCCCGTCCGCGCTGGCCGACCGGATCGCGTCCGGTCCCGCCTCGACGAGCACCACGTCCGGCTGGTACCTGATCGACCGGTCCCGGCTGGGGCCGTACCCGTAGGTGCGGCCCGCCTCGCTCGCGGCGATCGCGCCCCCCGGTTCGCCGTCGCCGCCCGGCCGGATTCCGCACGCCCCGACGCCGACCAGCAGGACGACCACCACGAGCAACGAGCCGCACCCCCGCCAACCGGACATCCGCCGCCTCCGCCCTCGACCCGCCGTGTCGGGCTCCATGATGGGCGGTGATGTTCCGAGGCGGTTCAGGAATCGTTCAGGGCGCCGGCCGTCTCGCCGGTTCCCGGCGGAAAGGCCGCCGGTTCGACCTCGATCTCCCGCATCCGGTCGAGATAGTCCCGGTAGCGGCGGGCGGCCTCGCCGTGCCGGCCGGCGGCCGACAGCGCGCTGACCAGTCCCAGGTGGGCCGATTCGTCGTAGCCGTCCTCGGTGGTCAGCCGCAGGTACCAGCCGACCGCCGCCTCCGGCCGGCCGATTCGCAGGCACCGGCGGGCCAACCGGCGGATCAGCTCGCGGTGCAGTTCGGCCAGCGCGGTACGCGGACGGGCCACCCAGTCCCCGGTGGCCTCGCCGTCGGCGCAGAAGTCCCCGGCGTACATCCCGACGACCGCCTCCAGCCGGCCCAGTATCCCGACGCCGCCCGCCTCGTCCCACTGCCCCGTCGCCGCACCCACCTCCGGCCGGGTACGCCCGTCCGGTGGGCTGGCGCCGTCCGCCGCGATCGCCGACCGGGCCGCGTCGTGGAACCGCACCGCGTCCACCGACACCCGCTCCGGGTTGAACCGCACCGTTGCCGGGTCGGTGTGCAGGTACCGGTCGGCCGGGTACCGGCGGTCCGGATCCAGCACGGCCCGGACCGTCGAGACGAGCACCGACAGCCGGCGCAGCGCCACCTCCGGCGGCGTCTCCGGCCACAGCACGGCGGCCAGGGTCTCCCGGCCCAGCGGCCGGCCGAGCTGACCGGCGAGCAGCTTCAGCAGTTCCCGCGCCCTGCGGGACTGCCAGGCCGCCGCCGGCACCGGCACGCCGGCCAGCCGGACCACGAAGTGCCCCAGGGTCTGCACCTCGACCTCCGGCACCGGCGCCGGCCCGATCGCCGCCAGCGGTCCGGCGACATGCCAGGCTCCCTCGCGTACGCCGAGCCGGTGCAGCCGCCGGCAGGCGACCTCCTCGGCCGGCCGGTCCGCGCCGAGCCGCGCCCGCAGCAGCGCGTTCGTGGCCAGTCCGACCTCGTTGCCGACCTCGGCCCAGATCTGTGCCGCCTCGACCAGCCCCACCACCGGACGGTCCGGCGTCCGGCCGCCGCCGGAGCCGCCGACGCCGCGGACCGGGTCCGCCGCGTTCGCCGCCGTGCCGGCCAGCCCGGCGGCGAGCGCGGCGAGCTCGATCGCCTCGGCCAGCCCGGCCGGGTCCCGCCGGGATCCCGCCTCGGCGCGGGCCCGCTCGGCGTGTTGCCGGGCCGAGTCGAGATTCCCGGAGCAGAGCGCCACCCAGCCGGCGGCGAGTTCGGCCACGGTGGGCCCGTTGGCGCTCGGCATCGCCAGGGCGCGGCGGGCGTACTCGGCCGACCGGGCGGGATCGTCGGCGTACCGGGTACGCGCCAGCCCGGCGCACGCCTCGGTCAGCACCTGGGCGTTGCCGTCGGGTTCGGCCATCGCCAGCGCCGCCTGGTAGGCGGCCACCGCCTGGCTGGTCGCGCCACAGACCCGGTGCACCCGGGCGGTCAGCAGCAGCCCGAAGGCGGCCAGCGGCGACCCGTCGCGCTGCCAGAGGCTGAGCGCCGCGTCGGAGTCGGCCCGGGCCCGGGCCAGTTCGCCGAGCCCCAGCCACGCCTCGGCCCGGTTGTGCAGGGCCAGCGCCAACAGCATCCGCTGCCCGGTGCGCTCGCCGAGCCGGATCGCCGCGCCGAGTTCCTCGGTCGCCGCCCGGTAGCGGCCCTCCTCCGCCAGCCGCGAGCCGACGTTGCAGTGGATCCGCAACTGTTGCCCGAGGTCACCGGCGCGAACGGCCGCGGCTAGCGCCCGGGCGTACGCGTGCTCGTTACCGGCCCGGTCCCCGGCGCTGAACGTGGCCAGCGCCCGGGCCACGTAGGCGGCCGCGATCGCCGCGTCGTCCCGGCTCGTCTCGGCCAACCGGACCGCCTCGTCGGCGAGTTCCCTGGTCCGGGCCCCGTCGCCCCGGGCCCACCGCACCGCCGCCCGGCCCGCCATGACCTGCGCCTGGTCTGCCAGCCCGGACGTTCCGTCCCCGGGTGCCGCCCGTTCGAGCAGCGCCTCCGCGTCGTCGAACTCACCGCGCCGGTGCAGCAGGGCACCGAGTTGCCAGGCCAGCGCCGCCGGCAGTGGCGTCCCGGCAGGTACGGCCGCCAGGTAACGCAGCGCCTCGTCGTGCTGGTCGTCGCGTACCGCCGACTCGGCGAGCAGCAGGTCGACGTCGGGAATCCCGGACGGCCCGCCGAGGACCAGCCGGGCCGCCCGCAGCGGTAGGAGGTCGCCCGCGGCGATCCGTCGCCGACCGGCCAGCGCAGCCAGCGCCCGGTGGTAGGCTCCGGCGCCCCGCGAGCCCGGACCGGCCCGCTGGATCGCCGACAGCGTCCAGAGTGCGGCCAGGTCGGCCTCGTCGAGCGTCGGCGGCAGCTCGTCCAGTTCCGGTGGCGCCAGGGTCCCGCCCGCGCTCGGCCACGATGTCCGGCGTCCCCGTTCCGTGGCGACCTTGACGAGGCCGGCGATCGCGGCGACCACCCCGGGTGAGTCGGCAGCGTCGAGCGCACCGCGCCGGACGATCGGGTGCTGCCCGGGTGCCCCGGCGCCCGCCAGCATCCGCCGTACCTCGGCCGGGGTGAGGGCCAGGTCAGCGGCGGTGATCTCGCCGAGCCGGCCGCTGGATCGCAGTGGGCCGGTCGGGAACGGCACCGGGTGTCGGCCGGCGAGCACCAGTACCGTGCCGGCGGGCATCCGGCCGGCCAGCGCCGCCAGCAGGCTGGCGCCCGGACCGGGGTCCACCAGGTGCGCGTCGTCGAGCACCAACCGGAGCCGGGCCGGGTCGGCCGACCCGGCAGCCGCCCCCACGGCCGGGGCGGTGGTGGCAGGGGCAGCCGGGGCGGTGGTGGACAGTGCGTCGGCGAGCAGTCCGGCGAGCACGGACGGGTCGTCGTGGGCCCCTGGGCCGGGTACCGGGATGCCGACGGTGCGCAGCGCCGTGGCGAGGGCGGTGAAGAGGTGCCCCTGATCGCGGTCCTCGGGACCCAGGCTGTGCCACGCGGTGGGCCCGCGGGTCACCCACTCCCGCAGCAGGGTCGTCTTGCCGGTACCCGGGCCGGCGACGACCGCCACGAACCCACGGGCGGACAGCTGGTCGAGGCGCCTGATCAGCCTCGGCCTGGGCAGCACCACCGGATCGGGCCGCTCGTCGCCAGCCGGTGCCCATCCCCCACCGGTGGTCACCGCACCAGGTTATCGGCCGGCCGGACCGGACATCAGTTCGGCGGCAGGGTGTCCATGAAGGAACTGACCGAGAAGACCGCGTTGCCGGCACCGGGCGGACCGTACCCGGGCGGGCTACTCAGCCCGTTCGCCTCCATCGTCGCCCGGTACGCCTCCAGCAGCCGGATGTGGTACTCCAGCGGCGCGCCCTGCGGGTTGGTCCGGCCCAGCGGCGTGGTCGGCTCCGGGCACCAGGTGGTGAACCGGGGGGTGATTCCCCGGGACATGAAGAACTGCAGCCCCTCGGTGGTCGACTCGATCGCCTCGTCCACGGTGGTGAAGCCGAACGGCTCGGCCATCTCGATCCCGGCCACGAAGTTCGGGATGACGTTGCGTGGCCCGAAGATCTCGGCGGAGTCGAGGATCCGGCGGTGCCACTCCTCACGACCGACGTACCGCTCCTTGCCGGGGCAGTAGAGCTCGAAGAGTCGCTTGTCCCACACCTCGTAGTTGGGGTGGTAGATCCGGATCCCGTAGTCGTGGAACCGCTGCACGTCGGCCCTTGGCAGTGCCTGGGCCACGACCTTGCCGATCCACCGGCCCGGGAACCGTTCCTCGATCGCCTTGGCGTACCGGCCGTAGAAGTCGGCCTCGCCGAGCCCGTCGACCTTGGAGGTGACGCTTCCTCCGGTCAGGGTGTACGCCTTCGACGCGCCGAGGGTGTCGTGCCGGTCGATGATCGCCATCGCCTCCAGCACCTCGTCCACCGGCTTCACCCCGGTGTACGGCCGGCCGGCCGCCTTGTGCTGGCGCCAGTTGTGGTTGATGTCGCAGTACTGGCACTCCTCCTTGGCACCGAAGTACTGACAGACCCGGAACACGGTCAGGTAGATCAGGTAGCCCCACTGGATGGTCGGGGCGACCTCCATCACCGACTTGCCGTTTCCGAGCGTGTGCCGGTAGTACTCCGGCATCGGCGGCAGCCCGACGTCGGCGATCGGCCGGTCGTCGAGGTAGAGCCGGAGCATCCCGTCGCCACCGTCCTTCACCCGGTACGGCGACTCCGGGTTGACCCGGACCGAGACCACGGTGCGGCGCAGCTCGTACGGGCCGCCGGTCAGGACGATCTCCTCCGGGGGTCGGCGCAGCGCCGCCGAGCCCAGCTCGGGCAGGGTCCGGTGGTCGAACGAGAAGATGAAGTACGACTTCGGCTTGACCTCGCCGTTCTCGTTGTCGGTCAGCGCCGAGTCGTCGAACGCCATCCCCCCGCGCAGCAGGTCCTCCTTGAGGACCGCTTCGCGTGGAATGTGCGGAAAGCGCCCCATCAGCTCCTCGACGAGATCAGTGCGGGTCTGCACGCGCGCTCCTCCGGTCCGCTACGACGCCGCCGGATCCCCGACGAGCCTGCCGTCACCATGGCACCCCCCGCCGGCTGGCCGGCGACCGCCTCCTCGGCGGTGTGCCCCCGACCACGCTACCCGCGCCCCGTCCCGACCCACCGGGTGGATCAAGGACCGGCGTGGCACCGACACCGACGCCGCCATCGGCACCGCCATCGGCACCGCCATCGGCACCGACCGAATCGGTGGGCCGGGCCCGGCCCCGTCAGGCCAGCAACTGCCGCTTCTGCACCTTGCCCATCGCGTTGCGCGGCAGCGCGTCGACCAGGTGCACCCGGCGGGGCCGCTTGTGCCGGGACAGCCCGGTGGCGACGAACTCGATCAGCGTCTCGGGGGTCACACCGTCGCCGACGACGTACGCCACCACCTCCTGGCCGAGGTCCGGATGCGGGGCGCCGACCACCGCCGCCTCGCGGACACCGGGATGGGCGAGCAGCATGTTCTCCACCTCACCCGCGCCGATCCGGTACCCGCCGCTCTTGATCAGGTCGATGCTGGCCCGGCCGACGATCCGGTGCTGCCCGTCCGACGCCACCGTCGCCACGTCGCCGGTGCGGAACCAGCCGTCCGGGGCGTACGCCGCCGCGGTCACCTCCGGCAGCCCGAGGTAGCCGGAGAAGAGGGTCGGGCCACGGACCTGGAGTTCACCGATGCTCTCCCCGTCAGCCGGCAGCACCGCACCGGCGTCGTCGACCAGCCGGCTCTCGACGCCGGACAGCGGCAGCCCGACGTGTCCGGGCCGGCGCTCGCCGTCGACCCGGGTGCTGATCGTGATCAGGGTCTCGGTCATGCCGTACCGCTCGATCGGCCGGTGCCCGGTCAACCCGGCCAGCCGGGCGAAGACCGGCTCCGGCAGCGGCGCGCTCCCGGAGACCAGCAGGCGCGCCGCGCCGAGCGCCCGCGCCGCGCCGGGGTCGCCCGCGATCCGCGACCACACCGTCGGTACGCCGAACAGCAGCGTCCCGCCGGCCGCCGCGTACCGGTCGGGCTGGGGTCGGCCGGTGTGCACCAGCCGGCAACCGATCCGCAGCGCTCCCAGTACGCCGAGGACCAGGCCGTGCACGTGGTACAGCGGCAGTCCGTGCACCAGGATGTCGTCCGGGGTCCACGCCCACGCCTGCGCCAGCGCGTCCAGGTCGTGCGCGATCGCGTTCCGGGTCAGCAGGACGCCCTTCGGCGCCCCGGTGGTGCCGCTGGTGTAGAGGATCAGCGCGGTGGCCGTACCCGGCGGCTCGGACAGGCCGCCGGAGGGTGCGAGTGCGGGCCCGAGGACCGGTTCGACCGGCACCGGCACCGGGTGCGGCGGTGGGGCCTCCGCCAGCAGCAGCGCCGCTCCGGAGTCGGCAAGGATGTGCGCCAGTTCCACCGGTCCAGCATCGGCCGGCACCGGCACCACCGGCACGCCGGCGATCAGCCCGGCGAGCACCCCGACCACGCCGGAGAGCGAGGCGGTCGCGTGCACGGCGACGGCCGGCGACCCGACCAGCCGGCCGGCGACCCCGGCGGCGGCCCGCCGCAGCTCCTCCCAGGAGGCGGTCTCGCCGTCGACCCGGACCGCGTCCGGGCGGTCGGGCAGTACCCCGTCCAGTGCCGGCAGCAGCATCGTTCCTCCCGTCCCTCGGCTGACGACGATCCTGCCAGCTCCGGCCGGCCCGACACCCGGCCCACGTCACCGCCCGGCCAGCCGTCACGGCCCGCCTAGCCGTCACCGTCGCCAGCCGTCACAGTCGGGCCGCCCGCCTGGTCGGGCCGCCCGCCTGGTCGGGCCACCCGCCTGGTCAGGCCGGCCCCGCCTGGTCAGGCCAGAGCGGCGCGGGCTGCCACGGCGGTGTCCGGGTGGTCGCTGAACAACCCGTCCAGGCCGAGCCCGTGGCAGAGTTCGTACTCGGCGACGATGTCGCCCCGGGCGTTCGGGTCGGCGCCGATCCGGAAGTCGATCGGCAGGAACTGGTTCTCCGCCCGGAACGTCCAGGCATGCACCACCAGTCCGGCCCGATGCGCGTCCCGGACCAGGGTGGTCGGGGCGCGCAGCCTGCCGCTCGCGTCCCGGGGCAGCAGCAGGTTCTTGTGCACGCCGATGCCGTCGGCGTAGCCGCCGATCCAGCGCAGGTTCTCCGCCGTGACCAAATCGGCATAGGTACGCGGGTCACCGGCCAGGGTGAGGTCGTACGGCCGTCCGACCGCGTCCAGCAGCTGGACCAGTCGTACCCCCGTCAGCCTGTTCAGGCCGCGAAGGCTGGCGGTTTCGAAGGATTGGATGATCACCGGGTCCGCCCTGCCGGTCATGCCGTTCTTCCCGAGTACCCGCACCAGCGGCTCCTCCAGCGGCAGTCCGATCGACCGAAAGTAGCTGGGATGCTTTGTCTCCGGGTAGATGCCGATGGTCCGGCCCAGCCGGCGGCTCTCGTCGCGGGCCAGGTCGACGACCTCCTGCAGGGTCGGCACCGGCAGCTGGCCGTCGAACGCGGTGTTGGTCGCCCGAATCTGTGGCAGCCGCTCCCGTGCCCGCAGCGTCCTCAGCTCGGCCAGGGTGAAGTCCTCGGTGAACCAGCCGGTCACCGAGGTGCCGTCGATGGTCTTGGTCGTCCTCCGGGCGGCGAACTCGGGGTGGGCGGCGACGTCGGTGGTGCCGGAGATCTCGTTCTCGTGCCGGGCCACCAGCACCCCGTCCCGGGTGCAGACCAGGTCGGGCTCGATGAAGTCGGCACCCAGCCGGATCGCCAGCCGGTACGCCTCCAGGGTGTGTTCCGGACGGTAGCCGCTGGCGCCGCGGTGCGCGATCACCAACGGGCGGTCAACGGTCATCCGGCCCCCTCTCCCCGCGACCGCCCGGTCCACCGGACATTGTCGCCGATCATCCACTCCGTGTCCCGGGGTCCGCCGATACGGACGGGTCGCCGAACCCGGGTCCGCGCCGTACGGCTCCTTTGAGCATCCATGCCTAACCGTTAGACTTCAGCGCGCCAGGCATCGGAGGTCGGTGGATGAAACACCTTGTGCTCGGCCTGCTCGCCGCCGGCCCGGCCCACGGCTACGAGCTGCGTCGACGCTACGACGAGCTGTTCGCCGACGCCGCTGGCGAAGTCAACATCGGCCAGGTCTACGTGACGCTCGGCCGGCTGGAGCGGGACGGGCTGGTCGCACACACCACCGAGTCCGGCGGCGACCGGCGCGATCGCAAGGTCTACCGGCTCACCGAGCCCGGCACGGCAGCGCTGCACGAGTGGCTCTCCGCCCCCTCCGACCCCCCGCTGGTCAAACCGGACGTGCTGCTCCGACTGGTCGCCGCCCAGCTCGCCGCGCCCCTGCTGCCCGACGTGGATTCCCGGACGGTCGTCACCGACCACCGGCAGCGCTGTCTGGAGGCGCTCCGGGAGCTCGACCGGCAGGCGGCGCGCACCGCCGCCGGAAGCGTCAGCGGCCTGCTGGTGCAGGCGACCGCGCTGCACCTACAGGCCGAGTTGCGCTGGCTGGAGGCGTGCCAGCAGCAACTCGCGCAGATCGAGCTCAAGACCTCCTGGAAGGGAGACGGCGATGAGTGACCCGCTGCTGCGCGCCCGTGGGCTGGCCCGCAGCTACCACGGCGGCGTACGGGACCTCGCCGCCCTCCGGGACGTCTCGCTCGAGGTGGCGGCCGGCGACTGGGTAGCCGTGACCGGACCGAGCGGCTGCGGCAAGTCGACCCTGCTGCACCTGCTCGGTGGGCTCGACCGCCCCGACCGGGGCGAGGTGTGGCTGGCCGGCCAGCGGATGGACACCCGCTCGGAGAGTGGCCGAGCCCTGATCCGGCGCCGGCACGTCGGCTTCGTCTTCCAGTTCCTCAACCTGGTGCCGACGATGACGGTGGCCGGCAACGTGGAGCTGCCGCTGGTGCTCCAGGGCGTCGGCCGCCGGGATGCCCGCCGCCGGGCGCTTGAGGTACTCGACGAGTTGGATCTGGTCGGGGCCGCTGACGCCGCACCGGCCGAACTCTCCGGCGGCCAGCAGCAACGGGTGGCCCTGGCCCGCGCCGTGGTGCACCGCCCCGACATACTGCTCGCCGACGAGCCGACCGGCGCACTGGACTCGGCCGCCGCCGAGACCGTGCTCGACCTGCTCCGCCGACGTCACCAGGACGGCCAGAGCATCGTGCTGGTCACCCACGACCACCGGGTAGCGGCGGCCGCGGACCGGGTGGTCACGATGCTCGACGGGCAGATCGTCGACGAGCGGGACCTGACCGGCTCGGCCGGTCGACCCGGGTTCGGCAACCTGATCGACCTGGAGGGCTGACCGGTGTCCGCCGTCCTCCGACTCGTCCGCTCCGGTCTGCGCGGCGGCAACCTGGCCGGCGCGTTCGCCACCGTCCTGGTCTCCGCGCTGGCCACCGCCGGCATGGTCGCCGGACTGTCCGTGCAGGGCCAGGGCGGTGCGGAGGTGGACCGGATCTACCGCGAGGCCGGCCGCCCGGACCTGGTCGTCTACGGCACGCCGGAGGTGCTGGAGGACGTACGGCAGGACCCGGCGTTCGCGGCGACGACCCCGGTGACCCCGTATCTTGCCGGGGTCGTGGCGCTCGGCCGGGACACGGTCGACGCCCGGATCACCGCCCTGGCCGGCGGCACGGCCGCGCTGGGCCGACCGCTGCTGCGTACCGGCGGGTGGCCGTCGGCCGGGGAGGTGGTCTTCGACCAGGCCGCCGCCACCGCGGCCGGGATCCGCGCCGGTGACCGGGTGCGGCTGACCGTCGGCGGTCGGCCCGCCCTGCTGACCGTGGCCGGTACCGCGGTCGACCTGACCGACTGCTTCTACCCGGACTGCGACCCGATCCGGCTCTTCGTCGACCCCGCCACCCTGGCCACGCTCGCCCCGCCGCCGGCCGCCACCCCGACCGCCGAGGTCACCCCGACACCCACTGCCACGCCCACCCCGGGTGCCGGACCGGCCAGGTCGCCCGAGGCCGGTCCGACAACGGCGGCCCGGCAGACCGCGGTGCTGGTCGCCCGGCTGGTCGAGCCCGACCGGGCCGACGCGGTGGCTGCCCGGATCGGCACCCGCTCCGGCGTGCAGGCGGTCCAACCGTGGCCGGACACCAGGGACGACATCCTCATCCGGGACCGGATCTTCGGTGCCTCGCTGGCCGGCTTCGGCGTCTTCGTCCTGCTCGCCGCCGCCTTCGTGGTCGCCGGCACCGCCGCCGCCCGGCTACTCGCCCGGCGGCGGGAGATCGCGCTGCTCCAGTCCGTCGGCTACACCGCCCGACAGGTGACGACCGGACTCGTCGCCGAGACGCTGCTGCTCGGCGCGGCGGGGATACTCGCCGGCTGGGTGGCCGGCATCCTGGTCGCCCCCTTCCTCCAGCTCGGCCTCGCTGGCGCGCTCGGCCGGGCGGGCCCGCGGATCGACCCACCGTCGCTGCTCGGCTCCGCCCTGCTGGTCGGTACGGTCCTCGCGGCCGCCACCGTAGCGCCGGCCTGGCGGGCGGCCCGGCAACCGGTCTCCGACGTGCTGCGCGACGCCGCACCGCGCGGCGCGGAACCGGCCCGGGTCACCCGGATCCTCGACCGGCTCCGGCTCGGCCCCACCTACCGGTACGGGCTCGGTGCCGTACTCACCCGGCCCGAGCGCTCGGCACTGACCGCCGCCGCCCTTTCGGTCGCCGTGGCGGCGGTGGTCGTCGGGGGTGGCTTCACCGCCACAGTGGATCGGCTGGTCGCCGAGCCGGCCCGGACCGGTGACCCCTACGACGCCGTCGTGGTGGCCGACGGCACCGATCCGGCCACCCTGACCGCAGCGCTGGCCGGTACGCCGGGTGCCGCCGGCTGGTACAGCCAGCTCGACCGGCGGACCACCCTCGGCGACCAGACGTTCCTGTCCCGCGCCATCGGTGGGGATCCCGCCGACGCCCGGTTCCTGGTCCAGCAGGGCCGGCCGCTGCGGGCACCCGGCGAGGCGATCGCCGGATACGGACTGCTGCGCCGGTTCGACCTCCAGGTCGGTGACACGGTCGAGGTCCGGGCGGGCGGCACTCCGCTGCGGCTGACCATCGTGGGCTGGTACAGCGAGACCGAGGACACCGGAGAACTGCTGATGTACCGGGCCGAGATGCTGCCGGGGGTGGCACCGGAGGCGTACCTGGTCTCGGCCGGTCCGACCGCCAGCCCGGAGACGCTGGCCGCCGCCCTGCGGGACCGGCTCGGCCCCGGCGTCACGGTGCACGCCCGGGCGTCCGATCCGGACGACCTCGGCACCTTCACCATGGCGATGCGCCTGCTGGCCGCCCTCGTCCTGCTGGTCAGCCTCGCCAACCTGGCCGCCGCGCTGCTGACCGTCGCCCGGGAACGCGCCCGCACCCTCGGGGTACTCCGCGCGGTCGGGTTCACCGTCCGGCAGACCCTCGCCCAGTCCGCTACCGGCGGTGCCGCGCTCGGCCTCGCCGCCGCGCTCGTCGGACTCCCCGCGGGGCTGCTGCTGCTCCGGCTCCTCACCGACCGGGTACTGGTCGGCATCGGCGCCGGGCCGGGACTCGCCGAGCTTCCCCCGGCCGCGCTGCTCGCCGGGACCGTGCCGGCGGCCGCCCTGGCCGGCGCGCTCGCCGGGGTGCTGGCCGCCGGCCGGCTGGCCCGGACCCCGGCCGCCGACCTGGTGCGCTACGAGTGACCCGGTACGCCCGACCGGCACGCCGCGCGTACCGGTGGATCAGAACTCGTCGTCGAACCGGACCGTGCCGGTCACCCCGACCTGGTACGCCGAGACCCGCCGCTCGAAGAAGTTGGACAGTTCCTGGACGTCCTGCAACTCCATGAAGGCGAACGGGTTCGCCGACCCGTACAGCGGCTCGATGTCGAGTTGGGCCAACCGGCGGTCCGCGACGTACTGGAGGTACTCCCGCATGTCCGGCAGCGAGAGTCCGGAGACCCCCTGTGCGAGCAGGTCCTCGGCGAACTGCACCTCGCACTCGACCGCCTCGGCGACCATCTCGCGGACCTGTCCGCGCAGCTCGTCGTCGAAGAGGTCCGGCTCCTCCCCGCGTACGGTGTCGACGACGTCGAAGGCGAACGCCATGTGCATCGACTCGTCCCGGAACACCCAGTTGGTTCCGGAGGCGAGCCCGTGCAGCAACCCGCGGGACCGGAGGAAGTAGACGTACGCGAACGCGCCGTAGAAGAACAGCCCCTCGATGCAGGCGGCGAAGCAGATCAGGTTGAGCAGGAACGCCCGACGATCGGCACGGGTCCGCAGCTCACGCAGCTCGAAGACGGAGTCGATCCATCTGAAGCAGAACTCGGCCTTGCGGCGGATCGACGGGATGTTCTCGATGGCGGCGAAGGCGGCGAACCGCTCCTCGTCGTCCGGCACGTACGTGTCGAGCAGGTTGAGGTAGAACTGCACGTGTACCGCCTCCTCGAAGAGTTGGCGGGACAGGTAGAGCCGGCCCTCCGGCGAGTTGACGTGCTGATAGAGGTTGAGCACCAGGTTGTTGGCCACGATCGTGTCGCCGGTGGCGAAGAACGCCACCAGCCGGCTGACCAGGTGCCGCTCGGCCGGGGAGAGCCGGTCCAGGTCGGCCAGATCGGCGTGCAGGTCCACCTCCTCCACGGTCCAGGTGTTCCGGATCGCGTCCCGGAACCGGTCGAAGAAGTGCGGGTAGCGCATCGGACGCAGGGTCAGGTCCATTCCGGGGTCGAGCAGCATGGGTTCCTCTCGGTCGCTGGTGGTGGTGGAGGAGGTCACTGGCAGGCCTCGCAGGATTCCGGGTTCTCCAGCGAGCAGGCCGAGGTCGGATCCGGCGCCTCGGCACGGGACGGCGGCACGGCGGCCAGCGCCGGCCGGGAGCCCTGCGGCACCCCCACCGTCGCCTGCTGGATCCGGGTGGCCGGGCGGGACCTGAGGTAGTAGGTCGTCTTCAGTCCCGACTTCCAGGCGTACAGGTACATCGAGCTGAGCCGGCCGATGTCGGGCGCGGCCATGAAGAGGTTCAGCGACTGGGACTGGTCGACATAGGGGGCCCGGGCGGCGGCCAGGTCGATCAGCGCCCGCTGTGGCAGCTCCCAGGCGGTACGGAACAGCTCGCGCAGCCGCGCCGGCAGCTCCTCGATGCCCTGCACCGAGCCTTCGGCCCGCTTGATGGCGGTCCGGATCCGCTCGGTCCACAGCCCGCGTGCCTTCAGCTCCGCCACCAGGGCGGTGTTGACCTGGAGGAACTCTCCGCTCAGCGTCTCCCGCTTGAACAGGTTGGAGACCTGCGGCTCGATGCACTCGTAGCAGCCGGCGATCGAGGCGATGGTGGCCGTCGGGGCGATCGCGACCAGCAGCGAGTTACGCAGCCCGTACGCCGAGATCCGGTCGCGCAGCGCGGCCCAGCGCCCGGTCTGCCGGCCGGTCACCCCCCACAGGTCGGGTTGCAGCTGCCCGGCCGCGGCCCGGGTCTGCGGGTACGCCGGGTGGGCGCCGAACCGCTCGGCCAGCCCGGCCGAGGTCTCCAGCGCGGTCAGGTAGATCTCCTCGGCGATCCGGGTGGAGAGTTCCCGCGCGGCCGGCGAGTCGAACGGCAGCCGCAGCGCGAAGAAGACGTCCTGCAACCCCATCACCCCGAGCCCGACCGGCCGCCACCGGGGATTGCTCGCCGCCGCCTCCCGGCTCGGGTAGTAGTTGATGTCGATCACCCGGTCCAGGAAGGTCACCGCGGTCCGGACGGTCTCCCGCAGCCGTACCCAGTCGATGCCGTCCGGGACGGCGGGCATGCCGCCGGGGTCGGCCGGGCCGGTAGGCACGACGCCGGGGTCGGCCGGGCCGGTCGGCAGGTGCGCGGCCAGGTTGACCGAGCCCAGGTTGCACACGGCGGTCTCGGTGTCGCCGGAGACCTCGATGATCTCGGTGCAGAGGTTGGAGAGGTGCACCACGTTGCCCGGCTCGGCGGTCTGGTTGCACAGCCGGTTCGAGGTGTCCTTGAAGGTCATCCAGCCGTTGCCGGTCTGGGCCAGCGTGCGCATCATCCGGCCGTAGAGGTCACGGGCCCGGACCTGGCGGACATACCGGCCCTGCTCCTCGGCCGCGCGGTACGCCGCGTCGAACTCCGCGCCCCACAGGTCGGGCAGCTCCGGCACCTCGTCCGGGTCGAACAGCGACCAGATCCCGTCCGCCTCGACCCGCCGCATGAACTCGTCCGGAACCCAGTTGGCCAGGTTCAGGTTGTGGGTACGCCGGGCCTCCTCGCCGGTGTTGTCCCGCAGGTGCAGGAACTCCTCGACGTCCGGATGCCACGGTTCGAGATAGACGCAGGCCGCGCCCTTGCGCCGACCGCCCTGGTTGACCGCCGCGACCGACGAGTCGAGGGTGCGCAGGAACGGGACGATGCCGTTGGACGTACCGTTGGTGCCCCGAATCAGCGCGCCCCGGGAGCGGATCCGGGACCACGAGATGCCGATCCCACCGGCGAACTTGGACAGCCGCGCCACCTGGGCGTACCGGTCGTAGATCGAGTCCAGTTCGTCGCGAGGCGAGTCGACCAGATAACAGGAGGACATCTGGGTGTGCCGGGTGCCGGAGTTGAACAGCGTCGGCGAGCTGGGCAGATACGCGAGCGAGGCCATCAGCCGGTAGAAGCCGATCGCCTCGTCCGGGGTCCGGGACAGCCCGCAGGCGACCCGGAGCAGCCAGTACTGCGGGGTCTCCAGCACCAGCCGGTCCACCGGATGCCGCAGCAGATACCGGTCGTAGACGGTACGCAGCCCGAAGTACTCGAAGCGCCGGTCGGCGGCAGGGTCGACGGCGTCGTCGAGTTCGCGGGCGTGGGCGCGGACGAACTCGGCCGTCTCGTCGCCGATCAGGCCGTGTCGGTGTCCGAGTCGGATCGACTCGCTGAACGTGTCGACACCCTGCCCCCGGACCTCCTGGTCGAGGTATCCGGCGAGCAGCCGGGCGGCCAGTCGGGAGTACTGCGGCTCCTCGCCGATCAGCTCGGCGGCGGTCCGCACGCAGAGCCGGTGCAGCTCGGCGGCGGTCGCTCCGTCGGGCAGGCCGTTGACCGCCCGGGTCGCCACCCGCACCGGGTCGACATCGGGCAGGTCGTCGGCCTGGTGCCGCACCGCCCGGGCGATCGTGGCGACGTCCGCCGGCGCGGTGACCCCGTCGCGGCCGCGTACCCGGGGCGGCCGGGCGTCCCGGCCGGGGCGGTGACCGCCGGTGTCCGACATCGTCGGCTGCTCGGCGTCTCGCGCCGCCGGCCTCGGCGGACAGCTCGGAGTTCCGCCCGTCCCGCTCGGCGTGGCCTCGGTGACCGTCACGACTCTCTCCTCGCGCACTCGACTCCTCCGGTCCGGACTACTCCGGTCCGGAGGAAGCCGCGCGGAGACGCCGACGGGCACGCGATGGCGTACGTCGGTGGCGTCGGCCGTCCCGCGCGGCCTCGGACCGCCGCGTACGGGCTCGTACGCGGCGCGCTGGCAGGTCTTCGGACTCGTGGGCGGTCCACCGGGTACCGGTGGTTCGCCTACTGGCCGTCGCTTCCCAGGCGGTCCGGTTCTCGGCCGGACGACCCAGTGCGTGATGACGGCGGTCGTTCCCACTCACCGCTGCGGGGCAGTCCCGGACTCCCACCGGGTTCCCTCTTGCCTCGACCGCCGGCGGCGGCCGAACCAGCTGCAGGCAACACCATATATAGGGATGGCCCGAAAGTCATACCCCAAGATGTCGTGTCGGCGTGTCGGCGTGCCTCACGGCCACACCCCGGCGTCACAATGACGGGTCGTCGCCCGTCCTGTCCGCGATGCCACCGTGGCCCCCGCCGACCCGTCGGTCCGGGTCGGCCCGATCCGATCCGACGACACGCGGAGACTTCCATGCACATCCTGATCACCGGGGCGACCGGGCGGCTGGGCCGGGTGCTCACCCCGGAACTGGCCCGGGCCGGGCACACCGTACGGGCTGCCAGCCGCGCTCCGGCGCCACTCGGAAAGACCGGCCCGGACCTGCCTGCGGAGGGCGGCGGCGAGGTGCGGCCGGTCCGGCTCGATCTGGTCACCGGAGCCGGACTACCGGCCGCGGTCGACGGCGTCGACACCGTCGTCCACCTGGCGTCCGCGCCCTACCAGCGCGGCTACACCCGTCAGGTCGACGTGGCCGGCACCCGCCGGCTGGTCGACGCGGCCGGCCGGGCCGGGGTACGACACCTGGTGTACCTGTCGATCGTCGGCGCCGACCGGGTGCCCTGGCCGTACTTCCGGATCAAGATCGAGGCCGAGGCGGCGGTCGCGGCCGGCCCGGTGCCGTGGACGGTACTCCGGGTCACCCAGTTCCACGAGTTCCTGGCCGAGGCGATGAGCCGGCTGGACCGGCTGCCGGTACTGCCCGTCGATCCGGGAATCACCGCGCAGCCGGTCGATGTTGCCGACGTCGCCGCGTACCTGCGGTGGCGGGTGACCGCCGCACCGGGCGGGGCGACCGAGGAGTTCGGCGGGCCGGCGGTACTGGACGCCGCAACGCTCGCCCGGGACTGGCTGGCGGCGCGACGGATCCGCCGCCGGCTGCTCCGGCTACCGGTGCCGGGGCGGCTCGGCCGCGCCTTCCGGGCGGGTGCGCTGGTCTCCCCCACCGGCGACCGGGGACGGATCACCTGGCAGGAGTACCTTTCCGGCAGGTCGGAGCGGGCGGGGTAGCGCCCGGGTGGGCTCCGCAGGGTCCGGCGCCGGGTCGGCGGCAAAGCCGATCATGCGCCGGCGGCAGAGCCGATCCGGCGGCGGGTACCTCCCAGACGTCGACGAAGCTCACCGAGCGGATCGATGCGATGATGTGGAGACCGGACGATTCCGCAGAGCGAGCGAAACTGAGGGCCCGGCACAATTCCGGTGAAAAACCCCGGACCCGGTCGGGCGCGTGGCGGGGAGACAGCGATGCACCACCCCTGGTAACGTCGGCGACACTCGGCGTCGAATCATGGATCTCCATGTTCCGTGCGGCGCCGCCCTTGTACCGGCAGGTGCTCGAACAGGGAGTTGTCACTGCCCACACGAGCCTCTCAGTTCTTCTCGCGTCGCGGGTGCACACCGTGCCGGGCCCGGTAGGTCGTCTCCGGGTTCCCGGCCACGTCCGCCCGGCTCAGGAGGTGACGGGATGACCAGTTCGGTCGACGTACGGGACGGCTATGCTCTCTCGCCGGTCCAGCGCGGCGTCCTCCGCCCAGCCTCCGAGGAGGTCGATCCGGCCTGCGACCTCGAACAGGTGCGCCTCGTCATCCGTGGCCGGCTGCGGGTCGCCGAGTTCCAGCAGGCGTGGCACCGGGTGATCGCCCGCCACGAGGTGCTGCGCACCGGGTTCGTCCGGCACCGGGTCGAGGAGCCTGTCCAGGTGGTCGCGGCGAAGGCGCCGCCACCCGAGTGGCACCTCGACGACCTGCGGGCCATCCGGGCCTGCCAGCGCCGACGCGGCCTTGCCGAGTTCCTCGCCGCCGACCGGGTCCGGGGCTTCACCCTGGACGCGCCGCCGCTGACCCGGTTCGCCCTGCTCCGCGTCTCCGAGACCGAGCACCTGCTGGTCTGGACGGCCCACCACCTGGTCGTCGACGGCTGGAGCCTGCCGATCCTGCTCCGCGAGGTGCTCGCCGAATACCAGGCGGCGATCGACGGCCGGGAGGTCGCGCTGCCGGCTCCGACGCCGTTCCGGGACCACGTGGCCCGGGCTGCCGCCCGTGACCTTGCCGAGGCGGAGGATTTCTGGCGCGCGGAGTTGTCCGACCGGCCCGTGCCCGGACCGCTGCAGAGCGATCCGCCGGCCTGGCGGGGAGAGCCGGCGGACGCGTTCGACGAATACACGTTCGAACTGACCGGCGAGGACACCTACCTGCTGCACGAGGCCATCGCTCCACAGCGGATCACGCTGGAGACGGCGATTCAGGGCTGCTGGGCGCGGCTGCTCTCCGCCCGCGCCGGGACCGGCGACATCATCATCGGTTCGACGGTCGCCGGCCGGGGCGCCGGGCCGGCCGCGGAGGCCCTGGTCGGTCCGCTGGCCAACACCGTGCCGGTCCGGGTCCGGATCCGGCCCGACCAACCGGTCGGAGTGTGGTTGCGCGGATTGCAGGCACGCCAGGCCCTGGCCCGCCCGTTCGAACACGTGCCGCCGGCACTGGTCCGGTCCTGGGCCGGGCTGCCTGCCGGGGCGCCGCTGTTCGAGACCGTCCTCGACTTCGAGACCTATTCGATGGACAACGACCTGTTCACCGGTACGGCCGACGCGTCGATCCTCTCCGTACGCTTCGACGGCCGGTGGTCGGCGTCGCACCACCCGCTCAACCTGCTCGTCGTACCCGGCGAGCGGCTCGGCCTGCACGCCAGGTACGACCTGCGGCACCTCGATCCGGAGACGGTCGAGAGCCTGCTCACCGACCTCGCGCTCCTGCTCAGCCTGGTCGCCACGGATCCAGACCGGCCGGTTTCGGCGCTCCGCCCGCCGGACGACGAGCCCCTCCCCACCGGCTGACTCGGTGCCGGTGGGACCCCGGCGCCGTGCGGCGAGCCGGTCAACAGCAGGGCGACGGCCACGTGCAGAGCAATGGCCTTTTTCAACCTGGACCGCGCGGCGCTCATGCACCGCGTCCGACCTTACGGTCCGTCGGACCGCAAGGGGAGGTTGAAAAAGGTTCAATGTGGACCACGGAGAACCGGGGCGCCGGTCAGGAATCGACCAGACCGAGAGCGGTGAGCCCACCGGTCAGGTCTGCGGCGGTGACCAGATGACGGAGGTTTCCCTGCTCACGTAGGTCGATCCGGCAGCCGGCAGGACCGAAGTGGACGGTCACCCACTGCCCCGCATGGTGCGCGCCGAGCCGGCGCAGCATCGGCTCCGGGTCGGTGATCACCTCCGCCATCGACGCCTGCGGCACCGCGATCGATTGCGCAGGGTCGTCCGGCACCGCCTCGGCCAGCACACTGCCCAGATAGTCGACGGCGTAGGCGACCGCCCCGGCCAGCGTCGGCCGGCCCGCCGGCTCGGCCTCCGGCGCCGTCGGGGCGGCGACAGTGATCTCGACGTACCAGCAGAGGCCCTGCACACGCAGCGGGTCGTCGGCGTTGTGCCGGTTGTCGCGTACCGAGACGTCGACCGCGAGGCCGAGGCCATGGGCGAGCCGGATCAGGTGGGCCAACGGCGGCACCTCGGGTGCTGCGGCCAGCACGATCAGCCGGCCGCCGGGTCGGCCCCGACCGGACTGGGCAAGATGCTGGGTCAGCGGCTCGACGCCGGTCACGTGCAGCGTGACGTACCCCTCGCGGAGGTCCTGGTCGACCGACCAACCACCGTCGGCCTCGGTGAGGTCCTCCGGGCGTACCCGAAGGTGCTGGCGTGGGTGGCCAGCCGGAAGCGCTCGGGTAGCTGGACCACCGGCTTGCCGCCGGGTTGGGTCGCGACCAGCGGCGCGGGCGCGGCGTCGCCGGCCCGCCAGTTGAGGTGTACGACCTGGTGGTCCAGGTCAGTGAGGGTGACGACCAGCCCCCGGAAGATCCGGTGGCTGCCCAGGCAGGTGTGGCAGGTCAGCATCCCGGCGCGTAGCCCGGTGCCGAGGCAACTGTCGCAGTCCGGATCGACCGTGGCGGTGCCGACGGTACAGAAGCAGGGTCGCAGCCCGCTGCCGGGGTCGCAGGCCGGGCACGGGGTGTGCGGGATAGCATCGCCGAGCCAGCCGGGGTCGGGTGGTTCCCAGCCGCGCCGCAGCACCTCGGTGTGCCGGCGCAACATCTGGCCGGTGTCCCGCTCGACCAGCCGTTCGGTCCGGTCGGCGACCCGCAGACTGGTGTACCACCAGTGCCCGTCCCGCCAGATCGCGCAGGCGCCGGGGAGCGGCTCTCCGGTGCGCAGATCGGTGCACCCGGAAATCACCCGGCGCTCCACCTGGTCAAGATCCCGGACCGGCCGCGCGGGGTCGGCCGGCTTGACCGACGGAACGAGATATCGGGCCGGTGCGGCCAGGCCGCGCGCCGCGATGCCGGAGATCGCGGACAACGCGGTGGCGGTGCCGAGCGCCTCGGTCAGGCTGTATGCGGTGCCGCGCCGGGCCGTCGGCACCGCCGCCCCGGGTACGTCGAAGCGGACGTCCCAGAGCAGGTCGTCGTGGCCCTGGCACAGTCGACGCGCCTCCAGCACCAGGTCGAGGCAGAGCCAATCGGCGAGCGCACAGAGCTGACCGAGCCGCTGCTCCGGGGCGACCGACGGCGGGGCGACGCTGCGGCCGAGAAACACCTGCCAGCTCTCGTCGGGGTGCCCGGCAATGGCCTGGGCTTCCAGCGTCAGCCGCTGATCGTCGGGCAGTTCGGGGCTCCACTCGCGGGGCAGCCCTACGGCCGACCCGTCGTCCGACTGCCCGTAACAGTCCGTCCAGGTGACCGCGCCGACGGCTTCGGCCAGCGCATCGACCAGGGGTTTCAGCGGCAGCTGCCATCCGTGGTCGGGTGCCGGCCGGGGCGGCACCGTGCCCGGGACGACACTGGCCGAGGCGACCTCGCCGGTGTCGAGGTTGGCCACGGTCAGCACGAGCTGCGCCCGCCGCTGGCCGCGCTGTCCGCACCGATGGCAGGCGGTCGCGACCTGTCCGACGCCGCGACAGACCCGGCATTCCTGGTACGGCTCGCGGGGTGCCTGGTCGTCGGTGACCAGCATCCGGTTGCCGTACCCGACGCAGAGGCAGACGCCGACCGTGAAGGTCAGCCCGTCGCAGCTCGGGCAGGTGACGGTCACGGCGCGGCCGGTCATCGGCCCGTCCACCATCGAATACGACAGACATTTGCGCGCACGGCAGCATCATCCTTTCGCCGAGGATTATTGATCAGCGCGGCGGCCCAGTAGAAAACTGTTTGGACGGTCGCCTCTCAGGGGCCATCTTGTAGCGTGTACCGGGCGGCTGGCAACAAATTCGCGCGAGAAATCGGCGCCGCGTATTGACTTATTTCTGGTGAACGGATAGACGTTTTATCGGAGGCGGCAGGATGTTGCAGAATCGAACGCGGGGAGTGATCAAATGACCGAGGACATGGGTTCGACCGTGCCGCGCCGCCAGCTCGGCCGAACGCTCAAGCAGCTCCGCACCGAGGCCGGGGTGACCCTTGACGCGGCGGCCGAGGCGCTGGAGTGCAGCCGGCAGAAGGTCTGGCGGATCGAGAGTGGGCTCGGCGTGGTCCGCTCGCTCGACGTCAAGGCGATGTGCGCGCTCTACGACGTGCGGCCGGACCTGGTCACCGCCCTGGTCGGCCTGGCCAGCCAGACCAAGGCCAAGGGCTGGTGGCACGCGTACGGGGACGCCATCCCCGAGTGGTTCGAGCTGTACGTCGGCCTCGAAGCGGTTGCCGCCCGATTGCGCCGATACGACGAAGCGCTGGTGCCAGGGCTGCTCCAGACCAAGGACTACGCACGCGCCGTTTACGACCACCGGACCGAGGTCAGCTCAAAGGAGCGCGAGCGGCTGGTTGAACTTCGGCTGCAACGCCAGTCCCTGCTCACCCGGCGTCTGCCACCTGCGCCCAAACTTGACGTGGTCATCCACGAGGCGGCCCTGCTGCGAACCGTCGGCGGTCGGGAAACCATGGCAGCGCAGCTACGTCACCTGCTCAGTGTGAACGATCTGCCTTCCACTTCGATCCGGGTGATGCCGCTGTCCGCCGGGCTTCACAGAGGTGTGGAAGCGGGGACGTTTGTGATGCTCGACTTCCCGCCCGGGAACCGGAACACCCCGGAGCCGCCCGTCATCTACAGCGAGTCCTGGACCGGCGCGCTCTACCTCGACCGGCCGGAGGAGGTAGCAGCCTACGAAACAATCTGGAACAGCCTCGATGCGCTCGCGCTCGATGATGGACAATCGAAGCACATGATCAGCAAAATCATTGGAGAGGTCCATCATGGCTGACCTGACCAGCGCCCAGTGGCGCAAGAGCACTCGCAGCGGGAGCAACGGTGGCGACTGTGTCGAGGTCGCCGACAACCTGGCCGACGTCGTCGCCGTACGCGACAGCAAGGACCAGTCCGGGCCGGTCCTCACCTTCTCGCCGTACACCTGGTCCGCCTTCGTCGCCGGAGTCAAGACCGCCAGCATCACCCGCTGACCTCGCCCGTTCCGCCGGATACCCTCAGTCCTTGGCCGGGGCGTCCGTTGTTCCGTCAGTTCTACGGCGCGACGTCCGCCCGCTCCCGTCAAACTTGGCTCCCTCCAGCCCACGCTGTCGGCTTCAGGGCTGCGACCAATTGACCGCACCCGATAGGGTCCGGCCACGGACCAGACGTGGCGCCAACTCGGGGGTCAGGCAGTGACGATCGATGAGGTAAAGGCCACCCTCCGTGCAGGCATCGAGGCAATCGAGCAGGGCCGCACCACGTTCGAGCAGGCCGCCGCTGACGCCTCCGAAGCCATCGCACGCGCCCACCAACTCCTGCACGACAGTCAGGATGGCGAAGTCCAGAAGGCGCGGAAGCGCCTGACCGAGGCAGATGGTGAGGTCAAGGCAACCGTCAACCGATTCCTCGCGGCCAAGGGCAACGCCACGTCCTACCTCACCAACCTCGGATGACCGGCAGCGTCGGCGATGTCATCGCCCAGTTGCTTGCCGTACTCAAAAGGCTGGACACCGCCGCCGTCACCGCCCTACGCGCCCAAGCCGACGCCGACCAAGCCGAAGCACACTTCACCGATGTCGCCAGGGGCACCGACCACAACCACATCCGTCAGGCCGTCACGGCCAGCCACACCGCCAGCGAGAAGGCCGCCCGGTACGCCCGACTCCTCGCCAAGGCGAACGAAAGCTTGACCGCCTACATCAACAAAATCGCCCCCGGCTCGACCCCCACCCACCAGGCCGCGGACCCGGCGACACCTTCGGGCGAGCGACTCGTGGCCGAGGCGGAGGGTGCTGGGAGCAAAGCGGAGACATTCCTGCGGAGGCATGTCAAGAAGGCAGACGACACCGAGGACACGCTCAAGCAAGTCGAGCAAGCTGTCACAACTGGTGTCAAGGAGGTGTTCGGTGGTTTCAAAGGCGGAGCAGGCACGATCGGCACCCCAAGTTCGACTACGCCGAGCGCCAACACGCCGGTCGACCGGCCGCAGTTGGAACATCCGGTAACGGCCGTCATCATGGCTGCCGGCGCAGTTGTAGTTGGAGTCCGGGCGATTTGGAAGACAGGCAAGAAGCACCGCGAGAGGAACCGCCATGACGATCAGCCCTGAGATGGTCGAGTACATCCGCACGATGGTGAAGGGCGACCACGCAGCCAACGACCGGATCGAGGCCAAGCTGGATGCGCAAGGATGGGACGACTTCCCGACCTTGCTCGGCGCCGTCTTCTACTTTGCGGTCAACCGACGCTTCGGGGCGAGCACGACAGCAGCCGACGTCATGGTGTTCGTCGCGGAGATGCGGGCTGCCGCACCCGCCGGATCACCAGAGATCGACGCGAACGCTGCGGAGAGTCTGGTCCGCGCAGCGCTCGACCCCAGCCTCGACCTTGACATCGACCCCCAGATGGCTGGCCGCATCCAAGGACTGGCCATCCTGCACATTCTCAGCAGCCCGCACACCACCGACGAGGATCTAGATGACCTGCTGGCAAACGCCGTCGAGGCCGCGAGGCGGGCCTGAGGATCAGCCTGATCACGCCGGACCGAACGACCCAAACGCCGAGCAGTCGACGCCCAGTTGGGCCAATCCGGTGTCGAACAAGTCGGTGCTGAACTGCGCCGACGAGCCGGGGACGTGCTCCCGCTCGCCCGCGCGGCAGGGGGAACGAATACGACACCACTTGCGCGCGCACGACAGCATCATCCTTTCGCCGAGGATTAGCGATGGTCACAAGTGACGAGCTGCGAGCACGGTCAGCAAAAGACCTACCCGGTGCGGCGTCGAGCCTGCTCCACCCCGGCCAGCAGGATCTGCGAGATCAACTCCATCCGGACGCTGTCCGGACTGTCCTCGTCGGCGTAGAGGCGGTCGAGCATGTGGCGTACGTCGCGCAGCCGGTCGGGCTCGCCGTCGGCGTCGGTTCCCGCGACCGACTCGCCGCTACCGCGGATCACACCGTCAGACCCCGGATGCGTCATAACCCGCCACCCCCACTCCGCGCAGTGGTGAACTTCCGATCCCGGCCGTGGCGCCGAGGATCGTGCCGACGGTGGCCCGGGCACTGATCAACGTCCAGCCGAAGTACCCGATGTACTTGACGAGTTTGAAGGTCTCGAACACCGCCGCCGCTTCGGCGAAGGGGCCGCCCTTCCGCCGGGCGATGATGATCAGCGCGGTGTCGATGGCCATCTTGATGGTGTCGACCACCAGCGATGCGGTGTACATCGCGAACTCGGCGAACTCCTCGTACGTCTGATGGACCTTCGTGAACCGCGACAGCATGTCCTTGAAGACGTTGGCGAGCGCCTGGAACTGCGCGTACGCCGCCTCGCTCGCCCCGCCGTCCCAGTTGCGGTCCAGCGAGGCGAGTCCCCGGTCGATGTTCTTGCCGATCCGCTCCAAGGCCTCGCCGATGACCCGCCAGGCCCCGGCGGCCCTGCTGTAGGCCTCCCAGTCGCCGGCGAAGAACCGGCCCGCCCGGTCCAGCGGGTTGACCCCGGTCGCCTCCTGGATGAAGTTGAGCACCGTTCCGGAGATGCTGGTCGCATCGCCGATCTTGTCGAGGATCTTGGTGGGATCGGAGAACTGCTCGTAGGAGGGGGTCCCGACCAGCAGGTCGAGCGGGTTCATGTAGTCGGCGAAGCCGGAGTGGCTCGCCTCCCAGCCCTCCCGGGCGGTCGGGTTGCTGAACTGGCGCTCGAAGCGCTCCTTGGCCGCCTCGTCGCTGCCGTCGTAGAGCTTCGCGGCCTTGGCCAGTTCCGCCGCCGAACCCCGCAACGCCTGGCCAAGCTGGTTGATCAGGTTCTCGGCGTCGGCGTAGATCCGGTCGTGGAAGTTCAGCGCCTTGGCCAGCAGCCCCTCCGAGTCGATCGCCTGCATCTCCGCGCCGCACCACTGGCGCAGGTACGCCAGAATCTTGTCGTTGTGTGCGGCGTTCCGGTTGAGCAGGGCAGCGTACCCGCGCAGGTCGGCGGTCTTCACCTTTACCGTCATCCCTGCTCCTCCTCCCGGGCCGCTGCCATGGCCTCGCTGCCCTCGACACGCAGCCGCTCCCGATCCTCGTCGGACAGCTCGTGCCACCAGTTCGTGTGCTCGTAGGCCCGCTGGGCGAAGACCTCGCCGTAGACGCTCGACCCCACCGCCTGGTAGAGCGTGATGTTGCCCGCCAGGACGTCGCGGGCCATGTCCCGGGCCAGCGGGTCGGAGTCGTCCCGAGCCTGCTCCGCCAGGTCCTCGCGCAGCATCCGCTCCAGGACCGGGTCCCGCAGGTTCGGTAGCAGCGGCTTATCCACGGTGCATCCCCCGTCCCCGGTTCCGGTTCCGGTTCCGGCGACAACCACGCCCGAGGCGGCCTCCGCACCCGAGCGGATCCGCTCCGGCCCCGCCGGACCTCTTCCCGACCATCAGTTCTCCGATCTTGCCCGCTACCCCGCTGGACGCTAGGACGGAATCCGGGACTGTCGTGACGGTCATTCGCCCCACAAGCCGGATCAGCCCCGGTTTCGGAGGTCGGCTTGTCACAACTCCTCGATCCCGACCAGGCCGTCCTGGATAGCCCGGGCGACCAGCGCGGCCTTCGTCGAGGCCGGACGTCCGGCGTTGGCGTACCTGATCCGGACCCGGTCGATGTAGCTGTTCACGGTGCGAACGGAGAGGTTGAGCTTGCGCGCCACCATCTCCTTGGACTCGCAGGCGAACCAGTTGACCAGTACGTCGGTCTCGCGGGGGGTGAGCCGGGGTCGGTCCGGCCGGTTGTCGGTGCTGATCGCGCGGGCCATCACGGGCGGGGTGTACGGCATGTTCCGGCTCGCGGTGTGGATGGCCCGGACCAGGTGGTTCGGGCCCTCGGACTTGGTCAGGCAGGCGTGCGCGCCGAGATCGAGGCAGGTGAGGATGGTGTCCCGATCCTCCCGCATGGTGTAAACGATCACGGAACGGCCGGCGTCGACAAGTCGCCGCAGGTCGCGGTAGGCGGGGACGTCCCGGTTGAGCAGCAGGTCGAAGACGACGACGTCGGCGGAGAGGCCGGGATCGGTCCAGGCCACCGCCGGGGTCGCACCGGAGTCGAGAACCTCGATCGGCGGGTCTGCCGCGGCGCACCAGGCGCGGATGCCGGTGACGATCGCCGGGTGGTCGTCGATGACCACGGCCGTGGTCAGTCTCCCGCTTGCCATGTGGCCTCTATCCACACCATCGATCCGTCGACGAGCCGGGTGACGGTCACTCCGTCGGTGCCCGCGGTGCCGTCGCCGTTCGCGGTGCCGTCGCCGTTCGCGGAGCCGTCGCCGTTCGCGGAGCCGTCGCCGTTCGCGCCCCTGTCGGCGCCGATGCCGCTGGTGGTGGCCTCCGGAGCGGCGCCGGCCAGCCCGTCGAGCTTAGCGTCGGCGACGACGCTCACCGTCACGCCGCCGGGGAAACCGAGCAGCGTGACCCGGACCTCGGCGGTGGCGGTCGCGATGATCCGCAACGCCGGCTCGGTCAACGCCCGCCGTGCCGGCAGGGGTGGGGTCGGCCACTCGCCGCAGGTGCCGAGGTAGACCGCCACCCCGGTGCGGTCGGCCAGGTCGAGACAGGCGCGCAGCTCGTGCAGGAGAGGATCGACCACCTCGTCGTGCTCCGCCAGTAGTCGGCGCAGTCGGGCCGCCGCCACGGCGTACCGGCGGCGCACCCGCTCGTCGGAGAGGTCCGCGGAGCCGGTGCTCAGGTCGGCCAGGAGCGGCACGCAGGTGGTGGCGAGGGTGGCGTAGCGAGACCGGCGGTCGAGGTGCAGGTGTTCCGCGACGGCCTCGGCGGTGCGTACCCGCTCGGCGTCGGCTGCGGCGTCGGAGACGGTCGCCACCAGCCCGGGTAGCGCCGCCGCGCAGGCCAGCACCGGAAGCTGGCAGCCGAGCACGTTCACGGTCACCACGACCAGGTCGACGATCTCGTGTCCCTGCCCGACCAGGGCGAGCTGGGCGAAGCTCGCGGCGGTGTACGCGCCGAGAAACGCCGCCGCCGCCGCGAGGCTGTGATCGACCAGTAGGAGCAGCCCGAACCAGCCGATCATGCCGTAGGACCACTCCTCCTCCGACATCAGCGCGTCGGCGGGTATCCCGGTGGTGGCCAGCGCCGCCGCCCCGACCACGGCCGCCACCATCAGCCAACGAATCCGGCCCAGCGGCCGGTCCCGGACGACGGGCACCCCGGCCACCACGGCGACCGCGGTCAGCAGGCCGAACGCGAGGACCTGCTGCCCCACGCTGTGGTAGGTCTCCGGGTGAGCCAGCAGCAGCGGCAGGGCGAAGCCGAAGAGCCCGGTGACCGTGATGGCGAGCAGGGCCAGGCGCAGCCCGTGCAGGAGCCTGCCCACCGGAAGCCGTGGCATCGGCTCAGTCATCGGGCACCTCCAGCCGGACCCGGGTACCCCCGCCGGGGGTCGAGGTCACCCTCGCCCGACCGTCGACCCGGTCCAGTCGCTCCTGGATGGAGTACGCCAGCCCGCGCCGATGCCTGGGCACCCGGTCCGGTGCGAAGCCCCGACCCTGGTCGACGACCTCCACCACGGTCTGGCCAGCAGAACGGTGCACGAGCAGTTCCGCCGTCCCGACTCCGGCGTGCCGGGCCACGTTCGTCAGCGCCTCCCCGACGGCGGCACCTATCGCTCCGGCGCGGTCCGTCGGCAGCAGGAGCTCCGGTGGCGCCCGGAGCGCCACCGCGACGGGCGCGTTCCGGGCCACCTGGCGCAGCGCCCGCACCAGGTCGGTGCTGGTGTCGGCGAGGTCCGGGCCGGCGGCCAGGGCAGCCAGGTCGCGGCCGGCCTGTGCGGCGAGCCAGGGCTCGGTGCCGTCGACCATCCGGGCACCGACCGCGAGCAGGGTGCTGGCCGCGGTGTCGTGCAGCACCGCGAGGTGCTCCCGTTCATCGGCCCACCGGGCGGCAGCCACCGCCGCCTCGCGCCGGGCCCGTTCCCGTTCCGCGACGGCCCGGTCGGCCTGGCGGGCACCGGTCCGGACCATCAGGAACAGCACCCGGGACAGGCCGGCCTCCACGAGGGTCCAGAGCCCGAGCGGTACGGACTCGGACCAGGCGCCGGGCGCCGCGAGGACGTTACCCGCCAGGTGCGCCGTCACGATCACCGTGGCCAGCAGCGCACCGTAGGTGGCGGTCGTGAGCCACTGGTGCGTCACGGCGGTGACCACAACGACCGCGAGGACCCAGTTGGTGCTGTCGACCAGCGCGTCCGGCGCCACCGTCCAGCGCTGCGTCAGGCACAGCAGCACGATCAGCAGGGTGTCCACCGGCAGCAGCCAGCGACGGGACCCGGCACGGGCGTACAGCACACTCCAGGCGCAGATTGCGGCGACCACGCCGCCGACCAGCGCGCGCCGCTCCGGGACCGCCTGCAAGAGGGCGGCGGTGCCGGCACAGACCATCGTCGCGCTGCGTACGACGAGGGCGTACCGCCGGCCCAGGCGGCGCAACCCGCGTTCGGTCCCGCCGATCCTCCTGCCGCCGCCGGACGCTGCGCTACCGCCGGTCGGGTCGGCGCGGGCGGGGATGTCCTGCGACGCTGGCCGTCGTCGCCACCGGCCCCGCTCCGCCCTCACGGCGTGCTGGCCGTGCGATGGCCGGAAATGGTCGTTGATTCGGTGTTCATGAACGTTCGCCGGGACGCTGGATGTCAGGGGTCCGGCCGAGAATACCCGGGCCCGGGTCGGCGGAGCCGCCGCCGGGGGACGATCCCGGGGCCCGGTGTCCCGCCGGTATGCCGGCCCGGGCGCGGTGGACGTGTCCCGGTCAGCGGCTGAGGCGCTGGTACTGGCGTACCGCCAGGGGCAGGAAGATCGCGGTGATCACCGCCGGCCAGAGCACGGCGGCGGTGACGGCGTGCTCCTCGATCCAGTAGCCGCTGGCCACGGCGGGAGACTGGAACAGGTCCCGGATCGCTCCAGCGGTGGAGGAGACCGGATTCCAGGCCGCGACCGCGCCGAGCCAGCCGGGCATCAGGTGTGGCGGCGCGAAGACCGACGAGACCATGCCGAACGGGAAGGCGAGCGCGAACAGGTTCCCTGCCGCCTCGGTGTTCTTCAGCATCAACCCGAGCTGGATTCCGACGAAGATCAGGGCCGTACGCAGCCACAGCAGCAGCGCGAAGGCGGTCAACGTGTCGGCGAGGCTGCCGCCGGGGCGCCAGCCGAGCACCAGCGCGATCACGACCAGGATGATCAGGTCCACGGTGGCGTGGATGACGTCGGCCAGGCCCCGCCCGGTGACCACCGCCGACGAGGCCATCGGCATGGAGCGGAAGCGGTCGATGAACCCGCGCTCCTTGATAATGGTTACCGCGAACGCGGTGTTCATGAAGCCGAAGGCCATGGTCATGGCGAAGAGGCCGGGCATGGCGAACTCCAGGTAGCCGGTGCCGGCGCCCTGCCCCGAGACGTCCATGGCACTGCCGAAGACGTAGACGAACATCAGCACCATGACGATCGGGAAGCCGAGCTGCCAGGCGAAGGTGGAGGGCTGCCGGACGAGGTGCACCATCTCCTGGAGCAGGATCGTCCAGCAGTCGACGACCGCCCACCTGATCCGGCTGGCGAGGGTGTCGGTGGTCTCCGGCGCGAGGGGGATCGTCGTCATCTGCTGGCCTCCAGTCGCACGGTGGGGCGGGTCTCACCGGCGGGTGCGTCGGCACCCCGGCGTTCGTCGGTCAGGTGCAGAAATGCCTCGTCCAGGGTGGGGCGGCGCACCCCCAGGTCGGCCACGGTGATCTCCCCCCGGCGCAGTTCCGCGGCGACCTCGGTCAGCGCCGCCACGCCGTCGGCCACCGGTACGCTGACCGCCAGTTCGCTCTCGTCCACCGTGGCCGTACGCCCGACGGCGGCGACCCGGTGCGCGAGCGCGCGGATCGCCGGCAGGTCGGCCGATTCGACCGCGACGATTTCCAGCCGTTCGTTGCCGATCCGGCGCTTCAACCCGTCCGGGGTGTCCTCGACGACGTTGCGGCCGTGATCGATCACCCCGATCCGGTCACACAGCCGGTCGGCTTCGTCGAGATAGTGAGTGGTGAGCACGACCGTGGTGCCGCGTGAGGCCAGGTCTCCCACCGCCTGCCACACCTCGCGCCGTCCGGCCGGGTCCAGTCCGGTGGTGGGCTCGTCGAGGAAGAGCACGTCGGGGGCGAGGACCATGCTGGAGGCGAGGTCGAGCCGGCGGCGCATCCCGCCCGAGAACTTTTTCGGAGTCTTCTCCGCCGCCTGGGCGAGACCGAACTGGTCCAGCAACTCCTGGGCCCGCTGCCGGGCCGCGACCGCACCGATGTGGAACAGGCGGCCGAACATCACCAGGTTCTGCCGGGCGCTGATGTTGTCGTCGACCGCGGTGTTCTGCCCGGTCAGGCCGATGCGCCGGCGTACCAGGCGGGGCTGGGTCCGGACGTCGTAGCCGGCGACCTCGGCCCGGCCGCCGTCCGGCCGGAGCAGGGTGCACAGGATGCGAACGGCGGTGGTCTTGCCGGCGCCGTTGGGGCCGAGCAGTCCGTAGACCAGACCGCGCGGCACGGCGAGGTCCAGCCCGGCCAGTGCCTGGGTGTCGCGGTATCTCTTCTGTAGGCCCTCGGTGATGACGACATGGTGGGAAGTGGGCAAGGGAAACCCCCTCTACTGGGTACGGCGTACGAAGATTAGCGTACGGCGTACCCAGATCACAACCGACTTGTAGGATGACGGCACCATGACGAGCGAGCTCAGCCCCACGGAGCAGTTGCGGCGCAGCATCGACCTGCTCTGGGGCGGCAGCGAGCGCCCCGCCCGTGGACCGAAACCGACCCTGACCCTGGACGGGATCGTCGACGCGGCGATCGCCGTCGCCGACCGGGACGGCACCGCCGCCATCTCCATGCGGCGAGTGGCCGGCGAGCTCGGGGTCGGTGCGATGACGCTGTACCGATACGTCCCCGGCAAGGCCGAACTCGTCGCGCTGATGCTGGACAGGGTCAGCGGGCCGGGCGACGAGGCGCTCCAGGCCGCGGAGAAGGGCTGGCGGGAGCTGCTGACGGCGGTGGCCCGCGACTCGTACCGGCTACACCTGGCACACCCCTGGCTACTCCAGGTCAACTGGACCCGCCCGGTCATGGGACCGAACAGCCTCGCCGGAGCCGAGATCGTCGTCGCCGCGCTGACCGGCCTCGGCCTCACCAGCCAGGAACGGATCGGCGTCATGATCACTCTCGACGGCTTCGTCAGCGGCTACGCCCGGCGCCGGATCCTCTACGACGCCGCAGCCGAGGAGAGCGGAGTCAGCGACGAGGAGTTCTGGAGCCAGCACTATCCGGTGCTGGAGCGGGCCATGGCGTCGGGCAACTACCCGGCGATGGCCGCCCTCGCCGAGGACGCGTTCGACGCCGGCTGGGACGACACCTTCGAGTTCGGCCTGCACTGCCTGCTCGACGGCTTCGCCGTGCTCTTCGCCGCCCGCCGGTCGACCCCGCCGGACGGTCCGGCCGGGCTCGACCCGTCCCACAGTTGCCGGTGATCCTCGAACTCTGAAGTCCCGCAGCCAGGCGTACCGGTAGTCGTAGTTGTCGGTGCCGCCGAGCCGCTCCGGCAACGACGTGGTGACGGCGGCGACCACCGCTCCGCTGGGCCGGTAGGTCAGGCCCTGCATGATCAACGCGTGGTGCCGGACGAGGTCGGCGTAGCGGCCGTCGTACCGGTGCAGTTCCTGCCCCGAGCGCCAGGTCTGCACCGTTTCCTGGAGCGCCGGTACCGGGTCCAGATGCTGCGGCGGCGGGCCGTAGGCCGGCGCGACCGCCAGGTCGAAGGCGACGACCTGACCGGCGGCGATGTCGAACTCGCCGTACGCCCGGCCGTACGCACAGTCCAGCGGGACCGGGCCGCGCAGGGTCAGGGCCACCGGGCCGGCGATGGTGAGCACCTCGCCGTCACCGCAGTGCAGGTACGGCACGATCAGCCCGTACTCCGGCCGGGGAACGTACTCACAGGCCATCCGTACCGTGCCGCCGAGTCCCTCGACGATGCGGACCAGCACCATCGGAGACTCCCGGCCGAGGTCGTGCGCCCGAGGCCCGGGCTCGGCCACCAGCCCTTCGGTCACCGCCACGCTGCCACCGCCGGTGTGGTGCACGGTCCGCAGCACCAGCGAACCGTCGAGGTAGGCCCGCTCCGTCCGGCGGCCCGCCCCGGCCACCGGGCGGAGGGACCAGTGCCCGGCGTCCGGATCCAGCAGGCGTCCGAAGACCGACGGCGCGTCGAACCGGCTCGGGCACCACCAGTCGATGGAGCCGTCCCGGCTGACCAGCGCCGCCGACGCACAGTCGGACAGTAGACCGTAGTCGGCGATCTCAGGCTCGGACATTCCGCGCATTTACCCGACCAGCCGTGCTTCGCACTCCCGTATGTGACTTTCGTCGATAACTGGCGGCGTCTCTTCGGTGTTTGGTGGCGTGGCGGAGGGGGCGTCACAGCACGCCGATGACCAGCGATTCCCGAGCGGCCTCGATGACTTCCTTGGTCACCATGGAAAGCTGGTTGATGTCGAGGACCCGCTTGATCTGGGCGACCAGTCGGGCGGTGAGCCGGAAGTTGCCGCTGGTGATGCGGATGATCGTGGCGAGGGTCTCGGCCGTGGTGAAGTCGTCCGGGTCGTGCAGGCCGAGTTCGGGCCAGTAGCGGGCCAGGACGAACGCCTGTTCCTCGGCGGAGAGCACCCGGAAGTGGTGCACGAACCCGACACGGCTGTAAAGCTGCGGGTAGCGGGCCAGGCGCTTCTCGATGCCGGGCATGCCGATGAGGATCAGCCCGACGCTGGTGCGGTCGTGCAGGTCGCGTAGTTGCTCCAGGGTGGGGGTCTTGAGCCGGTCGGCCTCGTCGACGATGAGCAGTTCGGCGTAGCGGCCCTGGTGGCGTGACAGCGCGGGCGGGTCGTGCTCGGGGTGTTCGAGCGTCTGGATCGCCCAGGACAGCCGGTCCTGGATAGAGGCCAGTTCCTTCTCCAGCCTTCCGGGGCTGTTGTGGACCTTCGGGGTGTAGACGGCGGTGCGGGTGTCGAGGATCTCGCGGGGGATGCGGTCTGCCTCGAAGAACTTGAAGGTCTGCACGGCGTGCTCGATGAGGTCCCAGCGGGCGTACTGGCGCGCGGAGAGGGTCTTGCCGACCCCGGGCGGGCCGTAGCACAGCCCGATGTAGCGCTCGCGGCGTACTGCATCGGCGAACTCGGCGAAGCGCCGGTACTCCTTGGTGACCACGAACGGTGCTTCGGTGGGCGGCTCTTCGACGATGGGCGGCGCGACGTCCAGACAGGCGATGGCTGCTTCCTTGGCTGCCCACTGCTCGGGGGTGTCCGGAGTGCCGTTGTCGATGCCGGCGTCGGGGTCTGCCATCGCTCACTCCTCCCGGTAGAGCTTCAGTGCCGGCGCGGCGGCGGGCCCGGCCGGTACGGGGTCCAGCACGGCTGGCGTGGGTTCGGGTGGCTGGTGCACCGCGAGGAGTCGGTCGACGACGCTGGCGCGGTGGGTCAGCCCGTGGGTCAGGCCGCGTCGGCGGGCGTTGCGCGCGGCGGTGATGTCCTTGATGCCGATGGTCTGCGCGGCCAGCTCGGGGCAGATGGCCCGGCACAGGAACCGGTCGTCGTGGAACACGCGGATGTCGGCGACGTCGCGTGGGTCGTAGCGGATGGTGACCGGCTCGCCGACGTATTCGCCGAGCACGGTGGTGTCGAGGTAGCGCAGGCCGAACAGGTGGATGCCGTCGGGGTGGACCTTGCGCGGTTTGGCGATGGTGAGCAGCAGGAGGTCGAGCTGTTCCAGGCTGGCGGGCAGGTGTGGTAGGAACCCGGCGGCGTCCCAGCGGGCCTGTGGTGGCTGGCCGGTCTCGCTGTGCGGCTGCTGGTTGTACTCGGCGACGATGAACCGGCCGATCGCCGTGTCGAGTTCGGCGAGGCTGAGCTTCGCCTGCCCGGCCCGGTCCTTGGTGCCGCGTGGGGCGTAGCCGGGCAGGGTGGGCAGGCACATCTGGTTGATCGTGGAAAAGAATCGCTCGATCTTCCCGCGGCCGCGGGGCTTGCCCGGCTGGGAGAACACCAGGCGGATCTTCAGGTCGGCGGCGACCTGCTCCATGTGCTGGGAGGTGAAGTCCGAGCCGTGGTCGGTGTAGAAGGTGGCCGGGATGCCGCAGACGTGCCAGCCCGGTTCGCTCTTGCGCCAGATCGCCTGCCGCAGGCCGAGGGCGGTCTGGATCGCCGACGGGGCGCCGAGGTTGACCGCGTACCCGGCGATGACCCGCGAGTGGTCGTCCTCGATGACGGTCAGCCACGGCCGGGCCGGCTTGCCCGACGGGGCGATCACCCACAGGTCGAGCTGGGTGTGGTCGGCCTGCCAGATCTCGTTCGGCCGGGCCGCCTCGCGGCGGTGGATCAAGTCGAATACCTCCCGGTACCGCTTCTCGCCGTCGATGGCCAGGGTCCGCATCGCCGGGTCGATGCCCCGGATGATCGCGTACACGGTGGCGTACGACGGCACCGGCCAGCCCTGGTTCTTGGCGACGTCGACGACGACCCGGTGCACATGCGCAGCAGACGGCCCAGGCGGGCGCAGCGCCAAGCCCTCGATCAGCAGCCGCAGCTCGTCGGGCAGCCGCCGCGTGCCCCGGTCGGCACGCGCCTGCCGGGTGAGCCCAGCCAACCCATCGGTCCGGTAGCGGGTCAGCCACCGCTGCGCGGTCCGCAGCGCCACCCCAGCCTCGCCGGCCGCGCGGGGCAGCGGCACCCCGTCCTCCAGATGCGGGCGCAGCACCCGCCACCGGTGCAACGCCTGCGCCCGAGCGGTCTCGGACAGCTCAGCGAGACCACGGGGCGCCGGCGGGAGGGGCGAGCCGCGCACGGCCGTAGGCTATGTCCACATCAGTCAATATATCGATGGGACACGCGGAGCGTTCCACATCCTAGGAAGTGGAACAATGGCCGACCGGCCCCGTCGCGGACCGTAAACCGGGCCATCGGCCGTTCCACAATCCGTTCCAGAACTTGTGTTCCGATAGGACAGTACAGCAACGACTTTCGGTACGCTCCGGGAGTGACTATCGCCACGCCGCACCCGCTGGCCGGACTCGACCTGGGCTACGCCCGCGTCTCCACCACCAAGCAGAGCCTCGAACGCCAACTCAACGCCCTGGCCGCAGCCGGCATCCCAGACGAGCGGATCTTCACCGACAAGAAGACCGGCGCCACCGTCGACCGTGAGGGCTTGGCCGCCCTGCTGCGCTACGCTCGGTCCGGCGACACGATCGTCGTGCACACCCTCGACCGACTCGGCCGCAACCTGCGCGAAGTGCTCAACCTCGTGCACGACCTAGCCGAGAAGCGCATCGGTGTGCGGTCGCTGGCCGACCCGCTACCGATCAACACCGCCGACGAGGGCATGGGTCACATCGCCTTCCTGCTGCTCGCGCTGTTCGCCGAAATGGAACGCACCTTCACCGCCGAACGCGCCGCCAACGCCCGCGCCGTCGCCGAGGCCAAGGGCCGACACGTCGGACGCCCCGTCGCCCACCCCGCCGACAAAATCGA
Organism: Plantactinospora sp. B6F1; assembly: GCF_040120695.1. Taxonomy (NCBI): domain Bacteria; kingdom Bacillati; phylum Actinomycetota; class Actinomycetes; order Micromonosporales; family Micromonosporaceae; genus Plantactinospora; species Plantactinospora sp. B6F1. The sequence continues at coordinate 435,654 of NZ_JBEEAC010000001.1, read as the reverse complement.
ATACGCCCGGCTACTCAAAGCCCAAGGCGCCAGCCTCGGCGCCATCGCCACCAAGACCGGCATCCCGAAGACATCCCTGCATCGCTACCTCGCCGATGCCGACGCCACGGTGGCCGGTGCGCGATGAGCCGCCGCAAGATGCTGTGCGAAGCTGGCGCGGCGACGGCCAACACCGTGAGGTTGAGCTGGCATGGTGCGGCAATCCGGCGGTCGCGGCTCGGCCGGGGAACCATTCGCGTGAATGCCTCGTCCCATCCGTATGGATCTCGGGTTGGTTGAGGAGGTGCAGCCCCGATGAAGGCCAGAGCGCGAGCCGCTGTAGCGTTCCTGACCGTGTTGCTCCTGAGCACTGGGTGTGCGTCTGACGATGGTTCTCAGAGGACAGGAGCGCCTGCTCCTGGGGGGCGCGTTGGTGAGGTGGCCTTGTCGGCTGCAGCCGATTCCGTAAAGCGCATGTTGCAGTCGTCGTTTGCTGAGTCATACGCTGGCCTGACTGTGGATGTTGAGCAGGGCAGGTTGATCGTCTATCGTCGCCCTGACCCGGGCTTGGACGCCGCTGTCGCGCAGATCGATGTTGATGTTCCAATTACTGTTGCCGATGCCCGCTTTTCACTACGGCAGATGGAACAGACTGCCGACCGGGTCATGGCCGATGCGGCGTATTGGCGAAACCGAGGCATCACGATCAACGGAGCTGGGCCTATCCCCGACGGGTCGGGTGTCGAGGTCATGACTGCTAACAGTAGTTCTGATGAGCAGCGGGCTCTCGCCGAACGGTATGGCGAGGGCACGATCGTGGTCCGGCAAGGCGCTGCGGCCGTGCCGCCGATCGGTGTGCCCCTTAGGCCGTTGCCGACACGCGTTGGCCCGACCCCATAGCAGGGCCGGGCCCGCACCGTGGATCGTTGGGCTAGCTGACCGAGTCAGAGGGTCCGGATTGTAGCGTTGACACCGGCAAGTTGGACCGTGATGTCCGGGTACCAGAAGCGCCAGGAGCAGTGGCGAGCATTCTCGTCGTCGTCGGGGCCTGCAGGAACGCCGTGACAGGCACCCCAATCATCCGAATCGCCTGGTATGGCGCTAACCGTGCCGCGGGCGATGGCCCAGGAATTGTCCTCGCCCGTGTTGAAGAAGACAGGACCGCCGCTGTCACCGTTGCCCACCATCGTAAACCCGTTGCTCTTTTCGGCACGGACCATATCGGTGACCTGCCCGTAACCTCCCATGTTGATTGTTTGGTCGACGGCGACGGCGACGCCGCCACACTGGGTTCCTGAAAACGATCCGGAGGTACACAGCGTGTTACCGACGTTAGTGGCTGCGGCGGAAGCAACCGGCTTGCCGGTGTTGGTGTCACCGGTGACGACGGACTCGCCATCGTAGATTCCACCCTGCGACGAGGGAACGCCGATCACCTGGGCATCGTGTGCGTTGTCGATGTGGGCGCCGAGGCTGCTGCCGTATAGTGAGGTGATCTCAGCGACTTTCCGGTAGGTATCTGTACTCGAAGTGGGTCAGGTGCACGGCGGCGGCAACGATGTCGCCGATTCGGCGTGGGCTGACGGTCGTGTGGCGTAGCGTCTTCCATCGTCCGATCAGGATCGCGAAGCCGCGTTCTCCTTGCCAACGTAGACCGCGTAGCAGTCGGTTGTAGGCGCGGTTGTCGGGCGCAAGCCGGTGTCCGTCAGCGGGTTGCTTGACTGGTGTCTTGATGCCGTGACCTGCGCCTTCGTAACCGGCGTCGGCCAGGGTCGGCAAATCGAGTTCGGCGGCGGACCAGTTCAGTGCAGCGGTGATCCCGAGATTACGGGCGCAACTGCTGTCGTGCAGGTGCCCGGGCAGCGCCGCCGATGTCCAGATCGGCAGCCCGTCGGGTCGAATGATCGCTTGGACGTTCGCGCCGAAGTCGCGGTGCTTTCCGGAGAACCAGGCGTCGATCACCTCGCCCTTGACCGACAGGGTCGTCTCGGTGAGCCGGTCGCAGTCGAACAGCTTGCCGTCGAGGATCACGTGGGACCAGCCGTCGGCCGCGGCCCGACGCAGAGCGGTGTGCAGGTCGCTGGCCTGGGCGGCGAGGACCGTGATGCCCTCGTCGCGGTAGCGGTAGGCGGTCGCTCTGGAGATGCCGAAGCCGGCGGCGAGCAGGGTCATGTCCTCGGCCTTGCGGAACCAGACGAGCACCATCAGGGCCTGGTAGAAGCAGGTCAACGCCCGCGTGCCACGGCGGGTGCCGCAGGCCCGGCGCTGTGCGTAGAGCAGACGCGCGAGGTGCTGCACGAGTTCCCTCGGGACGTCGACCATGGCACGATAGGCAATCACGTGGAGCCCTCTCGAAGACGTGTTTCTGTCGCAAGGACGTGTCTATCGATGGCTCCACGCCTGTTTCCACTGCCGCCCGACTCGCCGCCTTCGCCCGTGTCGCACCAATCAAACCTTATGCGTTGCTGAGATCACCTCAGTGTCGGCGTCCCGCTCCCTACCATAAACCAGGATCCTCGGCCACAGTGGTTCGCGGTCAGCATGCCGGCCCGGCTTCCGCCGGCTGTGACTGAAAAGCCCATGGTGCAGGCAGCTTGAGCTGCGACGGGCTGCCCATTGTTGACGCTCCAGCGTTCCATGTACGTACCGCCCCAGTAGGGTTGAGTGTCGAGAATACGCCATGCGGCTTGAGGCTTTGCCATTCGAGTCACCTGCACCGCGACGGTACTACTTATCTGCGGAAGCGGCTGCGGACCCAGGGTGGTGGAAGAGGACGTGGATACGCCGACCTCAAGGCCGGATCCGTCCGGTTTCGGGCCGACTGACACTACCTCAAAGCCGTACATCGACAGCGCCTTGTCCGACATGTATACGTCGGCAATGTGATCGCGTTCCGCTTTCAACTGGGACAGCGTGAAGGGCGCCGGGTGGATAGTCACGGCCATGCCAGTATTGCGGGCAGCTGCCACCTCGCGACTGGCCGAGGCCGAGAGCGGACCATGCCAATAAAGGTGCAGCGTGTTGGCTTTGGCGTCAACGACCACACCGGACAAGCCTGCGAACGTAGAGGCTTTGCTTTGCTTCTCATCGGCCTTGATCCTATTAGCGACCTGGTCGATTGCAGCTTGATTCTTCATGAGGGCTATCTCGGCCGGCGTCGATAGCGCTGCGTTAGCCCTTGTCGTCAAGCTTTTGGATGGCAAGTCGCCAGGATCGGCCGATACCGGCGATGTGGCCAGCAGGGTCAGCGCCAGAATGCCTGTGGCAAGGACCGCAGGCCCGCGAACAACTGTGGTCAAGGCAATGCCTCCCGTATAGGACTTGGCGCCACGCGGCCACGGGCACCCCAGCGCGTCCTAAAGGATGTCTCGTAACTCGGTGAAGGCGTTGCCTGGCAACGGTGCTGGTGTCACCCCGCCAGGATGATGTTGTGAAGGTGGGCGATCCCGGAAGCGGTGTCGGTCAATGTGCGGGCGGCGCGGCGGTAGTCGCGCAGGATCTTGAAGCACTTCATCCTGGCCAGGGCGTGTTCGACCTGCGCTCGGACGGTGCGGTGCTGCTTGTTCAGGTCCTTCTTCCAGTCGGGTAGCTCGCTGCCGTCGGCGGGCTTGCGGTACGGGATGATCACCTCAGGATTGCCGCGGTAGGCGCCGTCGGCCATGACCGGCCGTCCGGCCAGCTTCTGGTCGATGCCGGAGGTGCGGTAGACGATGGTGTCGTTGCGGTTGCCGGGCTGCGGATCGCCGAGGGCCACGACGAGGCGGGTGTGGGCGTCGATGGCGACCTGCAGGTTCGTGGAGTACCGGTAGTTCTTGCTCTGGGCGGCCAGGCGGTGGTCCCGGGTCGGGATGAGGGTGCCATCGACGATGGCGATCTGGTCGACCCGGCGTCGGCGTACCGGTGCCAGGGCGAGCAGGGGGCCGAGAGTGTCGATGACTCGGTGGGCGGCGGAGTGCGACACCCCGAACAGCGGGCCGATCTGCCGCATGGTCAGGTTCGTGCGCCAGTACGTGGCGACCAGCAGCACCCGGTCGGGCAGGTCGAGAGACCACTGCCGGCCCGGCCGGCCGTCGGCGATCGTGTCCCCGCCGCGCTCGGCGACCAGTCTGACGAGGCGGCGGAACTGGGCTGGCTGTAACCCGGTGAACGGGAAGATCCACTCCGGGCGGGCTGCCGAGATCACCTGCACCCCGACATGATCCACCATGGACCCCCAACGAGTTACGAGACATCCCTTAGGACCGCATGGCAATCGTCAAAGTTCGGGCCCTGCACACAGCAGAACCCATAAGCGCCGACGTTCCACAGTTTCACCCGGTGATCGGCGCCGTACTTACAGCTAAATTTCCATACTTAGATCTATGAGTCAATAGCCTTCGGTGTTCGAGTGGCAACGATGGGTGGTTAGGGGTCACAGTGTGGCGGGCGAAGCGTGGTGTGCCACACCTCGTGATCGGGCATGGTCGTCCGGCAAGACTGGCCCTGGTCAAGCCCTCTAGTGGGTCGGCCCAGCGAAGGGGTGGAAGCCACTGCCATACGGCCGGCAGAGGGGCCCACGTCCCCACACTTTCCCATTGGGTCAGTGACCTCCGTCACCCGGCCCGCTGGCGGGCCAGTTCCGGAGGCTCCAGCCGGCGCGGGCGTTCCGCTTCCGGGTGCTCTCCGCCGAGGAACAGGCGTTCGTCCTGGCCCGCCACTGGCCCGAACTCGGCCTGCACGACTCGGACGACTTCCCACCGCCGAGACCCTCGCCACGATCATCCGCATCACCGGCGGCAACTTCCGGCTCACCGCCCGCCTCGTCGCCCAGATCAAGCGGGTCCTCGACATCAACCAACTCTGCATGGTGACCAGGGAAGTCGTCGAAGCGGCCCGGGAGTCTCTGGTCATCAACGTGCTGTGACGATTCCTTTGCTGCGCAGCCAAACGCCGAAGAGGCACCGCCAGTTATCGACGAAGGTCACACTCCCGTACTGACATCGCGGCGCCGACCTGCCGCCCCGCGGCCGGCAACAGGTGTCATTATGATGCGATGACAGACGGAAGGTGGGAGTTGTCTCCCGATCTCGGTTCCGCCGCCGCCGTCCTGTCCCTGACGGTGGTGGGCAATGGCACCGACATCCGGGTGGCCGCCGACGGTGAGGTCGACATGAGCACCGCGGACAACCTCCGAGACTGTCTGGACGAGGTACTGGACCAGAAGCCGGACAGGCTCACGGTCGACCTTGCCGGCGTCACCTTCCTGGACTCCAGCGGCATCGCCACCCTCGTGCACGCCTACAACCGCGCGCTCAAACAGGACGCCGGACTGAACGTGGTGAACTGCCAGCCGAACGTTCGCCGGGTACTGGAGCTGACCGGCCTGCTCACGATGATGACCGACGGCGGCTGAACCGGCGCCCCGGTCGGGCACCGCGCGCTGTGCCGGCTCGCCCGGCTCGCGTAGCGCGAGCCGGTTCTGGGTAGCTGCGGGTCGTGAACGCTATCCCGCAGGTCCTGGTGGTCGGACAGCTTGCCCGCGACCTCGTGCTCGTGGTCGACCGGATGCCGCCGGTCGGTGGCGCCGCCGACGTCCGGCGCCGTCGCGAGATGCTCGGCGGCAAGGGCGCCAACCAGGCGGTCGCGCTGGCCCAGCTCGGCGCCCGCCCGGTCCTGCTCGCCGTGGCCGGCGACGACCTGGCCGGCGAGGAGCTGTTGGCACAGGCACGCCGGGACGGGATCGACGTGTCCCGGGTACGCCGCCGGGTCGGCAGGTGCACCGGACTGATCGTGGAGGCGCTGGACGCCGAGGGAGGCTGGCGCTACCTGCAACACCTCCCCGACGACATGCTGCTGACCGAGGCCGACGTGACGGAGTCCGGGTCGGCCTTCGACGCCGACGCCGTACTGGTGCAGCTCCAGCAGCCACCACCGGCGGCGCTGGCGGCGGCACGGCTCGCCCGGGAGGCCGGGCGGCTGCTCGTGCTCGACGGCGCACCCGCCGACGACGAGCACCGGCAGCCGCTGCTGGCGGCCGCCGAGGTGCTGCGGGCGGACGACCGGGAGACCGAGTTGCTGACCGGCGTCCGTGCCGACGACCCGGAACGGGTCCGCACCGCCGCCGAGCAACTCCTCCGGGCCGGCCCGGGTCTGGTCGTGCTCGGCCTCGGGCGGGCGGGAAACCTCTTCGTCTGGGACGACCGACGCTGGGGCAGCGGGCATCTGCTGGTGCCGCTCTCCGAGGAGAGGGTCGTGGACACCACCGGTGCGGGCGACGCGCTGACCGCCGCGCTCACCGTGGCGCTGCTGCGGGACGATCCGCCGCCGGACGCGGCCAGGTACGCGGTGGCCGCCGCCGGAGCCACCGTCGGGCACCCCGGCGGCAGACCCGCGCTCGACGCCGCCGCACTGCGGAACCGGATGGCGGAACTCGCACCCCGGCCGGTACGCAATCCGCTGATCGGCGGCGAGGCGTGAGCGTCGAGACCGGGCCGGCGAGCGGGCGCCGGCAGCCGACAGCGTCGATACCACGGGCCCGAACCGGCCGTACAACCCCGACCCCCCACTCCCCCACCTGGGAGATCCGCGAGAAGGGCCTGGACCGGGCCGCCGGGTAAGGCGGCCGGTCAGGGACGGCCGGCGGCCGGCCGGACGCCACCCGGTACCGGGCGTTTGCCGAGCCCGACCTCTCCCGCCCGCCGCCGAGAACGCCCCGCCGCTCAGGCCGGGACACCGGCCCCGGCTCGGCGTGCAGCATGGGCGGCTCGGCGTGCAGCATGGGCGGTCCGCGTCCAGCATGGGCGGTCCGCGTCCAGCATGGGCGGTCCGCGTGCAGCATGGGCGGTCCGCGTGCAGCATGGGCGGTCCGCGTGCAGCATGGGCGGCGGCCAGCATGGGCGGCTCGGCGTGCAGCATGGGCGTGGCCGCCAGCGGGCGCGGGTATAGCGACGGCATGGCGAGTGGATCGGGCTCGGCGGAGTCGTACTGGATGGATTCGACCGCGGCGACATCGTTCGGCGGCCTGGCCGACGACGTCGAGGTCGACGTAGCAGTGATCGGCGGCGGTATCGCGGGCCTCAGCACGGCCTGGGAGTTGGCTCGGACCGGAGCGTCGGTCGCGCTCCTCGAAGCCGACCGGATCGCCGCCGGAGTCACCGGTTACACGACCGCGAAACTGACCGCCCAGCACGGTCTCGTCTACGCCCACCTGCGGTCGAAACTCGACGAGCAGGCCGCCCGCTGGTACGGCGAATCGCAGCTTGACGCCATCGAGCACGTCGCCGCGACAGTCGCCGAGCTCGGGATCGACTGTGACCTGGAGCGGCTCCCCGCCTACACGTACCTGCCAAAGGAGAAGCGCGATCAGATCGAGGCCGAGGTCCAGGCGGCGCGCCTCGCCGGCCTTCCCGCGTCGCTGGTCACCGAGTCCGGACTGCCCTACCCGATCGGTGCCGCCGTCCGGGTCGAGCAGCAGGCCCAGTTCCATCCCCGCCGGTACCTGCTCGCGCTCGCCGCCGACCTCGTCGGCCGGGGCGGACGGATCTTCGAACGTACCCGCGTCGTCGACCTTACCGAGGGCGAGCCGTGCCGGCTCCAGACCGAGAGCGGTGCCACGGTGACGGCCAGGGACGTGGTGGTCGCTACCCACTACCCGATCTTCGACCGGGCCGGCCTGTTCACCCGGCTGGTACCGCACCGGGAGCTTGTCGTCGCCGCCGTCATAGACGCCGGCGACGATCCGGCCGGCATGTACGTCACGCCGGAGGAGAACACCCGTTCGATCCGTACCGCCCCGTACGGCAACCGGCGTCGGCTACTCATCGTGACGGGCGAGTCGTTCCAACCGGGCACTCCCGGGGTGGGCGAGCGCCTGGACAAACTCGTTTCCTGGACCAGGAACCACTTCCCGGTCGACTCGCTGGCGTACCACTGGGCGGCCCAGGACAACACCAGCACCGACCGGGTCCCCCACATCGGTCTGCTGCATCCGGGTGCCTCGCACGTTTACGTCGCCACCGGCTTCAACGCCTGGGGCATGACCAACGGAGTCCTGGCCGGGCGCCTGCTGACCGCGCTCATCGACGGCACGACCCCGCCGCCCTGGAGCAGGCTCTACGACCCACGTCGCCTGCATCCCCTGGTCGAGGCGGTACCGCTGGCCAGGGCCGCGGTCAACGTCGCCCGGCGGTTCGTCCGGGACCGGCTGCGACCGGCCACCTACGCCGACTCCCCCGAGCAGCTCGCACCCGGGGACGGAGCCGTGATCCGGATGGGCGGGCGGCGGTGCGCGGTGTACCGCGACGACTCCGGCGACCTGCATTCGGTCTCGGCGACCTGTACCCACCTGGGCTGCGTCGTCGCGTTCAACGATGCCGAGAAGACCTGGGACTGTCCCTGTCACGGTTCCCGTTTCGACGTCGACGGTGCGGTGCTGCACGGACCCGCGACAACGCCGCTGCCGCCCGCGGACGGGGCCGGCAACTGATGGCGACATGCCGAGGACGACCGTATCGTCCGCGCCGCCCGTGCCGTCGGGGCGCTGGGTGTCACTGTCGAGCCCGTCCAGGCCGACCGGGCGACGCCCGCCGGCGTCCAGTAGGCCGTACGACCGGGTCACCGCGACGGGCCACCCCGTCGACGCCCCGGTCATCAACGCCGAGCCAGGCCCGGCTCCGCCGAGGACTGAGATCCCGGACTTCCGCCGACGGAGCGGCCAAACCCGCCAAGCCGGTACGAACGGGTCAGATTCCACTGAGCGCAGCGAACCGGGCCCGAGCTCGGACGACCTCGGGGCGAGAAAGGGCAGGACGATCCGCCGTGTCGGTATAACGCCCGGTCAGCGGGGTAACCGGCCGTCGACACCGCGGGCGAAGCTGGGGGCGGAGATGACACAGGACAGGATCACTGACCCGTCTGGTGACGGTCACCGGTCGAAGACCCAGGTTGCCCGGCAGGGCGCCACGGAGACCGGACAGCGATTGACACAGGCCGGTAGCGGTCTGGCACACAGCGCGACCGACCGGGGACGGGACATCGCGGCCGAGGCGGGACGGCAGGCCCAGAATCTGATGGGGCAGGCGTCGGGACAGCTCAAGGAACAGGCGGGTGCTCAGCAGCAGCGCGCCGCCTCCGGGTTGCGGGCCCTCGGCGACGAGTTGCGGGCGATGTCTGAGCGCAGCGACCACCCGGGCGTCGGCACGGACCTGGTCCGGCACGCGGCCGAACGCGTCCAGCAGGCGGCGCACTGGCTCGACCAGCGCGAACCCGGGATGGTACTCAACGACGTGCGCAACTACGCCCGCCGTAACCCCGGGATCTTCCTCGCCGGAGCCGCGGTCGCGGGCGTGATCGCGGGACGACTGACCCGGACCCGGGACACCCTGCAGGGCGGCACGTCCGGTCCGCACCCGGACGGAGGGCGCACGGAACCGGGTGTCCGGCCGGGAGACATGCTCGGGCAACCCTCCGGGATCGGTGGTCAGCCGGGGCAGACCGGGCAACCGCACGGCCACCCGATTCCGGAGACGGAGGCGGGGCAGCGCGGCGGGCCCGGTGGCGGTGGCGGACGGACCAGCGGGGTACGGCGGTGAGCGTCTCGGCGGGTGGGCTCGGCGCGGACCGCGAGCAGGACCCCGCCCGCGCCTCGATCGGCGAGCTCCTCGGCGCCGTCACCCGCGACACGTCGACCCTGGTTCGCCAGGAGATCCAGCTGGCGAAAGTGGAACTGCGGCAGGAGATGCGCACCGCGGGCAAGGTCGCCGGGATGTTCGGCGGCGCCGCGCTCGGCGCGCTGATGGTGCTGCTGTTCCTGTCGTACGCCCTGTGGTGGGGCTTGTCGAACGTGATGGACCAGGGCTGGGCGGCGCTGGTCGTGGCCGGAGTGTGGGCGGTGATCGCCGCCGCTCTCGTCGGGGTGGCCAGGCGTCAGGCACGCAGCCTCCGGCCGCTGCCGCAGACGTCCGAGTCGATTCGGCGGATGCCTGCCGCCATGCGTGACCGGACACAGCATCGATCGGGGGGACAAGGATGAGTACGGACCCAGGCTCGATCCGGGCCGACGCCGACCGTACCCAGGACCGTCTGGGTGAGAACCTGAACGCGCTCAGCGACCGGATGAACCCGCGCAACGCGGCTCAGCACCAGGTTGGCCGGGCCCGGCACGCCTGGCAGCGGGCGCGGGAGACGGTGATGGGCAGCGCCGAGAACGCCCGGCAGGACGTCGGCGGTGCGATGTCCCATGTGCGGGAAGGTGCCCACCAGGCACGCGGTGGCATGTCGCGGGCCCGTGAAATGTCGCAGGCGCAGATCTCCTCGGCCGGCCATCGGGCGCAGGAGCTGGGTCAGCAGACCCGGCAGTTGCCGGAGGGGCATCCGCTCGCGGCGGGCCTTGTCGCGTTCGGGCTCGGCGTACTCGCCTCCGCGCTGCTGCCGGCCAGTCCGGCGGAGCGGCGGATGGTCGGCCGGGTCCGGGACGAGATCGCCGAGCATTCCGACCAGCTCAAGCAGCAGGCCAGTGGTATGGCCCGGCAGACGCAGCAGAACCTTCGGGAACCGGCCCAGCAGGCCGCCGAAGCGGTCCGCTCCCGCGCCGGCCAGCATGCGGGCGAGATGCGGGAGCAGGCGCGCTCGTCTGCGGAGGACCTGCGGGGGCAGAGCCAGGAGACGATGGGCGAGGTGCGCCGCCGCTGACCGGGGCCGGCGCGCTCCAGGCACCCTGCCGGCGACCGGACGGACGTGCCGAACGACTCACCCGCCGGACGTGCCGAACGACTGGCCGGACGTGCCGAACGGCTCGACGGACCTCTGGTCACTCGCCGAGTGGGCCGCGATCAGCCGCCGAGCAGGCCGAGAACGGCCTGCTCGGCCGCTGCGCCGGAGGTTCCAGCCAACGGTGCTAGCCGGCCGTCCCGGTAGAGGTCGAGAAGGCGGGGGTCGACGTACGAGGCCCGGGCAACCGCCGGAGTGTTGCCGAGAAGATCGGCCACCTCCCGCATCACCCCGGCGACGACCCGCCGCCGTTTCGCTTCCGAGTTCCGTGGCCCGGCCGTGGCCAGCCGGGTGGCCGCGAGCACGGTCGCATGCCAGGTGCGGAAGTCCTTCGCCGTCATGTCGGTTCCGCCCGCCTCGCGGAGATAGTCGTTGACCTCCTCGGCGCGTACGTCCCACCAGCGCCGCCGTTGCCAGTAACCGAACAACCGGTCCCGCCCCCGGCGCCGCCGCCTCAGATCTCGCAGTACCTGGCAGACGTCAGGGTCGGTCACCCGCCGGCTCTGCGCGACGCCGCCCTTGGCGGGGAACTCCAGCACCACACAGCCGGCGGCTGCCCGGACGTGCTCCGGGCGCAGCGTGGCGACGCCGAACGATGGCACCTCCCCGGCCGCGTACTGGTCGCCGCCTATTCGGAACATTCCCAGGTCCAGCAGGCGGGCGATGGTGGCCAGCACCCGTGACCGGGTCAGGCCGCGCTCGCGCAGATCGTGATCGATCTGCTTACGTAACTGGCCGAGATGCCCGGCGACGTCGACGACATGCGCGAACTTCTCGCGGTCCCGGCGTTCCCGCCATACCGGGTGGTAGAGGTACTGCTTGCGCCCGGCCTCGTCGATGCCGGTGGCCTGGATGTGACCCCGCGGGTCGGGCGAGATCCAGACGTCCCGCCAGGCTGGCGGGATGGCAAGGCCACGCAGCCGGCTCCGCTGGGCCGGATCGGTGATCGTCCGCCCTTCGCGGTCGAGAAAGGTCACTCCGCGCCCCCGCCGCCGGCGGCCGTAACCTGGCGCGCCCAGATCAGATCGGCGCAACCGCACAGCTCACCACCGCTGCTGCCATGTCCGGGCTTCTACCCCCGGATCCGCGCGGGCACTCCCCCGTGACGACCGGTGGCCACCACTGCGGACACCCGGGCACATCGGGTACGCGCTGCGGCTCCCGGCTGTTGCCTCGTGGTCGGGCCACGGCGCCCGGTTGGTGTGATGCGGGCATCCGGGCCTTGGTGTGTGGTACTGGACCATTCCACCCGAGCCTGGGTGGTTCGATGATCGACTGGGTGGTCGGTGGAATGTCGGCAGGCCGGCAGTCGTTACACCACCCGTGCGACCGAGTACCACCAGCCGTGACCTGCACTGGTGGCCAGGCGCCGGGGAATGATCCCGGGCCACCAGTCGTTACATACTGTGTTCGCCCGAGTACCGGCACCCCCTGGAGCCGTGTGTGGGCGTACCCCTCTCTCCTCCAATGACACCCCATCCCCCCGGTGGGGTGTTCATCCCCGATTGGAAGGAAGACCATCATGAACACCACCATGTTCAGCCGATGGCTCCCGGCCATCGCGCAGACCTCCCTGATCCGTAGGACCGCCCTGGGTGTGGCTGGTCTGGCCTTCGTCGGCGGTACCGTCGCCGGCCCGGCCGTCGCCGCGCAGGCCGCCCCCGAGCATGTCGGCTCCCCGGTGTCGCAGTCGGTCCTGGCCGACAAGGACGACAAGGGCGACAAGGGCAAGGGCAAGAGCGACAAGCGTGCCAAGGATCGTAAGCCGTCGCGGGACAAGCTGGTACCGCACGGTGTGCAGGGCAAGCAGTCGAGGATCCCGCTGTCGGGTGAGCAGTCCGACAACGTCAGGGCGATCGTGAAGGCCACCAAGAAGGCCGGCCTGGACGAACGGGCCGCGGTGATCGCGGTCGGTACCAGCCTGCAGGAGTCGAAGCTGGAGAACCTGGGTCACCTGGGTGCCCGTAACGACCACGACTCGCAGGGCCTGTTCCAGCAGCGCCCGTCCTCGGGCTGGGGCTCGGTGGAACAGATCACCGATCCGGAGTACTCCACCACCGCGTTCCTCACCGGACTGAAGCAGATCGACGGCTGGCAGAACCTGCCGCTGACCGTCGCCGCGCAGAAGGTACAGGTCTCGGCGTACCCCGACGCGTACGCACAGTGGGAGGACCAGGCCGCCGACCTGGTAGCCGACGCCTGGACCAACAGCTGACACACCACACCAACACCAACCCGCTGGCCGGGTCCCCACCCCCGGGGACCCGGCCAGCGGCGTCTCCACACCCGGACCGACCACCGCGGCAGCCACCCATTCACCAGCACTGATCTCCGCTCGCGACACGCCGTGACCAGGTTTTCTGCGAACCTGCCCAGGGAAGCAACGCCCTGGCAGGAGGGATTCCCTGACCCGGGGAACGGCACCTCCGGGAGAGGAGATCCCGGTATGGGACAGCAGACGGTCACCACAGGGCGGCCCCGAGGGCGTCGCGCCTCGGGTCCGAAGCCCGCCACCCGGACCCGGCGCTGGCTGCGCGACAACGGACTGGCCGTGACGATGTTCGCCGCGTTCCTGCTCTTCCTCGCGCTGCAGAGCCTCTTCGGCTGGCAGACCCGCAACGACGAACTGGTCCAGGCCGGGGTGCGCCCGGAGGGCTTTCTCGACTACCTCGGTACGGGACACTTCGCCGAGGCGGTGTTCGAGAACTGGGAGTCGGAGTTCCTCCAGATGGGTGCGTACGTGCTGCTCACGGTCTATCTCGTCCAGCGCGGCTCGGCCGAGTCCAGGCCCGATCCGGACCACGACCGGCCAGGTGACAACCCGACCAGGGCGAAGTCCAACTCCCCCTGGCCGGTACGTACCGGTGGCCTGCTGCTGGCGCTGTACCGCAACAGCCTCGCCATCGCGCTCTTCCTGCTGTTCGGTGCCTCGTTCGTTCTGCACCTGCTCGGTGGCACCGCCGAATACAACGAACAACAGGCGTTGGCAACCGGAGCGCCGCCGATCTCGGCATGGGAGTTCCTCCGCAGCAGCGAATTCTGGTTCCAGTCGATGCAGAACTGGCAGAGCGAATTCCTCGCCGTCGGCACACTGATCGTGCTCAGCATCTTCCTACGCCAGCACGGGTCACCGGAGTCCAAGCCGGTCAGCACCCCGCACCACGAGACCGGGGCGTGACACCGCCCGCACCCGGGTAGCCCCGGCCGGCCGCATCAGGAGCGAGGACAGCCAAAAGGGTTTGTCGGGTTCCTACAAACCGGGCCGCGTACTGTTCGGCGCGTACAACATGGCGCCATCCGGCCCCAGGCAGAAGGGTGATCACTGTCGGGGGAAGCCGTCCCGCGGCGACGTCGTGGTGGGTCTACCAGAGGGGTCGGTCGGGTGTTCAGCCGTATCGCCATCGTCAACCGTGGTGAGGCCGCGATGCGGCTCATCCACGCGGTCCGAGAGTTGGCTGCGGAGACCGGGAAGCGGATCGAGACCGTCGCCCTCTACACCGACGTCGACCGCACCGCCACGTTCGTACGTGAGGCCGACTTCGGCCACTACCTCGGCCCCGCGTCCCAGCGTCCGTACCTCGACATGGCGGCGCTGGAGCGCGCGCTCCTGCGGTCGGGCGCCGACGCCGCATGGGTCGGTTGGGGCTTCGTCGCCGAGGATCCGGCGTTCGCGGAGCTGTGCGAGAAGCTCGGTGTCACCTTCGTCGGGCCGAACCCGGACGCCATGCGCCAACTGGGCGACAAGATCGGCGCCAAGCTGATCGCCGAGGAGGTCGGGGTGCCGGTCGCCCCGTGGAGTCGCGGTGCGGTCGAGACCCTGGACGCCGCTCTGGCGGCGGCAACCGAGATCGGCTACCCGCTGATGCTGAAGGCGACCGCCGGCGGCGGCGGGCGCGGCATCCGGGTGATCACGAACGATTCCGAACTCGCCGACGCTTTCGAGCGGACCCGCCAGGAGGCGGCGCGGGCGTTCGGCAGCGGGGTCGTGTTCCTGGAGCGCCTGGTCACCGGTGCCCGGCATGTCGAGGTCCAGGTGATCGCCGACGGTCAGGGCACCGCATGGGCGCTCGGCGTACGCGACTGTTCGGTGCAGCGGCGCAACCAGAAGGTGGTCGAGGAGTCGGCGTCGCCGGTACTCAGCCCGGCGCAGGCCGCCGAGCTGAAGTCCTCGGCCGAGCGGCTGGCCGTCGCGGTCGGTTACCGGGGCGCGGCAACCGTCGAGTTCCTCTACCACCCCGGCGACCGGATGTTCGCCTTCCTCGAGGTCAACACCCGGCTGCAGGTCGAGCATCCGATCACCGAGGCGACCACCGGGTTCGACCTGGTCAAGGCGCAGCTGCACGTGGCCCTGGGCGGACGCCTCGACGGCACGCCGCCGGTGGAGCGCGGGCACGCCATCGAGGCCCGACTGAACGCCGAGGACCCGGATCGTGACTTCGCGCCGTCGCCGGGCCGGATCGTGCGGCTGGATCTGCCCGCCGGGCCGGGCATCCGGGTGGACACCGGCGTCAGCGAGGGCGACACCATCCCGGCCGACTTCGACTCGATGATTGCGAAGATCATCGCCTACGGCCGGGACCGCGACGAGGCGCTGGGCAGGCTGCGGCGTGCGCTTGCGGAGACGACGGTGATCATCGAGGGTGGCGCGACGAACAAGAGCTTCGTGCTCGACCTGCTCGACCAGCCCGAGGTGATCGACGCGAGCGCGGACACCGGCTGGATCGACCGGGTCCGGAGTACCGGAAGGCTGGTCGCGCACCGACACTCCGCCGTGGCGCTGGCGGCGGCCGCGATCGAGACGTACGAGGAGGAGGAACGCGTCGAGCGGCGGCGGCTGCTCGCGACGGCCTCCGGCGGACGCCCCCAGGTGCAGCACTCCAGCGGCCGACCGTTGGACCTCAAGCTGCGCGGGGTGGGCTACCGGCTACGCGTGGCGCGGATCAGCCCGCACCGGTTCCGGGTCGGCATCGAGCTGGGCGACGAGGTCCGCACCGCCGACGTCGAACTCGATCGCTTCGACCGGCACAGCGGACAGATCGTCGTCAACGGCGCCCGGTACCGCCTGCTCACCGGGACACACGGACCGACCCACCTGGTCGAGGTGGACGGTGTGACGCACCGGGTCAGCCGGGACGAGGGCGGTGTGCTCCGCTCCCCCATGCCCGCGCTGGTCGTCGCCACGCCGCTGCCGCTCGGCGCCGAGGTCGAGGCGGGCGCGCCGGTGCTGGTGCTGGAAGCGATGAAGATGGAGACGGTGCTGCGAGCGCCGTTCAAGGCACGGCTGAAGGAATGCGCCGTCTCGGTCGGCAGCCAGGTGCAGGCCGGCGCACCGCTGCTGCGGCTGGAACCGCTCGGTGACGGGGCCGTCGACACCCCGGCCGCCACCACCGTCGAGCTGGATCTGCCGGCCGCGCCAGCGGAGATCCCGGTCCGGCGACGTACCCGACGCGGCCAGGAGGACCTGCGCGGCCTGCTGCTCGGCTTCGACGTCGACCCGCACGACGACCGCCGGGTACTCGACGACTACCTCGTCACGCGGCAGGCGACGATCGCGGAGGGCCACCGGCCGCTGGCCGAGGAACTCGACCTCGTCGACGTCTTCGCCAACCTCGCCGAGCTGAGCCGCAACCGGCCCACCGGCGAGGACGGCGGCGGCGAGGCCCATGTGCACAGCGCCCGCGAGTACTTCCACACCTATCTGCAGAGCCTCGACGTCGAGCGGGCCGGACTGCCGACCGGCTTCCAGGCCAAGCTCGCCCGGGCGCTCGGACACTACGGCGTCACCGATCTGGAGCGCTCCCCCGCACTCGAAGCGGCCGTGTTCCGGATCTTCCTCGCCCAGCAACGCGCTGCCGCCGACGCCACGGTCGTCGCGGCACTGCTCCGGGCGTGGCTGCGGGAGCCTCCGCCGGACGAAACCCTGCGCGAGCCGGCCGGTCTGGCGCTGGAACGGCTGGTGGCCGCCACCCAGGTCCGCTTCCCGGCCGTCGCCGACCTCGCCCGCGGCGTGGTGTTCGCCTGGTTCGCCCAGCCGCTGCTCCGGCGCAACCGTGCTCTGGTGTACGCCCGGGTCCGCAAACACCTGCGTCACCTCGACGCGCGGCCCGACTCGCCGGACCGCGCCGAGCGGATCGCCGAGATGGTGCGCAGCACCGAGCCCCTGGTCCGGCTGCTCGGCCAGCGACTCCTCCGCGACCACCCCGACGACGCGGTCATGCTGGAGGTGCTGACCCGGCGGTACTACGGCAACAAGGGGCTCACCGGCGTCGCCACCCGGCAGGTCGCGGGCTGCACCTTCGTGGTCGCCCAACGGGCGGACTCGAGTCTGGTCTCCGCCGCGGTCCGCTTCGACGCGCTGGACGGGGCACTGCGCGGGCTCGCCGAGATGGCCAGCGACGAGGACTCCGTCGACGCCGACCTCTACCTCGGCTGGGAGAACCAGCCGGAGGACTTCGACGCGATGGCGGCCGGACTGCTGGAGGTCATCGCCGCGAACCCGCTGCCGCCCCAGGTCCGCCGGCTCACCACCACCGTCGCGGGCCGGCACGGAGCGGTGATGCACCACCACTTCACGTTCCGCCCGACGGGCAGCGGGATGGCCGAGGAGCGGCTGATCCGCGGCCTGCACCCGTACATCGCGCAGCGGATGCAGTTGGAGCGGCTGCACAGGTTCGACCTGACCCGGCTGCCGTCGTTGGACGAGGAGGTCTACCTCTTCCGGTGCGTGGCCCGGGAGAACCCGTCCGACCAGCGCCTCGTGGCGTTCGCGCAGGTGCGCGACCTGACCGAGTTGCGCGAGCAGGACGGCCGGCTGGTCTCGCTGCCGACGACCGAGGGCACCGTCGCCGCCTGCCTGGACTCGATCCGCCGCGCCCAGTCGCGGCGGCCGTCGAAGACGCGCTTCAACACCAACCGGATCGTGATTTACGTCTGGCCGCCGAGCGAACTGACCCGGGCGGAAATGGAGATGATCGCCGGGCGGGTGCGCCCGACGACCGCGGGAGCCGGGCTGGAGGAGATTCTGTTCATCGCGCGGCAGCGCGACCGCAGGAGCGGCGAGCTGACCAAGATCGCCGTGCGGATCTCCTTCGACGCCACCGGCGGCGCCGAACTGACCGTCGGCGAGCCGCCGACCGACCCGGTCGAGCCGCTCGACGACTACCGGCTGAAGGTGCTGCGGGCGAGCAGCCGCAACACGGTGTACCCGTACGAGCTCACCGGCCTGCTCGGCGACTTCGTCGAGTACGACCTCGACGGCGACCACGCGCTCGTGCCGGTCGACCGGCCGAAGGGCCGCAACACCGCCGCGATCGTCGCCGGAGTGGTCAGCACACCGACCGCCCGGCACCCGCAGGGCGTCACCCGGGTCGTACTGCTCGGCGACCCCACCAAGTCACTGGGTGCGCTCTCGGAGCCCGAATGCCGCCGGGTGATCGCCGCGTTGGACCTGGCCGAGCGGATGCGGGTGCCGGTGGAGTGGTACACGCTCTCCTCCGGCGCCCGGATCTCGATGACGTCGGGGACCGAGAACATGGACTGGGTGGCCGCCGCGCTCAAGCGGATCGTCGAGTTCACCCAGCACGGCGGCGAGATCAACATCGTGGTCACGGGCATCAACGTCGGTGCGCAGCCGTACTGGAACGCCGAGGCGACGATGCTCATGCACACCAAGGGCATCCTGGTGATGACGCCCGACTCGGCGATGGTGCTCACCGGCAAGCAGGCGCTCGACTTCTCCGGCGGCGTCTCCGCCGAGGACAACTTCGGCATCGGCGGCTACGACCGGGTGATGGGCCCGAACGGGCAGGCGCAGTACTGGGCTCCGAACCTGACCGCCGCGCGGGACGTGCTGATGTCGCACTATGCGCACACGTACGTCGCACCGGGCGAGGAGGCACCGCGACGCGGCATCACCACCGACCCCATCGACCGGGACATCTCCGACTTCCCGCACGCCATCCCGGGCAGCGACTTCAGCACGGTGGGCGAGATCTTCTCCGCGACGATCAATCCGGATCGCAAGAAGCCGTTCGACATCCGGAGCGTGATGCGGGCGCTGGCCGACCAGGACCACCCGGTGCTGGAACGCTGGGCGGGTATGGCCGACGCGGAGACCTCGGTGGTGCAGGACGTGCATCTCGGCGGCATCCCCGTGTGCCTGCTCGGCATCGAGTCCCGGACGGTCGCACGGCGCGGCTTCCCGCCCACCGACGGTCCGGACGCCTACACCGCCGGCACGCTCTTCCCGGCGTCGTCGAAGAAGGCCGCGCGGGCGATCAACGCGGCCAGCGGTAACCGGCCGCTGGTGGTACTGGCCAACCTGTCGGGCTTCGACGGATCGCCCGAGTCGATGCGGAAGCTGCAACTGGAGTACGGCGCCGAGATCGGCCGTGCCATCGTCAACTTCCGCGGACCCATCGTGTTCTGCGTGATCTCGCGGTATCACGGTGGCGCCTTCGTGGTGTTCTCGAAGGCGCTGAACCCCAACATGACCGTGCTGGCCCTGGAAGGCTCGTTCGCCTCGGTGCTCGGCGGCGCTCCGGCCGCTGCCGTGGTGTTCACCGGCGACGTCGACGCCCGCACCGCGGCCGACCCGCGGGTGCGGGACCTGGAGTCCCGGGTCGCGGCCGCCTCCGGCGCCGACCGCGCCGCGTTGACCGCCGAACTCGACGAGTTCCGCGCCTCGGTGCGGGCCGAGAAGCTCGGCGAGGTTGCGGCGGAGTTCGACCGCGTGCACGACATTCGGCGCGCGGTCGAGGTCGGCTCCGTGGACGCCGTCATCCGGGCGGTGGAGCTGCGGCCCCGGGTCATCGAGGCCATCGAGTCGCGTCTGGGCCGGACCGGCCGGGGTGCGGCGACGGCGGCGGCGGTCGGGTGAGCCCCGACGTCCGGAAACGGCACGCCCGGACCTAGTCGCCGGTGGCGTCTCCGCCCGGTGCGCCGGGATTCTTCCCCGGCCCGGCGTCGGCGGGCTTCGGCGACCCCGGAGCCTCCGTGGCCTTCGGCGAACCCGGGGCGTCGGCCGCCTTCGGCGACCCCCGGGCAGCGCGATCGTTCGCCGTCGGGGCACGTCGGGCGAGCAGGAACACGCCGACGATGAGTCCGCCGAGCGCGGCGAGTTCGCCGAACAGGCTCCACGCGTCGGTCCGGATCCGCTCGTCCAGCCAGAGCAGTCCGACCGCCATGGAGACCACGGGATCGGTGACGGTGAACGTCGCCAGCGCCGGCGCGCCGAGCGGCCCGGCCTGGTACGCGTTCTGGCTCAGCAGGACGCCGATCGGGCCGAGCACCACGATGCCGTACGTCTGCCAGTGCCCCAGCACGGCGACGGGCCCGTCGCCGAAGGCGTGCGCCAGGCTGCTGATCAGGCCGGCGGTGACGCCGTAGCAGGTGCCGGCGGCGACCGCCAGCGGGAGTGGCCGGAACCGGCGGCCCAGCCGGGCGGCGAGCAGCAGGCAGCCGGCGACGATGCCGACGAGTCCGACGGCTAACCAGACACCGTCGCCCATCGCGTCCAGCCCCGGGCTGCGGCTCCCGGTGGGCGCGGCGATCAGCAGAAACGCGGAGAGGCCGGCGAGACAGAGGAACGACTCCAGCAGGATGGGTCCGTCCGGGCGGTGGTGCTCCAGGGCGGCGAGCAGGAGGACGTACCAGAGCAGGCCGGTCACCAGGACCGACTGCACCAGGATCAGCGGTACGAGAGCGAGTGCCGCTGCCTGGAGCACGAAGGCCACCACCGCCAGTGGAATCGACCACCGCCAGTTGCGCCGGTGCCACAGCCGCCACAGCAGCTTCGGTTGAGCCACCCGCTCCTGCGGTACACCCTGGTTCGCCCGGTACTGGAGGACCGACGACGTGCCGAACGCGGCGGCGGCGGCCACCGCGAGCGCCGTGCCGAGCGCCAGCTGTGTGTCCTGGTTCACCGACGGGTAGGTCCGGGCATCGCAGCTCCTCGGCCAGGTGTCCGCGCCATGGTCCGGTGTCCGGCCATGCTCCGCGGTGTCCGCTCCGGCATCCGCGCCACGGTCCGGGCCGGCCGACAGGCCGGCGAGTGGTCGGGCCCACCCGGCGCCGGGGCGGACCGCCGGAGGCGTTCCCCGGCGGACCGCCGACAAACCTTCGCCGGAGCGGCACCGGTCGCACCGGTTTACCCGCCCCGGTCGCGGGTAGCCGGCTCGCCGGCGAGGCGTGGGCGGGGCAGAAGCGTGGCGGAACGGACGTGAGCGGGTGGCCGAGGCGAGCGGCGTCGGACGGCGCGGGCCGCGGGGGCGGGTGCCGCTGCTGCTCGCTCTGACGGCCGGCCCCGCCGCGATCGAGGCGGCGGTGCTCGGCTGGACCGCGAACCGGTCCGCGCTCGGGATGGCCCCGCAGGCCGGCGCGGCCAACCCGTTCGGGGTCTTCCACGATCTGCGCTGGGTCTTCGTCTACCACGACTCCTGGCTCTCCTTCACCCTCGCGCTGCTCGCCGCGATCGTGGTCCGGACGCTGTTCACGGTCGCGCTCGTGGTCGTCGCGTGGCCCCCGCAGCGGCCCCGTCCACCCGTACGCCGGCTGGCGCGTACCGGTCTGGCCGTCACCGCGGCGACCGCGGTCGCGCTCGCGCCGTGGACGGCGATCGCCGTGGCGGCCGGCGCCACCGCGCTGTCCTGGTTCTCGGTCGGCACGGTGCTCGCGCTGTTCGTCCTGGCCATGGTGCTGCAGCGGGGACCGATGACCGGAGCGTGGTGGCGGGGGCTACCGCCCCCGGGGGCGGTGCTCTGGGCTGCGGCCACCTTCGGTGCGCTCACCGTGGGGGCCATGGTCGTCGGCCTCGGCCCCGGCTGGGCGGCCGTGCCGTTGGCCGCCGCGGCCGGCGCGGTCAACGCACCGCTGTGGCGGGCGCTCGTCGCCAGCGCGGTACTGGGCCGATCGCGGCTGCCGCGGGTGCCGACGGTACCGGCGGTCGTCGTGGTACTGCTGCTCGCCCTCGCCGGCAGCGGGCTGCTGGCCCGGTCCGGCTCGGGTGCCGCGGCGCGTCCCCCGCCGGCGCTGGTGCAGCGGGACGGCGACCTCGCGCCGGAACAGGCGCTGCTCTACGTCGGCGGCTACGACTCCCGGTACGACGGCACGACCGGCCACCTCCCCGACCCGGCGGGCCGGCCGTCGCTGCCGCTGCACCGGTTCTCCTACGCGGGGCTCGACCGGGAGGGTCGGCCACTGCCCTATTCACCCGCCGACACGCACCAGGCGCTCACCCGCAGCGCGCGACTCCTCGCCGCCCAGGTGATCGAGGTACGTCGGCGGACCGGACGGCCGGTGGCGCTGCTCGCACACAGCCAGGGAACCCTGGTGGTACGCGCCTACCTGGACGACGACCCGCATCCCGACGTCGACGCCGTCGCCCTGCTGAGCCCGCTTCCGCAACCCGCCCGCGTCTACTATCCGGCGGCGGGGGCGCGCACCGGGTGGGGCATCGCGACCGGCTGGCAGCTGCGGATCATCTTCGCGGTGGTCACCAGGACCGGCGGCTCGGACCTCGGCAGCGACACCCCCTTCGCCCGGTCACTGCTGGACGAGGCGCCCCGGTACCGCAACCGGATGCTCGACCCGGTGGCCGGCGTACGGATGATCGCGTTCCTGCCCCTGCTCGACGCCCTCACGAACCCGCCGGGCCCCGAGCCGCGGATCCCGGTCGTCATCGTTCCCGAACGGCACGCCATGGACTACGGCAGGGCGAGGACCCAGCGGCTCCTTGTCGCGTTTCTCCACGGCACCCCACCCGGCCCGGGTGGGGACGGCGGGTACCGGGCGCTGCGCGCCGCCGGTGCCGCCTGGCAGGCGCCGAGCCTGGTTTTCTCGCTCAACCCGGTCTGGCAGACCCATCCGGCCCCGCCGTGACAATCTGAACATGGACGACGGAGACCCCGGCGCGCGCCGGGCGATCCGCGCCGCTGACCCGAACCGGGCCCGGTCGGCCAAGGGCCGCTCGACGAGGAGACGGCATGACTGATGGAGGTGGCAGCGCGCTCCGTCGTGTGGTCAGCCGTGAACCGCCGGACCCGCCCCCGCACCCACCCGTCACGGCGGCGACCCCGCGTCGGGTGCTGGTGGTCTCGGCCGACATCGGCGGTGGGCACGACGCGACCGGCCGGGCGCTGCAGGAGCGGATCCTGGAGTTGTGGCCGGGCAGCACGGTGCGGTGGCTGGACACCCTTGACGTGATGGGGCCCGGCGTGGGTGCGGCCTTCCGCCGCGTCTACGTCACCAACGTCGAGCTGACCCCCTGGCTGTACGAGTTCTTCTTCCGCTCCCTGTGGCGGTACCCCTGGCTGGCCCGGGCGTCGAAGGCGTTCACCGGAGCCTGGGCGGGGCGTCGGCTCGGCCCCCGGATCGAGGCGTTCGACCCCGACCTCGTCATCTCCACGTACCCGCTGGGCAGCGCCGGTCTGGCCTGGCTGCGTCGGCACCGCGGGCTCGGGGTGCCGATCGGGGCCTGGGTGTCGGATTTCGCCCCGCACCCGTTCTGGGTCTATCCGCAACTCGACCTGAACCTGGTGGTGCACCCGCAGGCCGTACCGCTGGCGGACGCCGCCGCACCCGGGGCACCGATCGCCGTCTGCCCGCCGCCGGTGCTCAAACGCTTCCACCCCGGTGACCGGGCCGCCGCCCGGGAGCTGTTCGGGCTGGACACCTCCCGGTACGTCGTCGTGGTCGCCTGCGGTTCGTTCGGATTCGGGGCGGTCGAGGAGGCGGTCCGGGGGCTGGCCACGCTCGCCGGCCCGGTGCAGGTGGTCGTGGTCTGCGGGCACAACCGGCAGCTCGCCGACCGGCTCACCCGGCTGGGGACACCGGCGGACCGGCTCAGGGTGCTCGGTTGGGTCGACGACATGCCCGCCCTGCTACGCGCCGCTGACCTGTTGGTGACCAACGCCGGCGGCGCCACCGCGCTGGAGGCGTGGGCGACCGGTACCCCGATGCTGATGTACCGCCCGATCGCCGCGCACGGTGCCGCGAACGCCGCCCTGATGACGGCCTGCGGGCTGACCGATACCTCCCATGACCTGCCTGACCTGCTGCGCCGGGTACGGCTGGCGGCGGCGCGCGGAGCCTCCCCGCGCCCCTACCTGAACGACGGCGATGCGTGCCTGGCCGAGTTCGGCCTGCTCGCCCTGGCCGCCTCGACCCCGGCTCCGCCGCCGGTCCCGGCCCCGCCCGCGCCCAGCCCGACGTCGGTGCCCGCCCTGCCCAAGCCGATCTCGGCCGTGCCGGCGTCGATGCCCAGCGTGCCGGCGTCGGTGTCCAGCGTGCCGGCGTCGGTGTCCAGCGCGCCGGCGACGGTGTCCAGCGTGCCGGCGTCGGTGCCGGCGGTGCTGACGGCACCCGCCACCGGCGCCCACCCCGAAAGCCGCCCAGGCGCCACGGACCCACGGCGGCGCCGACCCCGGCGTGCCCCGAGCTGGCCGCTACGCGCCCAGGACGCCTTCTTCCTGCACGTCCAGTCCCCGACGGTCGCCCAGCAGATCGGCGCGGTGCTCGAACTCGGCCCGTTGCCGGACGGTCGTCCCGTCGAACGCGACGAGATCGTCGACCTGCTGGCCCGGAGGTTGCCCGCGATCACCACACTTCGTCGCCGGCTGTCCGGGCGCGGCCGGTGGCGGCGGCCCGGCTGGGTCGTCGACCCCTGGGTCGATCCCGCGGACCACGTCGACGAGCATCACCTGCCGTCCGGCTCCGCGGAGAGCGCCGCCGACTCGGCGATCGACCTCTTCTGGTCGCAGCCACTGCCGATGCACCGACCGTTGTGGCAGGTGCTGCTGGTCACCGGCCTGGCCGGCGGCCGTACCCGGCTCGCGGTGAAGGTGCACCACAGCCTCGGCGACGGCCTGTCCGTGATCGGTACCGTACAGCGCCTGTTCGATCCGCCCCCCGAACCGAACGGCCATGGCAAACCTCCCGGGCCGGCGCGCCGACCCGCCGTCCGGCCCCGTGGGAAGGCACTTGCCGAGGCGGCCAGGAGCGGCACCCGGCGCACCCTCGGCACGATGCGCGGACTCGCCCGGCTGGCGGTGGCCGGGCGGGCCCCCCGCACCCCCGTCAACCGCCCGCTCCGCACCCCGGGTCGGGTCTTCGTCTCGACCACGCTGCCCAGTGACGAACTGCGTCGGGTGGCGCGACGCAGCGGCGCGCACATCAGCGAGCTGATGTGCGCGCTGGTGGCCGAGGCGCTCGGGAACATCTATCTCCCACCCGCGGCCACCAGCGGCCTGCGCGCCATGTTCGCGGTCTCCCTGGACCCCCGGGACCGCTCGCGGACCCACGGAAACTGGACCGGGGCGATCGCCCTCGACCTGCCGGTCGAGCCGCTGCCGCCGCTCCGGCGTCTGGCCGAGGTACGTGATCGGTTGCGGAGCAGCGTGACCAGCGGGCAACCACTCGCCGCCATCCTCGTGATGAGGGCAATGGGTGTGCTGCCGGCACCGATCCACGGCGCTCTGGCCCGCCGGGTCTACAACCACCGCTTCCTCAACGTGATCGTCTCCTACCTGAGCCAGCGCTCGCCGCATCCGCACCGGCTGGCCGGTGCACCCGTCCGCGCCGTCACGCCGGTCGTCGCACTAGCCGACGGCGTGCCGATCGGCGTCGGCGTGCTGCGCTGGGGTGACACCACGAACGTGGGAATCCTGCTGGACGAGACGCTGGCCCACACCGCGGGCCCGTTCGTGGCCGCGCTGCATGCCGCGTTCACCGAGATGTCGCGGAGCAGCCCTTCCGACCTGGAACCCGACGCGGAAGGTTGAAATCCGACCTGGAACCCGACGCGGAAGGTTCAACGGGTCAGTGGCCGCGGTACAGCGCCTCGATCTCTGCCGCGTGGTGGCCCTCCACCACGTCGCGTTTGATCTTGAGGGTGGGGGTCAGTTCGCCGTCGGGTTCGGTGAACTCCCGGGGCAGGATACGGAAGCTCTTCACCCGTTCCGCCCTCGACACCGTCTCGTTGGCCCGGTCGACCGCGACCTGGATCTCGCGCCGGAGATTCGGGTCGTCCCGCAGCTCGGCCACGGAACCGTCGGGTCGACCGTGCGCGCCCCGCCACCGCAGCCATGCCTGCGGGTCGATGGTGACGAGCGCGGCGACATAGGGACGGCCGTTGCCGACGAGCATGCACTGGCTGACCAGAGGGTGGTCCCGGACCCGCTCCTCCACGGGTTCGGGCGCGAGGTTCTTCCCGGTGGCGGTGACGATGATCTCCTTCTTGCGTCCGGTGATGCTCAGGTAGCCGTCGTCGTCGACGCTGCCGAGGTCCCCGGTACGGAGCCAGCCGTCGGTGAAGGTGTCGCGGGTCGCGTCGCGGTTGTTCCAGTAGCCGTGGAACACCACCTCGCCGCGGGCGAGCACCTCACCGTCGTCGGCAATCCGGATCTCCACGCCGGGCAGCGGGCGTCCCACCGTGCCGATCCGGGTCGCCGACGGAAGGTTCACCGTCAGCGCGGGCGACGTCTCGGTCAACCCGTACCCCTCCAGCACGGCCACGCCGGCGCCCCGGAAGAAGTGGGCGAGCCGCTCGCCGAGCGGGGCGCCGCCGACGATCGCCATCCGGCAGCGCCCGCCGAGGGTGGCGCGCAGCCTGCGGTACACCAGGACGTCGAACCCGAGGCGGGCCAGCCGCAGCAGCGGTCCCGGGCCGCCGCGCCGGGTCTGCACCGCGCGGCTGTACCGGACGGCGACGATCTCCGCCGCGCCGAACAACCACCCGCGGTGGGTGTCGTCGGCCGCCTGTCGGGCCCGGGTGTACATCTTCTCGAACACCCGGGGCACCGCGAGAATGAACGTCGGACGGTACCGGCGCAGTTGATCGAGCACTCCGGCGCTCTCGGTGCCGTGCACCAGGGTGGCCCGGTTGTGCACCATGCCGACCTGGATCAGCCGGGGGAACGCGTGGGCGAGCGGCAGGAACAGCACGGTCGTCGCGCCGGAATGCAGCAGCTGCGACAGCACCGCGGTCGCGGCGGCGACGTCGCAGGAGATGTTGCCGTGTGTCAGCACGCATCCCTTCGGCCGTCCGGTGGTGCCACTGGTATAGACGATCGTCGCCACATCCGCGGCGGTGACCGCCCGCCGACGTGACTCCACCTCCGCCTCGTCGACGGCGCGGCCGTGCGCGGCCAGCTCGATCAGGTCACCGGAGTCGATCCGCCAGGTCTGCCGCAACGCCGGCAGGTCGGGGCGGAGGCCGGCGAGCATCGCGGCATGCTCGGCGGTCTCCACGACACATCCCACCGCGCCGGAGTCGGACAGTATCCATCCGAGCTGCTCCGGGCTGGAGGTCTCGTAGACGGGGACGGTGATCGCCCCGATCGACCAGAGCGCGTAGTCGACCAGCGTCCACTCGTAACGGGTACGGCTCATCAAGGCGACCCGGTCGCCGGGTCCGATCCCGGCCGCGACGAACCCTCGCGCGAGCCCCTGCACCTCGTCCCGGAACTGGCGGCAGGAGACCGGGACGGCCCCGCCGCGCCCTGCGCGCCGCGCCGGCCACGCCCGAGGGTCCGGATCCGGACGCACGAACTGCACGGCCTCCGGATCCTGCCGGGCGTTGTCCCACACCACCTCGGCCAGGCCCGACGGCCGGAGACCGGCGAGCGGCGGAGCCGCGGTCACGTTCCGCACCCGGCCACCTCGCAATCACCCTCGGCGGTCCTGCTCCGGCACCGCGACCAAGGTCTGCTCCGGTCATGATGTCGCACCGACAGCCCGGCCCGACGGCGAATTCCGAAACCGAGCCGGCGCCACGGTCCGCATCCGAGCTGGCGGAGGTGGTGGTGACCTGACACCACGATCCGGCTCGCCGCGATGGTGGCCGCGCGTCCCGGTCCGCCGTGGTGGAGGATGAGGGCAGGAGGAAAAGATCAATGACCGATGCCGCACGTCCCGGCACGGCGGTCCTTGCCGAGGCCGCGAGCGCTGCCGGGTACGCACCGTCCGTGCACAACACGCAACCCTGGCGCTGGCGGGTCACCGCCGACGCGCTGGACCTGTACGCGGTCCGGGACCGTCAACTCCGGGCCGCCGACCCGGAGGGCCGGCTGCTGACCGTGAGTTGCGGGGCCGCCCTGCACCACGCGGTGGTGGCGCTCGCCGCGCAGGGCTGGTCGGTGGCGGTGACCCACCTGCCCGACCCGGCCGATCCCGACCACCTGGCCCGGGTGAGGCCGGCCGGACACATCGGGGTGGACCCGGAGGCGATGCGCCGGTTCCAGTCGGTGCGGCTGCGGCACACCGATCGCCGGCCGGTCAGCGACACCCCGGCCAGCCCGGAGGCGATCGCCGCGATCCGCCGCGCGGTGACGGCCGAGGGCATCCGGTGGCACGTCCTCACCCCCGACCAGGTCCTCGAACTGGCCGCCGCCGCGTCGCACGCCGACCGGGTGGAGACCGAGGACGAGGAGCAGCGCACCGAGCTGACCTACTGGCGCGGCGGCGACCGGCCGGAGGGCACCGGCATCCCGGACGAGGTGGTCCCCGCCCAGGCACCGCAGACCACCGTCCCGGGCCGCGACTTCGTGCGGGCCGGGACCCTCGCGGTCGGCCCGGGACACGACCGCGCGGCCAGGTACGCGATCCTGTACGGCCCGGGTGACCAGCCGGCCGACTGGCTCCGCGCCGGTATGGCGCTCTCGGCCGGCTGGTTGAGCGCGACCGAACTCGGTGTCACGGTGCTGCCGTTCAGCTCCGTCATCGAGCTGCCCAGCACCCGGCAGGTGCTGCGGGCGGTGGTCAGCAACCTGGGTCACCCGTACCTGGTGGTGCGGCTCGGCACCGCCGATCCGGCGACGGCCGGCCCACCGCACACTCCTCGGCTGCCGGCCGCGCAGACCATCGAGGTCGCCGCCGGCTGACCCGACCGGCCCTACGCGGCCCGCGCGGGCAGGCTTACGAGGCGCGGCACTCCGGGTAGCCGTAGAGATCGAGCAGGCGGGTACGGGTGGCCTGGAGCCGGTCCAGCATGACGGCCATGAACCGGCGGGTCAGCTCGTACCCGAGCGCGGTGTCATCCTCCATCAGGTGCCGCACGCCGGAGGCGTCGAACTCGACGGCCCGGACCGGCTCGACCGCCACCGCCCCGAACTGCCACCGCTGGGGCGGGAACAGCCAGGACCAGCCCAGCAGGTCGCCGGCGCCCACGGTCTCGATGGCCACGTCGCCCCGGCCCGGCGTCGGCAGGTCCAGCGACACCCGCCCGGTGCGCAGCAGCCAGAAGCGCGTCGCCGGGCGCCCGGCCGCGAAGAGCCGGTAACCGGGGTTGCGGTACACCGGGTGGGCGTACGCGCTGAGCCGGTCGAGCCAGGCCGGGGCCAGACCGTCGACGAACGGCTGCCCGGCCAGCAGGTCACGGATGCTTGTCATGACTCTCCCCAATCTGCCGTACCGGTGTCGTCAGGCTCGGTACCCGAGACGAGGTCCAGGCACCCGCGCAGGTGGTCGCTTCCGGACACGCCGCCTTCAGGTCGAGGGGTCCGTGGTGCTGAACGGGTGGGACCGCCCCCACCGGGACCGGGCCAGCTCGGCATCGTCCAGGTCGAAGCTGAGGTGGTCGTGAACCGCGACCACGCCCGGCACGGCGCCGACCATCCGGACCGTCAGCTCGGCCAGGGTGCGCCGGTCGAGGTTGCCCCGCAGCGTGACGACTCCGCTGTCGACCTCTACCTGCACCTCGTACGGTTCCAGCCACAGCGTCCGCCGCAGTACCTCGTCCTCGATGTCGCGCCGAAGCTCCGGGTCGGGGCGCAGGTGCACCTTCAGCACGTCGGCGCGGGAGACGATCCCGACCAGGGTGCCGTCGTCGGCGACGACCGGAAGCCGCTTGACGCCCTTCTCGGCCATCAGCCGGGCGGCGGCGGGCAGCGGGGTGTCCGGTCCGGTGGTCACCGCCGGCGCACTCATCAACTCCCGCGCGGTCCTACCCTCGCCCTTCTCCCGCTCGGGCCGCCGGCGGTTGGGGAAGCGGCGATGCTCGGCGGCGGTACCGGCGAACTCGACCTTGTAGAGCAGATCGGCCTCGGAGACCACCCCGACCACCCTTTCGGTCGGGTCGAGCACCGGCACCGCGCTGATCCGGCGTTCGGCGAGGAGGTCGACGACGGTTCGGTAACTGGCGTCCTCGGGTACCGCCACGGCATCGGTGGTCATGACGTCCCGTATCGTCCATTTCTTCATGGCCCTCTCCTTCCCCGGCGTCGCCGGTACGACACGGCGCACCCACCGGAACTGCCCGGGTTCGCCGGATCAGGCCGGCCCACCCCTCTATGGCACGCCACCCGGCCCGACTTGTACAGGGCCGAACGGCCCGGTCGCCGAAGGCGAGTGACCCTGCATCCCCCAGGTGGTGCGGCCGGCCGGCACGGGTAAAGGGTCACTCACGGGGCTGACCATCGGCCCTACACCGGACGGCCCCCGCGCCGTTACGTTCGGTTCAGGAAGCCCAGTTGGAGGAGATCATGAAGGCACACCCCATCATCGTCGGATATGACGGGTCCGAGGGCGCGAAGGCCGCCCTCCAGTGGGCGCTGGACGAGGCAGCCCGCACCGGCGCGCAGCTGAGGCTGCTCTTCGCGTTCGAGTGGCCGACCGTGGCCAGCACGGTCGCCCCGATGGCGACGACCTGGCCGGACCAGGGCGCCCGGGAGGACGCGCAGAAGATGCTCGACGCCGTGATACTCGAGGCGTTCCAGACGCACCCGCAGGTGGTGGTGACCAGCACCGTCCTGGACGGTTCGGCGGCGATCCTGCTCCGGGAGCACTCGCACGAGGCCAGCCTGCTGGTCTTGGGCAGTCGTGGTCTCGGCGGCTTCGCGGGTCTGCTCCTCGGGTCCACCAGCGTCACCGTGTCGGCGCACGCGCACTGCCCGGTCGTCGTGGTCCGGGGCGAGCAGGAGCGGCCGGAGGGCCCGGTCGTCGTCGGCGTGGACGGCTCCACGTGTGCGCTGCTGGCCCTCGAGTACGCCTTCGCGCAGGCCTCGGCCCGGGGCAGCGTGCTACGGGTCGTCCGGGCCTGGACGCCGGTCGCGCCGCGCTGGCAGCCCCCGGGCTACGGGCCGGAGGACCAGGCCACCGCCGAGCGGATCGAACTCGACGAGTTGCTGACCGACGCGCGGAGCCGCTATCCGCGGGTCGAGGTGGTCGCCGAGGTGATCTCCGGTCCGGCCGGCCAGGTCATGGTCGAGGCGAGCCGGGACGCCCAACTGGTGGTCGTGGGCTCCCGAGGGCGCGGCGGCTTCGGCGGGCTGCTGCTCGGCTCGATCAGCCAGCAACTGCTGCATCACGCCCACTGCCCGGTCGCGGTGGTCCGGGAACTTCCGTCGGCCGCCGGCTGAGCGGACGCGGCGCCCGGGCCGCCGGCACGGCAGTACGTCGCGGCGCGTCCGACGCCAGCAGCCGGGGACGAGGGACCGGCTCACTCGGGGGCGCGCACCAGTTCGCCGGCTACGGCCTGGTGGTCGGACATGTATCGCCTGCCGTTCGGGTCGTCCCGATAGGGTTTCGGCTCAACGTGGCAGGACGTCCAAGTGCCCTTGCCGAAGATGTAATCGAGCCGGTAGCCGCCGTTCGTCGCCCGCCCTGCGCGTTGGTCGCCGTACACCGCCTGGTCACACTCCCGGAACGACGCGTACATCACCGCAAGCTCGGGAAGCGGATGGACCGGGCCATCCGGCGGCCCCGCGTTGAAGTCCCCACCTATCACGGCGAGCGGGTCCTGGCCCAGAACCTCCACGATCCGCGCGGCCTGGGCACGACGGATGTTTTGCTCCTCATACTGCGAATCGGTCGAGTTCCACTCCTTCGGCCAGGTCATGTGCGTGGTACACGCCCGGACAGCAACCGAGACCGACGTCACGCAAAGCAGCGGATGGCGCCACCGCCCGGCCCCAAGGAAACCGGGCAGGTATTCCACCGTCTTGGCACTGGCCGGGATCCCGGCCTCCTTGATGCCCACCACGACGTTCACCGATCCGTACGCCTCGGCGGCGGCGCTGCCGGGATGGTCGTCGCCACACCAGATCGGCCGACTGGTCGAGTCGTCGACCCAACGCATGTACGGCGTCGCGTGCAACGTCCACTCCGGACCGAGCAACCGCGCGAGTTCCGCGACGTGTGCCTGGCACGCTTCCTGCAGCAGCACCACGTTGGCGTCGCGCAGATCCATCACCTTCTTGGTCTCCGCCGCCTTGGCGGCAATGCTCGGATAGCGGCAGGCATCCTGTATCTTCCAGCCGCACATGTTCCAGGTGACTGCCCGGATCACCGCGTCGTCCACCGCCACCACACTCGGATGGGCTGGCAGCACGACCAAACTCGGCGCCACCACCACAGCCAACGCGACCAACGCTTTCAGGACTCCACGCGGCACGGACGTCACCCCCACTCGACCAACCCGAACACTTGTCGACCGGCCCACCACGCTCGCCAGCGACAGCATCCTCGCAGCCACCCGCATGAAACAGGCACATTGTTCGCACAAGCCCCGGCCGCCGGGCCGACACCGTCCGCGCGGGCAAGCCGCGGCCTTCACCGCACTTCCCGAATCGAGGTGATCAAGCAGGGACCGGGCAGATCGGACGTTGGCGCGGAGGCGGAGGCTGCTCCGGTCGACCTCCACGTGCCCGGGCACGGTCGCCCATCAGCTCAGCATGACCTGCGCCGAGGTCTCCTTGAGTTTCGCGTTCGCCCAGCGGGCCTGTCGAAGCGTCTGTGGATGGCAGCCCTTGGCGAGCGCGAGCAGTTCCCGGTCCCGGGCGGCCTGGGCGGTCTGGGCCAGGATCTCCCAGTCCAGCGACACGCCGGAGGCGTCCCGGTAGAGATGACGCAGGTCGGCGAGGAGGAGCAGCCCGGGGGCGCGGTGTCGCCCGACCAGTTCGGAGGCCTTCTGCTCGATCGTCGCGAGCAGACCGGAGTCGTCCTTGACACCCTCGTCGAGGTCCAGGCCGTAGTCGCGGCCGACCCGGGCGAGTTCGGTCACGTGCTGCTGTGACCAGCGGGACAGGTCCCGTCCGACGTAGTGGATCTCGTGGTCGGCGCTGTGCCGGTCCGACATGCGCAGCAGGTCGACGGCGAGCTTCCGCTCCGACCGGTGCAGTGCCCGAATGACCATGTCGATCTTGTTCATCGGCCCCCTCCGCCCGCCGGGCCCGCCCTCCGCACCGGTGCCGCGGCCGTCACCCGTTCGTCGGCCAGCGCGTCGGCGCCACCGGCCGTGTCCGGGACTCTCGCCGCCACCGGTCGGGAACCGGTGGTCGTCGGCGCGGCCGCCGGTGCACCGTCGCCGGACTCCAGGCGGGTCACCCGGGCGACCGCCGACTTGAACAGCGGCTGCTTCGACACCGGGTCCCAGTCGGTGATCGTCAGCTCGTTGGCCGCCCGGCCCGGTTCGCGCTCCGGTGGTGCCGACCCGTCCGGCGTGTCCCAATAGCCGTAGTGGAACGGCAGGAAGAGCACTCCGGGCCGGATGCCGCTGACTCGCAACCGCGCCCGTACCCGGCCCCGTGGGTGGCGACCTCCAACAGGTCACCCTCGGCGAACCCGCGATCGGCCGCGTCGCCGGGCGCCATCTCCACCCAGACCTCCGGGGCGGCCGCCTGCAACTGCGGTGCCCGACCCGTCTTGGTCCGGGTGTGGAAGTGGTACAGGGTACGACCGGTGATCAACTGGAACCGGTACTCCTCGCTCGGCATCTCGTGCGGGGGCAGGTACTCGGCCGCCTTGATGATCGCCTTGCCCGACGGGTTCATCGCCCGATACTCGGTCGGCTCCAGCGGAGCCCCGGTCACCAGGTCCCGACCGAAACTCTCGCAGTAGTCGGGAGCGGCCCAGAACCGCCCGTCGGCGTAGATGCGTTCCGTGCCGTCCGGGTGCTCGGCGTTGCACGGCCACTGGATGCCGCTGCCGCCGCGCAGCTTCGAATAGCTCAGCCCGGTGTAGTCGCAGGGCCGGCCGGCGCTGCACTCCTGCCACGCCTCGAACGCCCCCTCGGGGTCGGTCCACTTCACCAGCGGCTGCCCGTCGGCGTCCCGCAGGTCCAGCCGGCGGGCGTAGTCGACGAATATGTCGAGGTCGGACCGGGCCTCGCCGGGCGGGTCCACCGCCTTCTCCGACAGGTGCACCGTCCGGTCGGCGTTGGTGAACGTCCCGGTCTTCTCCCCCCAGGTCGCGGCCGGCAGGACCACGTCGGCCAACTGCGCGGTCTCGGAGCAGAAGATGTCCTGCACCACCAGGAAGAGCCGCTCCTGGCGGAGGATGCCCCGGATCCGGGCGAGTTCCGGCAGCGAGACCGCCGGGTTGGTGCAGCTCACCCAGAGGAAGCGGAGCGAGCCCTCCTCGGCGTACCGCATCATCTGCATCAGGTTGGTCGGCGCCGAGTAGTGCGGGATCCGCATCGGGTCGATGTTCCAGATCCGGGCGAGTTCCTTGACGTGCTCCTCGTTCGACCAGTTCCGGAACGCCGGCAGGTCCCCGTCCGCACCGCACTCCCGGGTGTTCTCCGCGCTCGGCTGGCCGTTCATCTGCAACAGGCCGCAGCCGGGCCGGCCCAGCATGCCTCGGACGATGTGGATGTTGTTGACCTGGACGGCGGCGGCGGTGGCCTGGTGTGACTGGTAGAAGCCCTGGAGCACGGTGGAGAGCAGCCGCCGGGCGGTGCCGATCAGCCGGGCCGCCTCCCGGATCTTCTCCACCGGTACGTCGCAGGCCCGCGCCGCCCGCTCCGGCGGATACTCGGCCACCCGCTTGCGCAGTTCCTCGAAGCCGACCGCGTGCGCCGAGACGTACGCCTCGTCCACCCACCCCTGCGCGATGATCTCGTGCAGCAGGGCGTTCATCAGCATCACGTTGGTGCTCGGCAGGGGTGCCAGGTGCACTGTGGCGGCCCGGGCCACCGGCGTCTCGCGCGGGTCGACGCAGACCACCGCCGGCGGATTCGGGCCGGCGAGCCGGTCCAGGACCCGGGCCCAGAGCACCGTCTGGGTCTCGGCCATGTTGTGGCCGTACAGCGCGATCACGTCGGCGTGGTCGATGTCGGTGTACGACCCGGGCTGCCCGTCGCAGCCGAAGGACTCCTTCAGCGCCTCCGCCGCCGTCGCGGTGCAGAGCCGGGTGTTCCCGTCGATGTGGTTGGTGCCGATTCCGCCGTGCGCGATCAGCGCGAGGGTGTAGTACTCCTCCAGGAAGAGCTGGCCGCTGGTGTAGAAGCCGATCGCGCTCGCCCCCTGCTCGGCCAGGAGTTCGCGGGTCCGGTCGACCACCAGACCCATCGCGGTGTCCCAGTCGGTCTCCACCAGCCGGCCGCCGCGCCGGACCAGCGGTCGGGTCAGCCGGTCGGAGGCGCGGTTGGCCTGCCACCCGTAGAGGTCCTTGGGGTCCAGGCGCCCCCGGTTGACCCGGTCCACGGCCCGGCCCCGGACCCCGACGATCCGGCCGCCCTTGACGGCGATGTCCAGGCCGTCACCGTTGGAGTGCAGGATCGACGCGGACTGGATCCACTCGTCGACCTCGTCCGGAGGTACCCCGTCGGCCAGGAACGTGTCCACCCGGACCGGCCACGGCTCCCCCGGCCCGTACGGGGTGCGACCGCCCCACGGGTGGGCGATCCGGTCGACCCGCCCGGTGTCCGCGCTGTCTACCATGGCAATCCGTCCGACGAGTCCTCGTGCTCCCGATTTCCGGTTCCCCTACCCGTCACCCTGACAGGACATGCGCGCTGGTGGCGGTCAAACAGCCAGATCAGCGCCCGGACCACCCGGCGATACCGCGCCGGTCAGGTGGCGCGGGTCAGGTGGCGCGGGTCAGTTCGGTATGCGGCACCGTGAGGGTCACCACGCCCGGGTCGCCCTCCGACACGTCGGCTACCTGGTCGCCCCCGGCGTAGGCGTCGGAGGTCGCCAGGCCATCGACGTCGATCCGCAGGTATCCGGTGGACATCAGGCGTTCCGCCTGGCCGGGCGGAGCGTCCGGGTGTACGTCGGTGCCGGGCTGCTGCACGGCGGTCACCGTCCCGACGGCTTCCCCGGCGGCGTCCAGCACCGACATTCCGGGG
This sequence comes from Plantactinospora sp. B6F1, assembly GCF_040120695.1. Classification (NCBI taxonomy): domain Bacteria; kingdom Bacillati; phylum Actinomycetota; class Actinomycetes; order Micromonosporales; family Micromonosporaceae; genus Plantactinospora; species Plantactinospora sp. B6F1. The sequence goes on along the minus strand of NZ_JBEEAC010000001.1, from coordinate 399,866 downwards.
TTGACCTGGGCGATCGGCAGCGGCTCGGTCGGCATGCCGGGCACGGCCGGCTGGTGCGGATCCATGCCCACCTCGTTCCCCCGCTCGGGCGGGGCGAAACCGGGCGGCCGACCCGGCGAGGGGAGGCTCGATTTATTGATGTCCTTGGATAAATCGACTAGGAATGTGGCATGCCGGTGCACGCTCGATCCCCCAGGCGTTGCCGGGCCAGCAACGAGCCGAACAGGAAGGACACGAACGTGCGAAGGAACAGGCGGTTCCTCCCACTCGGGCTGTCGCTCGTCGTCGCCGCGGCCACGATCGGGACGGCGGTGGCGGGAACGGGCGCTCCCGCGCAGGCGGCGCCGGTCACCATCACCAACGGCACACAGTTCAGAGACACCGGCGGCAACCCGCTACAGGCACACGGCGGCGGTGTACTCAAGGTCGACAACTACTACTACTGGTTCGGCGAGAACCGCAACGCGGACAACACCTTCCGTGCGGTCTCCGTCTACCGCTCCACCAACCTGCGGGACTGGGAGTTCCGCAACAACGTCCTCACCCAGTCGTCCGCGTCCGAGTTGCAGGTCGCCAACATCGAACGGCCGAAGGTCATCTACAACGCCAGCACCGGCCGGTACGTGATGTGGATGCACAAGGAGAACGGGTCCAACTACAGCGAGGCCCGGGCCGCCGTCGCCTCCTCCGGCACCGTGGACGGCAACTACACCTACCACGGCAGCTTCCGGCCGCTCGGACAGCACATGTCCCGGGACATCACGCTGTACAACGACAACGGCACCGCGTACATGATCTCGGCCGCCGACGAGAACTACGACCTGCACATATACCGGCTCACGGCGGACTTCCTCAACGTCTCCACCCTGGTCGGCAACTTCTGGGACGGCGCCCACCGCGAGGCGCCCGCGATGTTCAAGCGGGGCGGTACCTACTTCCTGCTCACCTCGGCGGCGACCGGATGGAACCCGAACCAGGCCAGGTACGCCACCGCGTCCAGCATCTCCGGCCCGTGGAGCGGCTGGACCAACGTCGGCGACTCGACCACCTTCCGGTCCCAGCCGACCTTCGTGCTCCCGATCCAGGGCAGCGCCACCACCAGCTACCTCTACATGGGCGACCGCTGGGCCGGCGCCTGGGGTGGCCCGGTCAACGACTCCCAGTACGTCTGGCTGCCGATCACCTTCCCGTCCAGCACCAGCATGAGCCTCGCCTGGTACCCGTCGATCACCATCGACACCGCCACCGGCACCATCACGGGACAGTCGCCGCCCTACTACCGGATCACCGCCCGGCACAGCGGCAGGGTCATGGACGTGGTGGGCAACTCCACCGCCAACAACGCGGAGGTCAAGCAGTACGGCTGGAACGGTGGCGGAAACCAGAAGTGGGAGTTCCAGGACGCGGGCGGCGGCTACTTCCGGATCGTCAACCAGAACAGCGGCAAGTGTCTCGACGTCGCCTCCGGGTCGACCGCCGACGGGGCGAACATCATCCAGTACACCTGCGGCGGCGGCACCAACCAGCAGTGGCAGTGGGTCGCCACCAGCGGTTACCACCAGCTCCGGGCCCGGCACAGCGGCAAGTGCCTCGACGTGGTCAGCGGCGGCACCGGCGACGGCACCGACATCACCCAGTACACCTGCGGCAGCGGCACCAACCAGCAATGGACCCGCACCGAGTCGTGATCCCCGCCTCCCGCGACGTCCACCCCGGCGCTATCCACACCTGACGACCCTACGAACCGCACGCGAGCACCGGCCGGCGCTCAACGGACTTCCTGTCGGAGCGCCACCCTAGACTGCGACGCCATGGCGATAGTGAGTTTCGTCGACGAGACGACCGCGGGCGAGCGCAGCACCGAGTGGCACCTGGAGATCTTCGAGGAGCGCCTGCCGGTGCGGGAGGTGATACGCCGCCGCGTCTTCCAGGAGGTCGCCGAGCACAGCGCGAAGGGTGGCGACCTCTTCCGGGGGCTGGTGCAGCCGACCGAGGCCGAGCGGACGCTCAACGGTTTCAAGCTGCGGCAGCCGCGGCGGATCGACCCGCAGGAGCAGGCCGAGCGGGCGCTGGACGCGTTCTCCCGCAACGGTTTCATCCTCCTCGTCGACGACCGGCAGGTCGACGAGCTGGACGCGGTCGTCGAGCTGAGCCGGGGCACCCGGATCACCTTCCTCAAGCTCGTGCCGCTGGTCGGTGGATGATGCCGACGCCGATGCTCCACTCCGAACCCGGCGAGCGGATGGCCGAGCTGGCCCGGCGCGGCGACGTCGAGGGCCTCGTCGACGAGACGATGGCCTACACCGCCCGCCACCCGGGCCAGTGGGGTCAGCAGACCCGGCCGGTGACCGCCGCGCTCGGCCTGGTCGCACCGGAGCGTCAGCCCGAGCTGCTGATGGCGATCCTCGAGCGCTGTTGCCAGGTCACCGAGCCCGAGCAACGCCGGGTCACCAACGAACTGCTGGCGAACCTGGTCCAGCGATTCAGCACGACCATGACACCGGATTCGGCCGCCGTCGCGCTGGCCTTCGCCGCCCGGCACACCAGCTACTTCAGCGGCGAGCAACAGCGGCTGATGGCGGAACTCCTGCTCGACGCCGGCCGGCCGCTGCCACCGGAGGTCGTCGCCATGATGCGCCGTACGGTCGTGCACGGCTACTGGGGCTCGGCCGGAGCACTCACGCCGTTGCCGGACAGGCTCGACGCGCCGGCAATCAATCCGGGCGAGGCGTGGGCCGACCGCGCCCTCGCCGACATCGCGTCGCTCGACCCGGACGAGGCGGGTCGCTGGCACGAGCTGCTCCGGCACGCGGCGACCGCGACGAGCGCCAAACCGGCGCGGAAGTGGGAGGCGACCGCCCGCGGGCTGCTCGACGAGCTGACCGAGCCGGGTGACCGGCTACGGAGCTGGCTCGCGCTGGTCGGGCGCCCGCGCACCCTCCGTCTGAACCGGACGCAGTGGGAGTACGACGTCAACGAGGCGTTCGACCAGTTCAACACGACACCACTGCGCGGGCTCGTCTGGATGCTCTCCTTCCTGCCCGCGCACCCCGAGAGCCCCCGGATCCTCGGTGCGATCGTCGAGACGGCACTGCGCAAGGTCGCCGGGCTCGGCCCACGCAACCCCAAGACCGCCAACGCCGCCGTGTACGCGCTGTCCCGCATCCCGACCGAGGAAGCGCTGGCCCAGATCGCCCGGCTCGCCACCCGGGTCACCTACAAGGGCACGCTCAAGGAGCTGAACGCGGCCCTCGACACCCGGGCGGCGGCGCTGGGTCTGAGCCGGGACGAGGTCGAGGAACTCGCCGTACCGGCGTACGGGCTGACCGAGGTGGGCAGGCAGGTCGAACACTTCGGCGACGCGTCGGCGACCCTGGACGCCACCTCCGCAACGGTGACCGTAACCTGGCGCAACAGCACCGGGAAGGTCGTCAGATCCGTCCCCGCCTCGGTCCGGTCGGGTCACCCCGAGCAACTCGCCGGGTTCAGGGCCGCCGTCAAGGACGTCGAGAAGATGCTGTCGGCGCAGGCGGAACGACTCGACCGCCAGTTCCTCGCCCAGCGGGTCTGGCCGTTCGACGCCTGGCGCACCCGCTACCTGGACCACCCGCTGGTCGGTACGCTGGCCCGCCGGCTGATCTGGCTCGTCGACGACGTGCCCTGCGGCTATGCCGACGGGGCTCTGCGCACCGACGAGGGCAAGGAGATCGTGGCCGGCGAGACGGTCCGGCTGTGGCACCCGATCGGCCGCGAGGTGGCCGAGGTGCTCGTTTGGCGCGCCTGGCTGGAGCAGCGCCGGGTGACCCAGCCGTTCAAGCAGGCGCACCGCGAGGTCTACCTGCTGACCGCGGCCGAGGAGAAGACCCGGGTCTACTCCAACCGGTACGCCGCACATGTCCTGCGCCAGCACCAGTTCCACGCCCTGACCGCCGCTCGCGGGTGGCGTAACAAGCTGCGGATGATGGTCGACGACGCGTACGAGCCGGCTGTCCGCGAGTTGCCGCAGTGGGGACTGCGCGCGGAGTTCTGGATCGAGGGCATCGGCGACGAGTGGGAGGCCGACACCACCGAATCGGGGGCGTATCTGCGGATCGCCACCGACCAGGTCCGGTTCTATCCGATCGACGCGCCCCGGCACTACGCGCACGCCGGTGGCGGCGGCTACGAGCAGTGGACATCCCAGGACGCGCGCCCGACCGACCCGCTGCCGCTGGCCGAGATTCCGCCGCTGGTGCTGAGCGAGGTACTGCGCGACGTGGACCTGTTCGTCGGGGTCGCCAGCGTCGGCAACGACCCGACCTGGCAGGACGGCGGTCCCGGAGGACGGTTCCGCGAGTACTGGGCGTCGTACAGCTTCGGTGAGCTCAGCGGCACCGCGCAGACCCGCCGGGAGATGCTCGAACGCCTCGTCCCCCGGCTGGCCATCGCCGAGCGGGCGAAGGTCGAGGGTCGTTTCCTCGTGGTCCGGGGCGACCTGCGCAGCTACAAGATCCATCTCGGCTCGGGCAACATCCTGATGAGCCCGAACGACCAGTACCTCTGCATCGTGCCGAAGCAGACGGCCGGCTCCTCGACCGGCGACGTCTTCCTGCCGTTCGAGGGCGACCGGGTGCTCGCCGTCATCCTCAGCAAGGCGCTGATGCTGGCGAAGGACGCCCAGATCACCGATCCTACGATCACGCACCAGTTGCGAGGCTGACCCGGCGGCCCGGGTCCGCCGGTGTCTTCACAGCCGACGGGGAGCGGGGAAGGCGGGCATGTTCGACGACACCGGGCTGCTGCGACCGCAGGAGGAGCAGGCGTACCGGCTGCTGCTCGCCGGAACGCCGGCCGGAACGGAACTGCCAGACCGTCTCGGTACGGGTCCCCCAGATCCACTCCTCGCTGTCGCGCTCGGTGGTCAGGGCCAGCCGGTAGTCGGCCTCGGGGCCGGTGGTGGGCACGTTCCGCCGGGCGTCGGGCAGCTCCGCCAGCAGCTTCCCGTCGCGCCACAGCGTGGCGCCCACCCGGGTCGCCTCGCCGATCGTGTAGTGGCCCTCGGCGTCGACGAACTCGGGTATCCGCAGCGCGAGCGTGTTGCCGGTGCGGGTGGAGACCAGCGCCGGGGTACCCCGCGGCGAGGCCGGGCGGACCACCGGAGCGAGCCAGGTCTGCTCGGCCCTACGGGCACGGTAACTGGTGGGTGGCTCGATCATCCCGCTCTGCAGCGCGCCGAAGTCGTTCCACGGCCACTCGTGGCTCACCCGGTGTTGCCAGATCGAGTCGCCGGCGGTCACCCACTCCTCGCGCTCCTTCGGGGTGGCCACGAACCGGGACGTGTCGTTCCATGCATATGTCTGCCAGGGGCGCCATCCGAACCGCTGCTCCTTTGCCCAGGGGAATCCACCGTTGTCGGCGTACCGAGTGGTGATCCGTGTCGAGTTGGCCGGGGTCATCCGGTAGACGATCCGATCCGGGATCCGGTTCCGCTCCACGTGCATCACGTCGTACAGATAAGGGCTGGAGGTGGTGAGGGTCAGGGCCAGCGTCGCCCGGCCCCGCTGTGCCCTGGCGATGAGCCGCTGGCCGTCGTCGTTCGCCACCGCCAGCATCGGAATCGGCTCCCGGTCGCCGGTCGGCCGCCACACGGTCCACGCCGACCAGTCCGCCGGACGCACCATCAGGGTCACCGCGGCGCCGGCCCGGGCCGCCGCCGCGGTCAGCTCGCTCTCGCTCGGGGCGTCCGCTCCGCCCGGTTCGTCGGCCGACTCGATGAGTACCGCCGCGCCGCGCACCTTCGCCGCCGCCAGCTCCGCCGGGGTACCTCGGCCGGCGTAGACCAGCGGGAACCGGCGGGTGCCGTGGTACGCCGGGGACTGGCCGGTCAGGTTGACGTCCATCGGACCGGCGACCCCGGGCACCTCGACGCGCACCATCGGCGCGACGAGCTGCCACCGCGACGAGAACTCGTACTGGCCGCTGGTGAGCCTCTCCGTCGGGGTGACGTTGACCTGCTGGATCGTGCTGAAGTGCATGGTGCCGTGGCTGATCTGCCGACCGGTGCCGGTCACCCGGTGCGAGTAGTAGCTGAGCACCGTCTGCTGCTCGGCCGGCCTGGGCGTCTCGATCCGGATCGGGGTACCCCGGCGGGCGTCGAGCAGCACCTCCATGTCCCGGTCGACGCGCAGTTCCGGATCGGTGATCAGGGTTGCCTGCTCGTCGAGTACGCCGCCGTCCTCGATCAGCGCGTGCAGCAGGTACGTGCCCTCGCCGACCTCGAAGCTCTTGGACTCCCCCTCCCACAGGAAGTCCAGAACGTCCCACCGGTAGCTGTCGCCCATCAGCGCGATCACCGGTACCGACACCGGCTGGCCGGCCCGGCCGAGCGCGCGAAGGGTGACCGTGTGCCGGGGACCGTCCAGGGTGATCCCCACCGCCGTGCTGGTGGACACCCCGCCCGGACCGGTCGCGGTGATCGAGCCGCCGAAGAGCCCCCGGTCGAGTTTCGCCAGGTCCACGCTGACCGGTACGTCCACCGAACCCCGGGCGGGCACGGTCACCGTCGGCGAACCGGTCGTCACGGCGTCGGTCTCCGGTTCCTCGGTGGCGACGTTCTCCAGCTCGACGGCGAGGGAGAGGGTGACCGGCGCCGGTCCGTCGTTGGTGTAGGTGACGACCTTGTGCAGTGGCGCCGCCGCACCCGCCCGGGCGGTCACGCTGTCGTCCGGGTCGGTGTGCAGGCCGAAGTCGAGCTGGCCGCTGGCGTACACCCGCTGGCCGACCGCCCGGGCCACGTCCACCCGGCCGGTGCCCTGCTCGAACACCGACAGCTCCGGGTTGCTCCGGGCGGTGCTGACCAGGGCGTCCTTCAACCGCGTCGCCGACCAGTCCGGATGTGCCTGCGCCAGCAGCGCGGCCGCGCCGGCAACGTGCGGGGTCGCCATCGAGGTGCCGGAGGCGGCGGTGTACCGGTCGTCGACCGGGGTGCCCATGGTGGTACCGGCGGCACGGGCGGCCACGATACCCACCCCGGGGGCGGTGATCTCCGGCTTCAGCCCTTCGTCGCCGAGTCGTGGGCCCCGGCTGGAGAAGTCGGCGAGCGACTCGTCCCGGTCCACCGCGCCGACGGTCAGCGCGGAGGTGGCCGCGCCGGGCGTACCGACGCTGTAGTCCGCGCCGTCGTTGCCGGCGGCCACCACGAAGAGGGTGCCGGTGTCGGCGGTGATCCGGTTCAGCGCCTGGCTGAGCGGGTCCGTGCCGTCGGTCGGGCCGCCGCCGAGGCTCAGGTTGACCACCGCCGCGCCCTGCTCGGCGGCCCACTCCATCCCGGCGATGATCCAGGAGTCGTAGCCGCTGCCGTTGTCGTCGAGCACCTTTCCGGCGAGCAGGTTCGCGCCGGGCGCCACGCCCCGGCGGCTGCCGCCGGATCCGGCGCCGGTGCCGGCCACGGTCGCCGCGACGTGCGTACCGTGTCCGTGCCGGTCGGTGGCGTCCGGGCTGTCGCTGAAGTTCTTCGCCCGGGTCACCCGCCCGATCAGGTCCGGATGGGTCTGGTCCACCCCGGTGTCCAGCACCGCCACCGTCACCCCGGCACCGTCCAGGCCCGCCTGCCAGGCGGCCGGTGCGCCGATCTGGGCGACGCTGCGTTCGAGCACCGGACGGACCCGGCCGTCCAGGCAGATCTGGCTGATCCCGCCGCCCAGCGCGGGTGCGGCGGCCGAGCGCGCCGGGCCGGCTGGGTCGGTGGGGCGGACCGCCTGCCAGAAGTCGGCCAGCGAGTCCTTCCCGGCCGCCAGCGCGGCGCCGCCGATGCTCTCCAGCGGGCGGGCGTCGGTCGTACCGGCGAGGGCCCGGGCGGTACCGGCCGCCGGGTTCTGGTAGCGGACGATCAGCGGCAGGCTCGACGCAACGCTGTCCGCGTACCCGTCGGCGATCAACTCCTGCACGTCGAAGAGGTCCGCGTCGAGGGTGCCCGCCGAGACGTACGGCACGACGTCGCTGGGCAGCACGCGCAGCCCGCCGTCCACCTCGAGCGTGTGGAAGGTGATCCGTTCCCGGCCGGCCGCCGGGCGGACCGCGGCGGCATACCGGCCGGCGCCGGCCGGCGAAACCTCGACGACGTCGCCGGTGATCAGGGTGATCCGCGAGGCGGCGGCCGGACCGGGCGCGGCCAGCGGCGCGGTCGCCCGGGGTAACCCGGACGACGGCCCGGCTGTCGCCGGTGGCGGCCCGGCGGCGGTGAGCGCGAGTACGACGGCCAGTACGGCAGCGGTACGGCGCAGCGGAGCTGGCATGGCGGGTCTCCTTCGACTTCTGACGAAGACGCCGTCAACGGCGACAGTCGGAGTCTGTGGCCGGAGCATTTCCCTGGTCATCAACCTGGGGTGCCGCAGAGGCGACATGGCGCCAAGTGGACACTGGGCCGCCACCGCCGGTACCTCCGGCATTCACCCAACGAGACGGGACCCCTCCGGCGCGGCCCTGCGCGGCCTGTTCCGGCTCGCATCACCACCGGTCCGGGCCCTCGGCGAGGCCACGACGAGTGGCGGCCTGCGACACCACCCCCGCCGCCTGGGCACGCTGCCGGCTATCAGGCAAGCCGGCCGCCATAGAAGCCACGATAGGGAGCAGAACCTCACATAGCTGTCTGGTCAGGCACATATCGCCCGCAGCCGTGATTCGGTCCGATCCACCCGGCTGGCCGCGGTGTGCCAGTCGAGGTCGTCGACAGCGCTTGAAGTGGTGTCCGCCGGGAATGCGAACGCCGGTAGGGGCAGACGATCATGGGAGCGACGAGTGGCGGCGACCGGAACCGGCACTACCTCGCGGATCGTGGCGGCCTGCCGCGCAGCACCGGGCGCGGGTGCTGTGGCAGGCACGGACGGTTGCTCGGCGGGGCCTCCCGGGACCGAACCAACCGAAAGACGGATCATGGCAGGGATCGTCACACCGTTCGGGCGGCACTCCACCGCCGCGGAGATCATCGCCGGGATCGACCTGTCCGGGCGCCGGGCCATCGTCACCGGAGGCGTCTCCGGCATCGGTCTGGAGACGGCGCGGGCGCTGGCCAGCGCCGGAGCGCAGGTGACGGTGACCGCCCGGGACGACGCCGCCGCCCAGGCGGCCGCCGGTGCCGTCTCGTCGACCGGAAACGCCGGCATCCGCGTCGCCCGCCTCGAACTGACCGACGTCTCGTCCATCCGGAGCTTCGTCGACGGCTGGGAGGGGCCCCTGCACATCCTGGTCAACAACGCCGGTGTCATGGCGCTGCCCGAACTGCACCGGACCACGCAGGGCTGGGAGGAGCAGTTCGCCGTCAACCACCTCGGCCACCACCTGCTCGCCGTCGGGTTGCGCGACGCTCTGGCCCGGGCTGAAGGCGCCCGCATCGTGTCGGTCAGTTCGAGCGCCCACCACCTCTCCCCCGTCGTCTTCGACGACATCCACTACGTCTCCCGGCCATACCACCCGCAACTGGCGTACGGGCAGTCCAAGACCGCCGTGGCGCTCTTCGCGGTCGGTGCCGCCAGCCGCTGGGCCGACCGGGGGATAACCGCCAACGCCCTCAACCCCGGTGCGATCGCCACCGGCCTGCAGCAGTACATCGGCGGTGATCTGGGGGTCTCCGTCGAGCTGCAGAAGAGCCCGCAGCAGGGAGCGGCCACCTCGGTCCTGCTGGCCACCTCACCGCTGCTGGAGAACGTCACCGGCCGCTACTTCTACGACTGCGCCGAGGCGCGGCCGGTCACCGTCTCGCCGACGGACGAGGCCGAACTCGCCTCCTCCGTCGCCGCCTACGCGATCGACCCGGAGAATGCCGACCGGCTGTGGCGGATGTGCGACGAGATGACCTGCTGACGGTTGTGGTCCGGGGGCGCCGTCGTCCGGCCCGGTCGCCCGGAGGAGGATGCCGGCGGGGGCGAGCCGGCGACGAGCCGGACGGGGATGGCGCCGGCCGGCGCCATCCCCGTCGTCGGAGCCGGTGCTACCTGGCCGTACAGGTCAGCGTCGGTGAGGTGTTCGTGCCGCTCCAGGATCCGTTGAACCCGAAGCTGGTGGAGCCGTTGGCACTCAACGCGCCGTTGTGACCGACGTTCGAGGCGGTCACCGACGAACCGTTCGAGCTTATCGACGCGTTCCAGGAACTGGAGATGCTCTGGCTGTTGGGCCAGTTCCAGCTCACCGTCCACCCGGAGATCGCGGCGTTGCCGGCCCGCACGGTGACCTGGGCGCCGAAGCCGCCGGTCCACTCGCTCGTCTTCGTGTAGGTCGCGGTGCAGCCACCACCGCCGGTCGGCGGCGGAGTGGTCGGCGGCGGGGTGCTCGGCGGCGGAGTGCTCGGCGGCGGGGTGCTCGGGGGCGGGGTGGTCGGGTTGCCGCCACCGCCGAAGATGACGTCACTGCACAGGTAGTACGGCTGGTCGAGGTGGCTCGCCTGCCAGATGGTGTAGACGACGTGCCGCCCGGTGCGGTTGCCCGCGTTCACCTGGGCCTCGTACAGCCCGGTGGTCGGGTAGCTGCCGGTACGCAGCACCAGGTCCAGGCTGCCCCAGGTGAGCGGCTGGGTGGTCGGGTCGAAGCCCTGCTTGGTGATGTAGATCAGCAGGTAGTCGGCACCGTGCCGGGCCCCGTCGGTCAGCGTCAGCGTGAAGTTGTTCGGCATCGGCTTCGCGACCCACGCCCCGACCGCGTCGAGGGAGGCGTACAGCCCGCCCTGGGTACGGCCACCGCTGCAGAGCTGTCCATCCGGGACGGCGGCCTGGTGGTTGCCGCCGACGTTCTCGCGGAACAGGCCGTTCCAGTTCCACATCGTGTTCGGGTTGGCCTGCCAGGCCTGGGCGCACATCGGGTCGGTCTGCGCCATGTTGGGGTTGAGGTGGTCGTCACCCCAGCGCTCCCAGCATCCGTAGTTCCGCGACGGCGGATTGGTGACCGACCCGTGCGCCGAGGCCGGACCGGCCTGGTTGACCGCGACCATCGTGAGCCCGGTGGCGAGGATCGCGACCGCGGCGTAGATCAGACGGCGGGCTGTTCGTGAGGCTCTCATAAGTGCTCCAGCATTCCGCCGACACATGCGTCACTCGACGGGATGCCCTGGCCCGCGGGGAAACACGCGCCGACCAAGATGACGAATTCGACAGGCGCGGGCGGACGACTGTGCCGCCCGCGCTGGCTCGGTGGCTCCCGCGATGATCCTACTGGACACATCCAGGAAAGTGAATCTCTTGCTGAGCCTTTCCTCACCCGAACAGTCCGCCGGGCGGCAGCAGGCGCCCCGGCTTGACATGCGAGTAGTCGCGGGCCTCGGCAACCAGGCCCTCCTCGTCGAAGCGCAGCAACGTGCAGCCGGAAATGGTGAGCGGCTCGTCGTTCGGGTAGGTCACCGCCCAGTACTCCACGGCCGCCAGCTCGCCGTCGACCTGTGGCTCGCCGAACCAGACCTCGGCCGGCCGGGTCTCCTCGTCGAAGCACTCCTGGACGTAGCTGCGCAATCCCGCCCGCCCCCGGTAGGGACGGAACATCGACGCCCAGTGGTCGGCGTCCTCGGCCTGGAGAGCGACGATCCTCTCGACGTCCTTCACCGGCCAGCCCTCGGCCCAGGCCGTCGCCCATCGTCTGGCCGCGTCGCGTACGTCCATGCTCGGTCCCCTCCCGCGCGAATTTCCGGCCCGGTTCTTACCACGGGCGTACGACAGTCGGCGGGGTGACGCGTGACAGCCCGACTACCCGGGCCCGGGGTTCCGGGATCCGGCCGCTGCCCGCCGCCGCACCACCTGCCGGGACGGATGGCGGTTCGGCGGGTCGTCCGAGGCGTACCCGGCCGCGCGGTTCGCGCCGACGGGAAGCCTGCGTTGCAGGATCGCGCGATGCAGCGCGGCCAGTTCGGCGCCCGGCTCCATCCCGTACCCGGTGATCAGCGCGACCCGTGCGCTCCGGTACGCGGCGAGCGCCCCCGCCAGGTCACCACTGCGGTAACAGGCCACCATGAGCTGTCCCCAGGCGCGCTCCCGGTGCGGATGGTCGCCGAGGAACTCGTGCAGCATCGCCCGAGCCGCCTCGTACTCCCCGAGCTTGACCAGCACGCTCGCGTACTCCTCGGTGGCGGCGAACCGTTCGGCTTCCAGTACGGCGGCTCGGGCGCCCAACGGGCCTCCCTGCGGCACGTCCTGCAACGGCGCGCCCCGCCAGTACCCGAGGGCGTGGCGCAGGTGCCCGCCCGCTGCCACCAGATCACCGCACCGGGCCGCCCGGCGCCCCTGCGCCAGCTCGGCCTGGAAGCTGGTCACGTCGACGGTGAGCCGTACCCGGGACGGCGGGACGAGCCGCCATCCGGCGCCCTCGCGTACCAGGTCGGCGCGGTCGGCCAGCCACGCCCGCAGCCCGGACAGGTACGTGCGCAGGTTGGCCGGGGCCGACCGCGGCGCATCCCGCCCCCACAACTCGGCCGCCAACCTGGTGCGCGACACAGTGCCGCCGTCGAGCAGCATCAGGGCGAGGATCCGGCGCCGGTTGCCGACCGGGGCCGCGACCGCCTCCCCGTCCTGACGGATGTCCAATGGCCCCAACAGCCCGACCGCGAGCTCCATCGCGACCGCTCCCTCCCCCACCGTCGCACCGCAACGTCCCGCTCAGGATCACACCTCCGCTGTGGAGGGAGCGTGGAAGAGACGTGGAGAGGCCCCGGGTAACATCAACGAATCCAGCGTCGTGGCCGCGAAAGCGTCGAAATGCGAGGTCGGAATGCTTATGGTCTCGGTGCTGGGCCCGGTGCGGGTGCTCCGCGACGGCGTCCCGGTCCGGCTGGGGCCACGGCAGGTCGAGGTGCTGTCGATCCTGCTGCTCAACCGGGGTACGTCGGTGCCGGCGCACCGGATGGTGGAACTGCTCTGGGGTGACGCGGTCCCGCCCGGCGCACCGGCCACGCTGCGCAGTCACGTGTCGCACGTGCGCCGGGCGCTGCAGCCGGACTCCCCCGGTGCCGCCGACATCATCAGCGGCGCCGGCAGCCCGTCGGGCCGGGGCTACCGCCTTGACCTGGCTCTGGAGCAGATCGACGCATACCTGTTCGCGCAGGAGTACACGCTCGCCCGCCAACTGCTGCGGGCAGGTGACGTCGAACAGACCGGCCGGGCCGTCGCGGTACTGCACGACGCACTGGGGCTCTGGCGTGGACCGGCCTTCGCCGACGTGGCCCATCGCCCGTTCGCGCTGAAGGAGGTCGCCCGGCTCACCGCACTGCACCGCTCGGCCCGGCTCGCCCACGCCGAGGCGCTCGCCTCGCTCGGCCGGTACGGCGAGGTGATCATCGCGCTCTCCGGCGCGGTGGCGGAGGAGCCCTACGACGAGGGGCTACGCCAACTGCTCGCCGTCGCCCTCTACGCCGAGCAACGGGTCGACGAGGCTGCCCAGCTCTGCCGGGCCGGTCTGCTGCTGCTGCGCAAGCGCGGCATCGACGCCCCCGATCTCCAGCTGTTGCAGCGCCGGATCCTGCGCCGTGACCTCCCGCTGGCCAACCCGCCGCCGGGCGCGGCCACCGGCGCCGCGACGGCCGGACCGGTAGGCGTCGCCGCCGCCCAGCCACCGGCCGCCACCACCCGGCCCGTGACCGGCACGGCCCACTCCGGCACGGCCGCCACCGACACCGGCACCGACACCGGAACAGCGGCGGGGTCGGGGGCGAGGTCGGGGACCGGTGGGCCGACCTCCACCGGACCGGTCGCGCCGCATCTGCTGCCGCCGGCTCCGGCACGGTTCGTCGGGCGCGAGGCGGAGCTGGACGAGATCCGGCGGCGGCTCGCCGAGCTGACCGACCGGGCCGAGACCATAGCCATCACCGGGCCGCCCGGAGTGGGCAAGTCCTGCCTGGTGGTCCAGGCCGGGCACGCGGTGGCGGACCGGTTCCCCGACGGCCAGTTGTACGTCAACCTGCGCGGCTTCGACCGGACCGGCCCGCTACTCGGCCCCGGTGAGGCGATCCGCGGCTTCCTCGACGCGCTCGGCGTACCGCAGCAGCAGTTCCCGGTCACCGAGGCGGCCCAGGCCGGTCTCTACCGGGCGAGGCTGGCCGGCCGACGGGTGCTGGTGGTGCTGGACAACGCCCGCGACGCCGACCAGGTACGCCCGCTGCTGGTCGGGTCGCCGGGCTGCGCCGTACTCGTCACCAGTCGCAATCAACTCGCCGACCTGGTCGCCACCGACGGCGCGCATCCGGTCGGGCTGGATCTGCTCTCCGAGACGGAGGCCCGGCAGTTGCTGGCCCGCCGGCTCGGGGACGCGCGGGTCGCCGACGAACCCGAGGCGGTGGCGGAGATCGTCAGCCGGTGCGGCCGGCTCCCGCTGGCACTGGCGATCGTGGCCGGCCGGGCGGCCCGGAACCCGCGCTTCCCGCTCGAATCCTTCGCCGCCGAGCTACGCCGGGCCGACCAGGGCCTGGACGGGTTCCGGACGACCAGCCCGACCACCAACATCCGTACCGTCTTCTCCTGGTCCTACCAGGCCCTCAGCCCGGCGGCGGCGCGACTGTTCCGGCTGCTCGCACTGGCGCCCGGTGCCGGTATCACCGTGCCGGCGGCGGCCAGCCTCGCCGCCGAGCCGGCCGCCCGGCTCCGTCCGGTCCTCGCCGAGTTGGCCGCCGCCCACCTGGTCGCCGAGGTGATCCCCGGGCGGTACGCCTGCCACGACCTGTTACGGGCGTACGCCGTCGAGCTGGCCGGCGACGACCCGGAGGACGGACGTCAGGCCGCCGAACGCCGGCTGCTCGACCACTACCTGCAGACGGCCCGCGCCGCCGACCGGCTGATCTGGCCGCAGCGGGACCCGATCGCCATCCCGCCGCCCCGGGCAGGGGTGGTCGCCGAGCACTTCGCCGACCAGCACTCGGCGCTGGCCTGGTTCGCCGCCGAGCACGCCGTACTGCTGGAGGTGGTCGCCCGGGCGGTCGACACCGGATTCGACGCACCCGCCTGGCAGCTCGCCTGGACCCTGGTGAACTTCTTCGACCATCGGGGCCACTGGGACGACTGGCTGACCACCTTCGGCCGGGTGATGCCGGCGCTCGACCGCCTCGGTGACCGGTCCGCCCAGGCACACGCCCACCGGATCCTCGGTGCCGCGTACGTGCGGTTGCGGCGCCACGACAACGCGCGGGCGGCGTACCGGCGCGCGCTGGACCTCTTCGGCGAACTCGGCGACACCGTCGGCGAGGCGTTCACCCATCGCAGCCTGGGCTGGCTGGCCGAACGGCAGGCCGACCCGGAGAGTGCGCTCCGCAGCGACCTGCGGGCGCTGCGGCTCTTCCAGCAGGTGGGTCACCTGGACGGCCAGGCCAGCGCCCTCAACTCGGTCGGCTGGTGCCAGGCGCTCCTCGGCCGCTACCGGGAGGCGATCGACCACTGCGAACAGGCCCTGCTGCTGCACCGGAAGAACGGCAACCGGGGCGGCGAGGCGAGCGCCCTGGACAGCCTCGGCTACGCCCACCACCTCCTCGGCGACCACACGTCGGCGATCGGCTATCTGCGCCAGGCGGTCGAGCTGTGCCGGGAACTCGGCCGGTGGACCCAGGAGGCGGAGTCCCTGCACCGGCTCGGCGACGCGCAGTACGCCGCCGGTGCGGTGCCCGCCGCCCGCCTGGCCTGGCGGGCGGCGTTGACCATCTTCGACCGGCTGGGCCGGCCCGAGGCCGAGACTGTCCGTGGCAAGCTCGGCCACGGCCACGCCCCCGGGGCCGGTCCGCAGACGGGTTACCGAACCCGTCACCTGTAGTACCCGCCGTTGAACAGGTTGGCGTCCATTTCGAACGGGTTGTAGCAGGCACCGGGGTTGGCGCACTGTTGCTTACCGTGCTTGCGCGGGCCGAAGACCTGGTACGCCCGCTTCGAGAGGTTGTCCATCTTGGTGTAGAGGGCCGCGAACCAGACCGGACCGAACAGTGCCCACTGGGTGGCGTGCCGGACCTCGTGCGCCAACAGCAGCTTGTCCTTGAGCACGTCCTTTGTCGGTCGCCTGGTCAGGAAGACGTTGCCGTGGGTGTACTCCCGAGCCTTGAACGTCCACTTCGCACCGCCGCAGACCCAGAGTCCCCCGTTCGCCCGGGAGCAGGACGCACCGGCCGCGCCCGCCTCACCTCGGGCGGTGAGGCTGACGCCGAGGTTCTGCCGGGCCCGCCAGTTGGAGAACTCCTTGCCGAGCACCGTCTGCACCAGCTCACCGAGCGCGGTGACGAAGTTCGCCAGCGTTTCGATCCGGGCCTTCAGCCCCTCCTTGGCCTGGCTGCTCAGCGATTTCGCGCCGAGCTCCTTGTAGATGTCGTCGACCTCGGCGTTGACGATCGACGCGATCCTGTTGAGTTCGGCGCGGACCTCCTTGCTGTCCGGGTCCTTCTTGAGCAGGTTGACCAGCTTGGTCAGGATGTCGTGCAGCGCGTCCGGGTCGCGGAACGCGTGCTTCATCACCTTCTTCAGCTCGGCCTTGAGCTGCTTCTGTTGCTCCTTCTGCGTCTTGCGCCCGTCCGGGTCGCTGAACGAGGTCGGGTTGTTCTCCGCATACGCGTAGCCCTGGAGCTGCTGCGGGTCCTCCACGTCCGTGACCGGATCGGCGGAGATGAACCGGCCGATCGCCGGGTCGTACTCGCGCGCCCCGAGATGGGTCAGCCCGACCGACGGGTCGCGCTGCCCGCCGACGAAGCCCCGCTCGTCCGGCCAGGCCGCCGGGATCGCGCCGCGCGACTCCCCGAACGGCAGGTGCCGGCGGACGGTCACGGCCAGCGAGGTCGCGTCGACCGCCAGCTCCGCGGTGCCGTGCAGGTCGGTGGCGACCCAGGCCAACCCGGCCGGGGTACGCACGGCGACCGGCTCGCCTCCGAACCGGTACGACCGGGTGCCGGTGACCGCATCCGTTGCCGAGTCGAGGCGCAGCTCCATCCCGTCCAGGTAGAGCGTGGCGCCGCCCGGGTCGCGGCGGAGCAGCCGGTTGCCGTCGGCGTCGTAGACGAAGCTGGTCACCGCGTTGCCGGCGGTCACGCTGGCCAGGTGCCCCTCGGCGTCCCAGCTCAACACCTGCCCCGGCCGGGCGGTGGTGTTGCCGACGGCGTCGTAGGAGTAGGAGTCCGTACCCGGGCCACCCGGGCCGGTCCGGTTCACCGTGCGTACCGTGTGCGGCTGCGCGGTGCCGGCGGCCGGATAGGTGTAGCTGGCCACGCTGTCGCCGCCGGCCGCGTGCCGCACCTCGGAGAGCCGGTTCCCGGCCACGTCGTAGGTGTAGTCGTGCCAGTAGGGTGCCGGGCCGCCCAGCGCGGCCACGCTCGGCGCGGCGGCACAGCCGCCGGTCGGCGTCCAGGCCGCGACCAGCCGGCGCAGATGGTCGTAGCGGAAGCACTGGGTGTCCGCCACCCCGCCCGCCGGGGTATCGGTGACCGAGCGCAGGTTGCCGGCCGGGTCGTAGTCGTAGCGCCGGTCGGCGACCGAAGCCTGGCTCGCCGTCTCCCGGGTCAGCTGGGCCCGCACCACCCGCCGGGTCGCCGGGTCGTAGCTGAACGTCTGCCACACCCGCGTTCCGGCGACGCCGGACGTCTGCTCCAGCGGCTCCGCCAGCTCGGTGTAACGGGCGGCGGTGACGTAGCCGGCCAGTCCGGTCAGGGTCGAGGAGAGCCCGAGCGGGGTGTAGCCGAAGGTCAGCGTCTCGTCCGGCAGCCCGCCGAGGCTGCTCCGCCCGGCCACGAACGGCATCCGCACCGTGGCGACCTGGCCGACGTCGTTGTAGGTGAGCCGGTTCTCGTAGCGCCCGGCCAGCTCGTTCTCCGCCGCCGGGATGGTCACGGCGGTGCCGGTCGGCCGACCCGCCTGGTCGTAGCCGAGCACCTCGGTGGTGTACGCCTGCCCGTTCACGTAGCGGGTACTGCTCGCCGGCAGGCCCACCCCGCCCGGTGCGGTGTCGTAGCTCCACGACGCCAGCCGGGTCCCGTCGAGGCTGCCCGCGTACGCCCCGATCTTGCGTCCGGCGGCGTCGTAGTCGTACGCGACGGTCTGGCCGCGCCCGTCGACGGTGGAGACCAGCCGGTCGTCATCGTCGTACACGTAGCTGGTGGTGCCGGCGTCCGGATCCTCGGTGCTGATCTTCCTGCCCCGCAGGTCGTAGCCGTACCGCCAGACGTTGCCGGCCGGGTCGGTCACCGAGGAGAGCTGCCCGGCCCGGGTGTAGGTGTAGCGGGTGGCGTCGTACGCCCCGCTCGGCGCCCCGCCCGCGTACTGGCGCAGCTCCACCGTCTTCCCCTCCACGTCGAGGATCCGGGTCGTCGCCGTCTCCCCGTCCGGCGGGTCGATCGAGACCCGGTCACCGCCGTACGTCGTCGTGGTGCGCCACTTCTCCACCCCGTACGAGCGCAGCGCCTCCACCGTCGGCCGGCCCGCGCCGTCGTACTCGTAGGTCGTCGCCGCCGGTACGGACTCCTCCGCCGCGGTGGCGAGGGTGCCGGTCGGCGGGGACGAATGGTAGTAGGGAGCGTTCTTCCGGACCACCCGGCCCTGCGAGTCGTAGAGGACGTCGGTGACGATCCGGCCCCCGGACGGCGACGGGTCCTGGGTCTGCCGCTCCCGCAGCAGCCCGTCCAGCAGCACGTAGCTGGTGGTGTAACCGCCGTCGCCGCGCAGCGTGGCGGTGCTGACCACGCTCGGCCCGTCGGCACTGACCTGGTACGTGTGCCGCCGGCTGGCGGTGGCGCAGGAGGTACGCGGCCGGCCCGGCTCCCATACGCAGCTCAGCCGCCCCAGCGGGTCGTAGCTGGCCTCGGTGCGCCGGCCGCCCGCGTCGACCTGGGCGACCGGCTGGGCGCGGGCCGGGTCGAGGAAGGTGGTCTCGCTGTGCCCGAGCGGGTTGGTCCGGACGAGCCGGGTCACCGGCCCGCCGGTGGCCGGCGTGAAGGTGGTGGTCGACCGGTTGCCGTCCGAGTCGACGGTCTGCACCGCCCGGCCGTGACTGTCGTAACTCGCCCGGACGTTGGTCACGAACGACTGTCCGGTGGCACCCCAGGAGGCGGTCTTGTCGTGCCGGGTGGTGTGGCCGGCGGCCGGGATCGTGCCGGTCGTCGCGGCACCGTCGTAGTAGAGCCGCTCGTCGGAGATCAGGTCGGCCGGGTACCGGGGGATGGAGTCGCAGGACCGGCTCAGTTTCAGCACCCGGGACGGCAGGTTCGTCAGGTGCCGGTCCGGGCTGGTCGCGTAGCTGGTCTGGGTACACCGGTCGTCGGTGCTGTCGGCGATGTCACCGAGGTCGTTCACCTGCCGGATCCGCCCCTGCGCGTCGAAGGTGCGGTGCTCCTCGGCGACCCGGACGCCGCCGCCGGCCAGCGCCGCCCGCTTGCGGACCACCGCGACGTCGAGCTGGTGCGCCTGCAACGGGTCGTTGCCGGTCCGGGCCCGGGTGGCCAGCGGCGCGGTCAGGTACGGGTCGTTGATCGTACTGGTCACCATCGGCCCGCCGACGCCGTCGAAGACCGTCGTCTCCCGGGTGAAGCCGCTGAGCCGGGGGTGGTCCTCCAGCTGCTTCCCGGTCGAGTCGGTGACCCGCACGTCGCGCCGCCCGCCGCCGGAGAGCCGGTCGTCGTCCATGCCGCGCAGGAACAGGTGCTCGGTGAGGCCCTGCACCCCGGCCGAGGCGTTGCCGGTGCGTACCCGCACCTTCTGGTAGCCGCGCCAGTGGTTCCAGTCCCGCCGGTTCGTCGGGGTCGCCTCCGAGTCGTCGTAGTGCCAGGCCGCGCCGCCGACGTACTCGTACTGGGTCAGTCGGGTCGGACCGCCGCCGACCAGGTCCGCCTCGGCGACCTGGGTCACCACGTACTTGTAGAAGACGTCCGGTCCGGCGTACGGGCTGGGCAGCCGCCCGTTCGGATAGCACCGGCTCTCGTTCTGGTCCGGGGCGAGGTACGGCTCGACGCCGCACTGCACCGCCGAGTACGAGACCTGGATCTGGCCGCCGGTCTCGGTGTTGATCCGGTTGACCCGCCACTTGTACAGCGACGGGAAGTCCGAGTTGCCGTTGTGCCGGTTCTTCATCGACACACCGCTGAACGTCACCTCGGGCAGTGCGACCGTGCCACCGGAGTGCCCGGTCCGGGTGATGCCGGCCAGCCACAGCGACCGGGAGGCGTCGTTCTCCTCGCCCCACGGTTCGTCGGCCGGATACGGGTCCGGGTACGACTGGCGCAACGTCCACGAGTCGACGTCACGCAGCGCGCCGTCGACCAGGACCTGGGTGGTGACCGCGCCGAGCCGCTTGCTGGTCCAGAACGTCGGCGTCCAGTAGTAGGTGCAGGAACCCTGACACTGCTGGTCCCACGGCACGTCGGGCCAGTTCGACCAGTTGGCGGAGCTGGATGTGCAGCTCGATCCGGCGTTGCGGCACCGGTCGGCCGCGGTGAAGACCACCCGGGCGCCCGGCGTTGTGGAGTAGACCGTGCCGTCCCGCTGCCCGTAGTCGATCCGGCTCAGGTAGGCGCTCCGGACGTAGCTGGTGGTCTCCCCGAAGTAGGGCATGCCGTTGTACCGCCCGTAGCTGTTGGTCTCCCGCTGGTACCAGTACGACATCGCGTCGCCGTTGCGGTCGACCACGTAGTCGAGGTTCCACCGGTAGGCCTGGTGGCACCAGGAGGTGGCGGCGCTCGACGTCCGGCACGGTTCGCCCGCGTGGTTGCCGAAGACCGGCGCGGTCTGGGTCGAGTTGGTCTCGGGTCGCCCCGACTCCCAGCCGGTCGGCCGGTTCAGTCCGAAGTAGTACCGGGTGCCGTCGGGTGAGCTGAGCCGCCAGTACTCGCCGTCGTCGTCGCCGTTGTTCGCACCGGTCAGCTTTTCGATCTTCCAGCCGCTGTCGTTCTGCGCCCGCCAGGTGCCGGTGACGTCGTCCCGGACCAGGGCACCGCCGACGCC
Source organism: Plantactinospora sp. B6F1 (assembly GCF_040120695.1). Taxonomy (NCBI): domain Bacteria; kingdom Bacillati; phylum Actinomycetota; class Actinomycetes; order Micromonosporales; family Micromonosporaceae; genus Plantactinospora; species Plantactinospora sp. B6F1. The sequence continues at coordinate 378,972 of NZ_JBEEAC010000001.1, read as the reverse complement.
GGGGAAGGCGGCGGTCGCGTTGTCGGAGACCCAGCACAGGTCGGAGGCGTCGACCGAGCCGCCGGTGTCGTCCCGGCAGGTCCGGTAGGAGCGTTCGATGTAGCCGGTGGCCAGGTCGAAGCCCTCGCCGATCCAGGACGGCTGGTTGTTCGAGGAGCCGGCCCGGCCGTCCACGCTGGACGCCGAATAGTTGATTGCGAGTTCCGGTGTCGGACCGGGCACCTTGGGCGCCGCCAGCGGGTAGTTCCAGGAGAAGTCACCGGACTGGAGCCCGACCTGCCAGGTCGCCGACGGTGCCAGCTTGGTCGCGGCGAACGAACCGGTACTGCCGGCTGCCGCCGCCGTGACCGCGTAGACCGCGTCGGTGGCGCCGGGCACCTCGACCTCGGCGACGAGCCGCCGGGCGGCGGCCTCGTTCCGCCCCGGTACGGGGGTGGCGGCACCCTTGCAGTCGGCCGCCCTGGCCGCCGGTGCGGTCACGCAGTCCGGCAGCCGGAGCAGGCGCAGGCGGGTGCCGAAGCTGCCGCCGGCCGCGGCTGCGAAGCCCGAGTAGTCGACCTCCACGGTGGCCCGGCCCGGTGCGGTCACCCCGTCGGCGCGGCGCAACCTCAGCAGTACGCCGGTGAGGTTGATCCCCCGGGCCGCCGCCTGGTCCAGCACCTGCACGCGTACCCGCTCCGGCCCCGCGCCCGCCGCCGGCGCGCCCACCCGGACCGGCAGTTCGCCAGCCCGGGCCCGGCGTGGCTCCTGGGCGGCGGACCGGCCGGTCAGCGGGGTCGGCGGTGCCACCTCGGCGACCCCGGCCGCCGGCCAGCGCACCGCGACCGGCTCCCGCGAATCGGCCATGGTGGCCGGGTCGGGCCCGGCCGGACGGACCGGAACCGCCGCGACCGGTACCGACGCCATCCGCTCGACCGCCGGCCGGGCCGCTGCGCCCGCCAGCTGGTCGACGGGGGGCCGGGCCGCCGCGGCGACACTTCCGGCAGGTACGACCAGAGGGGCCGCCACGACCGCCGTCAGGGCCGCGACCATCACCCGGGTACGTCTCATGCCCGTCCTCCAGCTTCGCAAGACATCGACACCTGCAACGCTATGCAGCGCCCGTCCAGCGGAGCGCACATCGCGACGCATACCGGCCGGGGCGGTCGCGGGAGCCGGGGCCGTCCGCCTACGGGCTGGAGTGGGAGAGCGGACGGCGGTGACCCCGGCGCGCACGGGGCGCACCGGGGTCACGGGTCGGGTCGGTCAGGTCGGTCAGGTGGATCGGGTCAGAGCGTCAGCGACCACCCGTCGATGTAGCCGCTGTCCCCGAGCTCCGCGTCCTGCACCCGCAGCCGCCAGGCGCCGTTGCGGCCCTCCCCGGACAGGTTCACCTGATAGGTGCGGTCGATGTTCTGGGCGGCCTCGCCGGTCCGGTTGTGCAGCACGTACGCGCTGCCGTCCGGCGCGACCAGGCTCACCACCAGGTCACCGATCCAGGTGTGCACGATGTGCACCTCGACCTCGCTGGTCGCCGACGCGTTGCCAGAGCACCCCGACAGGGTGATCGTGCTCTGCACGGTGGAGAGGCTGGTGATGGGCACGTCCGTGTTGTTGCTGCCGTAACAGACCGTCGGCGAGTTACCGCCGGCCAGGTCCAGCGACCACGAGTCGAGGTAACCGGTGTCGAGATAGGCGACGTCCTGCACCCGCAGCCGCCACGTGCCGTTCGCCGTCTCGCCGGAGAGGTCCACCCGGTAGACCTGGTTCAGATTGTCGGCGTCACCGCCGGTCCGGTTGTGCAGCACGTACGCGCTGCCGTCCGGCGCGACCAGGCTCACCACCAGGTCACCCCGGTAGGTGTGCACGATGCGTACCTCGACGGTGCTGGAGGCGGAGGCGTTGCCGGCGCAGCCGGAGACCGTGATCGTGCTCTCCGCGGTCGACGCGTCCGGGATGGTCAGGTCGGTGGGGTTGCTGCCGGAGCAGGTTCCGGGGCTGCCGCCACCACCGCCGCCCAGGTCGAGGCGCCACGAGCTGAGGTAGCCGACGTCGAGCGCGGCGGCGTCCTGCACCCGCAGCCGCCAGGTCCCGTTCGCCGCCTCACCGGATAGGTCGACAGCGAACGTCTGGTCGAGGTTCGCCGCGTCACCGCCGGTCCGGTCGTGCAGCACGTACGCGCTGCCGTCCGGCGCGATCAGGCTCACCACCAGGTCACCCCGGTAGGTGTGCACGATGTGCACCTCGACGGCGCTGGTCGTCGACGGTACGGCGGAACACCCGGAGATCGTGATCGTGCTCTCCACACTGGACGCGTCCGGGATCGGCGTGGCGGTGTCGTTGGATCCCGAACAGCCCGGCGGCCCCTGCACGGTCAGCGCGTACGTCGCCGCCCGGGTGGCCTCGGTGCCGGTGCCGGTGACCGTCACCGAGTAGCTGCCCGGTGGAGTCGACCCGGCCACGTTGATCGTCAGCGTCGACGACCCGCCCGAGGTGATCGAGGCCGGCGCGAACGAGGCCGTCGCACCCGCCGGTAGCCCGCTCGCGGTCAACGTCACCGGCTGGGGGTCACCGGCCGTCACCGTCGTGTTCACCGTCGCGGTGAGCGAGCCGCCCGGCGGCGTCGAACCGGCGGCCGGCGAGACCGAGACGCTGAAGTCGTGCTCCGCCGGCGCGGCGTTCTCGACGTGCAGCAGGACGTTCGGCGAGCCCGGCCCCGGGTTGATCACCGCACCGGTGGTGCCGTTGCCGACCAGGTGGTCCCGCACCTGTCGCGGGGTGAAGGTCGGGTTCTGGGCCAGCACCAGCGCGGCGGCGCCGGCCACGTGCGGCGACGCCATCGAGGTGCCGTTCCACGTGTCACTGGAGGTGTTGCTGTCGATCGTCGAGGAGGTGATCGCCACCCCCGGCGCAAAGATGTCGACGCAGCTGCCCCAGTTGGTGAACGACGCCCGCTCGTCGTTGCGCCCGATGCCCTCCTCGTCACCGCCGGTCGCCGCCACCGTGATCGCGTTCGGGGCGCTGGCCGGGGAGCTGTCGCAGGCGTCGCCCTCCTCGTTGCCCGCCGCCACCGCGAAACTCACCCCGTCGGCGATCGCGTTCTCCACCGCCGTGTCGATGGTGCTCGACGTCGGCCCGCCCAGGCTCATGTTCGCCACGGCGGGCTCGCCCGGGTCGTGGTCACCGGTCACCCAGTCGATGCCGGCGATGACCTGCCCGTACGTGCCGCTGCCCGCACAGTCCAGCACCCGCACCGCGACCAGGGTCACGCCCTTGGCCACCCCGTACTCGCGGCCACCGGCGGTGCCGGCCACGTGGGTGCCGTGGCCGTCACAGTCGTCGGCCGTCCCGCCGTCGATGGCGTCGTAGCCGGAGACCGCCCGCCCGCCGAAGGTACTGTGCGAAAACCGGATGCCACTGTCCACGATGTACACCCGGACGCCGGAGGCGGTCGTCGGATAGGTGTAGCTGTTGTCCAGGGCCAGCGGTCGCTGGTCGATCCGGTCCAGCCCCCAGGAGGGTGTCGGCGACTGGGTGTCGGTCTTGCGCACCCGGTGGTTCTGCTCCACGTACGCCACCGACGGGTCGGCCGCGACCCGCCGGGCCATCTCGGCGGAGCCGGTGAACTCGAATCCGCGCACCGCGTGCCGGTAGGTGCGGGCGACCTTGCCGCCAACCCGGCCGGCCAGCGTGCCGGCCCGGTCGCCCACCGCGCGCGCGGCGACGGCGGTGTCCCGGAACGCGACGATGTAGCTGTCCGGCACCGCCGTCGCCCCACCGGCGTGCCGGATCACGCCCTCGTCTGCCGGGACCGGCTTCGCGGACGCCGGCGGCGCCATCGCCGCCGCCATCCCCACGGCGAGCGCCGCGACCGTCCCGGCCAGCATCCCGCGCGTCCTCCACCGGCCCGCCGGCCGTATCAGGTGTGTCACTGCCTGTCTCCTCCCTCGCGCCGAGACGGGTCCGATGCGGGCGGCTGCCCACTTCGGACCCGAGATCGACTACCGGCGATGCTAAGCGACACATCGGTCCGCCGACGGCGGGTGATCGGCCGGAAAATCCGCTGTATACGCCGGATGTGCTGTCCCGTGTACGCCCGGGGCCGCACGGCGCCGCGCGGCACTGTGCGGCACGTGCGAGGGCCAGCCGGAGTCAGCCGGGTTGGACGGAGAGACCGTGCCGGAACACGTTGCGGGGATCCCAGCGTGCCTTCACCCGGCGCAGCCGCGGATAGTTGGCCCCGTAGTACAGCGAGTACCACGGCACGCCGGAGGTGTTCCAGGCCGGGTCGGCGAGATCGACGTCCGGATAGTTGATGTAGGAGCCGTCGTTGACGTCGCCGGACACCGGCACTCCGCCGGTGTCCGCGTACATGTCACGGTAGAACTCGCGGATCCACCCCAGGTGCCGGGCATCCTCGGCCGGGTCGGCCCAGCCCACGAGGTAGAACAGCTTGATCACCGAGTCGCGCTGCACGGTGGCGGTCGCCGCCGACGGTACCGCGTTGATCTGCCCGCCGTAGGTGTTGAGGCTCAGCGACCCGGCCGGGTTGGCGTAGTCGGTGCGGGTCAGGTGGTGGTACGCGGCGGCGATCTGCCGGTCGGTGAGGCCCCGCCGCAGGTATCCCGCCTTCGTCTTGAGCCGCCACTGCTTGCCGTCGTCGCCGTTGCCCCGCAGCGCCGAGGTGAGCCACGGCAGGACCTCCTGGGTGCGCACCGGCGCCACGCCGACACCCGCGCCCAGCGCGGCGATGTGCTCGTCCAGCAGCCGGGTGCCGTCGGCGCCGCCGGCCACCTGACCGACCAGCGTGTGGTTGCCGGCCGGCCGCCGGGACAGCAACAGTTCGGCGTAGAGCCGGGCCGAGGGCGCACCTGCGGCGCGGTGCCGGGTGCACCAGTCGCCGAAGTTGCGGGCCAGTCTGGCGAACCCCCGCTCGTCCATGCCCTGCCACGGCCACTGCACCGTGAAGGTCAGCACGGACGCGGGCGGTCGGGGCAGCAGCCGGCTCGGGTCGTCGCCGGTCGCTCCGGGCGAGCGGAACCAGTACCGGGTGACGATGCCGAAGTTTCCGCCACCGCCACCGGTGTGCGCCCACCACAGCTCCCGGTTGGGGTCGTCCGGCTCGCGGCTGGCGACCACCGTCCGGGCCGTCCCGGTCCGGTCCACGGTGACGACCTCGACCGCGTAGAGGTGATCGACGACCAGGCCGTGCAGCCGGGACAGCGGACCGTACCCGCCGCCGGCGACATGCCCGCCGGCGCCCACTCCCGGGCACGACCCGCCGGGCAGGGTCACGCCCCAGCCGAGGTAGAGCCGGCGGTACACCTCGCCCAGGGTGGCGCCCGCCTCGACCACGAACGCCGCCCGGAGCGGGTCGTAGTGGACACCGGTCATGCCGGAGAGGTCAATGATCATCTGGACCTGCGGATTGTCGACGAAGTCCTCGAAGCAGTGCCCGCCGCTGCGTACCGCGATCCGTTGGCCGGCCCGCACCCCGGCCTGGACCGCGGCCCGGACCTGTTCGGTCGAGCCGACCACCCGGACCTGGTCCGGGGTGCCGACGAAACGGCGGTTGCCCCGGCGGACCAGATCCGGGTAACGCGGGTCGTCCGGGCCCACCGCGACCGGGCCGAACGGCGCCGGGCAGCCGTCGACGGCCCTTCCGGCGACGGCGGGCGCCGGCCGGTGAAGCTGATGGGCGGCCGTCCCGGCGGCAACGGCGGTGATCGCGGTGGCGCGGAGTAGATCTCTGCGGCGGTGTTCAATCATCTGGCGCATGCTCCCGTCCTGCTGTTGCTGGCGTCTCTTCGTACGGTCGGTGCCCCGCCGTACGACGTCGCCGACAACGCTAGGGACGTTCGACGTGCCAAAAAATCTTGCTATCCACCCAACAGGACGGGGGAAGACCCTACTGTCCAGCCCGTGTGGAACTGGCGGAGCCCGGGCCGTCGCCGTACCGCCTCGCCGAGCCGCTCACTCGAAGCCCATGAACCCGTCATGGTTGTAGATCACGATGCGGCCCCCGGCCGCCACGACCAGGCCGCCGCCCCTCGGCGTGAACTGGTGCCCGAAAATCACCTTCCCGGAAGCCGTGTCGACGATCTCCACGCCGTGGCCGAGCCCGAACAACGTGCCGTCGGCGACGCCCACCATCCGCCCCCGGAGCGACTGGTTGTCGCCCTTGCGGGTGGCCAACGTCCAGAGCTGCTCGCCGGTGAGCATGTCGTGGCCGATGAAGCGATACTCCTCGTCGACCAGCGACAGCACCCCTCCGACCGGCAGGCCGAGGCGGATCTTTCTGGGCAGCGGCTGGTCCCAGAGGTTCTTGCCGGTACGCGCGTCGAGGCCCCACATCCGGCCCGGTTCACCGTGGCTGGTGACGACCACGATGTCGCCGCTGGTGACCATCTCGTCGGGTGCCTCGCCCTCCGGGAAGTCGAACTGGTGCACCGGCTTGAGCGCCTTGCTCAGCACGGCGACGCTCCGCACTCTGGTATTGATGCCCTCGGTATCCTTCAACGGGTCGGGCCGGACGAGGACCACGAGGTGGTCGCGCGCCGCGCGAGGGCCCACCAGAGCGTAGTGCGACTTGCTGGTCCGCTGGTAGCGAACCTTCCCGGTGACAAGGTCGCGGCCGATCAGCTTCGCCCCGTCGGCGTAGTAGAAGACCCCGTCCAGGATCGCTCCCGGCTCCGGGGCGGGCCGGCTGCTGACATGATTGCCCATGAACGCCCGGTGGCTCACCTTGGCGCGCCACCGCTCCTGCCCGGTCGTGGTGTCCAGGGCGACGAACTCCACCGGGGTCTTGAGTGTCTCGTGCTCCTCCCCGAGCGGCACGACCACCGTTTCCCCGGACGCCACGGGTGTCGCGACCGCGGCCCACGGTAGCTGTTGCCGCCAAAGCTTCTTGCCGCTCGCACCGTCGTAGCCGGTCAACTCCGCCTCGCCCGAGCCGTCGATCTCCTTACGTAGCCCGACGAACCGGGTGCCGTCGGAGACCAGGCCGTACCGGTGCGGAACCTCGTCGAGCTGTGGCACCTCCCAGACCTTGCTGAGCCCGACCCAGTGGTGGGAGACCGTCTCCGGAGTCCCCTTGTCGCCACCGTCGGAGAAGGCCTCCTTCGCCGGGACCCGGTGCGGCCCTTCGACCTCCGGCTCACCACCGTTCTTGGTTGGCAGAAGGCCGCACCCCGTGACGAGTGCGAGGGAGAGAACAAGGGGTAGCAGACGAAACCGATCCATGGGCAGGAAAGTACGGCGGCAACCCCCTGACCGGCAAATCCTCCCGGCCATCCTCCGGTGGGGCGCTGCGGCCCGACGGCGGCTGACACTGTTGCCGGCCGCCGCGAGTCGCGCCGTCAGGTCGGGATCGCCCTGGCCCACTCGCGCCGCGGGCTACTTCGCGCCGCGGGCTACTCGCGCCGCAGGCTACTTCGCGCCGGTCACGATTCCCGGGTTGATGCACAGCCCGGGGTTGCTCCCGTTCTTTTCCGCGATTTCCAGGCAACGGCTGATCTTGTCCACCTCCGCGTTCTTCTCGGTGATGGCCTTCTGCTTCTCCGCGTTGATCAGGTCCTGGTCGAGGTTCCGTCCCTGGGCCAGCTTGTCCTGGAACACCTTGATGTTGGCTTCGGTCTTCTCGTCGTGGTTGACCCGGATGATGGTCACGGACAGGATCTCGATGTCCTCACCGAGGCGATCCTGGGCCGAAGCCTGCACCTTCTCCGCGAAGGGCCGCAGGTCGACGTTGAGGTTTCCGGTCTTCGCGTCGATGTTCGCCAACGGGTTGTAGGTGGCGAAGGCGTCGTTGACCGCGCCGTCGAGCTGGACACCGACGCGCTGGCCCCGGAACGCCTCGAAGTCCCCCTTGTAGTCCATGAACTGCCGAGGGGCGTTCTCCGACCGCACCTGCCACTCGATGAGCAGCTCGACCCCGGCGTTCGCCAGGGTCCCGGTCCGGACCGGAACGGCGTCGTCGGCGCCGATGTGGTCGTACTTCTGCCGGCTCGCGTCCCACTCACCGACCTTCTCCCACGGGGCGACCCAGTTCAGCCCACTGCCGGTGACCTCACCGGTGGGCTTGTTGAACGAGGTGACGATGCCCACGTTCCGCACCGGTACCGAGTTCGCCGCCGAGCCGACCGTGAGCGCGACTCCGAGTAGTGCCGCACCGGCGGCGCCGCCCAGGACGCGGCCCCGTGTGCCGCTCGGCGCGAACATGCTGTACATGGCGGCGAGGACCGCGCCCGCGAAGACGACGAGAGCGCAGACAAACAGCCCTGGCATTACCGCAACTCCTCTGCTGGTCCCCGACCGGAACCCAAGGTGATCTTGCTATTTGCCGGCAGCATAACGAGCAGGGGCAACCACTGGTTCGTCCGACGGCGCTGAAGTTCGTCCGGCGGCACCGGAACGCTTCTAGCGGACCGCGCGTGCCGTTCCCTCGGCGTCGACCGCGATCCGGCCCTGCTCCCCGGCCCCGCCGCACTCGCCGGGACCGTCGACCAGCGTCGGATCGAGCGTCAGCCGCTGGTTGACGATCCGGCTGCCCGCCGGATCGGTCAGCCGCACGGTCACCTCGACCGGGTCGGACGGCATGTCGGGGAGGTCGACGAAGCCGGATTTCTCGCCGGTGGGCTCGGCATGTGCGGCACAGACATCGTCAGAGCCGCTCCCGGTGCAGTCCTCGTCGACGACCCGGGTGCTCGGCTCCAGGACGACGGTGTGTGTTCGGCAGGAGCCGCTCCAGCACACTGCCAGCTCCCCGGCGGTCACCCGCTCCGCGACCGCCTCGTCGACGGTGATGCCGATCCCCTGTCGGACGGCGATCAGAGGGCACACCCTCGCTTCGGTGCCGGCGCAACCCGCCAGGGTCGTAAGCGTCAACGCCGCAGCCAGCAAGGAACTGCCACTCGCCATCGCGCTCCAATCGGGCCGGGACGTGGTATGACGATGCCTCGACGCCTCGGTATCGTCCCAGACGGCTCCATCGCCAGCAATGAGCTCCGACCATCGATGTCGACGACGGGAGGTGGCGGGCGGCGGTTTCGACGTCCATGATCGGTGCATGGGCACGTCGGTCTGGCGAGCGTTGGAGCGAGCATCTCCCGGTCCGATCGGGCTCGCGGTGTGGATCGCGGTGACCGTACCCGCCCCGCTGCTGTTCTTCGACGCTACCCACCGGTGGGAAGAGGACCAGCGGGTGTCGACGGCGCTGTGGTGGAGCCTGGCAGCCCTTCCGGCACTCGCCGGCACGGTGGCGGCGCGCTGGACCCGGCGCACCGGCCGGCAGCGCAGCGGCTCCGGGCTCCTGGTGGCCGTCGCCGTGGCCACGCTGCTCAGCGCGGCGTTTCTGGCCGTGTCGATGGCCGTCTACCGGTGGGTCATCCCGTTGGCCGGCACCGTCGACTGGTGGGGTGTGGCGGTCCTGGGCATCGCGTTGGCGGCCGGCGGCGCGGCGATCGGTTACCCGATCGGGCTGGGCCGCACGCGTCGCGGCCGGCTCTCCGACCGGCACGGCTACCTGATCGGCGCAGCCGTCGCGATACTGGGTGTTCTCCTCGCACCGGTGACCATCCGGTTGGGCGCCGAGGGCAGCACCGCGTCGTTCGACCCGACAGCCTACGGCGGAGTGGGACCGTACGCCGACTCCGCCGGCGAGCCGGGGACGCTGTCGTTGCCGGCGTCGGGTCGGTACGCGATCTTCGCGGTGGGCTTCGCACCGGAGGATCCCGATTGCCGGGTCACCGGGGCCGGGCTGACCGGTCGGTCGGCGGAGCTAGTCGCGATTCCACCCGGGAACTACGGCGGGGACGCCGCGTCGTACGCCTGGGTCGCCTCGTTCGACGTTCCCGAACCCGGCACCTACGCGCTGTCCTGCAGTGCCTCGGACCCGCAGGCGTCCTACACGGTCGGGGAGCTGCCGCCGATCCGCGGGGCGGTCGGCGGGTTGATCCACTGGCCGTCGGCCACGATCTGGCTACTCGGGGCCGTCCCCGGTCTGCTGATCGTCGCGGACGCCGTTCGGCGACGCAACCGGACGGCGGCGCGAGGCGGAGGTAAGAGAGTTCACGGATAGGCGCGGCAACCTCTGGTCCCTAACTGTCACGCCAGCGGACCCGGGTCGGGCGAACGCCGGTGACCGCGTACTCCAAAGCCGCGTCGCGGACGGCGCCCGGTGTCACGCAGGCCAGCTTCGGACCGCAGGCGATCGGTTCGCCGCCGTAGTCGAACTCGATCCGTTCGACCCCGACCGGCCACGGGGGCAACTCCGGCTCGTAGCCCAGACTGCCGGTCGGCCCGGTCCAGTAGAGGAATCCCCGCACCGGATGCCCGAGTCCGAGCTGCAACGACGGCAGGGTCGACGGCGTACCCGGCCGGAAGCCCGGCTCCAGGAACCTCGGCGTATACATCCCGACCACCTGCGGCTCGGGCATCAACGCCGCCAGGCCACCCAGCAGGGCGTCCAACTCGGCGACGCTGCCCACCGCCTCCCACCTGCCCTGCCCCCACACCACCGCCATCATCACCCGGCGGCTCCCGCATCACCCGAGGACGCACCACCATCGCCCGGCCTGGCGGATCTCGGCAGGTCGGCGAGCCGACCGGCCAGAACCAGCCGCTCGTAGGCCCACCGCCACTCGTCGCACCGGCTCCGTCCACACCGCACGCAGATCCCGAGGTCGGGGTCGTCGGCGTGGATCAACATCGTCTCCCGGAAGTGCGCCGCCATCTCGTCGGAGACCTCGGCCGCCGCAGACGGCCGCCCAACCGGTCGATCCGTCACCGCTGATCACCCCACCACCGGCCGTCGGCCAGCCGGGCGTTCCGGGTCTGCCAACTCCGCAGCGCCGCCTTGACCCGGTCAGCGTCCGCGCGAGCGACCCGGACGTCGCGCCGCAACAGGTCCACCTCGTCGGCCAACCGGGCCAGGAACCGGTACACCTCGTCCGGGTCCAACCCGCGTCGCCACGGCCCCCTCCCGAACCGGACCGACCGGATCTCCGTCGAGGTCAGCCTCGGATACACCGCGCTCACCGCCGACCACCGCCAGCCCGATCGGGTACGCCCACCGGCGCCGCAACCGCACCACCACCCCACCCCGCCCTCCGGGCGGCTCCCGCACACCACCACACCCGTGCCCTCCCGACGTCGTCCGCACCTGTCGACTGGATCGGCACCGAGGCGGGCGGGGTCGGCAGTCCGCCACGCCGGCATGGCGGAAACCGTTGGCCACAGCACCCGCCCCGGGCCGTGGGTGGATCGTGTACGGGAATACGTCTCCTCGGAATGACGCAACGTTGGCGGGATATATACGCAAAGCGCATTGGTTCGATAACCTCGTCGGCATCTGCCCGATGCTCAACCGGCACCTCGTGGGAGTTCTGACATGTCCCGCACATCCCCGCCAGCCTGCGCCAGGTGTGGTGCCCGGTTGGCGAGAGACAACCGCACGAGAGCCTGTGGGCGATGCAGCGGCCATGCCCGCAGCTCCCTCTTCGCGCCGCCATCGTTGCCGCCGGAGTTCTGGCAGACCAGAGAATTGCGGGACGCCTTTGCTGAGCGTCATATCGGCCACGTGATCAGGGCGTACCGACATCATCCCCACCATGGACCACGGCCGCTGTCTCAGGATCTCGTGGCCGGATGGATGAGCCAGACGCAAGCCCAGCTCAGCCGCTTGGAGAACGGGCCAGGGTTGCGCGACCTCGATCGACTGGTCGACTGGGCGCTCCTCCTCGGCATGCCCGCCGAGATGCTGTGGTTCGCGCTGCCCAGTGTTGGGCAGCCGCTGGCAGAGCAGCCCCGACCTGACCGTATCGCGCTCCCCTTCATGTACGCGCTCCGTCAAGCTGATCGACAGCTCGGCGGCGCCCATCTGTACGCCACCGTCGCAACCCATCTCGCCCGGTATCCGCGCATGCCGCCGTCCACCGGTGTCAGCCCAGAGACGCCCTCCGCAGCAGCACCGGTGGCCTGCCTCGCTGAGATGGCCGGCTGGATGGCAATGGAAAGCGGCGCCAGGAGGATGGCTTATCGACATCTGTCCCAGGCCGGTGCCGCCGCTGCCGTCAGCGGCGATACCCAACTGGCTGCCCAAGTCTGCGCGAGCCTCAGCCACTTCGCCCGACGGCACGGCAATGCGAGCGATGCGGTGGCGCATGCCGAGGCAGGGTTAGGACGTCTTTGGAGCGGACCTCCCCATGGGCCGCTTGAGGCTCGGCTGCATGCGGTACGCGGCTGCGGATTGGCTGCAAGCGGACGCCCGGTCGAGGCGGTTGCGGCGATCACGGCTGCTCAGTCGGCTTTCCAGCGCGAACGTGCCTTCTCCTCGCAGTGGCTCAGCCCATTCGACGAGGCGTCACTCGCCGCCGAGGCAGCCTGGTGCTTCCTCCGGATAGGCGACCTTGCCGAGGTGGCCAGGCACGTGGACCAGGCCCTCGCGGGCCGCGAAGCCGGTCGGGTACGTAGTCGAGCCTTCGCCCAACTCACGCTGGCTACCGCGCTTCTCGGCCAGAGCCGTCCGGAGGAGGCGTGCGCTCTGATCCGCGAGGTGCTGGCATACACCACAAGTCTCGGCTCCGCCGTACTCGTCGACCAACTCAAGCATGTCGCGTTGCTGCTGAGGTCCTACTCGGAGCAATACGGCGAAGTCCCCGAGGTGATCGAGCGGGTAGACCAGGCTGTGGTTGACCGGGAGTGGATCTCGGCAACCGGTGCCCTGCATGAGCCCCCAGCAGCCCATCCACCACTATGACCAGCAACGAACCGCCGCTCTACGAACGCGACCGCGCGGCTTGGCACGAGTACCTCGCCGAAGGCAACGCCCGGCAGGCCCGCAAGCGTGTCGGCGCCGATGCCCTCATCCGGAACGACCGGGGCGAGGTCCTGCTGGTGGATCCAAGCTACAAGCCAGACTGGGACCTTCCCGGGGGCATGGTCGAACACAACGAACCGCCGCGCCAGGCCGCTGAGCGTGAACTGCGTGAAGAGTTGGGTCTCGAACTCTCGCTCGGGCCGATGCTGGTGGTCGACTGGGTTGCACCGCACGGCCCCTGGGATGACAGCCTCATGTTCGTCTTCGACGGCGGCATACTCGATGCCCGACAGATCCGTCCACTCCGTGCAGCAGATCCGGAGATCAGAGCATTTCGGTTCTACTCTTTGACACATGCGGCGACGATACTCAGACCATACGTTTGGAGACGCCTTGAGCAGGCGCTCGCTGCCGTCGCCGACGGAACGGCACGCTATCTGCATACGCTATGATCGACCGGCCAATGCGATGATGGATGTCCCAAGCTCGTCGTTGCGGTATCAAGAAGGGGCAGGTCACCGCCCGGCATCATCGTATCGAGCCTCGACCGCCGAGACCGACGGCAAAGCTTTCCTACCAGCAGCCAAGCGGCCAGCCCTCATCCGAGCGCCCACAGGGCTGGCCCAGCCCCGTTCTTGACAACCGCGTCGGGTACCCCCTCGCCGTAGACAACCCTTCGCGCCCCCGTGTCGCGCGCGGGGACGGCCACACCAATCCGCATCTGGTCCGGCGGGTTATCGATGGCAACATCTCGACGATTGTCGAATGCCGGGTACAGATACCGCCGCTAGCGCGATGATCAGCACGGCGGCCAGGAGATGGCGTCCGATCCGTTTCACACTCCTCCTGCCCCCTCCGGTACGCCACAACCTAGACCAAGGCGAGCCGGTATTCCATCAGTGGGAGGCCTTCAACCCTGTCGATGACAGCCCGGCAGAACGCTGCATCAGTGTGACGTACCCGTCCTCAAGCGACGGTGCCACCGGCACAGCGTCCGGGCTCGGCCGGGTCGGGCTGACCACCCGGTAGTGGGTGCCGTCGGTCCGGCTGATCGCCGAGACCACCACGCCCGACGGCGGCGGTGCCCCGACGGCCGACACCACCTCCCAGGTGGCGCCCTCGCCGATCCGGACCAGGTCGGTGACCATCCCGGTGTAGACCACCCGGCCGCCCGCCATCACCGCCGCGTGCTGGCAGGTCTGCGCCACGTCCTCCACGATGTGCGTACTCAGCAGCACCGTACGGCCCCCGGCCAGCCCGGCCAGCAGGGTCCGGAACCGTACCCGCTCCTCGGGGTCCAGCCCGGCGGTCGGCTCGTCGACCACGATCAGGGCAGGGTCGCCCAGCAACGCCTGCGCGATGCCGACCCGTCGCCGCATCCCGCCGGAGAAGCCCTTCATCCGCCGGCCGGCCACCTCGGTCAACGCCACCAGCTCCAGCAGCTCGTCCACCTGCCGGCGCCGGGCCCGGGTGTCGTCGAGCCCCTTGAGCAGCCCGACGTAGTCCAGGAACTCCCGGGGTGACAGGTCGGGATAGAAACCGAGATCCTGCGGCAGGTAACCGAGCCGGCGCTGCACCGCCAGCCGACCGGCCCCGGTGGTCAGGTCGTGCCCGCCGACCCGTACCTGCCCGCCGCTGGGCGGCAGCACCCCGGCCAGGATCCGCATCAGGGTGGTCTTGCCGGCGCCGTTCGCGCCGAGCAGCCCGTACATGCCGCCCGGGATGGCCAGGTCGACCGAGTGCAGCGCGGTGACCCTGCCGAACCGGCGGGTCAGGCCGGTGGTCTGGATGTCCATGCGAGGTGAACCTTTCGACAGGCGGGACGCGTCAGGCGGCGTGCCGGCGACGGGACAGGACGGTGTTCGCGACCAGCAGCGGCAGCAGGCCGAACAGGACGAGTAGCGCGATGCTGAGCAGCGCGCTGCCGGCGCCCGGCTCGGGACGCAGGAAGGAGAGCCAGCCTGGCGTGCCGGCGAAGAGCGCCAGCCCGCCCGAGAGCCAGCTGGCCGGATAGTCGCCGATCGGGGTGAGCAGCGTGCCGGTCAGCGTGGGCATGAGGTCCGGGGTGAGCATGTTGCCCCAGAACCAGTAGCCGACGAAGAACACCCGGAACAGCGGCGCGGAGATCGCCAGCGGGCAGGTCAGGGCGAAGCCGGCGACGAAGGCCAGTCCGGGCAGCATGACCACGGCGAACGCGAGTACCGCCCAGCCGAGCATCAGGGGGTCGGCCCGGTGCACCGCCTCGTAGCCTCCGGCGACCACCATCAGCAGCAGCACCGGCAGCGCGGTGGCGGCGAGCCCGCCGAGGTACTTCCCGGCCAGCAGCAGACCCGGCCGGACCGGCAGGCTCTCCAGCAGCGCGGCGGTGCCGAGCCGGCGGTCCCGGACCAGCCGGTCCGCCAGCACCATGCCGAAGCCGAGCGGCAGCACGATGCCGAACAGCAGCGCCCAGCCGGCCATCACCTCCGGGGCCGTGGCGTCCGCCGGCAGGTAGCGGGGCCCGGCCGGGCCCTGGAACAACGCGATCACCGTCGCCAGGATCAGCATCGTCAGCCACAGCGACCGCTTGCGGGCCTGCATCCGGAACTCGTACCGGCCGACCGCGAGCAGTTCCGACATGCCGCTCACTCCTCCTCCTCGGACAACAGCAGATGGGGCCGGCGCAGCAGCAGCGCGACCGCTCCGGCGAGCAGCAGCCCGGTGAGGGTCAGCACCAGCCGGTTCGTCAGCCAGCCCTCCCCGGTGCCCACCCGGGAGGTGGTGAACAGGAAAAGTGGGCGGGTCCAGTCGTGCCCGACCAGCGCATCGGCGAGGATCTGCTCGCAGAGCCACAGCCCGGCGATCCCGCTGGTGGCCAGTACGACGCTGCGGCTGAGGACGGCCAGCAGCACCGCCACGGCGGCGAGCCAGATCGTCGGCGGCGCCCAGACCAGCGGCGAGGCGAGCGGGTCCGGCCCGGTCCACCAGCCGGACAGCCCGAGTCCGGCCGAGTAGACCAGCGCGGCGAGCGCGGCGGCCAGCGCCAGCACGCCGAGCCGGCGGCCGAGCGTGTGGGCGTACCGGGTCGGGAGGGCGAGTTGCAGCTCCCGGCAGCCGTCCCTGGCCACCATGGTCACCGCGGTCATCGCCACCGCCAGTGGCAGCAGGGCTTCCGGGCCGGCGAGCAGCAGGTTGCCGATCTGCCGCCGCCCGGCCCCGCCGTTGCCGGCGAGCAGGGCCATCGCCACCGCGCCCAGCAGCGCCGCCGGTGGCGCGACGCCGGCCGCCCAGCCGGCGCGCCGCGCCTCGTACCGCCACAGCTGGCGGGAGCCGGCCCGACGCAGGGGAACGGGCCAGGAATATTGGGCCATCACACCACTGGGTGGGGCGCCGGGCCGCCGGGGTTCACCGGTACGCCAGGTGACCCGGGCCACATTCCGGCGCCGGTCACCGGCCGTAGGCGCGGCGTCCGAGCCCGGCCGGCAGGTAGGGCAGGAGTACGACGGTGCCGGTCGTCAGCAGCGCCGCGACCAGCAGCAGCGGTCCGCTGGTCCGCCACAGCGGCTCGACCAGCCGATCCACCGCGCCGTCCAGGGCGCTGGAGCCGGCCAGCACCCGGAGCACCCAGAGGACCATGGCGACCGCGATCCCGACCGCCGGTCGCCAGAGCACCGACAGCGCGAAGCTGACCGCCGAGAGCAGCGCCATCGGCCCGAGCCAGGCGGCGAAGAGCACCAGCGGCGCCCCGGCGTCGGACCAGGCCAGGCCGAGCGAGGCGACCGAGGCGGCGCCGAGGATCGCACCGAGCACCAGGGTGAGCCGGGCCAGCAGCACCGCGCGTACCCCGGTGGGGCTCGCCGCGACCAGCTCGCCGGCCGGATCGGCGCCGCCGCCGCAGGCCCCGGCGACACCCAGCGCGGCGACCAGGGGCACCACGACGGCCAGGACCTGCTCGGAGGTTCCCGGCGGCGCCCAGCCGGCGACGGCGGTGCCGACCGCCAGCACCACGGCGGCGACCAGCCAGACCCGCCGGTCGACCAGGCGTCGCTGGGCGGCCAGGATCCGCACCGCCCGGCGCGCGGCGGCGCCGCCGAGCGGTGCCGCATACCGGGGTACGCCCGGCGCGGCGGCCCGGGCCGGCGCCAGCCGGGCCAGCACCCCGGCGAGCAACCCCGGCGACGGTACGGCGACCGCCGCGACCCGGTCACCGACGGCGTCGGCCACCCGCCGCCACGCGGTCAGTTCGGTCGCACAGCCGGGGCACTCCGCGACGTGCCGGGCCACCCGGCCGGCCCGGTCGTCCGGCAGGGTGCCGGCGGCGAAGTCCGCCAGCAGCTCGCTCGGGTGGGTCATCGTCCCGCCTCCCGTCCGGAGATCCCGACCGCGGCGGCGTCGGGCAGCGCCCGGGCGAGCCCGGCCCGGGCGTGGAACAGTCGACTCTTCACGGTGCCGAGCGGAATGCCGAGCACCTCGGCGATCTCGGCGTGCGCGAGTCCGGCCCCGAACGCCAGGTCCAGCACCTCCCGGTACGCCGGTGCCAGCTCGGCCAGCGCGGCGGCCACCGCCCGGGCGTCGGCCCGGGCCAGCGCGACCGCCTCGGGGCCGGGCTCCCCGGTCGGCACCTCGGCGGCGGCCTCCATCGGCAGCGGGACCGGGCGGTGTCCGGTCATCCGGCCCAGGGCCTGCCGGCGGCAGATGCCGAACAGCCAGGTACGCACCGTGGACCGCCCCTCGAACGAACCGGCGCCCCGCCAGGTGGCCAGGAGGGTGTCCTGGAGCGCCTCCTCGGCCCGACCACGGTCTCCGAGCAGCCCTTCGGCGTACGCCAGCAGCGGCCGGCCGTGCCGGTCGTACAGCTCCTCGAAGGCCCGCTGGTCACCGGCGGCCACCCGGTGCAGCAGCCCGCGGTCGACGTCATCCATCCCGTCCTGGGTAGCCGGCCGACCCGCCCGGGTTCACGGATCGGCGGCGAATGTGCGGCTCGTCACAGCCGGGTCTGTCGCCTCTGGGAGGATCATCTGATCACGATGATGGATTTTCGGATCGTCGGTCCGACCCGGGCCGGCCACCGTGCGGACACCCCGGCCCAGTCGGTGGTGCCGGCGCAGCTGCCGCCGAACCTGCCGGTCTTCGTCGGCCGGAATGCCGAACTCGACCGGCTCGACGCCATCCTGCTGCCGGCCGGTGACCCTCCGCCGGGACGGTCGGTCGCGCTGATCTTCGGAACCGCGGGGGTCGGCAAGACCGCCCTGGCGGTGCGGTGGGCGCACCGTCGTGCCGCCAGCTTCCCCGACGGCCAGCTCTACGTCGACCTGCGCGGCGTCGAGCCGGCCGACTCGACGCCGCCACGCCCGGAGCAGGCGATCCGTGGCTTCCTCGGCGCGCTCGGGGTGCCACCGCAGCGGATGCCGGCGGAGCTGGCCGAGCAGGTGGCGCTGTACCGGGGCCTGGTCGCCGGCCGGCGGATGCTCGTGCTGCTGGACAACGCCGCGGACACCGCGCAGGTCCAGCCCCTGCTGCCCGACTCCCCCGGCTGCGGTGTGATCGTGACCAGCCGTAACCGGCTGTCCGGCCCGGTGGCCGCGGTCGGTGCCGAGCCGC
Source organism: Plantactinospora sp. B6F1 (assembly GCF_040120695.1). Taxonomy (NCBI): domain Bacteria; kingdom Bacillati; phylum Actinomycetota; class Actinomycetes; order Micromonosporales; family Micromonosporaceae; genus Plantactinospora; species Plantactinospora sp. B6F1. The sequence continues at coordinate 360,596 of NZ_JBEEAC010000001.1, read as the reverse complement.
TCGCCCTCGACCTGCCGCCGGTCACCGAGGCCCGGCACCTGTTGGCCGTCCGGATCGGTGCGGACCGGGTGTCCGCCGAGCCGGACTCGGTCGACGAGATCATCGCCCGGTGCGCGCGGCTCCCGCTCGCGCTCGCCCTCGTGGCCGCCCGGAGCGTCGCCCGTCCCGGGCTTCCGCTTCGGACACTCGCCCGGGAACTGCGCCGCCCGGACGGCCGGCTCGACGGGTTCGGCGACGGCGGTGCGGGGACGGACGTGCGGGCGGTCTTCGCCGGCTCCTACCGGACGCTGGAGGCGGCAGCGGCCCGCCTGTTCCGGCTGTTCGGGCTGCATCCCGGGCCGGAGATCGGTGTCGCCGCCGCGGCCAGCCTGCTCGGGGTGCCGATCGCGCAGGCCCACACGGCCCTGGCCGAGCTGGTCCGGGCGAGCATGCTGGTCGAACGTTCCCCGGGCCGGTACGGCTGCCACGACCTGCTCCGGGCCTACGCGGGCGAACTGGCGAACGACCGGGAGCCCGCGCCGGAGCGGCAGCGGGCGGTACGCCGGCTCTTCGACCACTACCTGCACACCGCGTACGCCGCCGCCCGGCTGACCCACCCGCACCGGGACGAGATCACCACCGGTCCGGTCGAGCCGGGGGTGACCGTCGAGACGTTCGACGACTCCGCACAGGCACGTGCCTGGTTCGGCACCGAGCAGCCGGTACTGCTCGCCCTGCTCTCTGGGAGACCGCAGCCGGACTTCCCGCACGCCTGGACCCTCGCCTGGACCTTCGCGCCCTTCCTCGACGAGCACGGCCACTGGCCCGACCTGGTGGCCGTGCTGGAGAGCGCGCTGGCGGAGGTACGCCGGCTCGGTGACCGACCCGACGAGGCGTACGCGCTGCGCTACCTCGGCATCGCCTACCTGCGGCTCGGCCGGCACGACGACGGGCACGCCCACCTGCGGCAGGCCCTCGCGCTCTTCGCGGAGCTGGACGATCCGGTCGGCCAGGCGCAGGTGCACCACAACCTGGCCCTGGTCGCGGAGCAGCAGTCCCGGTACCGGGACTCGCTGCGGCACGCCGAGCAGGCGCTGGAGCTGTTCCGGACGGCGGGACACCGGATCGGACCCGCCCGGGCGCTCAGTTCGGTGGGGTGGTGCCGGGCCCAACTCGGCGAGTACGAGGCGGCCATCACCTCCTGCCGGCTGGCCCTGGCCGAGCAGCAGGACCAGGGCGACCGGCCCGCCGAGGCGCACACCTGGAACAGTCTCGGGTACGCCCACCGGCACCTCGGGCAGCTCGCCGAGGCGATCGCCTGCTACCGCCGGGCCCTGGATCTGTTCCGCCGGCTCGGCAACCGCCCCGCCACCGCCGACACGCTGATCCGGCTCGGTGACGCGTGCTGTTCCGACGGCGGGTTGGCGGAGGCCCGCCGCAGTTGGCGGGAGGCGGTGGAGATCCTCGACGACCTTCACCACCCGGACGCCGACCTGGTCCGTTCCCGGCTGCGGCGGGGCGGCGGCCCGGGTCCGGAGGGTCCGGTGTGAGCCGCTGCGCCATCAGAGACCGGAGAAGAACCCGGGGCTGGCTCGGCGGCTAGCCACGCGACGAGATCTGCTGCACCGCCCAGCCGTTGCCGTCCGGGTCGCTGAAGAAGACGAAGCCGACGTTGTCCAGCGGCTCCGGGACGGGCCGCGGATTCTCGCCGAGCACCTGGATCTCGCTGACCTCGACACCCCGCTCGACGAGCTGGGCGCGCGCCCTGGCCAGGTCGGCGACGACGAGTTGCAGGCCGCGCAGCGACCCGGGCGGCGGCATGTCCGGTACGACTCCGGTGCCGATCACGATCGAGCAGCCCGAGCCCGGCGGGGTCAGCTGGACGATGCGCACATCCTCGCCGGCCCGGGTGTCGTGGTCGACGTGGAAGCCGAGCTGGTCGGCGTAGAAGGTCTTGGCCCGGTCCACGTCGGAGACGGGGACCACCACCACTTCCAGGGTCCAGTTCATGGCGAATGCCTCTCTGTGCTGGTCTGCATCGGTCGCTGCGTTGGTCTGCATTCGGTCTCTGTGTTTGCTGGCCCCGGTCTGCGGCCGGGCCGGGACGATGTCGGGGCACCGCGACGGCTGGGCGGTCAGCGGGCGTCGACCAGCTCCGCGAGCAGGTCGTCGAGCCGGTGGTAACCCTCGGTCACGCCACGCCGCATCGGATAGCGGAGCACCCGGTCCCGACCCGCCGGGGTGGCGTACCGGATCGTGCTGGTCAGGGTGGTCACGCCGGCCCGTTCGGCGAGGCGGTGGCTGATCAGGGTGTCGCCCGGGTACGACTGGTCGTCGTACCTCTCGGTGTAGACCAGCCGTCGGGCCGGCTCGATGACCTGGTAGATCCCGCCGTGCGCCATCTCCTCGTCGCCCGGGCCCCGGGAGACGAACCGCCAGGCGCCGCCGACCCGCAGGTCGATCCGGCAGTCGACGAGCTGCCAGCCTCGGGCGCCGAACCAACGGCGGAGCAGGTCGGGGCGGGTGAGCGCGTCGAAGACGAGTCCGGCCGGTGCGTCGAAGGCCCGGCTCAGCACGATTTCCCGGTCCGTCGGGGTGGTGACGGTCAGCTCCCGGTCCCCGCCGGTCACCGGGTCCGCCCCTCGCCGTCCTCGGCCTGGAGTTCGGCGAGCAGTCCGTCGAGCCGCCGGTAGCTCTCCGCCCAGTAGTCGCGATAGTTCTCCAGCCAGTCCAGGGCGGCCTTCAGCGGCCTGGCCTCCAACCGGCACGGCCGGCGTTGCGCGTCCCTGCCCCGGGTGACGAGCCCCGCCCGTTCCAGCACCTTGAGGTGTTTGGAGACGGCGGGCTGGCTCATCGCGAACGGCGCCGCCAGCTCGGTGACGCTGGCCTCGCCGGTGGCGAGCCGGGCGAGGATGGCCCGCCGGGTCGGGTCGGCCAGGGCCGCGAAGGTCGCGTCGAGCAGCTCCGCATTCACCTTTCGTAACCTCCTGGTTCTATAACCACCCGGTTTATAGCGCTTTCCGGCCGGGGCCGTCAAGCAGGCCCGTTCCTGCCCGCCAGCGAACGCGGTCGATCGACTGGTAGCAAACTTCCCTGTTCTTCCCCGTTGTGGGTAGAGTAGGTCCCGATGGGTAACGAAATGTACTCGGTCGAGCAGGTGGCCGACCGGCTCGGCCTGCACGTGCGGACCGTGCGCGGCTACATCCGCTCGGGTCGGCTCCGGGCGGTACGGATCGGTAAGCAGTACCGGATCGCCCGGGCCGACCTCGACGCGCTGACCGGCAGTCCGGCCCCGGGCCGGCCCGGCGCCCCCGCCGCGGTGGAGGTGTCGAGCATCGTGCAGGTCGACGGCATCGACCGGTCCGGCGCCGACCGGCTCGGCACTCTCCTGCTGGCCGGTGTGAACACCAACCACGACCCCGGACGTCCGCTGCGGGTGCAGACCGTCCACGACGAGGAACGAGGCCGCATGAAGATCGTGATACTCGGTGACGCCGCAGCCACCGCAGAGCTGCTGCAACTGCTCGACGCCGTACTGCACGGCGACAACGGGCTGCTCGGCGAGGAGGTGCCGGATGCCTGACGACATCCAGGAACGGGCCGGAACGCCGGTACTGGTCTGCGATCCGGCCGGCCCACCGATCACCACCGAGCAGGACGCGCTGGACCTGATCGGTGCGGCGTTCCTCGGTGCCACGGCGGTGGCGGTGCCGGCGAGCCGGTTCGACCCGAGCTTCTTCTCCCTCGGCACCCGCTTCGCCGGTGAGGTGATGCAGAAGTTCGTCAACTACCGGCTGCGGCTGGTGGTGGTCGGTGACATCTCGGCGCACCTCGCGGCCAGCTCGGCACTGCGCGCCCTGGTGCAGGAGTCGAACAGGGGCGGCCACGTCTGGTTCGTACCGGACCTCGACGCCCTCGACCACCGGCTTCGGGACCAGACCGAACAGGGCCGGCACCCCGGCTGACCCGGGGCCACCCGCCCGGCCCGGCCCGGGACACAGCCGGCGGGACGGGACAGGCGCAGGCGGCCCGGGACAGGCGCCGTCGTACCGGCCCGGTAGCCTGCCCGGCGTGCACAGCCCGACGGGGGGCGGACCCGGGCTGCCCGAGGTGCGGGCGGTCCGGCGTGCCGTGCTCGACCACATACTCGCGCTGGTCGCGGCGGCGCCCTGCGGCGACGCCCTGGTGCTGCGCGGCAGCATGACCATGCGGTCCTGGGTCGGTGACCGGGCACGCGAGCCGGGCGACCTCGACTGGGTGGTCCGGCCGGGCGCACCGGTCCCCCTCGACGACCTGCATCCGCACCCCTACGTCGACCATCTCGGCCCGGTCCGGCTCTGGCCCGAGGCGGTGCACGGGGTGCCCCGGGACGAACCGTGGATGTTCGAGGACTTCGACACCGGCGGGCTGCCAGCACGGCTGCCACCGGAGGGACTGCACTGGGTGTCGGGCGCGGAGACCGCGCTGCTGCCGAGCCCGCACCGGGACGTCGTCGAGCTGCTGCAGCGCGATCCGGCGGTCGCCGCCGACCTCCGGGTCGACCCGGACGCGATCACCGAGGCCAGCACCTGGGGCTACGCGTACGGTTCCGGATACCAGGACGACGCCGGGGAGGGCGGCGGCGGGAGCCGGCTCGTCGTGCCCTGGCGGGCCGGCGGCGCGCTCTCCGGCACGGTCCAGCTCGATTTCGCGTACGACGATCGGCTGCCCGAGCCGCCCCGACTGCTCGCCGTGCCCCGGCAGGACGGGACCGCCCCGCCGACGGTGGTGTGGGCGGCGACGCCGGAGCTCTCACTGGCCTGGAAACTCCGGTGGCTCGGCACCGACCAGGCGACCACCGGAGTCTCGGACGGCAAGGACCTCTACGACGCGGTGCTGCTCGCCGAACTCCCCGACGTACGCCTGCCGCCCCGACTGCTCCGTACGGTGCTGCACCGGGTCCCCGACCCGGACCTGCTGCGACCGGCCGCCGTCCGGGGCTGGGCGGTCGACTGGTCGGCCCTGTCGGCCGGGCACCCGCCGGCCGGCGCCGATCCGGTGCCCTGGCTCGACCGGCTGGCCGCCGCGCTCGCGCCGGACCTGCCGTAGCCCGCCCCGCCCAGCGGTCATTCCCGGGCGGCCCGGTCCGCTTCCTCGTAGACGTCCGGCACCCCGTCGGCGTCGCTGTCGCGCTCTTCGATCGCACGCAGCCGCCGGTAGTGCCGGTTACGGGCCCGCAGCACGACCGCGGCCAGCAGTGCCGAGACCATCGAGCCGAACAGTACGCCGATCTTGGTGTGGTCGTCGCGCTCGCTGCCGGGGCCGAACGCCAGTTCGCCGATCAGCAGTGAGACAGTAAAACCGATCCCGGCCAGCAGCGCCAACCCGAACACGTCCCACCAGCCGAGCCCTTCGGCGAGGCGGGCCCGGGTGAACCGCTGCACCAGCCAGGTCGCGCCGAGGACCCCGACGGCCTTGCCCACGACCAGCCCGACCACCACCCCGACGGCGACCGAGTCGGCGAGGGCGGCACCCAGACCACCCGCGCCGACGACCGACACCCCGGCGGCGAAGAACGCGAAGACCGGCACCGCGAACCCGGCGGACAGGGGGCGGAATCGGTGCTCGAAGTGTTCGGCCAACCCCGGGCCGGGCCCGGGTCGGCTCCGCGACACCGGCACGGTGAACGCGAGCGCCACCCCGGCGACCGTGGCGTGCACCCCGGAGGCGTGCACCAGCGCCCAGGCCACCGCCGCCAGCGGCAGCAGCAGCCACCAGGACCGCACCCGTCGCTGGACGAGCAGCCCGAACAGTGCCAGCGGCACCAGCGCGAGCAGCAGCCAGCCGAGGTGCAGCGCGCTGGTGTAGAAGACCGCGATGATCACGATTGCCAGCAGGTCGTCGACGACGGCGAGGGTCAGCAGGAACGTCCGCATCGTCACCGGCAGGTGGGTGTTGATCACTCCGAGCACGGCGAGGGCGAAGGCGATGTCGGTGGCGGTCGGGATCGCCCAACCGGCGAGCGCCCCGCCCCCGCTCCGCAGGTTGAACGCCATGTAGATCAGGGCCGGCACCGTCATCCCACCCAGGGCGGCGGCGACCGGCAGCATCGCCCGGCGGGGTTCCCGCAGGTCCCCGGCGACGAACTCGCGCTTGAGCTCCAGCCCGGCGACGAAGAAGAAGATCGCCAGCAGGCCGTCGGCCGCCCAGGTCGCCAGGGACAGATCCAGGTGCAGGGCGGCCGGACCGAGCCTGACCTCGGCGAGCGACCGGTACGCCGCGGACCATGGCGAGTTCGACCAGACCAGTGCGAGTACGGCGGCGACCAGCAGCAGAACCCCGCCGACGGTCTCGGTGCGCAGGATGTCGCCGACCCGGCGGGCCTCGGGCCAACTGCCCCGGTCGAACAGGCTCGGCACGCGGCTGCCGGGTGTGCCCATCAGGTGCCTCCGGTGGGGTCGACGAAAGAACCGCCGACCAGACTTCCCGGCACACCGGCTCCCACCCTACCGACTCCACGGCCACCGCCCCGATCGCCCCGCGACGGCGCGTCCCGGCAGGCACTCGGGACCGCGCCCGCGCCCCGTTTGGACCCGGGCGCCGCCTCCGTTGCCCGGCGTGCGGCCAGCACCGCTGTTACGTTGAGAACATGTTCACCCGGGCCAGAGGTATCGCCCGGTCCCTGTTGCTCTACCACTGCCGGCCCGCGACCCAGCGCCGGGCCGCGCGTCTCTACGGAGAGTTCCTGCGGCCGGGAGACATCGGATTCGACGTCGGAGCGCACGTCGGTGGCCGGGTACGCATCTGGCGGCGGCTGGGCGTACGGGTCGTCGCCGTCGAGCCGCAGCCGGACTGCCAGCGCGTCCTGCGCTGGGCGTTCCGCGGCGACCCGGGCGTCACGATCGTGCCGGCGGCGCTCGGCGCTCGTCCGGGCCGGGCGACGATGGCGCTTTCCACCGCCACCCCGACGGTGTCGACGATGTCGGCCGAGTGGATCCGTTCGGTGACGACGGACCGTAGCTTCCAACAGGTGCGCTGGGATCGTGCGGTGGAGGTGAAGGTGACGACCCTCGACGACCTCATCGCGGCGCACGGCGTACCGGCGTTCTGCAAGATCGACGTCGAGGGCTTCGAGGCGGAGGTCCTCGCCGGGCTGAGCCGACCGGTGTCCGCACTGTCGTTCGAGTACCTTCCGTCGGCCCACGACGCCGCACTCACCGCACTCGACATCGTGGACCGGCTCGGCGCCTCGGCCGACGGGTACCGCTACAACTACTCGCCCGTGGAGACGATGCGGTTCGCCAGCGCACGGTGGCTCGACGCCGCCGACCTGACCGGCCTGCTCGACCGGTTCCGCCCGATCGGCCGGTCCGGCGACGTCTACGCCCGTCTGCCGCGCACACCGCGCTGAGCGAGACCCGCGAGACGGTCCCGCGCCGGTCCTACCCGGACGCCGTGCCGGGTAGGCTGCCGGATCGTGGACGCCTCGGACCGGGACCGCCGTCACGCCGCACCTGAGCTGATCGGCCGAGGAGATGCCGTGCGGCCGCCCGGAGGAGGCGCCGACGCCAGGACCGGGCCGGGGCGGACCGGCGTACCCGGGTTGCGGCGGCTCACCGGGCCGGAGGCGCTGGCCCTGCACGACCGGCTGGTCGAAACGTACGCGGCGGTGTTCTGCGCGCCGCCGTGGAACGACTCTCCCGAACGGGCCGCCCGATTCGGCGAGCTGCTGACCGGCTGGGCCGGGGCGCCGGGCTTCGTCGCCGTCCTGGCCGACGGCGTCCCGGCCGACGAGGTCCGGACCGCCGGATCCGGTGGCCGCCACGACGGATCGGTCCCCGGCTTCGCGCTCGGGCTGACCACCCCGGCCCCGTTCCCCGTCGACCGCGCCTACGGGCAGGTACGCCGCCTGCTCGGACCGGCCGTCGAGACACTCTCCGGCTGGCTGGAGGTCGCGGAGCTGGCCGTACATCCGGCGGCCCGACGGGGCGGGCTCGGCCGACGGCTGCTGGCAACGGTGGCCTGTGACCGGCCGGCGTGGCTGCTGACCGTCCCGCAGGTCCCCGGCACCACCGCCTTCTACGACGCCGTGGGCTGGATCCGCCACGGCACCGGTGAGGGCATCACGGTCTACACCAACCGGCCGCTACCCCGCTGAAACGTACCCGTGAAGCCGGGGACCGCGCGGGGTCGCCGCCGCCATGCGGCGGTGGTGGTCGGCGCGCGGACCCCCGACGCCGATCAGCCGGACCGTTCCGCGCGCAGCCGCCCGAATGCCCCGCCGAGCAGCGCCAACGTGAGCACGGTGACCGTCAGGTCGGCAACCAGCGCCTGAGTAGGTGACGCGGCGGTGTAACTCGGCGCCAGGTACGCCCCGACCGCCGCCACCACCAGCCCGGCCCCCCAGGCTGCCAGCACGTGCCGCTGTCCCCAGCCGGTACGCCGGGACCAGCGCACCACCAGCACGGCGGCGAGGGCACTGACCAGCGCCCCGATCGCGACCCCGAGCCAGTTCGGCACCAGGTCGACGGTGAGCCGGGCGCCGCACACCACCAGCCCCGCCCAGAGCGGATGCGGCGCTCGGCCGCTGGTCGCATCGGCAGGCGCGCCGGAGCGGGCGTCGACGCTCCCCGCGACGCCGACCAGGGCGGGGGCGACCGGTCGCGGGGGAGCACCGGCCCCGCCCGGCCGCCGTCCGCGCCGCCACCTGGGCAGCAGCGCGGCGCCCACCAGGGCGAGCGCCGTCAACGCCGCGAACGACAACTGGAGCGGGCTGGCCAGGAAGCCCTTTCGGCCGCCGTCGTCGGAGAAGACCAACAGGCTGCCGAGCAGGTAGAGGGCGACGGCCAGCAGTAGACCGAACCGACCCAGCCACGGCTCGGCACGCCGGACCGGCCGGACGAACGATTCGACGATCACGATCGGAACGCAGACGCTCAGTACTATGTGGCCACCGATGTACCCGAGCGCGTTCTGGGCGCTGAATCCGAGCCCCGGAACCGTCGTCGCCCTCGTGGCGGCGGCTGCCTCGGCGAACTCGGTGTCGTCCAGGAAGGCGTCGTTGAACAGCGACTGATCGACCAGCCCGGCCTGGATCATCCCGAACGCCGCGCCGAGCAGGACGATCGCCGGCCACCCACCACCGGTCCGTCGGGCGGTCTCCCGGATGAGCAGGGCGGCCGAGCCGTAGAGCGGCCCGAGGAAGACCACGACCAGCGGGTAGTCCTCGACGGTGAAACCGCCCCACGCGCACTCCGCGGCCCAGGGTGCGAGCAGCCAGAGGGCGACGACCGGTCCGATCCGGCACCGTCGGGACAGCTTCGCGGGCTCGACCCGAGCGCTACCGGGTACGATCGCCGGGCCGGCGAGTGTCGCCGGGACACCGGCGGGACCGCCCTGGTCGTCAGGCATCAGCGGATCCTCGACGCTCGCCTTCCCTGCCGCTCGGGCACCGCACTTTCCCGGGTCTCGGGCTCCGCAGTTCTTTGGCACCGGGCTCCGCACCTTCTCTGGTCTCGGGTCTTCCGCACTTCTCGGGCCGGGCCTGCCGCCGCGTCCGGCGGCCCGTCACCGACCCGTCTCGGGCTGGCCGGGCGGTGTCTTTCCCATGCCGTCCACGGTCGCGGTTGGGCGCCGCTGCCGAAACGGCCCTTGGGCGAATCCACATGAACCAAAGTCGACGGCTGGCACGACCAGGGGCGGTCCCCGCTCCCTTCCTGCCCTCGCCGTTGCTCCCTGGCCCCGGCCCCCGCCGCACCGCGATGTCTAGAAAACTTGACATGATGTCCGCAGTTCTTTACGCTTCCGGATGTCAAACATTCTTTACCTACCGGAGGCGGCGCCATGTCGTACGAGGAGAAGGGCACCTGGGTCGCTCTGGTGGTCGGGGTAACCGTCTACCTCGGCTATCTCGGGACCGTGCTCGGCCGGCTGGTCGGCACACCCGTGTCCGGAGTCAGCTACGTGCCGGCCCTGCTGTTGGCGATCGGCGTCTCGATCCTGGCGTCGATCGTGGCCCGCATCGCGGTCGAGATCGCCCGGCCAAGTGACAGCCACTCCGGCGACGTCCGGGACAGGGAGATTCATTGGCTCGGTGACCGCGTCGGGCAGCGGCTGCTGATGACCGCCGCCCTCGTGGCGCTCGGCCTGGCACTGTTCGAGGCCGAGCACTTCTGGATCGCCAACGTGCTCTACCTCGGCTTCGTCGCCGCCTCCGTGGTCACCTCGGTGGTCAAGCTCCGCGCCTACCGCAGGGGCATGTAGCCGTGGTCAAGCCGACCAGGGTCACCAACTCGATCCGCGCTCTGCGGTTCGCCGCCGGCGAGATGACGCAGGCCCAGCTCGCCGAGCGGATCGGGGTGACCCGCCAGACCATCATCGCGATCGAGCAGGGCCGCTACTCACCCTCGCTGGAGATGGCGTTCCAGATCGCCCGCGTCTTCGCGGTACCGCTCGACGACGTTTTCCAGTACCCCGACCCCGAAGGTGAGCAGCGATGAGAGCAGCCGTGTACCGGACGTACGGTCCTCCGGACGTCGTCCGGGTCGAGGAGGTCCCGACACCCGTTCCCGGCGACCAGGACGTGATCGTCCGGGTCTGCGCCGCCACGGTCGGCGTGACCGACGGCACCGCCCGGCGCGGCTCGCCGGGCTACGCCCGACTCTTCTTCGGACTCCGGCGACCGAGGTGGACGGTGCTCGGCTCCGAGTTCGCCGGTGTGGTCGAGGCGGTCGGGGCGGGCGTGACCCGGTTTCGGGTCGGTGAGGAGGTCGTCGGGATCACCGGGCCGGACTTCGGCGCGCACGCCGAGTACGTCCGCGTCCGTCAGGACGGCGCCCTCGGGCCCAAGCCGGCCAACCTCGACTTCGCCGAGGCGGTCGCCCTGATCGACGGGACCGCGCTGGCGTTCCTGCGCGACCGGGCCGGACTGCGCCCCGGCCACACCCTCCTGGTCAACGGCGCCTCCGGAGCTGTCGGAAGCGCGGCCGTGCAACTCGGCAGGCACTTCGGCGCCCGGGTCACCGGGGTGTGCAGCACCCCCCACCTCGACCTGGTACGCGACCTCGGCGCCGACGAAGTCCTCGACTACACCCGGGAGGACTTCACCCGCACCGGGCAGACGTACGACGTCGTCTTCGACGTGGCCGGCACCAGTTCGTTCGGGCGCTGCCGCCGGGTGCTCAACCCGGCCGGCCGCTATCTCAGCCCGGTGCCGTCGCCGGGCCTGCTGGTCCAGATGCCGTGGACGGCGGCGTTCGGCGGGAAGAAGGCGGTCGTCGCGTTCACCGGGCTGCGCAAGGCCGCGGACAAGGCCCGCGACCTGCTGCTCGTCCGGGAGTTGGCGGAGGCTGGCACGCTCCGGCCGGTCATCGCGGAGCGCTACCCACTGGAGCGGATCGCGCAGGCGCACCGCCACCTGGACCGTGGCAAGTACGGCAACATCATCCTCACCGTCGGCGAAGCCGGCTGACCCGAACCGGCTGACCCGGGCCACCGAGGTGCACGGCGATGCTCCGGATACCGGTGACGCAGGTGGGCGGCGGTAGCGACTCGTGCCGGCTGACGCCTTCGGAGTGCATGCCGGTCTCCTCCCACAACGGGTTGTTGCGAAGATCGTCGAGCGCGGTGTCGTCGGGGAATAACCGGCGCCTCGGCGCGGGGTCCGGGGCACCCCCGGGCCCCGCCTCCGGGGCACGGGTCGGCTCGACCGTGCCGAACCCGTGTCTGCCGGCGTCCTGCGGCCACGGTCGGGGCGGCTGCGCGTCGGCCCGCCGTTCGCCGCGACGGGCGGGCGGCAGGCCGGTTTCCTCACTCCCCTCGTCCATCGGCGAGTCCTCGGCCGCGCCCCACGGAGCGTCCCGGTCCGCCGTGCCGCCGGTGGTGCCCCACGGCCGCACCGATTCCGGGCCACGATCCGGCCCGTCCAGGGCGGCCTGTGCGCCGTCCGCGTCGTCCGGCTGGATCTGACCGCCCGGGTCCTGCTCCACCGGTCGTCTCTTCGCGCTCATTCCCCACCACCCTCGCTGCCGGTTCGTCCCGCCGGGCCGGCCCGGGTGCCCCCTGCCGGTGTGCCCCGTGCCGGTGCGTGTGCCGTTCCCGCCCACCCGCCAGACATGCCGCCGACCGGCAGGTATCTCCCGTGGGCGCTCACCGCAGCGCCAGAAGCCGCAACGACGATGCGGGCGACGGACCGGATCGGTCGGACTTGATCGGAAGGCTGAAGGAGGGTGGGCCGGGGCTGGGTCGCCTCGGTGATCTTTTGAACCGGCGCTGAAGGTTGGACCGGCCCGGAAGAGGTATCGGACGGCCGCCCATCGCCGATGTCGCCCGATCCGGCCGGGACGTCCGGTTCAGGCGCGCATGACAGTGGCGATCGGGATGGGGACGGCCCGGACGGCGCCCCCTGGGACGTCAGTCGAAGTGCCGGATCCGGGGCCACAACTCGGCCCAGGTCTGCCGGCGATCCTGGCACACCACGATCGGCACGCCCTGCTCCTCGTTGTCGACCCCGACTCCGTTGTCGAGGCGGCCGGCGAGCCGGCACGCACCGAAGTGGCGGCTGAGTTCGCCCACCTCACCCAGCCCGACGCCGACCAGCACCGTCGCCGACTCCGGCGGCGGGCCGTAGTAGCCCAGCTCGTTGTGTCCACTGTAGATTGGCGGCAGCCGGTCGGCGCCGAGTCGGGTGAGCGCGCCGGCCTCGCCGTAGTTTGCGGTCACCACGACCGCCGCGGCCCGGTCGGTGGAGGGGAGTTCGTCGTACGCCCGGACCACCTGGTCGACGTAGCGGGGCCAGCCGACCGAGTCGGCGGCGGTGATGTTGATCCCGGGCACCGGCGTGTCGCCGAGCACCTCGACCGGGAGCAGCGGCAGGGCGACCACCGCGCTGGTCAGCGCGTTGACCAGGTACGCCGTGCCGACCAGGGTCGTGCGGAGCCGCCGTCGTCCCCGCCCCAACCAGTCGGCCAGCACCACGCAGCCGGCGGCGAAGAGCACCCCGAGCAGCCCGTACGAGTAGTAGTGCTGCCCGCCGGAGACCAACGCCAGCACGCAGACCACCAGGTACGCCACCGCGAGCGCGCGTACCGGTCGCCACCGCGGGCGACGCAGCAGCCCGACCAGTCCGGCGATCCAGACCGCCGCCAGCGGTGGCCCGATCAGCAGAAACTGGAAGGGCACGAAGGTGCTCCGCGACTCGGCGCCCCGGTCCTCGGCGAGCGCGCCGGCCATCTCGGCCTGGGGCAGCTCGTGGGTGAGCTGGTAGATCAGGTTGGGCGCGCCGACCACCAGGGCGAGCGCGACGCCCGCCCAGAGCCAGCGACCGACCAGGACCCGGCGCGGTCCCACCGCCAGCAGCCCGGCGCCGAGCCCGACCAGCAGCAGCGCCACGAGCAGCTTGTTGTAGAGACCGATCCCGAGCACCGCTCCGGCAGCGAGCCACCAGCGCGGCTGGTCGCGTAGCAATGCCCGGGCGGCGCAGAGGACGATGCCGAGCCAGACCACCAGGTCGAAGCCGGCGGTCAGCAGCACGTGTCCGAAGATCAGCGTGGTCGCCCCGGTGCCCAGGCCGAACGCCGCCAGGGTCTGCGCGAGCGCGCCGCCGCCGAGTTCCCGGGCGAGCAGGGCGGCCAGCAGCAGCGCCGCCAGCACGCAGAGGGTGGCCGGCACCCGCAGGCCCCAGAGCGAACCGCCGGAGAGCGCGTCGGCCAGCCGGGCGATCGCCGGGGTGAGCGGCGGCTGGTCCCGGTAGCCCCAGTCGGGGCGGAGCATCAGGAAGTAGAGCTCGTCGCGGTGGTAGCCGTAGCCGCCGTTGGTGGCCAGCAGGAGCGCGGCGACCAGCCCGGCGACGACGCCGAGCGGTCGCCAGGCGACCGGCGCCAGCCTCACCCGCCCGCCGTCGGCGGTCGCGGTTCCTGCGGGTGCGTCCGGCGGCGCGGTGCTTCCGGCGAGCCGGACGGCGTGCTCGGTCATGGGTCGCCCCTCCCCTGAAGGTGTGCCGGCGCCCCCTGGCTGGGACCCGCTACGGCCGATACCTAACGGTTAGAGCTTAGCGGTTAGGTATCGACTGTCAACGCACTCTGACCTGGACCGGAACCCGGGCCGGCCACGGTGGAGGTCCACCGTGGCCGGCCCGGCGTCCCGGCTACCCCGCCGGCCGACGTCCCGGCTGTTCCGCCGGCCGACGTCCCGGCTCTTCCGGCGGCCGGCGTCCCGGCTGTTCCGGCGGCCGGCGTCCCGGCTGTTCCGGCGGCCGACCACAGGTCGGGGCGGCGACCGGCCTCGACACCTGGTGCGCCGGGTTGCCCCGCCAGACCGTGCCGGCCGGTAGGCTGCTCCCCTTCATCACGAACGAGTCGGGTGCCACCACCACCCCGTCGGCCACCTCGACCCCGTAGTGCACGAGCGCGCCGGTGCCGACCGAACAGCCACGCCCGAGCCGGATGCGGTCCATCTTGAAGGTCCCGTCTTCCAGCGAGTGGGAGTGCAGCGACGAACCCTCGCTCAGGGTGCAGTGGTCGCCGATCCGCACCAGGGTCCGTTCCGGCATTCCGCAGCCGTCGTCGAAGACCCGCCGGCCGACCCGTACGCCGTGCAGGCGCAGGAGTAGGGGCTTGAGCGGGGTGCCGTTGAACAGGCCGAGGTGCCCGACCCCGGCGAGCTTCCAGTACCGCTCGTGCCGCCAGTACCGGGGGTCGTAGATCGAACAGCACAGCGGGCGCAGCCGGCGGAAACCGAGGCAGATCCAGTCCATCAGCGCGGAGTAGCCGATGATCAGCAGCGAGGCGAGCAGCATCCCGGCGCTGAACGTGAACAGGTTCGGCCGGGCGTCGTCGTGGATCCCCTCGACCCGCAGCACGACCTGCACCGCGAGGTAGAACGGCAGCCAGCTGTTCAGCAGGTACCAGCCCATGGTGCACAGGTTCGAGCGGTTCTTCCGGGACAGCCGGCGGCGGAACTCGTCCCCGGTCTTCAGGTCGTCGAAGCCGGCGTCCCGGCGTACCGACCGGGGGATCTCGAATGGCGGTGAGCCCAGCAGGCCGACGTCGGACCGGGCCGGACCGTCGATCGGCACCATCACCTTCGTCGCCAGCAGGCAGTTGTCGCCGACCCGGGCCCCGGCGGGGAAGATGATCCGGTTCCCGAGGAAGTTCTCCGCGCCGATGGTGACCCGGGACAGCGTGAAGGAGGTACGGGAGTACCGGGCGTTGCCCATGGAGAGACCGTCGGAAACCAGCACCCCGCCGCGCACCTCGCAGAGGAACGGCGTGTCGTGCCGCTGCCCGCAGCCGAAGTTCGAGCCGGTCTGCCGTACCTGCCGCAATCGCCAGCCGATCGCCCGCAGATAGCCGACGATGTACGAGCTGTCTCCGAAGAGGTTGTTGAAGAACCCGACGTTGCTGAACCGGGAGACGGTCTGGTAGCAGATCCACCGCCAACCGTAGAGCGGATAGGTCCGGCCGGCGGCCAGGAAGAGGTTCGCCAGCCGGGGCACGGCGAGCACCAGCAGCGCGCCGAGCACGACGCCGCCGACGAAGAACAGCAGCGACCCGGAGACCGTGCTGATGTCGAGCACGAAGGCCAGTGCGGCGAGCACGACCAGCAACTGGGTGTCGAGGACCACCCGGCCGAGGAGTTGGCCGGCACCGTAGACGCGCCGACGCATCGTCGAGCAGTGCCGGGGTTCCGGCGCCGGGTTGCCGCTCCCGCCGGGCACCGCCGGTGAGCCGTGGAAGTTCGCCCCGGCCGGTACGACCTGCCCGGCACGCGGCGACGATGCGTGCCCGAGCTGCGCGCCGTCGCCGAGTACCGTGTCGAGGTCGAGCACGCAGCCCTCGCCGACGTGTACGTCCCGGCCGAGCCGGACCGGACCGGTGGTGATCCAGCCGGCCTCGGCTCGGTAGCCGAGGAAGCTCGCGCCCCTGCCGACGACCGATCCCGCGCCGATCTCGATCAGGTCGGTGCAGACCGGCACCGACCGGGACAGCAGCAGGGCGCCCGGGCCGATCTTCGCGCCCAGCGCCCGCAGGTAGAGGTTGTAGACCGGCGACCCGGCGAAGAGCACCAGCGGGTTGGCCCGGATCATCCGCTTCACGACCCAGAACCGGAGGTAACGCAGGCCCCAGATGGGAAACGTCTCGGCCCGCCACCGCCCGACCAGCAGCCACTTCAGCGCCACCGGCAGCAGCGCCAGCACCGCGAACCAGGCGACCCCGAAGCTGACCGACCGGCAGGCGACGTCGACCGCGCCGGCTCCGCCGGCGATCCAGTCGTATCCGGCGAGCGCCACGGCGGCGAGCAGGACCAGATACCCCAGGCCGAAAAGGGTCTGGAACACCGCGCAGCCGTACCACTCGATGTCGCTGGGTACCCGGTGCGCCGGTGGCGGCGGTTCCGGTGGCGCCTGCGGAGGCTCCGCCCCGACGACGGTGGCCAGGGCACGCACCGTCGGATGCAGGTACACGTCCTTGATCGAGACGTCGGCACGCAGCTGTTCGCGCAGCCGGGTGCAGTACCGGGACATCACCAGCGAGTCGGCGCCCAGGTCGGTGAAGAAGTCGTCCCGGACCGACACCCGGTCCACCCGTAGCAGGTCGGCGAGGAGTTGCGCGAGGGCGGACTCGGTGGACCCGACCGGGTCGACGACCGGCGTCGTCGGCAGCACCCGCGCCCCGGACGGTGCCGGCAGGCGCTTGCGGTCCACCTTGTCGCTGGGCAGCGTCGGCAGCTCCGGCAACTCCTCGAGATAGGCCGGGACCATGTAGCCGGGCAGTCGGCTCCGCAGCGCGGCCAGCGCCACCGCGGAGTCCAGCCCCGGCGCACCGGCCCGCCGGGTGTAGAACGCGACGAGTTCGACGACACCGGACTCCGGGTGGTACGTGGTCACCGCCGCCTGGGCCACCTCCGGCAGCCGCAGCAGCACCGACTCGATCTCGGTCAACTCGATGCGGTACCCGCGCACCTTGACCTGGCTGTCGATCCGGCCCAGATACTCGAGCTGCCCGTCGGCGGTGATCCGACCGAGGTCCCCGGTCCGGTAGATCCGGCCCGAGGGGTTGTGCGGGATCCCGACCGGGTCCGGCACGAAGGCCCGGGCGGTCAGGTCGGGTCGGTTGACGTACCCCGGGGAGAGGCCGATTCCGGCAAGGCCGATCTCTCCGGTCTCGCCGGCCGGCAGAATCCGGTGATCGGGGTCCAGGACCACCGCCGAGTACGTCGGCAGCGGCACCCCGATCGTCACCGCCCGGTCCGGCTCCAACCGGGTCCAGGTGGCGGTGACCGACGCCTCGGTCGGACCGTAGACGTTCAGCAACGTACGCCCCGGCCGGTGCCACCGGTCCACCAGACGTGCCGGACACGCCTCCCCGGAGACCAGCACGAACCGCAGCTCCGGCAACTCCTCCTCGATCGTGGCCAGCAGGGTCGGCACGCAGCAGAGCGCGCTGACCCGGTGCCGGGCGAGAAAGCCGGCCAGGTCGCTGCCGACCAGTGCCCCGGGGGCGGTACTCGGCACCAGCGTCGCGCCGGAGACCAGCGGCACCCAGATCTCCTCGACCGAGAAGTCGAAGGCGATCGTCATCCCCTGGTAGACGCGGTCGTCCGGGCGCAGTCCGTAGCACTCCACGGCCACCCGGACGAAGTTGCAGATGTTCGCCTGGTTGATGGCGACGCCCTTGGGCCGGCCCGTGCTGCCGGAGGTGTAGATGAGGTAGCAGAGTTCGTCCGGGGCCGGCCCGAGTTCGTCCGGACCGATCCGGTGACTCGGATACCGGTCGAGGTCCGGTTCGGTGTCGATCCGGATCACCGTGCCGGCGACGCCGTCGAGGCGGTCGGCCAGCGCCGAGAGCGTGACGATGGTGCTGACCCGCGCGTCGGCGACCACGAAGCGGATCCGGTCCGCCGGGAAGTTGGCGTCGACCGGAACGTACACCGCGTGGATCTTGGACACCGCCAGCATGGCCAGATAGGCGAAGGCGGACCGGTCGAGAAGCAGCCCGACCCGGTCGCCCGGCAGCACGCCGCGGGCCGACAGCAGCCGGGCGAACTGGTTCGCCCGGGCATCCAGCTCGGCGAAGGTGATCCGGCGCTCGCCGTCGTCCACGGCCAGGTGCCCGGGATCACCCTCGGCGGCGAAGCGATCACAGCGCTCCTCGAACAGGTGGTGCAGGCGCTCACCGGGTCGCCAGCGAGGCCGGTTGTCCGCTCCCGGCGCGGTCAGCACCAGTCCGGTGCCGGCCCGGGTCGGGGTGCGGGGCGCGACAGTGCTCCCGGCCTCCGTTGTCGCCGGAGCCGGCCCGGTCACGCGGGGACCAGGCCGGAAGAGTCGCGACGGTCCCGCTCCGGCCCGACGTCCGGCCCGGCCTGCACCGCCCGAGCCGCCGCCAGCAGGATGTCGAGGCCGGCGTCGAGCAGCTCGTCGGGAGTGGTGAGCGGCGCCAGCACCTTGACCACCTCGTCGTACGGGCCGGCGGTCTCCAGCATCAGGCCGTCGGCGAAGCAGCGCAGGCTGATGGCCGAGGCGAGCTCCCCCGAGCCGACGTCGACGCCGCACATCATCCCGCGCCCCTTCACCACCGCCCCCGGCACGACGTCGGCCACGTCCGCCAGCCGCCGCGCGAGCAGGTCGGCGCGGCGCGCCACCTCGGCGGTGAATCCGGTTCCGGTCCAGAACTTCGTCAGCGCCACCCGGGCGGTGACGAAGGCGTGCGCGTTGCCGCGGAACGTCCCGTTGTGCTCGCCGGGCTGCCAGACGTCGTACTCGGGGCGGATCAGCAGCAGCGCCATCGGCAGGCCGGCCCCGGAGATCGACTTCGAGAGTACGACCAGGTCCGGGACGATGCCGTACGGCTCGAAGCTGAAGAACGTGCCGGTACGCCCGCAGCCCGCCTGCACGTCGTCGACCACCAGCAGCGCGCCGCTGTCCCGGGCCAGCTCGGCGATCCGCCGCAGCCAGCCGGCCGAGGCGACGTTCAGGCCGCCCTCGCCCTGCACGGTCTCCAGCAGGATCGCCGCCGGTGCGTCCATTCCGCTGGACGGGTCCCGCAGCATCCGCTCCAGCAGGTCGGCGGTGTCCACGCCGGGCCCCTGGTAACCGTCGTACGGCATCCGGGTCACCCCGGGCAGCGGAAGCTGCGGCCCGATCCGGTGGTGCCGGTTCCCGGTCGCCGCCAGCGCGCCCAGTGAGACGCCGTGGAAGGCATTGGTGAAGGCGACGACGTTGGTCCGGCCGGTCACCTTGCGGACCAGCTTGAGTGCCGCCTCGACGGCGTTCGCTCCGGTCGGCCCGGTGAACTGCACCCGGTAGTCCAACTCCCGGGGCAGCAGCACGATCGACTCGAACGCGGCGAGAAACGCGCTCTTGGTCGAGCTGGACAGGTCGAGGCAGTGCGACATCCCCCGCTGTTCCAGATGCCTGATCAGGGCATCGCGCATGTCGGGGTCGTTGTGCCCGTAGTTCAGCGAACCCGCACCGGCGACGAAGTCGAGGTACTCGCGACCGGTGACGTCGCGCACCACGCTTCCCTCCGCGGTGTCGAACACGCGGTCGAATCGGCGACAGTAGCTCCGCACCGCGGACTCTCGCCGCTCGAAAATCAGATGCTCGTCCGCGCCCGCCGCTCCGCGCATGGTCATCACTCCCTCCGGGCACACCCGATCACCTGGCTGGCCGCAGCCGCCGACCAGGAGACGGGGTCTTGGACATCCGTACGTCCAACCGGAGAAGGGCGTCCCGGAAACGGGCCCAACCGGGCGACAGTGTCAATCGGTTAGATTGCCGACAATCGCGTGCAGTTCGAACGGTTCGGCATCGTGATCCGAGATTGCCCTTGAGGACCGGCGCGCGGGCATCCGATTCCGGACCGGCCTGCCCGGCACCCGCCGCGCGCTGGTCGGGGTGGGTCAGCGGTAGTCGCAGACCCCGGTCGGGAAGATCTGTTCGAGGCGCCGCCGCTCGGCGTCGGTCGGACGCCACGATCCGTAGAGACCCCGGGCGATCGCCGCCCGGACCGGCTGCCGATCGCAGGCGTAGACGCCGCCCTCGATCGGACCACCGGCGACGGTCCGGGACGTGCCGTAGAGCGGGAACCGCCGGGTGCAGGCGCCGTCGGGTCGGTTGTCGAGGATGCCGTCCCAGACGTGGTCGCCCCGGGCGATCTCCGTACCGGCGGTGCTGAAGCAGCGGTCCACGGCCAGCGCCGGCCTGTTGCCCCGGACGCCCCGCCACGGCCGGCTACGCAGGTTGGCCATCCAGTCGTCGATCACCGCCAGCGCCTCCGGGGTCTGGTCGAACGCCTCGGCCGGCCGGGCGTCGGTGAACCAGATGACCTGGTTGCCGGCGTCCCGGTCATGGTCGCGCATCCGCTGCCGGGACGCGAACGACTGGTGCGAGTTGTGCATGTCCAACTGCTCTTCGAGGTAGTGCCGCCAGTCGATGATCGGGATGTCGATGTCGCCGGTGAAGACGATCCCCGACTCGTACGCGGCCCGGATCGCCCGCCGGTCACCGGTGGTACGCGGCGCCGGGGTCCGGCCGCCGTCCGGCGACAGTCGCATGTTCCGAGACGACCAGGGGTCGAACTGGGCCGGATCGGCGCAGGCCGCCGGGGTGAACGGGCAGCCCTCCGGCACCATCTCCGACTGCGGCTTCCAGGAACCGACCCGGGCGTTCAGGTCGAGGAACTCGGCCGGGGTGATCCGGCCCGAGGTCAGCGCCGAGAGTCCGTACTGCACGCCGACGTTGTCCCAGGTGGACCGGGCGTACCCGTCCGGGCCGGTGCCGTAGACGTTGACCAGGTCGCCCCAGTGCGACCACTGCACCGTCTCCGCCACCCCGGGCGGGTCCATCCGGGCCCAGAGCGGGTCACCGGGGAACCAGCGCGGGTTCAGCGCCAGCGGGGTCAGGCCGCGCCAACCCTCGACGCACTCGGTGGACCCGGGCGCACCGCCGAGGTACGGGTTCGGCACCGTGGCGCTGGCGTTCATGCCGATCAGCCAGGTCCGGTTCTCCCAGTCCCGCCACTTCGGGTTCGCCCGATCGGTGACGTCCATGTAGTACTCGAGCAGCTCGCAGTCGCCGACGTGGATCGTCTGGGTCGCCATGTCCGGATACGAGTACTGCGGTATCGCCGCGTCGAGCAGCCGGTTGCCGTGGTTCTGCCCGTAGATGTACTGCTGGATGCCGCCGCCGGAGCCACCTACCCCGACGGTGTAGAGCGGGACGCCGTACTCCTCGACGAAGTGTTCCTTCACCATCAGCGCGGTCTCGCCGCCGAGCACCAGGTTGTAGTGGGTGGCGGTGCGGGTGCCGGTGGAGTAGAGGACGGCGTAGCCGAGCGAGAGTGCCTCGTGGTAGAGATGTCCACCGGGCAGCCGACCCTGGTCGTGCCCGATCGCCACCCCGCCGTCGAACCGGTAGACGACCCGCCGGTTCCAGTTCCCCTCCAGCACCGCGATCGAGTAGACGAACCGGTTGATCGTGCCGCGCTCCCGGCGTACCACGTAGTCGACGGTCCGACCGTCCAGGGTGCGGGTGGTGAGCAGGTCGGCCGGTCGGGTGCCGTCCGTCGGCATCGGCTTGAACGTGCCGTCGGTGGCCCGGTAGAGCCGGTCGGTGACGGTCGGGGCGGCACAGTCCCGGCTCCAGCCCACGATCGCACCGTCCGGACCGCGTACCCGCATGCCCTGCCCGGCCTGGTTGTCCACCAGCGGAGCACCGAGACCGTTCTGTTCGGTGCGGCAGAGGAACGGATACTGCCGTGGCCCGGAGAAGATCGGTCCGGCGGCCGGATGGTTGCGGACGGCCAGCGTCGCGGTACGGGCCCGCCGGGCGGTCGCCCGGAGCAGGTTGGCGCCGTCCCGGAGCCCGTCGACCACCCCGCGCAGCGACCGACCGTCGACGGTGAGTGCGCCGGTCACGTCGGTGCCGTTGCGGGTGACCCGGACCGAGCGGGGGTCGATCCGGCTGTCGAAGGTGACCCGGACCAGCGCGTCGCCACCGCTGACCTGGTCCGGCCGGCTGGAGAGGACCTCGATGTCGAGCCGCTGCCCGGCGGCGCCGTTCGAGGCGGCGGCCGGCGGCGCCGAACCGACGGTGAGGACGACGGCCAGCGCGACCCCGCCGGCGATGCCGCCCCGGATGCGGGGCCGCATCCACCTGTCGCCGGCTCCGGCGAGCGGGGTGGAACGGCTCAGTCGGCCGGCCCGGACGGTGCCATCGGCGGTACCCCGACGGCGAGCGAGGAAGCTGAGCACCGACATCATCTCTCCGTCTCCTCCCCGGGAGCCCCGCAGCCCCGATGGTGGCGGACACCGACGATGTCACGAGCATCGTTCACTTGTCGAGAACCGTCGACGTCCGACCACGGTGGCGTCCGGCGACCGGCACCGCTCTCCCCACCGCCGATGTGAGCAGCGCCGATGCGGACGGTTCGGGTTCACCAGCAGCCGGGCGTTCCGGCGAGTAGATCCGCGACGGCGGACGCGGTCGCCGGATGCGCGCGCAGCAGCGACGCCGGTCCGCTCGACCGTGGCTCGCCCGTGGGCGACCCGGCCGGCTGCCAGCCGCCGGCACAGCCGAGCAGCTCGGCAACGGCGTCGCAGGTGCTCGGATGGTCACGTAGCAACCCGAGCACGGGCCCGCACGACGACGCCGGTGTGCCAGCCTCCACAGCGGCCGGCGCCGCGCCGGGCGCGGCCACCTCCGGCGTCCACGGCGGTATCCAGGTGTCGAGCACGGCGAGAACGCCCGGAAACGTCCGGCCCGCCTCCCGGACCAGCAACGGCACGAGGTCCGGCGCCTGCTGCCGCAACGTCGTGATCAGCTTGGGCAGCCAGGGCAGCAACACCGGGTCGGGGAGCCGGGCGAACGCCTCGGAGATCACCTCCACGACGAACGGGGCCAGCGACGGCACCGGCTCCAGCGCCTGGACGAAGCCACCGAGATAGTGCGGGAACGCCGGCACGACGAGCGGGTTCGTCAACAGTTCCGCACAGCGTGACCGGAGCTGCGCCACCGTCAGCAGTCCAAGGTGGGTCTGGGCCGCCCAGAGCAGCGCCACCTTCGCCGGGGCCTCCGGGTGCGACTGCTGTACCGCCAGCTCCAGTTGGGCACGGTCGCAGCCGAGGGAGAGCGCGAGACTCTCCATGGAGAAGAGGAAGCCGAGCATCGCCCCGACCTGCCGTACGCCGGTCTCGTCGTCCGTGAACGCGGTCGGCAGCAGGGTGCAGTAGTGCGCGTACCCGGTCGTGACGAAGGACCCGCACCACGCCGGCAGCTCCGGCTCGGTGTTCCGGTAGTGCGCCAGCAGCCGGCGGACCCGGCGCAGCACCTCGGGCGCGTCGTCGACGGTGCGCTCGGCGGAGAGCAGTTCGACGGCCCGCCCACCGAGTTCGTCGACAAACCGCCGGCTGGGTAGGAACAGGATCGCGTCCTCCACCGCCGCCAGCGCGACCGCCGCGGTCGCGTCCGGTGCCCAGACGGAGCCGCGCAACCGCTTCTCCAGCACCTGCTCGACGGTGATGCCCTCGTAGCCCAGCTCGATCACCGCGCGCTGGTGCCGACCGAGGGCGAGATCCCAGCTCTCCTGGATGGAGCGCTCACCGAGCCGCCGCTCCCCCATGATCGGCCGGACGATTCCGTCGGGCAGCAGGCGGTGCAGCACCCAGAGCAGGTCCGAGCAGGACGCCAGCTCGGGGTCGGTGGTCAGGTCCAGCAGGGCCCGCTGGATGGTGCGGTTCTCCAGGGCGAGCCCCAGCGGCGCGAGCCGGTCGAAGACGTCCCGGGCCAGCGGCGGCAGGGCGTCGTACCCCACCTGGCCGATCCGGTCACCGCCGAGCAGGATCTCGCAGAGCCGGCGTACGTCCCGTCGACCGGGGACGACGTCCTTCTCGATGCAGGTCACCGCCGCGTCGGCGAAGTCGTACGGCGTGGGCCGGGCCCGGTTGCGGATCCCGGCCAGCAGGATCGAGGTCTCGAAGACCGCGATCGCGTCGGCGGTGCTGGCAAGGTAGCCGTTGCGTCGGGCCAGCCGCACGATGTCGACGCACCAGCCGAGCAGTTCCGCCTCGTCGACGTCGTCGAGCACCGGCGGCCGGGACAGGAACCCGGAGAGCCGGTCGGTGACCGGCGCGGGCGCCGCCGTTGCCACCGGCCGCTTCCTCGCCCGGCCCCGCTTGCCGCCCGCCGGCGCTCCGGCCAGCCGGTACGGCGTGACGCCGCCCCGGCCGACCGCCTTCACCCAGGCGGCCTGGGCGATCGACACCGACCCGGCGGCGAGGCCGAACTGCCGCTCGATCGCGGAGTGGCTGGACGGGATCAGCCCGTACAGCCAACGGGTCCCGGTGCGCGGGCTGATCTCCCAGTCGGGCGTGCCGGGCGCGGTGCCGAACTCCCCGACCGGGCTGGCGGCGTGGAAGGCGCCGCAGACGTACAGGCAGCGCGACCGGTCGACGCCGGTGGCCGCCAGGTGCTGGCGCATCCGGGTCCACATGTAGCGTTCGCGGTCGCAGTCACGGTCGTCGTGCCCGGGGTCGGCGGGTGGACGCAGGCGCCGGAACAGGCTGCCGATCAGCACCATGACCTGCCGGTACGTGTCGTAGTCGGCGTCGGCGAGCGGCTGTTCCACGTACTGGTCCCACCACTCGGACCAGTGCCGCACCCTGCCGTGGTGCAGCAGGTGGGACCGGAGTTCGGTGAACCGGGGCCGCAGGTCGCCGATGCCGATCCCGACCGCCTCACCGTGCAGGGCCGCCTCCTCCGCCGCGTCCTCTGCCGGCTCCGCCGCCGACTGCCCACCGCCCTCGTCCGGGGCGGCGTCGGTGTCGCCGGACTCCGGCCGGTCGCCGGCCGCCGGATCGGCCGACCCGGTGGGCGTCCACTGGAATACGTGGTCCGTCGACCGGTCCACCAGGACCAACTCCACGCCCGGGGTGTCGAGCGCGTACGCGATGGCCTGGTATTCCGCCGACGCCTCGCTGATCGGGGCGACGATGTTGAGCGGCGCCCAGGCCGGCGGGAAGCCGTCGAGGTCGGAGGCGAACGCCTGCAGGGCCACCGGCAGTCGGCAGTTGCGCAGCTCCTCCAGCAGCGGTCGCAGGTCCTCGCAGAGTTCCAGGTAGATGACGGCGGGCTGCTTCTCCCGCAGCCGGCGGGCCATCGCCAGCGCGGAGGCGGGCGAGTGGTGGCAGACCGGGAAGATCTCCAGCTCCTCCCCCAGCGCCCGGTCGACGTCGTCGACGATGCCGGTGAGGATGTCGGCCAGCGCGTCGGGACCACCGGCGAACGCGGCCGCGGCCGCCTCGAGCTGCCCGCGCAGCGGAGTGAACGGGGTCTGCGGTCCCTGTCGGCCCGGGGCAGCATGCCGATCGTCCCTGACTGCTTGGCGCTTACTCACTGATTCGCGACGTCAAGTCCCGACAATTCGGCGCCGGGAGGAAACGCCGCTCCCTCCCTTCGGGAAATCGTCGTACCGGTGGTGTACACCACGTGCCATGGCGGGAGTGGTGAAGCGGGCGTACAAGTACCGCTGCTATCCGACACCGGATCAGGCCGACCAGCTCAACCGGACGTTCGGCTGCGTCCGGAAGGTCTACAACCTGGCCCTGCAGGCCCGCACCCGGGCCTGGGCGGTCGAAGGCAAGCGGACCACGTACGGGGAAACCTCGGCGTGGTTGACCGCCTGGAAACGTAGCGAGGAGCTGGCGTTCCTGAGCGAGGTGTCGTCGGTGCCGTTGCAGCAGGCGCTGCGGCACCTCCAGTCCGGGTTCATCGCCTTCTGGGCCAAACGGGCCGGCTACCCCCGGTTCAAGGCCAAACGCCGGTCCCGAGCCTGCGCCGAGTACACTCGCTCGGCGTTCCGCTGGCGCGACGGCCGATTGACCCTGGCCAAGATGGCCGAACCGCTGGCAATCGTCTGGTCGAGGCCGTTGCCCGATGGTGCAGAGCCGTCCACCGTCACCCTCTCCCGCGACGCCGCCGGCCGCTGGTTCGTCGCTATTCTCGTCGAGATGATCACGGACCCGCTGCCACCGGCCGACCAGTCTGTGGGGGTGGACGCCGGGATTACCAGCCTGATCACCCTCTCCACCGGAGAAAAGCTGCCCAACCCGCGCCATGAATACGCTGATCGGCGCAAACTCGCCCGACTTCAACGTAGTTTGGCCCGCAAGGCCAGAGATTCCCGTAACCGGGCCAAGGCCCGGGTGAAGGTGGCGCGAATCCACGCCCGGATCACCGACCGGCGCCGTGATCATCTGCACAAGCTGAGCACTCGGCTCGTTCGTGAGAACCAAACGATCGTGATCGAGGACCTGAACGTGCGCGGCATGGTCGGCAACCACCGGCTGGCCCGCGCCATCTCGGACGCGGCCTGGTCCAAACTGCGCTCCATGCTGGTGTACAAATCTGCCTGGTATGGGCGGAACCTGGTCATTGTCGATCGCTGGTACCCGTCGTCCAAGACCTGCTCGGCCTGCGGCCTCATTACCGGGTCGAAGCCGCTTGTCGTCCGAACATGGACCTGCCCCGGCTGCCGCACATCCCACGATCGGGACGTCAACGCCGCCAAGAACATCCTCGCCGCCGGACTGGCGGAGAGGTAAAACGCCTGCGGAGCCGACGTAAGACCTCACGGAAAACCTCCGTACGGGGCTGTTGGCGGTGAAACAGGAACTTTCGCGGGTGACCGCGGGAATCCCGACCTTCGGGGCCGGGAGCATGTCAAGACAGCGTCGCGATCGCCTCACGACCGCCTTCGAGGAACTCCGGCCACGGGCCGCCGTCGGACTTGCTGCGGGGCTCGACGACGCCGTGCCAGTACTTGTTGAGGATCGCCAGGTCCTCCGGGGTGCGCCGGGCCAGCGAGCCGACCAGCGAGCCGGCCAGGGTGGCCGCCCGCAGCGTACGGTCGCCGAAGAAATGACTGTGCAGGATCGCGTCCTCCAGCACACCGATCTGTTCGGCGGTGGAGAGCGCCGACTCCAGCCTCTGGTCGTCGCTGCCGGCCGAGGCCGCCGCCGCCCGCAGGTCCGCGAAACTCTGCAACAGGATGTCCAGCAGCGTCGGCGGCACGTCCAGCTCGATCCGGTGCCGGCGCAGCAGTTCGGTGGTACGGAACCGGACGATCTCCGCCTCGCTGCGCTTGTTCGTCACGACGGGGATGCGGACGAAGTTGAACCGTCGCTTGAGTGCCGAGGAGAGGTCGTTCACGCCCCGGTCCCGGCTGTTGGCGGTGGCGATGATCGAGAAACCGGGCTGGGCGAAGACAATGTTGTCGTCGTCGAGTTCCGGGATGGAGACGTACTTCTCGGAGAGGATGGAGATCAGCGCGTCCTGCACGTCGCTGGTCGACCGGGTCAGCTCCTCGAACCGCCCGATCACCCCCTGCTCCATCGCCGTCATGATCGGCGACGGGATCATCGACTCCCGGGACTGGCCCCGGGCGATCACCATCGAGACGTTCCAGGAGTATTTGATGTGGTCCTCGGTGGTGCCGGCGGTGCCCTGCACCACCAGCGTCGAGTTGCGGCAGATCGCCGCGGCGAGCAGTTCGGCGAGCCAGCTCTTGCCGGTGCCGGGGTCGCCGATCAGCAGCAGGCCCCGGTCCGACGCCAGGGTCACGATGCTGCGCTCGACGAAGCTGCGGTCGCCGAACCACTTCTGCGAGATCTCCCGGTCGAGGCCGTCGGCCCGCTCGGAGCCGAGCACGAAGAGCCGGACCATCCGCGGGCTGAGTCGCCAGGAGAACGGCTTCGGGCCGTCGTCGACCGACTCCAGCCAGTCGAGTTCCTCGGCGTACTTCACCTCGGCGGGGGCACGCAACATGTCGGTCATTCGGTGGGTCTCCTAGCTGAGGAAGTTCTTGAGTTCGAAGACGAGCTTGCGGATGTGGCCGGAGAGGACCGGCGCACCGAGATCCTTGAAACGCTGCCGGAACCACGGGTTGACGCTCTGCTGGCCGCCGCTGCTGACCGAGCCGACCGGGATCACCCGCACCCCGCTGCGGTGCGCCGCCGCCAGACCGTCGAAGACGCCCTGCGGATTCGCCTCGTAGTAGTCCGAGATCCACACCAGTACGGTGTTGCGCGGCTCGGCGATCTTCGGCCGCACCAGGGTGAGGGCGGCGGTGCCGTCCGTCCCACCACCCAGCCTGGTACGCAGCAGCACCTCGAACGGGTCGTGCACCCACGGCGTCAGGTCCAGCGCCCGGGTGTCGTACGCCACCAGGTGCACGTCGACCTTGGGCAGCCCGGCGAAGATGGAGGCCAGGATGGTGCAGTTCACCATCGCGTCCACCATCGACCCGGACTGGTCGACCACCACGATCAGCCGGGCCGGGGTGGTCCGCCGGGCGGTGTGCCGATAGTAGAGCCGGTCGACGTAGAGCCGCTGGTCCTCCGGGCTCCAGTTGGTGAGGTTCTTCCAGATGGTCCGTTCCAGGTCCAGGTTGCGGAAGACCCGCTTCGGCGGCACCGAACGGTCGATGGTCCCGACGGTCGTCTGCTGCACCTGGGTTCGCAGTACCTCGGCGACCTCGTCGACGAAGCGCCGGATCAGCGCCTTGGCGTTGGCCAGCGCCACGCCCGACAGGTTGTGCTTGTCCCGCAGCAGTTGCTCGATCAGTGACATGCTCGGGGTCAACTTGCTGGCCAGGGCGCTGTTGCCGAGCACCTCGCGCAGCTGCATCCGACGCACCAGGTCGCCCTCGATCCCGGCGAGGACACCTGCCAGCTCCCCGTTGCCGGGCTCGGTCCCCACCCCCGACCCGCCGGGCCGGCCGCCGCGCAGCTGCCCCGGATCCAGCCCGAGCGCCTGCTCGAACCAGCCGGCGTCGGACTGCCAGCGGGCCAGCTGGGTGGCGGTGACGTTGCCCGAGCCGGTCGCGAAGACGTTGAGCAGCAGCTTCGACACCAGGGCGGCCCGGCGCACCTCGGCGGCGGCGACCCGCCCTGCCGGGGCGGGATCGCCGGAGGGAGCCTCCTCGCCGGACGGCCCCGCCATCAGGTCCCGCAGATCGGCGGCGAGCTCGGGAAAGCGCTGCACGATGGTGTCCACCGAGACCGCCGGATCCAGCAGCGCCGCCGGCAGTCCGAGGTCGTCGACGATCGCCACACTGGCCGACTCCAGCGCCGGCTGCTCGTCCCCGTCGAACAGGCGGGCCAACAGGCGCCAGTAGAGCACCTGCCGCCGGTTCTCGTGCGCGCGGGTCGGGTCGGGCGACTCTGCACTGTGCTGGTTCATCGGCGCAGCAACCGTCCCGCCCGCTCGCGGAGTACGGCCACCGCGTCCCCGGACCTCGCCTCGGCCTTGACCACCTTGGGATCCGTCGGGCCGAGCGCCCAGTCTCCGGTGTGCGCCTCCGCCGTCGCGCGTTTCACGGTGTGCCGTACGGCGAGCGGTTGCAGCCGCCAACCGCCGGCGTCCCAGCGGAGCAGGCCCAGACAGGTCGACGACCTGGCCACCAGCTCCGGGGTCAGCGGCGCGCAGGCCGGCAGCCGGGACACGTCCACCGGAAGGGACCGCCCACCGAGTTCCAGGGCGAGTCCGCCCCCGTCGCCGGTGGTGACCGAGTAGTCCTCCAGGAGGACCGGCTCGGCGATGCGTACCGGATGGCGGTCCAGCGGCGGGACGGCCGGGGCGATCGCCTCGGGCAGCCGCAGCCGGGCGGTGGCGAACGGGTCGGCCGGCTCGGCCGGCCGGGCCCGCTCGTCCCGCCAGATCAGATCACCGCCGGGCAGCAGCGACAGGTCGGTGATCTCCATGGCGTGCCGCCGGGCAAGCGCGCCGAGCAGCACCGGGTGGTCGGCGAGCAGTCGCCAGACCGCCGGGCCGACGATGGTCTCCACCTTCGGGGCCGAGACGCTGGTCCGGACCAGCCGCGGCGGCGCGCCACCGGCCGGTTCGAGCACGGCGTGCACCTGCACCTGGACCGCGGTGCCGTGCTCGTGCACGTCGGCGCCGAGCGGTAGCAGCCGTCCGGAGACCGCGGCGGCGGTCGGGCCGCCCGGCAGGCTCCCGGGTTGGGCCAGCAGCAGGCCCCGGGTCCACAGGTCGGCCCAGCGTCGGGTCGGGAGTCGGTCCATCGTCGCCACCGGCGCGCATCCGCGCAGCTCGGCGGCGAGACCGTCGAGGAGTACCGCCAGCCGGCGCAGCGACGGCACGGCCAGCACCGCGTCGAGGGTCTGCGCCGAGGCGGCGACCAGGTCGTGGTCGACTCCGCGCCAGCCCGCGATGGCCAGCTCGCGCAGCCACGACCGGCAGCCGGCCAGCACGTGCCCCGACGGCGACGGCGCGGGACCTGCCGGCGCGGCCGCCTCCCAGTTCGCCCGGGACCGGCCGAGCGCGGTGTCCAGCCGGGCGAGCAGCCCGTCGTGGACCGCGCCCAGCAGGGCCGTCCGTCCGCCGGCCAGCGCGGTCAGGTGCTCGTCGGCGAGGGACCCCGCGACCACCTTCTCCACGGCCTCGCGCATTCGGTCGCGCAGTGGCGTCACCGCGAGGGCGTCGGCCAGCGCGGTCAGCGCCGCCCGGGGCTGCTCACCCAGCCGGGCGAGGCCGTGGGTGAGGCCGTGGTCGAAGCCGCCGACCAGATCGAGGGCCTCCTCGATCCCGGGGTCGGCGTCGTCGAGCCCGGCCAGTTGGGTGGCGAGCATCAGTCGACCGCCCTCGTCGCCGGAAACCAGTGCAGCTCGGGCAGTGGCTCGGTGCTGCCCGGCACCTCCAGGTAGGACAGGTGTCGCAGGAAGCGGCTGAAGACCACCGCCGCCGAGGTCGGCTCGTGCACACCGGTCAACCGGGCGGCCAGACCGGCGCCGGAGGAGCTCCCGTCGGCCACGTCGATCCGCAGGTAGCCGGCGACCCGCTCGACGCCGTACTGCAGGACGGCCTCGTCCAGCAGGGCGTGCAGGTGCTTGCAGGGCGCGCCGCGCAACCCGCCGCACGGACGGTTGTTGTTGGTGCTGCAGTTGAAGGCGTGGCTGCCGGCGGAGATCGACGAGACGTAGACCCGTTCGGCATCCGAACCGCTCGACACGACACCCTGCAATCGCCCGTCCGCCAGCTCGACGAAGGGGACCTTCGCCAGTTTGCGCGGCTGCACCGCAGGTAGCACCCGGGCCACGCTGCGCCGCTCCCACCCGACTTCGATCGTTCCCACGATCCCGCCTCTCTCGTTCGATGCCCCGAGAAGATAAAGGGATGCGGCGACATTTTCCGGTCGTCGGGACGGAACCGCTGGCAGCCGGATCGGAACCCGCTGGCGGCCGGATCGGAACCGCCGACAGCCGGGTCGGCCGATCCGCCGCCGCACGCCCGGACCACGGCTCCGTAGGGGTACAGCGGTCAGTTTCTGGCCTGAATGTCAGGCAGACTTGCCGGCATGGCGAACACCAGCTCCCGGACCCTCCGCCTGCTCTCGCTGTTGCAGACCCATCGCTACTGGCCCGGCACCGAACTCGCCGACCGGCTCGGCGTCTCGGTCCGCACCCTCCGCCGGGACGTCGACCGGCTGCGCGAACTGGGCTACCCGGTCGAGGCGCACCGCGGCGTCGACGGCGGCTACCAGCTCGCCCCCGGAGCGGCGCTGCCGCCGCTGGTGGTCGACGACGAGGAGGCGGTCGCGCTCGCCGTCGGATTGCAGGCGGCCGCGCACGGTGCGGTCGCCGGCATCCAGGAGTCGTCGATCCGCGCGTTCACCAAGGTCGTTCAGGTGATGCCGCCCCGGCTGCGGCGCCGGGTCGACGCGCTGCACGCGATGACCGTGCCGGCGTTCTGGGGCGACGGTGCCGGGCCGACCGTGCAGGCGACGATCCTCACCACCGTCGCCCAGGCGTGCCGGGACGCCGAACGGCTGCGGTTCCGCTACACCGCCCGGGACGGGCAGCGGACCGAGCGGCTCGTCGAGCCGTACCGGCTGGTTTCGCTCGGCCGCCGGTGGTACCTGGTCGGCTACGACCTGACCCGGCACGACTGGCGCAGCTTCCGGCTCGACCGGCTGCACGATCCGGTCGGCACCGGGGCCCGGTTCCACCCCCGGCAACTGCCCGCCGAGGATCCCGCCACGTTCGTCCGGACCGGGATCGAGAACCTGCCCGCGCCGTACCGGGTCGAGGTGCTGTTGCACGCGCCGCTGGCCACCGCCGAGTCGCGGTTGGGCCGCTGGGCCAGCCTCGAGTACGTCGACGAGCGGCGCTGCCGGATGGTGATGACCGCCGACACGCTGGACTGGCCGATCATGGCGCTTGGCAGCCTCGGTGCGGAGTTCGAGGTGCTCTCCCCCGCGGAGCTGGTCGACCAGCTCCGGGAGTGGAGCGAGCGGTTCCGGCGCGGCACCGCGCCCGGCCCGGCGGATGGCGCGGGGTGAACGCCTTCGCACGCCATGTGCGACATCGGCACCGGGCGGATCGATAACCTTCGGTGATGCGTGGCTCGCCAGAAGACGACGGTTCGGCCGACCTCGATGACGTCGAGCGCCGGCTACGGGCGATCCGGGACGACCCGGAGAAGTCGACGACGCTCCGGGAGCTGGCGCAGTACCAGCTCGAACGGATCCTTGCGCTGCGGGCGGCGGGCGCCGACCGCGGCACCGGTACGCCCACGGTGACCGTGGACCGGCTCGGCCCGTTCCGGTTCTCGACGATCCCCGCTACCAGCGTCGTCGGCATCGAGGTCGACCGGGGAGCCGACCTCGCCCCGCTGGTGGCCGTCGTCTCCGCCGCCGAGATCCGCCGGTTGATGCCGCTGTTCGAGTACCTCCGGGCGCACGCCGCGCGCGGCGAGTCGATCCGGATCGACGTCCGGGACGCCTGCCTCGAACTGCTCGGCCACGACCCGTTCGCCCAGCTCGACGACTGCTGACGGCCGACCGCGCAGGCATGGCGGCCGGTTCCACGAGCAGGTCGGCGGCGAGCGCCAGCCGCCAGCCGGCGCTGCTGACGTATCTCTTCGGGGAGGTGCTGGACGGGCGCAACGCCCAGCTGGCCGACGGGGTGCGGCGGGCGCTCGGTCGCCAGCCCGGGACTTCCGCGACTTTGCCAGGCGAGCCGCCGCGACCGTGGCCCGGTCCGGGCGAGAGGCGGCGCGGGACGGATCAGGCGCTGCCGACCCGTTCCGGAGTGACGGGGCCGGGCGGCCCGGCCGGCTCCCCCGCCGCGCCGGCCGGCTCCACCGGCAGGTCGAGCGGATGCGCCAGCTCGTCCTGGGGCATCCGGGCCAACGCGATCGCCAGTACGGCCAGCGCGGGTGGCAAGAGTCCGGCAAGCGCGAAGGTCGCACCAAGTCCGACACCGGCGCTGACCGGTCCGGCGATCGCCATCGACAGCGGCATGAAGACCAGTGAGACGAAGAAGTCGAGACTGGAGACCCGACCCAGCATGTGCGCGGGCACCCGTCGCTGGAGCAGCGTGCCCCAGATGACCATGGGGGCGGAGAAGCAGATCCCGACGACGAACACCGCCACCGCGATCAGCCAGACCTGGCCGGCGAGACCGACCGCGACCAGCGGCAGGCAGCCCACGCCCCAGAAGAGGTTCATGACGGTCAGGTAGCGCCGGGGCATCCGGAACGAGGCCATCCCCAGCGACCCGATGGCGCCACCGATGCCGAAGGCCGCCATCACCAGAGCGTGATCACCGGGGCCGCCACCGGCACGATCCTTGATGACGAACGGGATCAGCACCTCGATCGGTCCCATGATCAGCAAGATGAGGACCGACGCGTAGAGCAGGGTGGCGAGCAGCCACGGCGTGCGGCCCATGTAGCGGAAGCCGTCGCGCAGGTCGATCAGGGTGGATCGAACCGGATGGGCCGCAGACGGCGCCCGGTCGTGCCGCAACGGCACCGGTCGCAGGGCCAGCAGGCACAGCACACCGGCGACCTCCAGCATGACCACCGCGAGCAGAGCCGCCCCCGGCGACCAGGCGGCGATCAGCACGCTGGCCAGCGCCGGACCGGCGGCCTGCATGATCGTCGGCCGCAGCATCCCCTCGACCCCGTTGGCGGCCATCAGGTCCTCGGCCGGCAGGATCGACGGCAGCAGCGCCGAGTACGCCGGGAAGTGGAAGCCATTCCCGACACCGATCAGCAACGCCACCGCGCCGAGCTGCCACACGTGCAGCCGGTCGGTCAGGGACAGCGCCGCGACCAGGCCGATGGCGACGGTCCGCACCCCGGCCACCACGAGCAGGATCCGGCGCTGCGGGACCCGGTCGGCCAGGACCCCGCCGAACAGCGCGGTGGACACCATGCCGGCCGCCATCGCGGCGGAGACGAACGACAGCTGTCCGGGCCCGCCGCCCAGCGCGATGACCTGCCAGACGACGGCGATCATCCAGACACCGGCGGCGAACAGCGACATGGTCAGCGCACCGGCCAGCAACTGGTACTGACCGCTGCGGAATGGGCGCAGCGGCCCCCGCAGCCAGCCCGGTCCGCTCTCCCCCGTGGCACCGTCCACTGCCCCGTCCCCCTCGTGTCACGACCGCTCGATGATGCCACGGCCCGGCCCCCCGGACCTCGGTGCCGCTCGGGCCCCTACCGGCCTCGGTCACCGGGGCCGGAATCCGCGCTATTGTCGTCGACACCTCCGACACTTTCGGGACCGAACGAGGTGGATGTCCGGATGAACGGTTCGACCGCGGCAGGGCTGAACCCGAGCCTGCCGTGGAGCGGCACCGGCACGTTCCGGCTCCGGTCGTACGACGCCGCCCACTCCCGGCTGGTGCTGACCAGCCGCTCGGGCCGCGATCCGTCCGAGCACGTCGAGGTGGTCTTCGCGGGCGTGGAGTCGCTTCAGGTCCAGCGCCGGTACGCGGGACTCACCGTCGCGCTGGCGGCCGAACCGCTGCTGATGGTGCACCACCCGGCGGGCCCACTCACGCTCCGGCTGCTCCGGGTGGCACTCTCCAGTCCGTCCGGCACGGGCCTGGTGACCTGCTCGTGGGTCTCCGTCCTCCGGCGGCGACGGCCGGAGGACGGAGAGCTGTTCGAGACCGGCGTACTGGCCTCGTGCGGGGTGTCGGCGTACGGAGGCTCGGTGGTACGCGGCCCGGACCCGGAGGTGACCGGCCAGGGCGGTGCCGACGCAGCAGAGCACGGCGACCAGTCCGCTGTCGCCGATCGCGGTGCGGGTGAGGTCGCCGATCGCGGTGCCGGTGAGCGGGCCGCGCGACGTCTCGACGATCGGGAGGCAGGGCTGGCGCCCGGCGAACCAGCGTAGCCCGCCCGGCAACGCCTCGGCCCGGACGAACCGCCGCCGAGGAAGCGCGGCGGCCACCGCGATCAGAATGGTGCCGGCTCGGCGCCGGACGACCTCGGGTGCCCCACCGGACCGGCACCGTCGACCGAAGGATGTACCGGCGGATCGTCGCGGCGGGCGACGAGAAACCGGGTGTCGGACGACACGCTGGCAGCTATGCGGAGACGGATCTGGACCGGCGTCGGCGTGGCCCTGTTGATCGCCGCTCCGGTGGCGTTGGCGGTGTTCGGCGGGGCGGAGGTACGTACCTCGGCCGATTCCGAGGCCCCGCCCAAGCCACTGGTCGGGATCGTCGCCGCCGCCCTGGTCGGGCTCTTGCTGGTCCGGCTCGTCCCGCTCCGGCTGCCCGCCATGCCGGTCGTCGGGACCGCCGACCGGCCGGCACTCGGCCGGCAGGCCGCCGGGCTGGTGGTGATCGCCCTGCTACTGCCGGCTGGGATCCTGGTGGTCGACCCCGGCATCTGGTACGGGCCGGTCAAACTGGCCCTCTTCTTCGGCGGCGCCGCGCTGGTGCTGCGCCGGTGGCCGATTGACTGGCGGGGCGGCCGGGCGCACCGGCGGGCGATCCCGACCCGGTGGTACTGGCTCGGCCCGCTACCCGCCCTGCTCGGCTGGGCGTACCTGCTCTACTACAGCCCGCTCGCGGGCAGCCAGGACATGTCGGGCTACCGCCAGTACGACCGGATCTACCTGCTCGCCGCCACCCTGTTGACCTTCGTCACCGCGAGCCTCGCCGAGGAGATCTTCTACCGGGTGCTGTTGCAGACCCGCCTGGAGGCGCTGTACGGGCGCTGGCCGGCGATCGTCGTCACCTCGCTGCTCTTCGCCGCCATGCACGTGCACCGGATCGGGGACGGTCCGCTGTGGGAGATGGTCGCGGTGATGCTCGCCTGGAATGGAGGATTCGGCGTCCTCGCCGGCTACCTGTGGGCTCGCCACCGCAACGTCTGGGCCATCCTCGCCCTGCACACCGCGGTCAACTCGCTCACCCTGCTGCCGCTGCTGGTCGGCTGAACGACGAACCGGAGGGTGCCGACCGGACCGGACGCGGCGGGTGGGACACGCGCGGTCGGTCGCCCCGGAACGTGGTTCGCTGCGGTCGGCGCGGCCGTCCCCGGGCCGGCAGGGGACGACCGCCCGGCGGGCGAGCCGGTCCGGTCATGCCGGTACCGGGGTGAACCGGGCGACGTAGCGGCGCTGCCACGGCGTCTCCACCGCACCCCTGGCGTAGTGCTCGCGGACGAAGGCGACCGCCTGCCCGGCCGGGACGCCGTCGAGCACGGCGAGGCAGGCCAGCGCCGTGCCGGTCCGGCCCTTGCCACCACCGCAGGCGAACTCGACCCGTTCGTCGGCCGCCCGCTCCCAGGCCAGCCGGAGGGCGGCTCGGAAATCGGCGTGGTCGCGGGGCAGCCAGAAGTCCGGCCAGCGCACCCAGCGGCCCGGCCACGGGGTCTGGGCCGGTGGGCGACCCAGCAGGTAGACCCCGAACGTCGGCATCGGCCCTGACGGGAGTGCCCGGCGCAGGCCGCGACCTCGCACCAGCCGACCCGACGGCAGCCGCAGCACACCAGCGTCCGAGGGTGTCCAGAGTTCGGTCATCCCGGCAGTCTAGGTCGGCCCGGTCCCGCCCACCGCCCGCTCGCGGCCGACGCGGGGGGGCGGAACCTGGTGGGCGCTGGTCGCTACTCGTCGATGATGGTGAACTCCCCATCTTCCCACCAGTAGGAATGGTGACTGTTCGACAGCCACACGATTCCCAGGAGCGAGTGGTACTCGTCCATCGTCGCAAGAGTGTTGGTGTCCCCGTTGCGGACGTACTGCACGACCGTGAGCGAGGGGAAGTTGTCGCCCATGTCCCGGACCCGGGGGGCCGCGCCGTCGAATCCGACACTGATCGTCCGGTCGATCGACGGCCCCCAGGGCAGCACCGAGTTCACGGCATCGACCTCGAAGGTGATCCCGGTCCAGTCGGGCGACGGCTCCTTCTGGTTCCAGGGCCGCGGAGGTCCGGTCGAGGGGTATTCGTCCCAGCCGTAGATCGCCACCTCGTTGGCGTTGCCGCAGTCGTAGCACAGGTCGACGGCGTCGGTGCAGTCGTCACCCACGCAGGTCGGCCAGACGACCGTGGTGATCTGACCGCTGGACGTGTCCCAGAGGACCTTGATCTTGCTTTCGGCGTACGGCTCCACGTCGTGACCCCGGCCGTTGCCGTGGCCCTCCAGGAACGCCGGCCCGAACCACTCTGCGGCGATGTACAGGTCGACCATGATGATGCCCTGGTCGGTCAGGGTCGTGTACTGCGACTGCATCGTCTCGCAGTGCCCGCCGTCGGGCACGTGCACGCAGTCCATCAGCAGCATCGCGTCGTTGTAGTTCTGGCTGAACGCCGAATCGTCCCCCTGGCAGCTCCCGCTCACCCCACAGCCGCCACCGCCACCGCCACCGCCGCCACCGCCACCGCGACCGCCACCACGCCCGTCGGTGCTCCGGCCGCTACCGTCGCAGCCCGGGCCGCCCGGCGAGCACTCGGTCTCGTACAGCCCGGACGGGTCGGCCTTGCCCACCGGGTTGTTCGACGCGTAGGCGTAACCGTTGAGCTGCTGTGGATTGGTGTAGTCGGCGACCGGGTCGACCGAGATGAACCGGCCGATGACCGGGTCGTACTCCCGGGCGCCGATCGTGGTCAGCCCCACGCCGGCGTTGTCGATCCCGCCGATGAAGCCGCGCTGGTCGGGCCAGCTCGACGAACTGGTCGAGCGGGGGTTGCCGAACGGGTCGAAGCGGCGCACCGTCGCCGTCAGCGTGTCGCCGTTGACGATCCACTGGTTGGTGCCGTGGTGATCGCTGGCCAGCCACCGGATGTCGCCGGCACCGACCCGCATCCCGACGACGCTGTCGCCGTGCCGGTAGTACCGGGTGGCCGTCACGGTGTCGGTCGTGGCGGAGTAGTTGAGCTCGTAGCCCGCGACCCAGGCCGTCATGTCGCCGTCCGGGTCGATCCGCAGGATCCGGCTGCCGTCGGCGTCGTCGACGAACCTGGTGGTGCCGTCACCGTTCTCGACGGTCCGCACGCGTCCGGTCGGGGTCCAGGTCAGCGTGTCGACCTCGCCACCCCGGTCGATCGCGGTGGTGTGTCCGGCGGCGTCGTAGCGGAACGCCGTGTCCGCCGCGGCGTCGGCGTCGCTGGCGACCGACGTCACCGCGTGCGGGTCGTCCTGGCCCGCCGCCGGATACGAGTACCGGTGCTCGGCCCGCCCGGTCGGGCTCCACCTGGTCTCGGCGACGCGGTTGCCGGTGAGGTCGTAGGCGTAGGAGGACCAGTACGCCCCCGGCCCGCCGACCACACCACCACTCGGCGTTGCCGCACAGCCTCCGGTCCCGGCCTGCGCCCACGCCTCGGTCAACCGGCGCAGGTGGTCGTACCGGAAGCACTGCGTCTCCGGGTCCAGGTCGTCGGCGGTGTGCACCGGCTCGTCCGTGATCGACAGGATGTTGCCGGCGTCGTCGTACCGGTACGACAGCGCGGCGATCCCGTAGTTGGTGCCGGTGTAGTCGCCGACGGTGTCCTTGTCGAAGTAGAACCGGGCGACCCGGCCCGTCCCCTCCTCGTAGATCCAGGTCTGCCACGCCTGCCCGGAGGTGCCGCCCACGTCGTCGGGGTCGCCGAGCCGGCGTTGCAGCAGTTGACCGTAGGGCGAATAGACCGCCTCGTCGACATAGACGTGGCCCTCGCCGAAGTCGTCACCGTTGGAGGTGACCCGGACCGGCTGCCCCATCGGGTCGTAGTGGGAGATCATGGTCTCGGTGGCCAGCCCACCGGCGGCGACCGCCTGCGAGCTCAGCAACGAGCCATCCGGATAATAGGTGTACGACTCCCAGTACGTCCCGGCCAGTGCCCCGGCCGCCGCCGGCAGGTGGCTGTACACCTGCTGCGGCTGACCGTCGACGGAGTACTTGCGGATCTCCGTGCGCCACGCCTGACCGTCGACCCAGTGCGTGGCGGTGTGCGGGTGGCCGATACCGCCGGCCGCCCCGTCGTAGGCACGCTCGATCAGCAACTGCCCCGCGTCGACCGCGCCCTCCCACACCTGGGTCGGCCGGCCCAGCCTGTCGTAGACGTAGGAGAGCAGGGTGCCGTTGCCGTCGACGGTCGAGGTGACCTGCCCGGCGGTGTTGTAGGTCTTGGTGTTGGTGCCGGTGTCCGGGTCGCGCAGCACCGTGGGACGGCCGCGCAGGTCGTACTCGGTCTGCCAGCTGTTGCCGGCGGGGTCGGTGACCCGCTCCAGCGCCCCGGCGGCGTTGTAGCGGTAGGTGGTGGCGTCGAAGGCGCCGGTGGCCGCCCGGTCCCGGTACTGCCGCAGTTCCACGGTACGGCCCTGGGCGTCGGTCAGGGACGCGGTCGAGGTGCTGCCCTCGGGCACGATGGTGGTGGTCATCCAGTGCTCGTCGTGCCCGCCGTAGCGGTAGCTGGTGCGCCACCGCTCCTCGTCCTTGACCACGAAGATCTCGTCGGTGACCCGCCCCGCGTTGTCGTACCGGTACTCGGTCCGCGCCACGTCGTTCGGTCGGGTGATCCAGACCAGGTCGCCGGTGGGCCCGGACTGGTTGTTGAAGACCGGGTCGGACTCGTACCGCACCCGTCCGTAGGAGTCGTAGACGGTCTGCGAGATGAGCCGCCCACCGTAGGTCTGGGCCTGGACCTGACGGTCACGCAGCAGCGAGTCGTACAGGGTGATCTCGGTCAGGTACGACTCGTCCTGGATCATGGTCTTCGTGGTCACCGCGGTCGGTGCGGTCTGCGAGACGTCGTAGCTGAACAGCTTGCTTGCCGGGTCGGAGGCCGGGTCCCGGCCCGGGGTCCACACCGCCCTCGCCCGGCCCAACGGGTCGTACCGGACCGTCGTGGACCTGGAGTTCGGCGCGACGGTGCGGACGATGGAGCCCCACGCCGGCTCCAGATGGCTGGTGGTGACGTGACCGGCGGCGTTGGTGACCGTGCTCCGGGTGACCGGTCCGGCGCCGGCCGGGGTGTACGCGGTCGTGGTGGTGTTGCCCAGGGCGTCGGTTTCGACCAGCGGCCGCCCGAGCGCGTCGTAGGTCGATTCGCCGATCGTGGCGTACACCGGAGCGCCGCTCTTCCAGTCCTCCACCGCCTCGGCCCGGGTGATCAGCCCACGGGTGGGCGCGGCGGTGTGCGAGGTGTGCCCGTCGTAGTAGGCGCGGGCGGCACCGAGCAGGTCCGCCGGCCGGCTGGGCGTCGCCGAGCAACCCACCGAGACTGCCTCAACCGACGCCACCGTCCCGAGCAGCCAGCTGGTGGTGTTGTCGGTGTAGGTGGTCCGCAGGCAGCGCTCGTCGCCGCTGACCGACAGGTCGCCGCTGTCGTCGACGGCCACCACCCGGCCGAGGGCGTCGTAGTTGTTCTCGGTCCGGGTGTGCCGCCAGGAGTTCGGGGACAGCCTGGTCCGGGTGTCGATGCG
Source organism: Plantactinospora sp. B6F1 (assembly GCF_040120695.1). Taxonomy (NCBI): domain Bacteria; kingdom Bacillati; phylum Actinomycetota; class Actinomycetes; order Micromonosporales; family Micromonosporaceae; genus Plantactinospora; species Plantactinospora sp. B6F1. The sequence goes on along the minus strand of NZ_JBEEAC010000001.1, from coordinate 319,912 downwards.
GGAGGCCCCGGCCAGGAAGGCCTCCAGCTTGCCGCCGTCGTAGCTGCGCACGGCGGTTCTGGAGTGCCAGTATCGGGTGGTCGAGGACTCGATGATGGTGGTGCCGTCGTACGAGGCGGTCTCCCAGACCATCCCGGCCAGCGCCCTGTGGTCGGCGGCGGTCTGGCCCTGCGAGTCCGTCACGCTCACCGAGCGGGTGCCGCTCTTCTGCTTGTCCCCGTCGAGGCCGCGGAAGTAGCGGGTGCGGGACCGGGTCTGCGCCCCCGGGTCGGCGGGGTCGCCGGTGCGGGTAATCACCTCCGCGTACCCGCGCCACTGGTTCCAGTCCCGGTCGTCGTCGTCGACGAACTCCGCGTCGTTCCACGCCCAGAGCGCGCCCGTGCCGCCGCCGTCGGTGGAGTAGTCGTAGAACGTCCAGACCGTGTCACCGCCGCCGGTCGCGTCCGACTCGGCGACCGACCGCACGACGTACTTGTGGAAGTAGGCGTCGACCGGGTCGGCCAGCCCTTCCGGGGTGTACTTCACCGGGTAGCACCGCCGGGCGTTCTGGTGGTGGGCGGTCGGCACGTTCCCCGGGCCGCAGCCCGGCTCCGAGTAGTTGATCGTGGTCACGCCGCCGGTCTCGTTCTTGATCGAGGTGAGCCTCGGCCGCCAGATCGACGGCCACGCCTCGCCGAGGTCGACGCGGTTCTCGTAGAAGGTGCCGCCGAACTCCACCGCCGGCATCCGCTCGGTGCCGCCCACGTGCCCGGTGTGCCGCACGGCGGCCAACCAGAGCACGACCTGCTCGGTGTCGCCGTAGTCCTTGAACTCGTGCGTCAACGCCCACGAGTCGACCTTGCGGAACCCGGATCCGTCGGCCACGTAGCTGGCCACCTCGGTCAGCCGCTTGCTGGAGAAGAACGTCGGCGAGTGGGTGTCGCAGTCCGTGCTCGATTCGCAGTGCAGGTCCCAGGGGGTGTCCGGCCAGTTGTCCTCGTCCGGGTCGCCGTCGCCGTCGCGGCAGTCCGCCAGGCATCGGTCCGAGACGGTGAACTCGATCTTTGCGGTCGGTCCGGCGCTCGAACCGTCCCGCAGGCCGTACTCGATCCGCCGCAGCCACGACTCCCGGTCGTAGCCGGCGGTCGAATCCTCCGACATCGCCGGCCCGTAGCGGCCGCTCGCGGTGCCGTAGGTGTAGCGGATCAGGTTGCCGTGCACGTCGACGCTCCTGTCCAGCAGCCACCGGTACGCCTGGTCGCAGCGCGAGCCCGCGAAATCACCGGACCGGTGGCACCGCTCCCCCGAATGGTTGCCGAAGACCGGCACGGTCAGCCGGCTCGACGACTCCGACGCGAAGTAGTGCCGGGTGCCGTCGGTGGTGGTCACCACCCAGCGCTCGGTGGAGGCGCCGTCCCGAGTCGCCGGAGCGCCCAGATGCTGGATCCGCCAGTTGGAGTCGGAGGCCATCCGCCAGGTCCCGGTGTCGTCGTCGCGCACCAGGGAGGTGTTGACACCGTTCAGCGCCAGGGTGACCGCCGGTGAGTCGTCCTTCCAGCACAGGTCGCCGGTCAGGTCGTCACCCTGGTTGCCGTCCTCCTCGGACTCCGCCGCGCAGGCCACGTAGGTCCGCTCGACGAAGCCCGGCGAATAGCTCCAGCCGTCGCCGATCCAGGACGCCTGGTTGTTCGTTCCGGACGTCCGCCCGTCGTGCGACGCCGAGGAGTACGCCAGGCTCAGCCCCGGCGTCGGCCCGACCGCCGGCGGCACCCGCAGGCCGTACGCGTAGCTGAACGCCCCGGAGGCTCCGCCGTGCGTCCACGAACCGGCGTGCGACAGGTCGGTGGCCGTCCAGTCGCCGCTGCCGGACGCGCCCGCCGGATCGGTCGGGCCGCCGCTCCAGTTCGGTGCCGCGTCCCGGAACGCCGAGCCGGCCCCGGCCACCGGCTGCACCGGGGTGGAGTCGAACGGCTGCGGACCACGCGGGAAGGTCTCCGCCCGGGCGGTCGCCGGCGCCGGTGCCAGCAGCACCGCGACCAGCGTGGCGGCAACAGATCCGGCCAGTGATTTGCGGTACATGTCCGTGCTCCGCCTCATCGTCGTCGTCAGCACCTGAGGAGTCGTCACCGGCAGCGGGGAAGCCGTCACCGGTGCCTTTGGAGTTCTCGTCAGCACTTCGGGACCGTCAGCACTTCGGGACCGGTGCGGCCGAGATCTGGCCGATGATGTGATCGGGAACCCTGCCCTGCCAGACGACGACGTCGTCGACCGCGCCGTGCAGCCGTTGTCCGCGCCCGCCGTCCGCGGTGCCGGCCGCGCCGAGCAGCAGGGGTCCCGACGCGTTCCACGGGCTCTCGGGTCCGGACCGGCTGGCGACCTGCTCGCCGCTGACGTACAGCCGCATCGCGTCGGAGTGCAGGTCGTAGACGCCGGCCAGGTGGTACCAGGTGTCCGGCTCGGGCGTCGGGCCACCGTAGGCGGTCAGCCAGGACGGGCTCGCCACGTCCCCGCTCATCATGACGAAGCCGAACTTCTGCAGGCTCTGGCTGTATCTCAGCCGGAAGGCCGTCGCCTGCTGGCCGGCCGCCGACACGATCGTCAGATCGGCGTCCAGCCGGTCGATCCGCACCCACGCCGAGACCGTGAACGAATCGTCGGTGGCCACGACCGGACCCGCGGTGGCGGCCTGCCCTGCACCGGTCAGCTCGAGCGCGCTGTCCGGGTCGCACGACCAGCCGTCGTTGAACCGGGTGTCCCCCTCGAAGCGGACATCGCGGCCGTGGCCGGAGGTGTCGGAGCCGTGGCCCATCAGCCGCCAGCGGCCCTGCAACTCCGAGGGCGGGGCCGGCCACGGGTCGTCGAGGTTGAAGGTCCGGTCGCCGCGCCAGACCCGCACGTCGTGCAGCATGCCCTGGAAGTGGTGTTGGTGCCCCTGACCGTAATCGGCGCAGCCCACGAGCAACGGCGCACCGGCAGCACCCGGATCCCCCTCCGACCGGGTGCCGCTGGACGTCCCGTCGATGACCACCTGCCAGCTGGCGCCGCCGCCGTACTGGACCGAGATCCGTTGCCAGCCCTCCCGGACCTTCACGTCCTGGCCGGGCGGCACGAGACGGGCCGGTGCCTGCCCGGCGGAGCCGCTGGCGGTGCCCCCCGCCCCCGGCAACCCGAACGCGGCGGGCGGACCGGCCTGGAGGAGACCGTCCTTGTCGACCACCACGACGAACCCGTCGCCGTCAGTGTCGAGTTGCGAGAAGAGCACCTGGTAGCCACCGGTGACCCGGACCGGTTTGACCCATGCGCTGATCCCGAACGCCGTGTCGGACGGGGCCACCGGAGCCTGGGTGGCCGCACAGGACTGGCCGTCGAGCACCAGCGCCCCGTCCGGACGGTGGAACGGGTCGAAGTCGTGTGCGGCGGAGTCCGGCAGCAGCAGGTCGCGGCCGAACCCGCTCGAGTCGGTACCGTCGTGCCGCATCTCCCACCGGGCGATCTCACCGAGCGGCAGCGGGTCGTTCAATCGCAGGGCGTAGCTCGACAGCAGCCCCTGCCACACCGCGACGTTGTCGACGGCGCCGGTGAAGAAGTGGCCGTGCGAGCCGGAGGCGCCCCGCAGGCAGCCCAGCCCGAAGGTGTCCATGCCGTTCCACGGCTCGAAGTCGACCGACTGCTCGGCGACCAGGGCACCGTCGAAGAAGAGCCGCTGCACCCCGGCGTCCGGATCGTAGGTGCCGGCGATCCGCAACCACTGGCCCCGGGCGACCGGGCTCACCGCGCTCACGCTGCGCCACTCGGCGTCCGTGCCGGGCGACGTCAGCAGCGAGAAGGACCACATGTTGGTGGTGGCGTTGTGCTGGATCTGGTAGGCCGAGTGATTCTCGTTGCCCTGGGTGAGCAGCTTCGCGTAGCCGCTGGCGGCGTCCAGTCGGACGTTCAGCGACACCGAGAACGCGGCGTCGGTCCGGACCGTGGGGGTGGTGGTCAGGCAGGTACTCCCGTCCAGGTTCAGCAGCACGTTGTCCGGATCGCCGCGATCGGGCCCGAACGCCGGGCCGGTCCCGGTCGACATGGTCAGGGCGGCACCGTTGCCGGAGTCGTCGACCAGGTCACCACCGAGCCGCCAGGCCCCCATCGCGGTGGCCGGGATGTCGCGGCCGACGAAGAAGGTGTACGTCCGCTCGTTCGACGTGTTCCCCGCGTTGTCCACCGAGCGGACGTAGAGCACGTGCCGGCCGGGCTCCGCGTCGGCCCGGGTGATGGTGGTCGACCCGGTCGGCGGCACCGAACGGTCGAAGGTCGGCGTGTTCCACGAATACTCGTAGCGGTTCAGTCCCGAGTGCACGCCGTTGACGATCGGATCGCTCGCCGAGACGCCGAGCCGCACGTTCTGGCCCTCGGTGTACGGGCCCTCCGGCGCGGTCACGGTCGGCACGCTCGGCTTGGTGGCGTCCACCTTGAAGTGGCAGGGATCGGTGTAGCCGGAGTTGACCGCCGAGGTCTGCCGGGCGTCGGCCCGGGCCTGCCAGGTGTACTCCCCGTCCGGCAGCGACGTGGTCACCCGGCGGTTGACCGTGGCATGCGAGCCGACCGGGTCGGGCGTGCGATACCAGAAGTAGTTGCTGTCCGCGCCCCGCTCGCGGATCCGCAGCCGCACGTAGACCGACTCCGACTCGTAGGAGCGGGCCCGCACCGACATGGTCGGGTGCCGGGATGTCACCCACTGCGCCCGGGACAGGCTGGTCCGGCACGGCTCGCCGTTCAGCTTCCGCATGTCCGGCTGCGGCGGGTAGATGTAGTACGTGACGTGCAGCGCCACCGAGCTGGTCCGGATCCGCCGCCAGGCGTTCCGGTCGTCCTCACTCGACGATCGCAGCCCGAACGAGATCGTGTCGTAGCGCTGGTCGGCCGCCGACTGCACCCGGCGCTTGACGTTCGCGCCGTCGAAGGACACCCACTCGTGCGAGTTGTCCGACCCGCAGCCGCCGGTGGTGTTCGACGACGGCACGCTCTCGGTCTGCAACTGGCTGCCGTACAGCCATGTCACGCCGTTCCACGACACACCGTTGGAGATCGCCTCGGTCCGCCACAACTGGAGCCCGTACGACCCGCAGCCGCCGGTGTGGGTCTGCAGGGCCTTCACGCTGGCCGAGGCGATGTACCTGCCGTTCAGCTTCCCGATGTCCAACTTGATCACCGAGCGCCACAGCCCGCACCCGTTGCCGCAGTTGCTCCAGGTGTTGTAACCCACCCGCATCCCACCGGCCCGCGGCCAACTGGAGTCGCCGGTCCAGCCGCGGCCGCGGGCCCCGGCGTACACGTTGGCCCACGCCTTGCGGGTGGAGGTGAACGGTGGGTCGATGTAGATCGGGTACGTCACGGTCTCGTCGGCCAGCATCTCCGGGTCCGGGATCAGCTCGATGCCCGGGGCGGTCACCTCGACCTCGACGTCGCCGATCCGTCCCGGATCGGCCGGCGGCTCACCGGCCACCGCGGTGCGCGGTGCGGTCGCGGCGGCACTCCCGTCACCACCGGCGACCGAGGAGTCCCACATGATCCCCTGACCGGCCTCGAAGATCACCGCACCGGTGTCGTCGACCACGTCGATCCGGCCGGTCTCGGCGTCCTCGACCACGTTCAGGCCGACGGTGTCGACCCCGATCACGATTTCCGCCAGCGCCGGCGAGGCCGCCGCCTCGGCGGTCTTGACCACCAGCACCCAGGAGAACCCGACGGACTCCGCCTGAACCGCCAGGTCGACGCCGGGCAGCAGCTCCGGATAGGTCGCCACCGGGCCGTTCAACACCGGAGTCGGCAGCACACCACCCGGCCACTTCAGCGAGAGGGACCCGCCATCGGGGTCGACGGCGGTCACGAAGGTGTCACCACCCCCGGCCCCCACGACGATGTCGATCACCGTCGCGGTCGAGGCGGCCGACCCGTCCGGACGTACGGCGAACGTCGGATCGATGCCCACCCATTCTCCGGCGTCATTGCGCACCCGGTACGGCTCCACGGCGATCTGTGCGTCCAGCACGCCCGCCGGGGTGGCGAACACCTGCCGGTCGACGTCGCGCAGCCCCAGCACCTCCACGTTGACGCCGCAGGCCAGCGCGTACCGGTACGCGGTGAACTCGTCCTCGGCGGCCGGGGCACCGTCGAACTCCGGACACTCCACGGGCGGAAGCTCCTCATCGGGCGGCTCCGCCTGGACCTGCGCCTGGGCTCGCGCCTGCGCCTGGACCTGCGGCGGGGCGACCACGATCCCGGCCGGCATCAGCCCCACCGCTACCGCGACGGCGAGCCAGGATCGGACACGGGGACGGGCACGTATGGGGGTTCGGGTCAACGACGAGGTAGACAAGGGGGTTACCTCACAAACCGACGGACACGCAGGCATGAGCCCGACAACCGAGGCCGCCGGACCTCCACACGCTAGGCGCGGCCAGTTGAAGCCGGCTTGAAGCGCGCTTCAATCGCGGCTCAACAGTGGCGCCGCCTGATCAACACAGTCCGTCGTACGCCTGCGGAGATGTCCTATCCTGGCTGCCGATCCGGGGGGGTGGGCGGACGGTGATGCGGTTTCGGGTGTTGGGGCCGATGGCGGCGCACAACGAGCGCGGACCGGTACCGCTCGGACCGGCGCGCCAGCGCACGGTGCTGGCGGTGCTGCTGGCGGAGCGGACCGCGACGGTCTCGGTCGACCACCTGGTGGACCGGGTGTGGGGTTCGGCGGCCCCGGAACGGGCCCGGCAGATCCTGCACACATATCTCTCGCGGCTCCGCAGCGTGCTCACCGAGGCGGGCGGGCCGACGCTGACTCGGCAGGCCCGCAGCTACCGGCTGGCGATCGACGAGTCGGCGGTGGACCTGCACCAGTTCCGAGCCCTGGCGGCGCGGGCGAGGCAGGAGGCGGACGACGAGCGCGCCGAGGCCCTGTGGCGCGACGCGCTCGCGCTCTGGCGGGACGTCCCGTTCGCGGACCTGGACAACGACTGGCTGCGCGGGGTGGCGGTGGCGCTGGAGGCGGAGCGGCTCGCGGCCATGCTGGACCGCAACGATCTGTCGCTGCGCCGGGGCGACCATGCCCGGCTGCTGCCGGATTTGTCGGTCGCGGCGGGCCGGCACCCGCTGGACGAGCGGCTGGCCGGACAGTTGATGCTCGCGTTCTACCGGTGCGGCAGGCAGACCGACGCGCTGGCCGGCTACCGCCTGCTGCGCGAGCGGTTGGCTGACGAGTTCGGCAGCGACCCGGGACCGGCGCTGCGCGACCTGCACCAGCGGATACTCCGGCAGGACCCACAGCTTGACGTACCGCCGGCCGCGGATGCGCCGCCGGCACCGGTCGCGGACGCGGTTCCGCAGCGGCCGGAGCCGACCGACCAGCGGGAGTGCCCGGCGGTCGTGGACCCGCAGACCGGCGCCCCGGAGCAGCCGGAGACTCCGGCCGCACCGGTTGTCGCCGTGCCGGCGCAGTTGCCGGCCGACATCGCCGGCTTCGCCGGGCGGGCGGCACCGCTCCTCCAGCTCGACGCACTGCTCGGCCCGGCCGGCGCCCCAGCATCCACTGTGGTGATAACCGCGATCGGCGGCAGCGCGGGGATCGGCAAGACCACCCTGGCGGTGCACTGGGCACACCGGATACGCGACCGGTTTCCCGACGGACAGCTGTATCTGAATCTGCGCGGCTTCAACCCGGCCGGCCAGGCGATGAGCCCGCCGGAGGCGCTGCGGGCGCTGCTGGAACTCCTCCAGGTACCGCCGCAGCGCATTCCGACCAGCGTCGAGGCGCAGACCGGGCTGTACCGTAGCCGGCTGGCGGGTCGCCGGATGCTGGTAGTGCTCGACAACGCCCGCGACGCCGACCAGGTGCGGCCACTGCTGCCCGGTTCGCCCCCCACCATGGTGCTGGTGACCAGCCGCAACCAGCTCGCCGGCCTGGTCGCCACCGAGGGCGCACGGCCGATCCGGCTGGACGTGCTCGACGCCGCCGAGGCCCGGGGCCTGCTGGTCGGCCGGCTCGGGGCCGAGCGGGTAGCGGCCGAGCCGGACGCCGTCGACGAGATCGTCAGGGCGTGTGCCGGGCTGCCGCTCGCGCTCGCGATCGTGGCGGCCCGCGCCGCCGCCCGGCCCGGATTCCGGTTGGCGGTGTTCGCGGACGAACTCGCCGACGCGCGCAGCCGGTTGGACGCGCTGGCCGGTCCGGACTCCGCCACGGACGTGCGGGCGGTGTTCTCCTGGTCGTACCAGGCGTTGAGCCCCTCGGCGGCCCGGCTGTTCCGGATGTTCGGGCTGCACCCCGGGCCCGACATCAGCCGCGGCGCAGCCGCCAGCCTCGCCGGCGTGCCGCTGTCGCAGGTCCGCCGCCTGCTGACCGAACTGGACGCCGCACACCTGCTCACCGAAGGCCAGCCCGGCCGGTACACCTGCCACGACCTGCTCCGGGCGTACGCCACCGAACTTGGCCAGGACGTCGACACCGAGCCGGAGCGACGTGCCGCCCGACACCGGACCTTCGACCACTACGTACACACCGCCGTCGCGGCGGCGCAGCTGCTCAACTCGTACCTGAAGCCGATCGACATCGCCCCGGCACAGTCGGGCGTCACACCCGTGCCGCTGGCCAGCTACGACGACGCGTTGCGGTGGTTCACCGACGAGCGACCGGTACTGCTCGCCGCGATCGCCGAGGCCGCCAACGCCGGGTACGACACGCACAGCTGGCAGCTCGCCTGGGCGCTGCGAGACCTCCTGGAGCGCCGCTGCCACTGGCATGCCCAGCTGCAGATCCAGCAGACGGCGCTCGCCGCGGCCGAGCGTCTCGGCGACCCGGCGCTACAGGTCAACCCGCACACCATTCTCGGTGTCACCTACCGGCACCTGGGCCGTTACCCGGACTCCCACGCCCATCTCCAGGACGCCCTCCGGCTGGCGGGCGCCGTCGGTGACCAGCGCGGTCAGGCCGGCATCCACGGGGCGCTCAGCCTCAGCTACGAACGGGAGGGCCGTCACCTCGACGGTCTGAGGCACACCCGGCGGGCCATGGACCTGTACCGCGGCCTCGGCGATCCGATCGGGCATGCCCTGCACCTCGGCAATCTGGCCTACTTCCAGGCTCTCCTCGGGGACTACCAGCAGAGCCTCGTCTCATCCCGGGAGGCACTCGGGCCGCTGGAAGAGCACGATCACCGCAACGGGCAGGCCCACGCGTGGGATTCCCTCGGCTTCGCACACCACCGGCTCGGTCAGCACCGGGAGGCGATCGCCTGCTACCAGCGCGCTGTCGCGCTCTTCCGCTCCATCGACGACCGGCATCCCCAGGCGGCCAGCCTCACCTGCCTGGCCGACGTCCACCACGCGACGGGTGACATCGACGCGGCCCGCGACGCCTGGCAGCAGGCCTTCCTCCTGTTGGAGGAGATCGGCCACCCCGACGCCGACGACCTGCGTAAGAAGCTGGAATCCGCGGACCTGGGCCGGTCGGAGCCACCCGGGTTCCGCCGCTAGCGCTGCCGCCGGCCGCCGGGGCGCTCGCCGCGGTCAGGTCGCGGGCAGCACCCCGGCAGCCGCGCCGGGACCCTTCGCCACGGCGTCGGGTGCCGCTGCCGGGCTTTCCGGGCGCAGATTCCGGCCTCTTCGGTACGCGGTGTCTATTCGGTACGCGGTGTCTATTCGGTACGCAGTGCTGTGGCGGTGCGGGTGCGGGCGGCCCAGCCGGCCGGAAGGAGCGCGCCGAGCACGGCGATCAACAGCCCGCCGAGACCGAAGAGCGCCAACTCGGCGGGGTGGTAGATGTCGATCACCGAGGCGGGCAGGTTGAACCCCGCGGCATGGCCCATCTCGGCGACCGTCACCCGCTGCATGATGACGCCGACGGGCACGCCGATGGCACCACCGATCAGGCCGGTGACGACGACCGAGGAGATGACCATCGTGATGGTCTGCCGCGGGGTCATCCCCAGGGCCTTGTGCACCCCGAGATCGTGGACGCGTTCCCGGGTCTCCAGGACCACCATGTTGAGTACGCCCAGCGCGGCCACGGTGACCAGCATCAGGGTGAGCAGGCCGGTCAGCGCGTTGATGATCAGGAGGATCTCGTCCGCCTCCTGTTCGGCGACCTCCGCGGTGGCGTCCACCGACGCCAGCGCGGCGTTCAGCGCCGTGACATAGCCGGCCGGGTCGGTGCCCGGGCTAAGGGTGATGTGGTACTCCAGGGGCCGCAGGTCAGGTTGGCTGGCCGCGAGTGTCTCGGCGGCGGTGAGGACCTGCATCCCCCTGGACTCGATGTTGAAGACCTCACCGACGATGTGCGCGTTGATCCGGGTGCCGTGGTCGACCAGGACGACGCTGTCGCCGACCCGGGTGCCGGTGGCGGTCAGGAACGGTCGGGCAACCACGATCTCCCCGGGTTGGCTGAACCATCTGCCGGAGATCATCTGGTAGCCGTACGCGGAGCCGTCGCCGGTCAAGGCGAGGATGTCCAGCGGAGTGGTGAGTCCGGGGGTGGTCAGCTCGGTGTACGCGACGCCGCTGTATCCGCTGGTTCCAGGCTGTGCGGTGATCGCCCGGACCACCATCACCGGGTCCGGCGGTGGCGGCGGCTCCCACTCGACCCGCCGCGGGCCCGTCGGGGCCTCCTCGGGTGGCGGCCCGGACATCGGTGAGCCCGGGTGGATGACGACGTCGCCATGGCTCTCCGTGGCCTGCACCTCGTTCAGTGAGGCGCCCAGGCCGACGGCGAAGGTCGCGGCGGCGGCGCCGAACGCGATCGCCGCGACGATGGTGGCCGACCGGAGCGCCCGGGCGAACGGCTGGGCCAGACCGAGGGTCACGGGTCGGGGCAGCGGGAGCCGCGCGGCCAGCCGCGCGGCCCACTGGCCCTGGTTCGGGCCGGGGGTGCGGCCGACCGCGAGCACGTCGACGGTGCGCAGCCGCCCGGCCCGGGACGCCGCCACCCAGGCGGTGGCGGTGACCACGGCCAGCGCCCCGACCAGCGCCAGGAGGTTCACCCAGCCGGTGACCCCGGTGTCCGTCGTGCCGTAGACCTCGTTGGTCTGGGTCAGGACCAGAACGGTCAGGAGGTTGCCGGCCAGGACGCCGAGCAGGGCGCCGACCACGGCTGGGACCAGCGCCTGCACCGTGTACGCCCGAACCACCTGGTGCGGGGTGAACCCGAGGGCCTTGAGGATGCCGATCCGGTGTGTTCCGGTGCCGACCGCCCCGGCGATGACGTTGCCGATGATCAGGACCGCCATGAGTACGCCAAGCACCCCGAAGGCGATGAGGAACGGCCCGAACAGCAACGTGCTGCCAGCACTGTTTGCCCTGGTGGTGAGCCAGGACCGCGCTCCGGCCAACGCGCCCGCCGGCACGCTCGCCTCGATCGTGTCCCGAGCGGAGTCGATCTGTGCGGCGGTGTCGCTCGCGGCGAGCCGGTAGAGCATCTGGTACCCCGGCGCCGCGCCCGGGGCGGTCAACGCCGCGACCTGTTCCGGGACCACCCAGCCACCGGCGGTCCCGCTGACCGACCGGGCCAGCCCGACCACCGTCAGGGTCGGTCCGCCGGCCGGCTCCGACAGCGGCAGCGCGTCGCCCACCTGTGGTTGGAGACTCGCCGGGCGCCGGTGGTCGACCTGAAGCACGATCTCCCCAGCGCCGCTCGCCCACCGTCCCTCGGTCACCGTGACGGCGTCGACCGGTCCACCCGGATCGGCCCGCCCGACCACCGTGATCGGCTCGGCCGGCGGGCCCTGATCGACGATCGGGGTGATCGTCGCGGTCGGGAACGGGCCGTTCGCCGCCGCGACCCCGCCGGCCCCCGCGGACGCCGACAGTTGCGCCGCGGTGACCTTGGACCCGTCGAACTGCGCGGTCAGGTGCGCGCCGTGCTGCTGGTCGAAGGCCCGGTCGAAGGGGGCGGAGGAGGCCACCATCAGCGAACCGCCGAGTACCCCGGCGGTCACCGCGATCATCACCACCAGCGCGACCACCAGCGTCTGCACCCGGCGACGGCCCACCCCGGACCGGACCACCCCGCCCAGTGCACTCATCGGACCGGCTCCGCCGTGCGGTCGGCGGCGATCCGACCGTCGACGAGCTGGACGGTACGGGTCGCGCACGACTGCGCCAGGGCCAGGTCGTGGGTGACCAGGACGATGGTCTGGCCCTCGGCGTGCAGGGTGTTGAGCAGGTGCCGGACCTCCTCGCCGGAGGCGGTGTCCAGCGCGCCGGTCGGTTCGTCGGCGAGCAGCAGTGCCGGCCGGTTGACCATGGCCCGGGCCACCGCGACGCGCTGCCGCTCACCGCCGGAGAGCCGGCCCGGGTAGGCGGCGGCGTGCCGGTCGACGCCGAGCAGGCCGAGCAGGTCCATGGCGCGACTCCGGGCGACCCCACGGGCCGTCCCGGCCAGCTGCGCCGGCAGCATGACGTTGTCGACGACGGTCAGGTCGTCCAGGAGGTTGAAGAACTGGAAGACCATTCCGATCTTCGCCCGTCGGTAGCGGGCCGACGCGGCCTCGCCCAACCTGTCCACGCGCACCCCGGCCACCGTCACCGTCCCGGCGCTCGGCCGGTCCAGCGCGGCGACCAGGTTCAGCAGCGTGGACTTGCCGCTGCCGGACGGCCCCAGGATCGCGACCGACTCCCCGGCGGCGATCCCCAGCGAGACAGCGTCCAGCGCCGGTGGCCCCTCGTCGTACCTACGACTCACGTCGTTCAACTCGATCAGCGGCGCGCTCATGGCGGCTCTCCTTCCCACTCGGGCACCTCTGGCGCCTCGATCTCCAGGCACGTTCCGGTCAGCCCTCCAGGCACTTTCCGGCCAGCCGCTCGAAGCTAGGTCCGGGCCGGGCCGGTGGGCGTCGGCCACCGGAGCCAAATCCGGTACCGACCCGGGATGAGACGGGTCGACGTCATCCCTGCGGCGTAGTCGACGGGGGTATGCCGGGTGGTCAACGCGGTGGATGCCGCCGGCCGGGGGCGGTGGGCGAGAATGGCCCGGTGGTGAACGGCGCGCTGGCAGACCGGCTCCGGGCCCGGCTCAGGCTGCTGTTGCGTCCGTCGGGCCCGCTGCCGACGCTCTCCTGGCGCGGCCGGGTCTTCGACGTGATCCTGGCGCTGGGGTTGCTGCTCGCCGCAATCGTGGAGGGCGACGGCCGGGACGGAGAACACCGGCCCCCGGAGTTCGAGTTCGATTTCCGGGGTCCGTACGACCCGGTCCCGCCGCCGGCCCCGGTTCCACCGCCCGCTCCGGGCCTGCCCCCAGGGTTCGGCCCGGAGCCGGACCCGGGTCCGGCGAGGCTCGAACCGTTCCTGCCGATCGAGGACTACGAGCTCGGCCAGACGGTCGTGGTGCTCCTCCTGGTGGTACTGCCGCTGGTGTTCCGCCGCCGCTATCCGCTCGCGGTGCTCTGGTTCGTCCTCGGCACGGCCCCGCTGGTCAGCGACTACAACGCCGCGTTGCGGGTCTCCTTCTACGCCTGCGTCATCGCCGCCTACACCGCCGCGGTGTACAGCCCGTACCGGCTGCCGGCGCTGGCGAGCCTGCCCCTGGCCGCGTTCCTCTACACCCAGATCCGGGAGCCGGCGGTGCCCACCGTCCCGGACAACGCCGTCCCGTTCCTGATCCTGGTGCCGATCGTCCTCGCCGCCAACGGGCTGCGCCAGTGGCAGCGGCGTGCCGACGAGGACCGTGCCCGGCTGGCCAGGATGGAGCACGAGCAGGCGGAGGCGCTGCGCCGCGCCGCCGAGCACGAACGTGCCCGGATCGCCCGCGAACTGCACGACGTGGTGACGCACAACGTGAGCGTCATGGTCATCCAGGCCGGAGCCGCCCGCAAGGTGCTGCCGACCAGCCCGGACCAGGCCCAGCAGGCGCTGCTCTCGGTCGAGGCCGGCGGTCGGGCCGCGATGGCCGAACTGCGTCACGTCATGGGGCTGCTCACCACGGACAGCGACGGCGGCGACCCGGCCGCCACGGACGGCCTGACGCCGCAGCCGGGCCTCGACCGGCTGCAAGCGCTGGTGCAACGGGTGCGCGACACCGGGACACCGGTCGAGTTGACCGTGACCGGTCAGCCCCGTCCGCTGCTGCCGGGAATCGAACTCACCGCCTACCGGGTGGTGCAGGAGGCGCTGACCAACACTGTCAAGCACGCCACCGGCGCGACCGCGACGGTCCTGCTGGAGTACGGCACCGACGAGCTACGGGTCGAGGCCACCGACACCGGTGGCACTCCCGGCGCCTCCGCCGGTACCGGCAACGGGCGCGGCCTGATCGGCCTGCGCGAGCGGCTGGCGGTCTACGGCGGCACCCTGCAGGCCGGGCGACGTCTCAGCGGCGGCTACCGGGTCGCCGCGTGGATCCCCCTGGAGGCGCCATGACCGCACCGCTGCGGGTGGTGGTGGCGGACGACCAGGCACTGGTCCGTACCGGCTTCCGGATGATCCTCACCGCCGACGGCATCGACGTGGTCGCCGAGGTGACGAACGGTGCCGAGGCCGTCGACGCGGTCCGGCGAACCCTGCCGGACGTCGTCCTGATGGATGTCCGGATGCCGGAGATGGACGGTCTGGAAGCCACCCGGCGGATCCTCACCGGCGGCACCGGCGACCCGCGCGTGATCATCCTGACCACCTTCGATCTCGACCACTACGTCTACGCGGCGCTCTCCGCCGGCGCCAGCGGCTTCCTGCTCAAGGACGTCACCCCCGAACATCTGGTCGCCGCCGTCCGGATGGTGCGCTCCGGCGACGCGCTGCTGGCCCCGGCCATCACCCGGCGGCTCGTCGAACGGTTCGCCCGGCGTAGCGCCGACCCCGCCGCACCGCACCGCGACCTGTCCGCGCTGACGCCACGCGAACTCGAGGTGCTGCGGCTGCTGGCCCAGGGGCTGAGCAATGCCGAACTCGCCGCCCACCTCCACCTGTCCGAGGCGACCGTCAAGACCCATGTCGCCCGCATCCTCGGCAAACTCGGGCTCCGCGACCGCGTGCAGGCCGTCGTCGTCGCCTACGAGACCGGCCTGGTCAGCCCCGGCCGCGGCTAGGACGTGACCGTCCCCTCTTGCCTCGGTTTGACCCGCACGCCACCCTGTTAGGCATGCGGGCGGCCCTGTTAGGCATGGCGGCGGCATGGTCGTAGCCCGCGATAGCGCAAACGGCGTCAGCGCTTTCCGGAGCTCCGGTGACGGGGGCGCCGACACCGTACGGCTGGAGATCCTCGGCTCGGTACGAGCCTGGCGCGGAGAGCACCAGATCGCCTTCTCCGCCCCCGGTCAACGGGCCGTGCTCGGCCTGTTGGCGCTGGCCGCCGGCCGGCCGCTGCCCCGGGCCGAGATCATGGACGCGCTCTGGGACGACAGCCGGCCGCCACCTACCGCCATCAACGTGATCCAGACACACGTCAAGAACCTCCGTCGACTACTCGAACCGGGCCGGCGTACGCACACCGCCAGTGCCGTCCTGCCCCGGGTCGGCGACGGGTACGCCATCGGCGTACCGGCCCGCAACCTCGACCTGTGCGTGTTCCGGGAACTCGCCGGTGCGGCGGCCGAGGCGCACCGCCGCACCGACCTGCCCGGTTCGGTCCGGCTCTGGCAGCGGGCGCTGGCGCTGTGGCGCGCCGGGCCACTGGCCGACGTTCCCTCCCTCGCCAACCATCCGAGGGTCGTCGCGTTGGCCGAGGAACGCCGGGAGGTGGTCCGCCGGTACGGCGAGGTCATGATCACGATCGGCCGGGCCGCCGAGGTGCTGCCGGCGCTGGAGGAGGCGGCCGCCGGCAACCCGCTCGACGAGACCACCCAGGCACTGCTGATCCGGGCCTACCACGCGCTCGGGCGCCGGGACCGGGCCGTCACGGCCTACCGGAAGGCGCGCGAGCGCCTCGTCGAGGAGCTGGGGGTCGAACCGGGGGCCGAACTCGCCACCGCCTACCGGAACGCGCTGCGGGCCGCCGTGCCCCGCACCGCGACACCGGCCGCGGCTGCCGGCGCGGGCTCCGGCCGCGACACCGGACCGGCCGTACCCGCGCAACTGCCCGCCGACGTCGCTCGATTCAGCGGCCGGACCGCCGAACTCGACAGGCTGGACAGGCTGCTGACGCGGTCCGGGCGGGACGGCCGGGCGGACCCGGGACCGGTCCCGGTCGTCGTGCTCGCCGGTACCGCCGGCGTCGGCAAGACCGCGCTCGCACTGCGCTGGGGGCACCACGCCCGGCACCTGTTCCCGGACGGGCAGCTCTACGTCAACCTGCGCGGCTACGACGTCGACCGGCCGATGCCGCCGCAGGAGGCGCTGGCCGGCTTCCTCCGCGCGCTGGGGGTGCCCGGCACCGAGGTGCCGTTCGAACTCGACGAGTGCGCGGCCCGGTACCGCAGCGCACTGGACGGCCGGCGGATGCTGATCGTGCTCGACAACGCGGCGTCGGTGGCGCAGGCCCGCCCGCTGCTGCCCGGCGGCGGCTCCTGCGCCACGCTGGTCACCAGCCGGGACACCCTCGCCGGGCTGGTCGCCCGGGACGGTGCCGAACGGATCGAACTCGGGCTGCTCTCCAGCGCGGACTCGGTCGAACTGCTCTGGCGCACCCTCGGCGACCGGGTCGCCCGCGAGCCGACCGCCGCCGCCGCGCTCGCCCGGCACTGCGCCCACCTGCCGCTGGCTCTGCGGGTCGCCGCCGAACTCGTGCTCACCCGGCAGACCGCACCGCTGGCGGTACTCGTCGCCGAGCTGGCCGACCAGCAGCACCGGCTCCGGCTACTCGACGCCGGCGGTGACCCGCGCACCGGCGTACGGGCCGTGCTGTCCTGGTCGTACCAGCAACTGCCGGCCGCCGCCGCGCGCGCCTTCCGGATGCTGGGGGCGCATCCCGGCCCGGACGTCGACCGGTACGCCGCGGCGGCGCTCTTCGGCACCGGACCGGAGCCGGCCCGACACCTGCTCGACACGCTCGCCCGGGTGAACCTCGTGCAACCGGCCGGCAGCCACCGGTACACCTTCCACGACCTGCTCCGGGCCTACGCGGCCGAACGCTGCGCGGCCGACGAGCCGGCCTCGGCCGCCGACGCCGCCGTCGACCGGCTCTTCGACTACGAACTGGCGGCCGCGACGGCGGCGATCGACACGCTCTACCCGGCGGAGCGGCACCGCCGCGCACCGGTCGACCTGCCGCCGGTCCCGCCGCCGCCAATGCCGGACCCGCAGGCGGCCCGGGAGTGGTTGGACGCCGAACGCCCGACGTTGGTGGCCACGGCGGTCCGGGCCGCCGAACGCGGCCGCTCGGCACACGCGGTACGGCTGACCCTGACCCTGCTGCGCTATCTGGAGAGCGGCGGCTACGTCGCCGAGGCCGAACGGATGCACACGCACGCCCTGGCCACGGTCCGCCACTCCGGCGACCGGGTCACCGAGGCACACCTGCTGACCGGGCTCGCCGTGATGTACGCCCAGCAGGGCCGGTACGCCCCGTCGATCGCCCGGCTACGCGAGGCGGTGGTGCTGAGCAGGGAAGCCGGCGACAGCGCCGGTGAGGCACGGGCGCTGGGCAACCTCGGCCACGTGCAGCAGCGCCAGGGCCGGTACGACGAGGCCGCCGAGGCGCTGCGGGCGGCGCTGCCGCTCTGCCGGCGGGCCGGTGACCCGGCGGGTGAGGCGCGGGCCGGTGGCAACCTCGGGCACGTACTGCTGCGGCAGGGCAACTACCGCGAGGCCGGGGTACGCCTGCGGACCGCCGCCGTGCTCTGCCGGCGGATCGCGGACGCGACCGGCGAGGCGTACGCGCTGACCAGCCTCGGTGACCTGCACCTGCGCGCCGGACGGCTGCTCACCGCCGCCGGTCGGCACCGACGGGCGCTCGCCCTGTTCGAGGCCGTCGGCGACCAGGCCGGCAAGGCGCTCGCGCTGGACGGTCTCGGCCGGGTCCGGCTGCGGCAGGGCGACCACCGGGCGGCGCTGGACCTGGTGGAGCAGGCCCTGACGTTGCTGCGCCGGGTCGGCGAGCGGGCCGGCGAAGCATCGTCGACAAACAGCCTCGGTGAGGTGCTGCACCTGCTGGGTCGGCCCGGCCCGGCCCGCGCGCAGCACCGCACCGCGCTCGGCCTGGCCACCGAGATCGGGGACGCGTTCGAGCAGGCCCGGGCGCACGCCGGGCTGGCTCGGGCCTACCAGGCGGTCGGTGACGGTGAGCGGGCCGAGACGCACCGGAGTTCCTCCGCCGCTCTCTACCGGGCGCTCGGGGTGCCCGAGGCGGCCGGCTCCGCGGACCCGCCGGTCCGACCCGACCACCCGTGACGACCTGATCCGCCGAGGGCCTACTCCTCGATGGCGCCGCCGATCCGGCGCAGGTGTCGGCGGAAGCTGTACGCCGGATCGGCGGCCCGCCGCACGAGATAGTCGGCGAAACGGGTCTGCTCGCGCAGGGACTGCCCGGCCCGGATCCGGTCGGCCTGGTCGCGTTCGGTCCGGCGGATCTGGTGCGCGGTCCCCAGCACCTCCTCGGCCCGGTCGGCGGGGACGAACAGCACCCCGTCGTCGTCGGCGAGGACGACGTCCGCCGCCCCGACGGAGTGCGCACCGAACCGGGCGCTGAGCAGCGCCGCCGGCTCGGGTTCGTCCAGCCGTACCGGGCCGGGTGGAAAACTGCCGTAGCTGAAGACGGGCAGCCCGATCTCCACCAGCTCCGGTGTGTCGCGGTGCAGTCCCCAGATCACCAGACCGGCCAGCCCGGCCGCCCGGGCCTCCAGCACCACCAGGTCCCCGACGCACGCCTCGTCCACCCGCCCGCCGTTGTCGACGACCAGCACGTCGCCCCGGTCGGCGGTGCCCAGCGCCTCCAGGAACACGTCCACGCTGCCGTAGTGCCGGGCCGGCAGGACGCGTCCGGCGAGCCGGTGCCCGGGTACGACCGCGGCGATGCCGGGCGGGGCGGCCCGCAACGGCACACCGAGGCGGACGCAGGCGTCGGCCACCAGCGGGGTGGACAGCTCGGCGAAGGCGTCGCGCACGGGTTCCTCCCTGGTCGGGGTGGTGTCGGCGGCGGTTCCGCACGCCGATGGGCGGCCCGATGCTACCGACGGTCGTCGGGCGACCGGCCGGGCCAATTCGCCGTTCGTGGCCCGGCCGGCGCGGCGGCCGATCGGCGGTCAGCGCGGCGCGGGGTGCCCGGAGAACCGGGCCGCCGGCACGCCGTCGAGCCGCCCCGGCGGCAGCCGCCGCCCGCAGATCACGAGTAGCAGATCCTGGGCGAGTCCCCGGAGCGGAGTACCGGTGCCGTAGCTCCAGTCGAGATCGGTGGCGTGCAGGGCGACCCCGGAGAGGTCCACCCCGAAGTAGGCGACGTTCCTCGGGCGCATCCCGGACAGTACGACGCCGACCCGTTCCGGCGGCACCCGACGGTCCAGCCCGAGTCCCACGGTGATGTCGAGGCCGTGTATCACATCGTGCGACAGTGCGCCGTGCGCGCCACCGCCCGGTGGTGTCCAGCGGTGCGCGATGTTGTCCCGCAACGCGCCGAGCAGGCGCTCGGCGGGAAGTTCGGCGGCGTCACGCCGGGCGCACCGGTCGGCCATCCGGTCGACGTTTCCCCGGGCCCCGAGCAGATCCACCATCGTACGCCCGAACGACGTCCGGAACGGCAGCGTGGTGTGTGCGACGACCTCGCGCACCCGCCAGCCGGCGCAGAGCGTCGCCGAGTCCCACTGCTCGGGGCGGAGCCCGGCGAGCACCTGCAGCATTTCCCGCCGCTCCGCCCGCACCTCGGCCCACACCTGATCCTTGTTCATCGATTTTCACCTCTCCGGCCGCACCGACCTACGGCGGGCCCTGCCAGGGATACGGCGCGGGCACCGGTAACTCATCGGTCCCGACCGTCCGGGTGCTCGTGGCCCAGCCGGCTGGGTATGGTCGGACGGGTGGTGGAGACGACCGTGGAGACCCCCCAGCCGCCCGCTCAGGCGGACCGGTTGGAGACGTTCCGGACAGAGCTGACCGGTTACTGCTACCGGATGCTCGGCTCCGGATTCGAGGCCGAGGACGCGGTCCAGGAGACGCTGGTCCGAGCCTGGCGGTCGTTCGACCGGTACGACGAGCGGCGCGGCTCGCTGCGCACCTGGCTCTACCGCATCGCGACGAACGTCTGCCTCGACATGCTCCGCAGCCCGCAGCGCCGGGCACTGGCCATGGACCTCGGCCCGGCGGCCGAGGGGCCGGGGATCGGCGCGCCGGAACCGGAACGGAGCTTCGTCCAGCCGGTCCCGGACGGTGCCGTGTTGTCGACGCAGGGCGATCCGGCGGAGCTGGCGGTACGCCGGGAGACGATCCGGCTCGCCTTCGTCGCCGCGTTGCAGCACCTGCCGCCCCGGCAGCGGGCGGTGCTGATCCTGCGCGACGTGCTGTGCTGGCGAGCCGAGGAGGTCGCCCAGTTGCTGGAGAGCACGGTCGCGTCGGTGACCAGCGCGTTGCAGCGGGCCCGGGCGACGGTGCGGACGGTCGTCCGGGTCCCGGGCGAACCGTTCCGGCCGGCCGACCGGACCCAGCGGGACCTGCTCGCCCGCTACTGCGACGCGTTCGAGCGCCACGACGTCGAGGCGCTGGTGGCGCTGCTGCACGAGGACGCGACGATGTCGATGCCGCCGTTCCGGTTCTGGTTGCGGGGCCGGGACCGGATCCGGTTGGCACTGCTGGACCCGGAGGCGTCGTGCGCGGGTGCCCGCCTCGTCCCGGTCGCGGCGAACGGCTCGCCGGCGTTCTGGCAGCTGCGGCCGGGCCCCGGCGGCGGGTACCTGCCGTTCGGGCTGATCCTGCTCGACGTGGTCGACGGGCTGGTGGCCGGGGTCACCACGTTTCTCGACGCCGATCGGCTGGTCAGCCTCTTCGGGCAGCCGGACGGAATCCGGCCCGCCAACCGATGAGTTCCGGCCCTCCGGCCCGTACCTCTGTACGACAGTGGTACCAGGAAACCAGAGGAGCTCGACGTGACAACAGTGCAACCGATCATCATCACCCCCGACCTGCCCCGCCTGCTGGCGTTCTACCAGCGGTTGCTCGGTGGGGTCGAGGTACACCGGTTCCCGGAGGACGGCCCGGCCTTCTTCGTCGGCCTGCGGCTGGGCGACTCCGAGCTCGGACTGGTCAACGAGGCGGAGGCCGATCTGTCGGCCCCGCCGCGGATCGTGCTCAGCGTGGCCGTGCCGAACGTCGACGCTCTGCTCGACCAGGTGGCGACGCTCGGCGGTCAGGTGCTGGGCCCGCCGAACGACATGCCGTGGGGCCAGCGGGTGGTCCACCTGCGTGACCCGGACGGCAACCTGGTCAACCTGACCCACCAGTTGGGCGAGGGCGAACGGGCCGGCTGAACCACCCTTTCCGAGGTCGCGGCGCGGCAGGCGACGGTCGAACGGGCGGCGTGCCGGCTGAGCCGCCCGGCCGGCCGGATCGCGGCCGGCCGATAGTCTCCTGAGGATGGTCCCCGTCCTTCCCACCCGCCTCGTCCCGGGACTTCACCACGGTCTCCGGGATGCCCCTCTCCGGGATGGTCGTCTCCGGGGCGCGCCGGCCGAGCCCGCCCGATGAGCGCCGCCCGATCCCGCACCGGGCCGCCGCCCCCGGCCGAGAACCGCCGGCTGTCGCCGTACACCGGGTGGAGCCGGGCGCACTGGGAGTGGACGGTCGACCGGATGCTCGCGGCCGTGCGGCCGTACGCCTCCCCTGGGCACGCGCTGATCGAGTTGCCGGGACCGGCGAGCAGCTCGGGGCGGCGCAGTGACGGGCTGGAGGGGTTCGCCCGGACGTTCCTGGCCGCCGGCTTCCGGCTCGCGCACGGCGACGACGGCGGGCTGGCCCAGTGGTACGCCGAGGGTCTCGCCGCCGGAGTCGATCCGGACTCGCCGGAGCGGTGGCCCCGGGTGACCGAGGTGGACCAGGCGAAGGTGGAGGCGGCGTCGATCGCGCTGGCCCTGCACGAGTCCCGGCACGTCATCTGGGACGCCCTCGACGACCCTGTCCGCGACCGGTTGGTGGGCTGGCTCGCCGAGGTGATCGGCCAGCCGTATCCGGCCTGCAACTGGTGGTGGTTCCAGAACGTGGTCGAGGCGTTCCTCCGGTCGGTCGGCGGACCGTGGTCGGCCGAGGAGATCGACCGGAACATCGCCGGGATGGAGCGGTGGTACCGCGGTGACGGCTGGTACACCGACGGGTTGGAGGGGGCCGGCACCGGCCGCAACTTCGACTGGTACGCCGGCTGGGCGATGAACTTCTACCCCCTGTGGTACTGCCGGATCTCCGGCGAGTACGCCGGGCCCGAGCTGTGGGCCCGGTACCGGGAGCGGCTGCACGCCTACCTGACCGGCGCGCAGCACCTCTACGCCCCGGACGGCGCGCCCCTGCACCAGGGGCGGTCGTTGACCTACCGGTACGCGGCCCTCGCCCCGGTCTGGGCCGGCGCGGTCTTCGACGCCACACCGCTGCCGCCCGGCCGCACCCGCCGGCTCGCCAGCGGCGTGTTGCGACACTTCCAGCCCGACCCCGCGTCCGACGGCCGGAGCCGGACCGGAACCGCAAAGCGGCCCGACAGCGATCCGGGACGGTCCGCGGAGCGCCCCGACAGCGATCCGGGACGGTCCGCGGAGCGCCCCGACAGCGGTCCGGGACGGTCGGACGGGCTCCAGCCGATCGGCTGGTACGGCGCGTTCCCGGCGATCCGGCAGCCGTACACCGGGCCCGGCTCGCCGTACTGGTCGAGCAAGGGCTTCGCCGGACTGGTGCTGCCGGCCGATCATCCGGTGTGGACGGAGCGGGAACGGGCGCTGGTGGTCGAGGAACGCGACGTGGCGTTCGCCCTGCCGGCGCCCGGCTGGCTGGTCTCCGGCACCACCGCCGACCGGGTGGTGCGGGTGGTGAACCACGGCACCGACCATGCCGCCGACGAGACGCTCGGCACCGAGGAGCCGGGCTACTCGCGGTACGCGTACGCCACGCACGCCGGGCCGGAGTACGACGGCTCGGTGCTGGACAACTGCGTCACGCTGCTCGACCCGGCCGGTGAGCCGGCGCACCGCCGCCCGCTGCGGCCATTCGGGGTACGCGGCCGAACCGGCAGTTCGGCGTACCGGACGCACTGGCCGGTCGGGCCGGCCCCGGCTCGGGTCTGGCCGCCGCGCCAGCCGGCGTTCCGGACCGGCCCGTGGTTGTACACCGCGTCGGTGCTGCGCGGAGCGGTCGAGATCCGGCTGGCCCGGGTCGGGGCGCTGCCGGAGGGCGGGGGCCCGTGGACGCTGCGGATCGGCGGTTACGCGCTGGCCGGGTCGACGCCGCCGGAGGTGCTGGTGCGGGAGGGCCTCGCCACCGCCCGCCGGCCGGACGGTCTGATCTCGACGGTACGCGGGCTGCGCGGGCTGGCCGTCGCCCGGGTCGTCGAACGGGCCGGTTCGAACGCCTTCGGCGGGCACTCCGCGGTGCCGATGGTGCGCAGCGCCGGCCCGGTACGCCCCGCCGAGGTGTACGCGGCGGCGGTGCTGCTGACCGGGGCGACCCCGCCCGGACTGCCCGAGGTCACGGTCGGCTCCTCCGGCGTGGTGCGGCTGCGCTGGCCGGACGGGGAACGCGACGAACTGACCCTGGCGGCACTGCCCCTGGACGGACCGGCGCCGGACGAACCGGCCACGGACGGACCGACACCGGACGGACCGGCCACGGACGGACCGCGGTAGCGGGCCCGCGCCCGACGGGCCGGCCGACGCGCCGGCCGACGGGGTGCGGCTCAGCCCTTGATCCCGGTCGCCAGGATCCCGCGCACGATCCAGCGCTGGGCGACCAGGAAGACCAGGGCCAGTGGCACGACCGAGACGACCGCGCTGGCGAAGAGCGCCGGCAGGTTGATCGCCTGTGCGGTCAGGTTGGTGGACATCGCCACCTGCACGGTCCAGAGCGCCGGGTCCTGACCGATCACCAGCGGCCAGAGGAACGAGTTCCAGTGCTCGATGAAGGAGAGTACGCCGAGCGCGGCGAGCAGGCCCGCCGAGTTGGGTAGCGCGAGCCGCAGGTAGACCCCGAGGTGACCGAGGCCGTCGATCCGGCCGGCGTCCTCGATCTCCTGCGGGAAACGCAGGTAGAAGCCGCGGAAGAGGAGTACCGCGAGCGCGTTGAACAGCCCGGGCACGATCAGTCCCCACAGGGTGTTCACCCCGCCCAGCGAACCGACCACCACGAAGGTCGGCACGAAGGTGGCCGCGCCGGGCACCATCATGGTCGCGACGACCAGCAGGAAGACCGGTCGCGCCGCGGCGACCCGGATCCGGGCGACCGCGTACCCGGCCATCGAGGCGAACAGCGTGGAGACCGGGGCCGAGACGACCGCGACCAACGCCGAGTTGAGCAGTGCCCGGCCCAGTGGCGCGGTGCCGTTGTCGAACGCGTCGGCGAAGCCGGTCAGGTCGATTCGTTCCGGCCACCAGCGCCACTCCAGGGCGCCGAGTTCGGCCTGCGTCATCAACGAGTTGCGCAGCAGCAGGTAGAACGGGAGCAGGAACGGCACCGCGATGACGACGGCCGCCAGGTAGCTACCGATCCGGGCCCGTCCGGTCCCGCGGGCCGACCGGGCGGTCCGGCGTCGCGGAAGGCGTTCGTCGCTCAATCCCCGTCCCTCCGACCGAATCCGACCAGCCGGCCCTGGACCAGCGTCACCAGCACGATCAGCAGGGTAACCACGAACGCGCCGGCCGAGCCCAGGCCGTAGTCCTGCTGCACCAGCGACACGTCGTAGAGGTAGACCAGTGGTGGCCGGCCGTCCGGACCGGGTGCGCCGGCCAGGCCGGTGCTGAGCAGGTTGTAGAACTCGTCGAACGCCTGGAACGCCGCGATCACCAGCAGCAGCGTCACCGCGACCGAGGTGTTGCGCAGCAGCGGGAAGGTGATGTGCCGGAACAGCCGCCACTGGCCCGCCGCGCCGTCGACCCGGGCCGCCTCGTACAGCTCGGCGGGGATCTCCTGCATCCCGGCCAGGAACAGGATCATGTAGAGGCCGACCTGCAACCAGAGCCGGACGGTGACCAGCACCACCCAGTACAGCGGCGGGTCCACCGTGGCGATCCACGCGGTCGGTTCCTGGCCGAAGAGCGCGGCGAGCGAGTTGGCGGCGCTGGACGGTACCCCGCTGAACAGGCTCATCTTCCAGATCAGCGAGGCGACCACGTAGGAGACGGCGGCCGGCAGGAAGAAGGTGGTCCGGAACAGCGCCCGCCCCCGGCGCAGCCGGTTGACCAGTACGGCCAGCCCGAGCGCGATCGCGAAGGTCAGCGGCACGATCACCAGGGTGAAGACCACGATCATCGACAGCGATTCGCGGAACCGCGGATCGCCGAAGAGGGTACGGTAGTTCGCCAGCCCCGCCCAGTCGCCGAGCGCGATGGTGCCCCGGGCGTCGCTGAAGCTGAGCAGCAGGCCCCAGCCCATCGCGACGTACTTGAAGACCAGCAGCCCGACCAGCAGCGGCGCGGTCAGCAGGGCGAAGGCCCGCCAGGCCGACCAGTCCACCCGACGGCGTCGGGCCGACCCGGGCGCCGGCCGGACGGTCCCGGCGTCGGCCTGCCGCGCACCGGTACGCACGGACACGCCGGCCTCAGACCGTGGGCAGCTTGTCGAGCGCCTCCTGGGACCGGCCCGCCGCGGCGGTGAGCGTCGCCAGCGGGTCGGCGTTCTTGCGGATGATGTCGGAGGCCGCGTCGTCGTACGGCTTGCTGACCGTCGGCGCCCACAGCGCGGTGGTCCGGGTGCCGTGCTGGTTGAGCAGGTCGACCGCCTTCTTCGCCGCCCCGGTCTGCAACGGCTCGGCCTGCGCGGCCAACCCGGCCCGGGGCGGCACGTGGAAGCCGTAGCTCAGCGCCCAGTCCTGCTGCACCTCGTTGTTCTGGAGCCAGAGCCACCGCACGTACTTCTTCGCCTCGTCGACGTGCTTGCTCTTGCCGTTGACCACCTGGGACCAGCCGCCGAGAATCACCACCGGCTTGCCGGTGGGTCCGTGCGCGGGCCACGGGACGAGGTCGAAGTCGTCGCCGAGTTCCCTGCTGATCCGCGGCAGCGCCCAGAGCCCGCCCCAGGCGATCGCGGTGGCCCCGGTGATCAGGGCGTTCGGGTCGTACCACTCGGTGGCGTAGCCGAGCAGCATCGACTTCTCGGTGAACATCCGGCGGGCGACGGCGAAGGCGTCGGCGATCTCCGGGGTGGCGTAGCTGACCTTCCGGTCGGTGAGCACGGCCTGGCCGACCGAGAAGGGCAGCACCCCGCGCATCCCGGCGAGTCCGTCGTTGCCGACGAAGATGCCCTTGGTCTTGCCCCTGGTGAGCGCCCTGGCCGCGCCGACCAGCTCGGTGAGGGTGGTCGGTACCGCGACGCCGGCGTCGGCGAGCAGGCTCTTCCGGTAGTAGAGCAGCATCACGTCGATGATCATCGGTACGCCGTACGCCGTGCCGCCGTGGGTCAGCGGGCTGAGCGCGTGCGGGTTGAGTTCCGCCCTGACCGAGCCGAGGATGTCGTCGAGGGCGGTGACCTGCCGCTGCGCCACCATGTCCGGAGTGACCTCGTTGATCTCGTACACGTCGGGGCCCTCCGGGGTGAGCACCGACGACTGCCACTTGGTCTTGTAGTCGCCCGGCACCCAGGTCACCTTGACCGCGACGTCCGGGTTCTGCTTGGTGTAGTCGGCGGCGTAGCGCAGCGCGGCCTCCCGGGTGCCCTGCTCGCCGTACTCGTGGTACCAGTGGTTGAGGGTCACCTTGGCCGACCCGGAGCCGCCGCCGATCGGGTCGGACTGGCAGCCGGGCAGTACGGCGCCGCCGACGACCAGCAGCGAACCGCCGAGAAGGCGCCGGCGGGACAGGCCGGGAGTGGAACCGCTCATGGTGCGCCTTCCTTCTCACGCGCTGACCGTGGCCGTGTGCATCGGAGTTGGTGGATGGCGTCGCTGGGGTGAGCCGTAGCCTAGGGTTCGGCGAATACTTCGTCAAGGACAAAGAATAAGCCTGTTTGAGTGGTTGACGCCTGCCTCGTCCAGGTCCGACGATCTGGACATGGCCCTTGATCTCCCGGCCGTGCCCGGCCTCGCCTTCGGTGGCGACTACAACGCCGAGCAGTGGCCAGAACAGGTCTGGGCCTCCGACGTCCGGCTGATGAAACAGGCCCGGGTCGACCTCGTCACCGTCGGCGTCTTCGCCTGGGCGATGCTGGAGACCGCGCCCGGCCACTACGACTTCGACTGGCTCGATCGGCTGCTCGACCTCCTCGCCCGGCACGGCATCGCCGCCGACCTGGCCACCGCCACCGCCGCCCCACCGCCGTGGTTCAGCCACGCCCACCCGGAGTCGCTACCGGTCGGCCCGGACGGCAGCCGGCTCTGGTACGGCAGCCGGCAGGCGTTCTGCCCCAGCTCACCGGCGTACCGGTCGGCGGCGGTGGCCCTGGTGGAGCGGCTCGCCGCCCGCTACGCCGGCCACCCGGCACTGGCCATGTGGCACGTCAACAACGAGTACGGCTGCCACGTCGCCCGCTGCTGGTGCGACACCTCGGCCGAGGCGTTCCGGAACTGGCTGCGCGACCGTTACGCCACGCTGGACGCGCTGAACACCGCCTGGGGCACGGCGTTCTGGTCGCAGCGCTACACCGACTGGGCACAGATCCTGCCGCCCCGGCAGACCCCGAGCTTCACCAACCCCACCCAGCAGCTCGACTTCCACCGCTTCTCCTCCACCGAACTGCTGGCCTGCTACCGCGCCGAACGCGACGTGCTGCGCCGGCTCAGCCCGGGTGTGCCGGTGACGACGAACTTCCTGGTCGACCGCTGGAGTGTGGATTTCTGGGCCTGGGCCGGCGAGGTCGACCTGGTCGCCATGGACCACTACCTGAGCGCCGACCGCGCCGACCCGTACGCCGACCTCGCGTTCATCGCCGACCTGGCCCGGTCACTGGCCGGCGGACGGCCGTGGGCGTTGATGGAGCACGCCACCAGCGCCGTCAACTGGCAGCCGCGCAACCTCGCCAAGCCGCCCGGACGGCTGCGCCGGGACTCGCTGGCACACATCGCCCGGGGTGCCGACTCGGTGCTCTACTTCCAGTGGCGAGCCTCCCGCTCCGGGGCCGAGAAGTGGCACTCCGGCATGGTGCCGCACGCCGGCACCGACACCAAGGTGTGGCGTGAGGTGGTCGCGCTCGGCGCCGAACTGGACGCTCTGGCCGAGGTCGCCGGCAGTGAGGTGGTCGCCGACGTCGCCATCCTGCTCGACTGGTCCAGCATCTGGGCGCAGCGGCACCCCAGCCAGCCCAGCGTGGACGCCGAGCCGGTGGCGCTGATCGAGCAGTGGCACCGGGTGCTGCGTACCGCCACCGTCACCTGCGACTTCGCCCGACCCGGCGACGATCTCGGCCGCTACCGGCTGGTGCTGGTCCCGGCGCTGTACCTGGTCAGCGACGCCGACGCGGAGAACCTGGTCCGGTACGTCACCGACGGCGGCACCGCGCTGGTCGGCCCGTACGCCGGGGTGGTCGAGGAGGTCGACCGGATCCGGCTCGGCGGGTACGGCGCCTGGGCCGAACTGCTCGGCGTGCGGGTCGAGGAGTTCTTCCCACTCGACGCCGGCCAGCGCGTGCCGCTCGACGACGGCACCTCCGGTCGGGTCTGGACGGAACTGGCCACGATCGACCGGCGGGGCGCCGCCCCGGACGGACCCGCGGAGGCGGCGGAGGTGCTGCTGACGTACGCGGGCGGGCCGCTGGCCGGCGGGCCGGCGCTGACCCGGCGGCGGCACGGCCGGGGCACCGCCTACTACCTCGGTACCCACCTCGCCGACGCCGACCTCGGGCGGCTGCTCACCCGGCTGTGCACCGGGGGCGGCGTGCTGCCGGTGCTGGCCGCGCCGCCACCCGGGGTGGAGGCGGTCCAGCGCCGACACCCCGACGGGCGCCGTTACACCTTCCTGGCCAACGACACCGACGCCCCGGTCGAGGTGACCGTCGACGGCCGGGTGCTCGGCGGCGCCGACCCGGTGCCGGACGGCGTCCGGCTCCCACCGGGCGGCTTCGCCGTGCTCCGCACCGACTGACCGGACTCCGGTACGTCGGCGTCAGGGGTTCTTCGGGTGGCTGATGAGACCTCCGGCGGTGGTGCCGATGCCGGCGAGGAACCGTTCCAGGGCGAAGGTGGCCGCGCCGAGACTGACCGGGTTGCCGGGAATCCGGCACAGCGTGATCTCGGTCGCCGCCAACGGCCGGCTCAGCGCGTGCTGGGCCACCACCGCGCGTACCTCGGAGAGCAGTGCCTCGCCGAGCCGGGCGGCGACCCAGCTACTGAGCACGATCACTTCCGGGTTGACCAGGTTGACCAGGTCGGCGACCGCGACGCCGAGATAGCGGGCGGTCTCGGTGACCACCTTGGCGGCCACCGGATCTCCGGCGGCCACCCCGGCGGCAAGCGCCTCGATGGTCGAGGTCTGGTCCTCCGGATGCAGGAGTGGGCTGTTCGGCGCCAGGTCACGCAATGTCTGCATGATGCCGGGCGCGCCGACGTACGTCTCGACGCAGCCGCGACTGCCGCAGTGACAGAGCCGCCCGTCGACCACCAGCCTGGTGTGCCCCCACTCCCCCGCGCTGTTGGTGGCGCCCCGGTAGAGCGCCCCGCCGAAGGCGAGCCCGGCGCCGACACCGGTGCCGAGGTTGACCACCACCACGTCGTCGCGCCCCCGGCCGGCCCCGAACCACAGCTCGGCGACCACGCATGCGCGCAGCGGGTTGTCCAGGTAGAGCGGCAGGTCGAGCGAGCCGGCGAGCAGGCCGCGCAGCGGTACGTCGCGCCAGTCCCAGTTCGGGGCGTACACCGAGACCCCGCCCTCGCGGTCGACCTGGCCGGGCACGCTGACCCCGACCCCGAGCACCCGCTCCGGGTCGACTCCGGCGGAGGCGAACCCCGCCCGGACCGCCGAGGCGATGTGCGACACCACCTGCTCGGGCCGGTTCTCCGTCGGGTGCAGTTCCTCCTCGACGCTGGCCAGCACGCCGAGCCCGGCGTCGAAGAGGTCGACGTGCACGTACGTCTCGGCCACGTCGATGCCGACCAGCGCGCCGCCGGCCGGGTTGACCGAGACCACTCCCCGGGGCCGGCCGCCACCGGAGTCCTGGTAGCCGACCTCGACCAGCAGGCCCAGCTCCAGCAGTTCGCCGATCAGGTTGGCCGCGGTGGCGAGGCTGAGCCCGGTGTCGCGGGCGATCTGCTGCCGCGACACCATCGGCGCGCCGATGATCCGTCGTAGCACGTCGAACCGGTTGCCGATCCGGATGTCCCGGGAGGTGCGCTTCACGGCGGAACTCTAGACCTTCCCGGACCTGGGAACCCGTCGTGGCCTTCCTGGACCCGGGGACCCGTGGTGGCCTTCCCGGACCCGGACCCATCGTGCCGGTGCCGGACCGTCCCCCGCGCCGGTCGCCGGAGAGCGGCTATCTGATGACACCGCGTTCCCGGAGTCCGGCGATCTCCTCGGCGCCCAGCCCCAGTTCGTCGCCGAGAATCCGCTCGGTGTCCTGGCCCAGTCCTCGACCGGTGAACCGGATCCGGCCCGGCGTGCGCCCCATCCGCCACAGCACGTTCTGCATCCGGATCGGACCGAGGTCGGGGTCGTCGACAGTGGTGATCAGATCCAGCGCATTCACCTGCGGATCGTCGAGCAGTTCGCTGGGCCGGTAGACCGGGGCCACCGCGGCACCGGCCTCCTCGAACGCCCGCAGCACCTCGTCGCGGGAGCGCTGGCCGATCCACTGCCCGACATAGCCGTCCAGCAGGTCGGCGTGCTGCGCACGCTGCCGACCCGTGCCGAACCAGGGCTCGTCGACCACCTCCGGATGGCCCACCAGCCGCAGCACCCGGGCCGCGATCGTGTCCGCGCTGGTCGAGATCGCCACCCAGTGCCCGTCCGCCGTCCGGTACGTGTTCCGCGGCGCGTTGTTGACGGACCGGTTTCCGGTGCGCCGCTGGTCGATGCCGAGCTGGTCGGCGTAGATCACGCCCGGACCGACGGCGGTCATGATCGGGCTGAGCAGGTCGAGGTCGATCTCCTGCCCCCGGCCGTCCCGGCCGCGCTGGTAGAGCGCCATCGACACGGCTGCGGCGCCGGCCATCCCGGCGATCGAGTCGGCCAGTCCGAACGCGGGCAGCGTTGGTGGCCCGTCCGGCTCGCCGGTCAGCTGCGCGAACCCGCTCATCGACTCGACGAGGGTGCCGAAGGCGGGCCGGCTGGCGTACGGGCCGGACTGCCCGAAGCCGGTCACCCGCAACATGATCAGCCCGGGATTGTCCTCGGCGAGCACGTCGTAGCCGAGACCCCACCGCTCGAACGTGCCGGGCCGGAAGTTCTCGATCACGACGTCCGCCGTCCGGGCCAGTCGCCGGAAGATCCCCGCGCCCTCCTCGGTGCCGAGGTAGAGCGCGAGGGTCCGCTTGTTGCGGCCGATCATCTTCCACCACAGCGGCTGGCCGTCCTTGTCGAGACCGTGTCCCCGCATGCCGTCACCGCGTACCGGGTGCTCGATCTTGATCACCTCGGCCCCGTAGTCACCGAGGATCTGCGCCACCAGGGGACCGGCCAGGATCGTCGAGGCGTCCAGCACCCGCAGCCCGGCGAGCGGGCCGCCCCCGTCGGGTTGCGCCTGCGCCCGCCCCGGCTGCACCGCTCCCGACCGTGCGGCGGCGGGCGGCACGGTCGGCTCCGGGGCGGTCATCGGGCGGACGGCCGGCGGACGTACCGGCCCCGGGGGGTGCCGACCACGTTGCCCCGGTCCAGCACCTGCTGGCCGCGTACCCAGGTGTCGGTCACCCGGGCACCCAGCTCGAAGCCCTCGAACGGGGTGTACTCCTGGGTCGACTCGGAGTCACCGGCGTGCACCGTCCAGGTCGACCCGGTGTCGACCAGGCAGAAGTCGGCGTCGTAGCCGGGCGCGATGGTGCCCTTGCCGAGCAGGCCGAAGCGCTGCGCCGGGTTCCACGCCGTCAACCGGGCGATCCGCTGGTACGACAGGCCGCGCCGCCGCCCCTCGCTGACCAGCCCCGGCAGCAGGTACTCCGCACCGCCGAAGCCCGACTTCGCGGCGAAGACGTCGTCCCGGGGGGTACCGAACTTCTGTTCGTCCCTGCAGCAGGCGTGGTCGCTGACCACCCAGTCGACGCTGCCGTCGAGCAGGTACTCCCAGAGCGCCTCGACGTCCTCCCGGGGCCGCAGCGGCGGGTTGACCTTCCCGCCCAGCCCGTGCGCGGTGTCGACGCTGGCCAGCAGGTGACCGATGGTGACCTCGCGGCGGAAGTCGACGTGCGGGAACGTCGCCGCCATCCGCATCGCCGCCCGCAGCGCCTTGCGGGACGACAGGTGCAGCAGGTTGATGTTCGGCAGCCCGGTCTCGTCGGCGAGGAAGGCCGCGATCGTCACCGCGAGCCCCTCGGAGTGTGGCGGCCGGGACGCGCTGTAGGCGGCGAGCCCGGTCAACGACGGGTCCTGCTCCACCAGCCTGGTGTAGGCCGTCATGATCTCGGCCGTCTCGCAGTGCAGCGAGAGGGAGACGTGCGGCGCCGCCTCGGTGAGCTTCTCCCGGGCCGCCTGGACCCCGCGCATCACGAACTCGAAGTGGGCCAGGTCGTAGCGCTCCCCCGGCGGGATCATCAGGAAGGAACTCTGGTCCGACGAGCGACCGTGCAGGCCGTGGCTCCCGTAGAACATGAAGATCTTGAACGAGGTGACCCCGAAGTCCTCGATGATCGACGGGATCTCGTCGATGTGCTGCCGCATCATCGGCGCCAGGTGGAAGCTGTAGTCGATGTACGACCGGCCCTGCGCGGCCGCCAGCACCTGCGGGAAGAACTCCGCGTACGGCCCGCCGCGGTTCAGGTAGTACTGCCCGGTCCGCATGTAGGTCAGCCCGGTGGTGACCCCGCCCTGCGCGCTCGCCCGGCTCTCCGTCTCGGCGTCGGCGGCCAGTGGGTTGTAGATCCCCCAGTGCTGGTGCGCGTCGACCGCACCGGGAAAGGCGAGCAGGCCGCGACCGTCGACCACGGTCTGCGCCTCCCCAACCGGGATGTCCCGCTCCACCCGGACGAACCTGCCGTCCGCGATGCCGAGGTCGAGGGACTCGCCGTCGGGTGCGGTGCCGTCCTCGGGCCGGACCACGGTGACGTTCTTGACCAGGGTTTCGAGCTGCTTCATCGGATTCCTTCGTCGATCGGTCGGTGCGGGTCGGCCGGGGCCGGGCCGGCGGTGCCGGCGGCGTGGTCCGCAGCCAGGTAGGCGAGCCCGAGTGCGGGCAGCAGGCCGTTCCCGGCCAGATATCCGGCGGCGCCGTGCCCGGAGATGCCGGCGGCGGCGCCGCCCGAGGCGTACAGCCCGGGGATCGCCGAGCCGTCCGGCCGGAGCACCCGGGCATGCTCGTCGACCACCAGCCCGCCCTGGGTGTGGAAGAGCGCGGGCACCACCCGTACCGCCAGATACGGCGGTGCCAGCGGGGCCTCGAAGCTGGCCCGGCCGAACCGGTCGACGGCCTCGCCCCGGGCGACCGCCGCCGCCCCGGCCAGCTCGGCCGCCACCGCCGCGACCGGCAGTCCGGTCACCTCGGCGAGCGCGGCCGGGTCGTCGGCGCTGACCAGGACGCCCGACTCGACGGTCTGCCGGAAGTCGGTGAAGGCCAGGCAGGCGTCCGCGATCCGCCGGTCCAGGATCAGCCAGCCGGTGGCCCCGGGCCGGGCGGCGAGCGCGGCGGCGTACTCGGAGTAGCCGGTCGTCTCGTCGCCGAACCGGTGGCCGGTGCTGTCCAGCAGGAACCCGCCGTGCATCACGGTGGCCCAGCCGACCAGGGTGGCGGAGCGCTGCGCCAGCGCCGCGTGCCCCTGGTAGGCGTCCAGGAAGGCGCTGGCAGCGCCGAGCGCGGTGCCGATGCGCAGCGCGTCCCCCCGGGATGCCTCGCTGCCGTGGTAGACGGCCGCGGCGATCTCGGGGGCGTGCTCGGCCACCAGCGCCCGGTCGGCGCCGTAGCCGTTCGTCGCCAGCAGCACCGCCCGGGTGTCGATCTCCTCCCGGGAACCGTCGGGTCGCTGCACGACGACCCCGGAGACCGCGCCGGCAGCGTCGAGCCGCACGTCCACCAGTCGCGCCGGGACCAGCAGGTCGATCCGGGGCGACCCGGTCACCCGCTCGACGAGGTGGTCCAGGAGTACGGTGCCGTGCCGGCCGGGCACCGTGTGGCAGCGGTCGACCGAGTGGCCCGGGTAGTGGAAGTCGGTGACCAGCTCCAGCGCCAGCCCGGTGTCGTCGGCCAGCCACTCGACCAGCGGCGCGCTGACCTCGGCGAGTGCCCTGGCCAGCCGGGGGTCGGCCGCGCCGTGGGTCTTGCGGAGCACGTCGGCGACGAAGAGGTCCGCCGAGTCGTACAGGCCGGCGGCCCGCTGCCAGCGCGACCCGGCGCCGGGAATCATCGCGGTGGACATCGAGGTGTTGTTGCCCCGCCGGTAGTGCTCGGTCGCCTCCACCAGCAGCACGTCGAGCCCGAGCTGGGCCGCACGGAGCGCGCCGACCAGCCCGCCGCCGGCACCGGCGACGACGAGGTCGGGCCCCTGCCCGCTCACCGCAGCTCTCCGGCGGCGATCAGGCGCAGCGCCAGCGCGGTCGGGTCCACCAGCCGGACCGGGGCCGCCGGACCGGCCGGCGGCAGCTCGACCGCGGAGCAGCCGTTGACGACGGTACGCGCGCCCGCTGCGGTCAGCCGCCGCACCGCACCCTCCAGCGCCACCGCCCAGCGCCCGGCGTCCGCGATCGCGTACACGTCGAGGTCGAGCACCTCCACCCCACACAGCGACGACATCCAGCCGTACGCCTCGGCCCGGGCCACGATCTCGGCCGCGATCGCCCGGTTCCGGGCCACCGCCCCGGTGCTGCGGCCGGTCAGCACCGTCCAGCCGAGACTGATCCGCAGCAGCCCGAGTACCGGCACCGGCAGCTTCCCGGCCAGCTGCGCCACGCCCGGATCGAGTACGCAGTCCGGCAGCAGCGCGTCGAAGCCGTCCGGCGCCGCGGTCAGCGCCTCGATCACCAGCGCCTCGCTCTGCCGGACCTGCTCGTCGGTGTCCAGGGCACGCGGGGCGCGCGGCCCGAGGTCGTGCAGCTCGACCTGGACGCCGGGCGGGCAGAGCGCGTCGTACCGCGCCTGCCGGCGGGCCAGCTCGGCCGGGCCGACGGAAATCGGGGTCACGGCGTAGATGCGCACGGCTCCTCCTCCTTGTCTCGACGGTGGTGGCGGCCGGGTGTCAG
Organism: Plantactinospora sp. B6F1; assembly: GCF_040120695.1. Taxonomy (NCBI): domain Bacteria; kingdom Bacillati; phylum Actinomycetota; class Actinomycetes; order Micromonosporales; family Micromonosporaceae; genus Plantactinospora; species Plantactinospora sp. B6F1. The sequence goes on along the minus strand of NZ_JBEEAC010000001.1, from coordinate 284,627 downwards.
GTCCCGGCCAGGCGTCGCAGCGGCACGGCGACGTCGGCGCTGCTGGCCAGGGCGGCGGCGACCTCGTGCACCCGGTGCACGGTGCCGGCGTCCAGGAGCCGGCCGAGCAGGGCGAGCACGTCGTCCTCGGCCATCGGGTGGTGGGCGCTGTCGCCGACCGGGTTGGGCACCTCCACGACCCGGGTGACGCCCCCGGCCCGGACGGTGACCCGGGCGGCCCGCTCGGCGGGCAGCCGGGCGTCCAGGTCGGCGGCGCGCCGCACCACCACCCTGCCGGCCAGGGCCCGGAGCCGGGGGTCGTCCCGCCGGTCGTCGGCCGAGACGTCCGGCCCGACCTCGCCGTGCAGCAGGGCGGCAGCGACCACGAACGGGGTCGAGAAGAGCGCGCCGAGCCGGTGGTCCCAGCTCGTCCGGTCCAGCCCGGCGGCGAGCGAGTGGGTCTCGACCAGTACCTCCTCGACCTCCTCGGGTCGGGACAGCTCGGGCCGGATCAGCAGCGCGGCGTCCGCCGCCGGGTGGGTGAAGGAGCAGGAGGCGTGCCGCTTGAAGTAGCCGAGCGTCACGTCCCAGCGCTCACCCAGCTCGGCGGTGAGCTCGCCCGGCTCGAAGCTGCCGAGTAGTTCGCCGAGCGAGCCGGCCGGGGTCCCGGTGTTGCGGGCCAGGCCGGCCCCGGCCATCCGGGCGGCGGCCAGCCCGGAGAGGTTGGCCGCGGCCACCCAGGCGTCCCGGACCGGGTTGCCGTCCAGAGCGCTGGAGAAGTGACCCGCGACCGGCAGCCCGGCGCCCGCGTCGATCGCCGCCGCGACCCCGTCGCCGGGCAGGCCCAGCAGCCGGGCGCAGCCGGCGGCGGCACCGGCGACGCCCCAGCCCCCGTGCGGGTGCGCCCCCGGCCGCAGCCCGGTCGCCCGGCCGAACCTGGCCGCGACCTCGTACCCGGCCAGCAGCGCCGCCATCGTCTCGGTGCCGGGGCGGCCCAGCTCCGCCGCCAGGGCGAGCACCGCCGGCAGCCCGTGCGCGGCCGGATGGCCCTTCGCGTACTTGTGGCCCTCGTCGAGTTCGAGCCGGACCAGGGCGGTCGCGTTGAGCCAGGCCGCCGCCTCGACGGTGGTGCGGTGCCCGGCGCCGAACAGCGGCGCGGGGCCGGGCGCCGGGTGCCAGGCCGCCACCAGCGCCCGCTGCTCGGGTTGCCGCGCGCCGACCACGGTCACCCCGAGCGAGTCCAGCAGTACCAGTTCGAGCCGCTCGCGCACCCGCGCCGGCACGTCGGACCAGCTCAGGCCGGCGACCCAGTCGCCGAGCCGGCGTACCGCCTCGATCGTCGCCAGCCGGTGGCGCGGACCCGCCAGGTGACCCGTCACGGCGCTCACAACCCGAGGTACGCGGCCCGGACCCGGTCGTCCCGGGCCAGCTCCGGACCGGATCCGGAAAGGACGACGCTGCCGCTCTCCAGCACGTACGCCCGGTCGGCCAGGTTCAGCGCGTGCGCCGCGTTCTGCTCCACCAGGAGTACGGCGACACCACGGTCCCGGATGGTCCGGATCGCGTCCAGCACCGCCCAGGTGAGCTTCGGGGAGAGCCCGGTGGACGGCTCGTCCAGCAGGAGCAGCCGGGGACCGGCCATCAGCGAGCGCCCGATCGCCAGCATCTGCTGTTGGCCGCCGCTGAGCGTCTCGGCGACCTGGCGCCGCCGCTCGGCGAGGATGGGGAAGAGTTCGAACACCTCCCGCATCGGCTCGTCGAGCGGCCGCCGCCCCCGGGTCCAGCCGCCCATCCGCAGGTTCTCCTCCACGCTGAGCGGGCCGAACAGCGCCCGCCCCTCGGGCACGTGCACGAGTCCCCGCCGGACCAGTTCGCTGGGGCGTACCCCGTCGATCCGCTGACCGCCGAAGGTGATCACGCCGCTGCTCGGCCGCAGCAGCCCGGAGATGGTCTTGAGGGTCGTCGTCTTCCCGGCGCCGTTCGCGCCGACGACGGCGACGATCTCCCCCTCCTCCACGTGCAGGTCGAGTTCGTGGAGGATCCGCAGGCTGTGGTAACCGGCGCTGACACCCTCAAGTTTCAGCATTGGGGTCCTCCCCGAGGTACGCCTCGATGACCCGGGGGTCCCGGGTCACCTCTTCCGGTGCGCCGGAGGTGAGTACCCGGCCCAGGTCGAGGACCAGCACCGAGTCGGAGAGCCGCATCACGGCCGCCATGATGTGCTCGACGAAGACGAGGGTGACGCCCTGCTCGGTACGCAACTCCTCCAGCAGGTCCATCACCGGGGCCCGCTCGGCGGGGACGAGGCCGGCCAGCACCTCGTCGAGCAGCAGCACCCGGGGCCGGCTGGCCAGCGCCCGGGCCAGTTCGAGCCGTTTCAGCGCGGCCGTCGGCAGTCCTTCGGTGGGGGCGTCCCGCCACCGGCCGAGCCCGACCCGTTCCACCACCTCCGCCGCGGCGGTCCGGGCGGTCCGCCGTGCGGCACCGCCGGCCAGTACGGCGACCGTGACGTTCTCCAGCACGGTCATCGAGTAGAACGGACGCATCAGCTGGAAGGTCCGGGTCATCCCGGCCGCGCTGATCCGGTGCGGCGGGTGGCCGGTGATGTCCCGGCCGGCCAGGTACACCCGGCCGGCATCCGGTCGGATCGCCCCGGCGACCAGGTTGAACATGGTGGTCTTGCCGGCGCCGTTCGGCCCGATGACGCCGAGGATGGCCCCCTCGGCGACCTCGAAGTTGACGTCGTCCACCGCGCGCAGACCCTTGAAGGACTTGGCCAGCCCCTCTACCCGGAGCAGCGTCATCGTCGCGACCACCTTCCGCGCAGTGCGCCGTAGATCCCCTGCGGCAGGAGCAGCACGATCAGGATCAGGAGCGCGCCGTAGACGACCACGTCCAGTCCGCCCCGGCCCTGGAGGAACTCCAGCGCGGGTGGCGGGTTCCGCAGGATCGTCGCGGTGATGTCGTTGAGCGGCCCCAGCACCGCGGCGCCGATCACCGGTCCCCAGACCGTGGCCACGCCACCGATCACGGCCGGCAGGATCGCCTGGATCGACACGCTCGATCCGAACGCCAGGTCGGGGTCGACGAAGAGGAAGTACTGCACGTAGAAGGCGCCGGCCACCGAGGTGACGGCGGCGGAGAGCGCCATGGTGTACAGCTTGTAGCGCATCACCGGGATGCCGATCGCGGCGGCGGCGTCCTCGTCGTCCCGGGCTGCCTTGCTGAACTGGCCGGCCCGGGAGCGCAGGAAGAGCACGCTGGCCGCCATCGCGGCCACGGTCAGGGCGAGCGCGATCCAGAAGTAGTTTGCCGATCCCGGCTCGAACTGCAGGTACCACCAGGACGACTCGGGCCGCAGTGGCACGTGGTAGCCGACGGCCCGGTTGACGAGGTCGCTGTTGATCGCCCAGAGCCGCAGCATCTCGGCGAAGGCGAAGGTCGCCAGCGCGAAGTAGGCGCCCCGGAGCCGGTAGCGCAGCGCGAGGAAGCCGATCAGGGTGGCGAAGCCGGCCGCCACCAGCATGCCGGCGGCCATGCCGAGCCAGGGCGACACGCCCCGCTCCACCAGCAGCCAGGCGCTGACGTAGGCACCGATGCCGAAGTACGCCGCGTGACCGAAACTGAACATCCCGCCGAAGCCGCTCATGATGTTCCAGCCGATGCTCATCAGCGCGAAGATGAGCACCCGGACCGCGACCGCGGACTGGGCCGGCGGCAGCAGCAGCGGCAGCGGCACCAGCACCGCGCCGAGGATCCCGATGGCGATCAGGTGCCGGTTCCAGGGCTGCCGGGGCAACACCCGACCGGCCGCCGGTTCTCTGGTCGTGGTCGTGGTCACGCGGCCCTCCTGAACAGCCCCTGTGGGCGCAGGAACAGCACCAGCACGAAGACGATGAAGACGGAGAGCAGTGGTGACTGGCCCGGCAGGTAGAGGCCGCCGAGCTGCTCCGCGAGACCGACGATCAGCCCGCCCAGCAGGGCGCCGACCACGTTGCCCATCCCGCCGAGCACCACCACCACGAAGGCGATGATGTTGAACAGCGCCCCGGTGGTCGGCTCGATGGTGACCAGCGGTGCGACCAGGGTCCCGGCCGCACCGGCACAGGCGGTGCCGATCGCGAAGGTGACCGCGTAGATGAGCCGGGTGTCGATCCCGGCGAGTTGCGCGCCGACGTCGTTCGCGGCGACCGCCCGGATCGCCGTGCCGAGCCGGGTCCGCTGCAACAGCAGGAAGAGCAGGCCCGCCAGGAGCAGCGCGCCGACGAAGGCGAGCACCCGGGACAGATCCGCCACCGCGCCGAGGATCGGCACTCCGCGGTCGCCCGGCAGCGCCACCGAACGGGGGTTCGCGCCGAAGAAGAGCAGCAGCGCGTTCTCGATGATCAACGAGAGGCCGAGGGTGATCAGGAGCTGGTTCTCCAGCGGCTTGCCCATCGCCCCGGAGAGGACTCCGCGCTGCACCAGCATCCCGAGCAGGAACATCGCCGGTACGCTCACCGCCAGTGCGAGGTACGGGTGCACGCCGTGGCCGTTCACCAGCCAGAAGGTCAGGAACAGCGCCAGGGCCAGGAAGCTGCCGTGCGCGAAGTTCACGATGTCGAGAACCCCGAAGATCAGCGTCAGGCCCATCGCGACCAGTCCGTACACCCCGCCGATGAGGACGCCGGTGGCGACCGCCTGCATGACCACCACACCGCTGCCCGACCTCAGGTAGGCGAGGGCGATCCCGGCGACCACCAGGCCGACGACGATCGCGACGCGCAGCCACGGCACCCGGCGGAGCAGGGGCGCCCGCGGGGCGGGCTCCCCGCCCGGTTCCAGTTCGTCGTCGAGGTCCCCGGACACCACGCCGCCGCCGTTGCCGGCGACCGCGTGGGCCCGGTCGGGTGTCTGGGTCATCGGCCGGCCGGGTAGACCGGGGCGGTCTCCGCCTTGTCGGCCGGGAACACCTGCTTGACCTTTCCGTCGCGCACCTGCATGAGGATCGGCGTCGCGTTCTCGTTCTCGCCGGTCGGACCGAACTTGATCGGACCGTCGCCGGCGATCAGCGTGTCGAGTTCGACCGTGGCGATGGCGTCGCGCACCTTCTCCGGCTCGGCGGAGCCGGCCCGCTCGAGAGCGTCCGCGATGACCCGTACCGCGTCGTACGCCAGCACGGCGCCGGTCCGGATCTCATCGCCGTACCGCTCCTGGTAGAGCTTGGCCAGCGCCTGGGTCTCCGGCTTGGTCATGTCGGGGTGGTAGTTGGCGTCGAAGTATCCCTCGCCGGCCGCGCCCACCTCCTTGGGGAACTGCGGCAGGTCGAAGGCGCCGTTGGCGACGCCGAACACGGCGTCCAGGCCGGGCTTGACGGTGTCGGCGGCCTGGGCGACCAGCACGCCGTCCCGGTAGTAGCCGGAGACCATCAGCACGTCCGCGCCGGAGGCCTTGACCGTGGTCATCTGGGTGGTCAGGTCGGAGACGCTGGCCGAGTCGTAGGAGATCACCGGCCCGATCTTCATCCCGCGCTTCTCCGCCTCGGCCTTGAAGGCGTCCCGGATCGCGCTGCCGAACGGACCCTGCTCGTGGAAGATCGCCACCTGCTTTGCCGGCCGGCCCGCGGCCTTGGCGACCTCGTCGAGGAACTGCGCCCCCTGGGTGCCCAGCACCGTCGAACTGGGCTGGACCCGGAAGGTGAACTTGTAGCCCTGCGCCAGGATCGAGTCGGCGCTGGAGACGTCGATGACCAGCGGCACCTTGTTCCGCTCAGCCACGGTGGACACGTTCGCGGTCACCGCGCTCTGATAGGTGCCGACCAGCCCCACGGCGCCGGCCTGGATGAGCCGCTGCGCCTCGCTCTGGCCGACCTCCGGCTTGCCCTGGGTGTCCGCGCTGAGCAGTTCGAGCTTCGCCCCGCCCTGCGACTTGATCCCACCGGCGTTGTTGATGGCCTCCACCGCCAGCTTGGCGCCGTTGTCCATCTGCTGCCCGTCCGCGGCGGCGGCGCCGCTGAGCGGGTGCAGGGAACCGATCTTTATCGTGCCGCCCGACTGCCCGCCGTCCGCCCGGTCCGTACCGGCCGGGGCGGACCCGCCACAGGCGGCGAGCGCCAGTGGCAAGGCCAGGGCGAGCCCTGTGGTCCAGGTCTTCCTCATGTCAGCTCCTGGGGGGTGGATGTGTTCCGCCGCACGGAACGACGCATGAGGCCTGATGCTGACACCGCCTGTTCAGCGGGTCAAGAGTCCAGGGAAAATCTTCGTCAACCGCAGCACGATCGCAATGAGAGGGCTTGACCCGGTCGCCGGGATGCTGTTGGAATTGCGTTCCGCTTACGGGAACGCGGTGATGGGCGAGGTTCACGACCTACGGCGACCCGCCCGCAGAAGGGAATGGACGTGGCGGAGAGCCAGGGCACGGAGACGGCCACCCGGGTGGCCGACGTCCTACTGCTGTTCACCGACGGGCCCGACTCGCTGGGTGTCAGCGCCATCGCCCGCAGCCTCGACCTGTCCAAGGCCGTGGTGCACCGGATCCTGCAGACGCTGGTGGACCGGCGCCTGCTGGTCAGCGATCCGGCCAGCCGGGGCTACCAGCTCGGTCCGGCCGCCGCCGCGCTCGGCGCGCGGGCGCTGCGCGAGTCGCCGCTGCGCACCGTCGCCATGCCGTACCTGCGCGAGCTGCAGCTCGCGACCGGGGAGACCACCACCGTCTCGGCGCGGGTCCACAGTGGTCGGGTCTACCTCGACCAGGTCGAGTGCACCCGGGAGATCAAGATGACCGTCGAGGTGGGACGGCGGTTCCCACTGCACGCCGGCAGCTCCAGCACCTGCATCCTGGCGTTCCTGCCACCGGCGGAACGGGACGAGATACTGGCCGCCGGCCTGCCGTCGCTGACCGACCGCACGGTGACCGACACCGAGGTGCTCCGGCAGCGACTGGCCGAGATCCGGCGGCTCGGCTTCGCCGGTTCGGACGGCGAACGACAGGAGGGCGCCGGTTCGGTGGCCGCGCCGGTGTTCGACATCGACGGCACCGTGCTGGGCGCGATCTCGGTCTGCGGCCCGGCCGCCCGGGTCGACGCGGCGGCACGGGAGCGTTTCGTACCCCTGCTGATCAAGGCCGCGGACGCGATCTCGCGGGCCCTCGGCTGGTCCGGCGGGCTGCCGCCCGAGCCGGGGGTACGGCCGTGACCGGCGTACTCCGGTCCTGGCTCTACGTGCCCGGGCACCGCGCCGACCGGGTGGCCAAGGCCCTGGCCGCCGGAGCCGACGCGGTGGTGATCGACCTCGAGGACGCCGTACCGCCGGAGCAGAAGGCGGCGGCCCGCGACAACGCGGTCCGGGTCGCGGCGGACCGCCCGGCGGACCCGGCCGGCCCACAGCTCTGGGTACGGGTCAACGACCCCGCCGGCCCCTGGGGCGAGGCCGACCTCGACGCGGTCAGCGGGACCGCGCTGCACGGACTCCGGCTGCCCCGTAGCGAGGACCCGCAACTCGTCCGCGAGGTCGCCGACCGGACCGGCCTGCCGCTGCAACTACTGCTGGAGACCGCCACCGGACTTGCCCGGGCCGTCGACCTCGCCGCCGCGCACCCCGGGGTGGCCGGGTTGGGCCTCGGCGAGGCGGACCTCGCCGCGGACCTGCGCGTGCCGTCGGCCGCCGGACTCGCCTGGGCCCGGGGCTGGGTCGTGGTGGCCGCGCGCTCGGCCGGCCTGCCGTCACCGGTGCAGAGTGTCTTCACCGACGTGGCCGACCTGGCCGGGTTGCGGGCCAGCAGCGAGCAGGGCCGGGACGCCGGCTTCGTGGGGCGGTCCGTGCTGCACCCCCGGCAGATCCCGGCAGTGCACGAGGTCTACACCCCGACCGCCGAGCAGGTCGAAGCGGCGCAGGCGGTGCTGCGCGCCGCGGCGCAGGCCCGGACCCGGGGCGAGGTGGCGGTGCTGGACGCCGCCGGCCGCTTCGTCGACCCGGCGGTCGTCGCGCGCGCCCGCGTCGTCCTCGACCTGGCCCGGGAACCCGGCCCCGCACTGCCCGCACCACCCGAACAACCAGCAGGAGGAACGCGTTGACCACCGAGCAGCAGCAGGTCCGGACGTCGGGCGGGACGAGCGGCGACGGGCTGCTCGCGGCAGTGACCGCGGGGGTACGCCTCGTCGAACTCGGCCACCCCCACTTCACGGGCATGCCGTGCTCACCCAACCACCCCGGCTTCCGGATGAGCCTGATCCGCCGGCACGGCGACCTGGTACGCCCCGACGGCGGCTCCGCGTCCAACGAGATCATCGTCACCGGCGGCCACGTCGGTACCCACGTGGACGCCCTGTCGCACGTCAGCCACGACGGCCTGCTGTACGGCGGAGTCGACGCGGCGGCGGCGCAGACCGGCGGCCGGTTCTCGGCGCTCGGCGCGGAGCACATCCCGGCGCTGCTGACCCGTGGCGTCCTGCTGGACGTCGCGGCCACGCACGGCGTACCGCACCTGCCGGCCGGTTACGGGGTCACCCCCGCCGACCTGCGTGCCGCCGCCGACCGGGCGAACGTCCAGGTGGGACGGGGCGACGTGGTGCTGATCCGCACCGGCTGGGCCCGGCACTTCGACGACGCGCCGACCTACCTGGGCCAGCAGGACGGGGTCCCCGGTGCGACCCCGGAGGCCGCGGAGTGGCTGGCCGGGCTCGGCGTCGCGGCGACCGGCGCGGACACCACCGCCTACGAGCAGATCCGGCCGGGACTCGGGCACAGCCTGCTGCCCGCGCACCGGATACTGCTGGTCGAGGCCGGCATCCACATCATCGAGCACCTCAACCTTGAGGCGGCCTCGGCGGACGGACTGCGCGATTTCGTCTTCGTGATGGCTCCACTGCGGATCGTCGGCGGCACCGGCTCGCCCGTCCGCCCGTTCGCGGCGGTGTCGGCATGACCGAGCGCCACGCGCGAAGCGCGCCCAGCGAGCACAGCGCGCCCAACAAGCACAGCGCGCCCAACAAGCACAGCGCGCCCAACAAGCACAGCGGCACCGTCCCGGGTGGACGCACCGTCGTGCAGGCCCTTGCCGGGCTCGCCGCCGACGTCGCCCGGGACGGGCTGCCGGCGCCGCTGCGGCAGGACGTCGCCCGCCGGGTGCTCGACCTGATCGGCAACAGCCTCGCCGCCACCGCGGAACCCCCGGCCCGGGCGGTCACCGCCGTGGTACGCGGCTGGGGCGGCACCGGGGAAGCGGTCGCGATCGGCACCGGACTGCGGGTGCCGGCGGCCTCCGCCGCCCTGGTCAACGGCACCCTCGCGCACTCGCTCGACTTCGACGACACCCACCTGCCGTCGGTGCTGCACCCGTCGGCCCCGGTCATCCCGGCCGCGCTCGCCGTGGCCGAGGCGCGCGGGGCGAACGGCGCCGCACTGCTGGACGCGGCCGGGGTCGGCATCGAGGTCGCCGTCCGGCTCGGCATGGGCGGCTACGACCGCGAACTCGGCAACTCGGAGTTCTTCGAGCGGGGCCAGCACGCCACCTCCATCTGCGGTGCCGTCGGGGCCGCGGTGGCCGCCGCGATGGTCGGCGGCCTCGACGCGGCCGGGATCGCGCACGCCGCCGGGATCGCCGCCAGCATGGGCTCCGGCCTGCTTGAGGCGAACCGCACCGGCGGCACCGTGAAGCGGGTGCACTGTGGCTGGGCCGCGCACGCCGGGGTGGTCGCGGCCGACCTCGCCCGGCACGGACTCACCGGCCCGCCGACCGTGATCGAGGGGCGGTTCGGTTTCCTGCCCGCCTTCTGCGGCGAACGCGCCGACATCGACGCGGTCGTCGACCGGCTCGGCGAGCACTGGGAGCTGCCTGGCATCTTCTTCAAGCCGTACCCCTGCAACCACTTCACCCACGCCGGCATCGACGCGGCACGCGAACTGCGGGCCCGGGGTGTCGATCCCGACCAGATCGACGAGATCGAGTTGGGGGTGCCGACGCCGGTGCTCCGGACGATCGCCGAGCCGCCGGAGGAGAAGGCCCGGCCGCAGTCCGGCTACCACGCGGCGTTCAGTGGCCCGTACACGGTGGCGGCGGCGCTGCTCGGCGGCGGCGGGCTCGGCCTCGGGCACGAGGACTTCACCGACGCCGCCGCGGCAGACGCGCGTCGCCTCGCGCTGGCCGCCCGGGTACGCTGCGTGCCCGACGAGCGGTGCGACGAGATCTTCCCCCGGCAGTTCCCGGCGGTACTGCGGGTACGGATGCGGGACGGGACCCGGCACGAGGTGCGGGTCGACGCCAACCGGGGCGGTCCCGGCAACCCGCTGCGCTCGGCGGAACTCGCCGCCAAGTTCCGGTTCAACGCCGACCGGGTGCTCGACGGGGCGGCCGTCGACGCCATCGCCGAGGCGGTACTCGACCTCGGTTCGGCGCCCGAGGTCGGCACGTTGCTGGATCGGGTCCGGGGATGACCGGGGCCGGCTCGGCCCGGGGCCGGCACGACGTCCGGGTGGGGCGGCCGTGACCGTCGAGGCACTCGCCCGGGCCGCCGCGACCACGGACTGGTCGGCCGCACCGCCCCGGGTGCGCGACCGGGTGCTCGACCTGGTCGCCGACACCCTCGCCGTCGCCGCGCTGGGCAGCGGACGGACCGAACTCCGGTCACTTGTCGACGGCCTGGCCGGCAGCACGCCGCAGGGGTTGGCGACGGTGGTCGGCACGGCGCGCGGCTGGCCGGCCGCGAGCGCCCAGTTCCTCAACGGCTGCGCCGTGGCGGCGGACCAGTTGCAGGACGGTCACCGGCCGGCCCGGGGCCATCCGGCCTCGCACGTCGTGCCGGCGGCGCTGGCCCTCGCCGAGGAGCGCGACCGCGCCGGCACCGAACTGCTCTCGGCGGTACTGGCCGGCTACGAGGTCGGGGTCCGGGTGGGCCGGGCGATGGGCGGCACGCCGGACGGCGTACACGACATCGGCACCTGGGGGCAGGTCGGTGTCGCGGCGGCGGTGGCCCGGCTGCTGGCCCCCGGCGACCCGGCCGCAGCCCGTCGGGCGATCGAACTCGCCGCCTCGGCGGTACTGCTCGGCGACGCCGCGACCATCTTCGCCGGCCGTACCGGCGGGCACGGCTTCCTCGGCGCCTCGATCCAGCTCGGGGCGAGCCTGGGTGGTGCCGCGGTCGCCGGGCTGGAGCCGGAGCCGGGTGCGCTGGACCGGCACCTGGCGGCGGTGGCCGCCCGTGACTGGCAGCGCGACCCCCTGGCCGACGGGACCGGGGGCCGGGAACCCGGCTGGCGCCGGCACGAGGTGCTGGACGGCTATCTCAAGGCCCACCCGAGCTGCGCACACCTGCATGGCGTCAACGACGCGGTGGCGGACATCCTGCGGACCGGCCGGCCGGGTGGTGGCCGGGTGCGGGCCGCCGACATCCGCGAGGTGCAGGTGCGGGTCTTCGCCGCCGCGGCGGCCTTCGACCAGGTCGCCGCGCACGACCTCGCGGCCCGGTTCAGCGTACCGACCTCGGTCGCCGTCGCCCTGGTCACCGGGAGGCTCGACGAAACCACGATGACCACCGGGACGGTACGCTCCGCCGCCGTGACCGAGCTGGCGGCGCGGGTCCGGGTGGTGCACGACCCGGAGCTGGACCAGGGCTATCCCGCCGGGCGGCCGGCCCGGGTCCGGGTGCTGCTGACCGACGGGACGGAACTGCTCGGCCGGGCGGACCGGCCGCGCGGGGACGCCGACCGCGGGTTCAGCCGCGCCGAGCTGCGGGGCAAGGCCCGGCGGCTGCTGGCACACCGGTTTCCGGGGCGGGCCGACGCGCTGCTCGGCGCGGTCGACGCGCTGGCCACCGGCGGGACGGCCGGGGAGCTGGGGTTCCGGTTCCGCCGGGCCGCCGAGGCGTCGGGCGGGAGCCGGTGATGCGGCCCGGAACCGGTGGCGACGGCGTACCCGACCGGGTCCGGCGGGCGGCCCTGGACTTCGTACGCGACGAGGCCGGGTTCGCCCAGGTGACCACGATCGACCGGCAGGGCTTCCCGGTGACCCGGACGATGACCGCGTTCCTCGGCGACGACTGGTCGGTCAGCCTGGTACAGCGACGCGGCCACCGCAGGCTGGGCCAGTGGCGCCGGAACCCGCACACGCTGGTGAGCTGGGTCGGGGCCGCCGCGCCGGGCGCGACAAACGAGCGACCGCACGTCTTCGACCTCGGCCTGCTGCCGCCCCGGCTGGTCTCGGTGCGGGGCAGCGCGGAGTTCATGCCTCCGGAGTGGACGGTCGACCGCTACCGGCGCGAACTGGACCGGCAGCGCGGGCGCGGCCACACCCGGGCGCCGCAGCGCACCGACGCCGAGGCGGTCGAGGAGCTGGCCGGGGTCGTCATCCATCCGGTCCGGATCCGGTTGGAGGGCTTCGGCGTGGGCGCGCAGTCGTTCACCTGGACGGTCGATCGGTAGGGAGTGAAGGCTGATGATCAAGACCATTCTCGGGTACGAGATCGAGGACGGGGTGAGCCCCGAGGAGTACGAACGCTGGCTCTTCGAGGTGCACGCGCCCGACCTGCTGGCAAACCCGCACCTGGACCGGATCGTCTTCAACCGGGTGCTGCGGCCGGTCCAGCAGACCTCCGGCGGCGCCGCCGACGTACCGGTCGGCTACACCTTCTACCGGATCGCCGAGATGCACTTCGCCGACGAGGAGGCGTACCAGCGGTACCTGCGCTGGTTCGAGGAGCATCCGATCCCGGTCGAGCGCGGGCCGGCGGGCCGGACGGCGTTCAAGTTCTACCTGGTGACCGAGAGCACGGAGGTGACCCGGGAGAGCCTGGCCGCGGCCGGCCAGGGCCGGCCGTGACGCCGCCCGGCACACGGGCCGACCGGCTCGCCGAGGTCGCCCTCGCCGCCTACGACGAGCCGGCGGCGGATGGCTGGGATCCGGTACGCGACGCCCTCGGTCGGCTCGCCGACGCCGCGGGCCGCCGGCCGGAGGGCGACCTCGCCGGCTGGGCCGCCCGGATCGCGGTACCCGGTGGCGACCTGCCGCTGCTCGGCGCCGGGGTGCGGGCCGGTGCCCACCCGGGGCTGCTCTGGAACGGGGACCGGTGCCGACGAATGCTGGTGGGGCGGGAGGCCGCGCTGACCCTGGTCGGACTCGTCGCCGGCTCCGACCGGGGCCGGGACGCGGCGGCGCTGGTCCGGGCCGTCCGGGCGGGGACCGCCGTCGCGGACGCGCTCGACCGGTGGCTGCCCGCCGCCCCGGTGGCCCGACCGACCACCGACGCCGTGGCGGCCGCCGCCTGCGCCGGTCTGCTCGCCGGGGTGCCCCGGGACGACCTGCCGGAGGTGCTCGACATCTCCGGTGGTCTGATGATGCTCACCCCACCGACCGCCGGCACCGGGACCGCCGCCGTCACCGGCGCGTGGGCCGGGCACGCCCTCGCCGCCGGCTGGCTCGCCGTCGCCGCCTGGAACGCCGGGCTGCGCGGCTACGACGGCGCTCTCGCCGACACCCTGGCCCTGGTGACGGGTGCGGGTATCCCGCCGGCGCCGGCTGCGCCACGGGCACCGGCCCACGCCCCGGCCGTCCCGGTCGATACGCCGGCCGGGGTGTCGGCCGGCCGCACCCCGGTCGAGGCGCGGATCCGGGCCCTGCTCGGCCGCGCCCCGGCCGAGGTGCCGGTGCGGACCCTGACGGAGGCACTCGGATGACGGCGGACCTCGGTCACGGCGTTCCGGAACCGGCGACCACCGCGGCAACGGGCGGACGGCCCGAGGGCCACCTCGGAGCCGCCGGGCCGGCCCCGCAGGTCGTGCTCAACCTCGCCCGTCCCTGGGGTGAGGCGGACCCGCTCGACCTGGCCGGCGCGGCGCTCGGGGCCGGGCTCGACGGGGTGACCCTGGCCGACAGCCCACGGTTGTTCCCGGACTGCCTGCTGGAGACCGGCCGGATCCTCGCCAACACCGGGGCACGGCTGGCCGGACCCTGCGTGCTCAGCCTCGGCCTGCGTCATCCGGCCACCGTGGCCGGTGCGCTCGGCACGCTCGCCGCGCACCATCCGGGCCGGCTGCTGGCCGTGGTCGGCCGGGGCGAGAGCTCGGTCCGGAACGAGGGGCTGGCCGTGCCCTCGCTGCGCACCCACCGGGAATCCCTCGACCGGTTGCGGGAGCTGCTCGACGACCGCGCCCCGGAACTGCGGTTGCTGGGCGCGGCCTCCGGGCCCCGGACGATCCGGGCCACCGCGGCGCGGCTCGGTGGTGTCCTGGTCGACGTCGGCGCCGACCCTGCGGTTCTCGGCAAGGCGGTCCGGCTGGTCCGGGCCGAGCGCCCGGAGGCCGAGATCTGGGTGTTCCTGCGCGCGGTACTCACCCGGACCGCCGCCGAGGCGGACGCGGCCGGCCGACCGGTGCTCGGCTCCTGCGCGTCACGGCTGGTCCGTGCCCCCGACTGGTACGACCTGCCGGCCGAGCTGCTTCCGCGGGTCGAGGCGGTGGCCGCCGCGCACGACTACCGCCGGCACGGCACCCCGGCGGCCCGGGGCGGTGCCGGACGCAGCCCCGAGACGGAGCGGTTGGTGCGGGACCGGTTCCTGCTCACCGGCGACGAGCGGCGGATCGCCGGCCAGCTCGCCGCCGTGCGCGGGCTCGGGGTCGACGGCGTCGTACTGGCCGGCGCCCTGACCGGCGTCGTCGAGCGGCTCAACAAGCTGGCCACCGCCGTCCGGGCGGGACTGGCCATCGACCCCGCCGTCCGGACGGGACCGGCCGCCGACCCCGCCGCCGGGCCAGCGGTCCGGCATCGCCCGGATCGGCGCGGCCGCAACCTCTCCGCGGAATCGGAGGAGTGACCGTGGACGATTCCGTCGACACGGACCGGATCAGTGAGTTCGTGCATGGCACCCGGATCGGTGACGCCCCGCCGGAGGTGGTCCGTACGGCCCGCCGCCTGCTGCTGGACACCGTGGGTGCGCTGGCCGGCGGCCTGCGGTATCCACCGGTACGGGCGCTCGGGCGGGCGCTGCGGGCCGCCGAACCGACCGGCCCGGACGACCTGCCGTACGCCCGCCTGGTGACCCTCGGTACGGCGGCCACCTGGCTCGACGCCGACTCGGGCGGCTCGTTCCACCCGCAGGGCCATCGACTGCCGCCGGTGCCGACCGCCCATCCGGCGCCGCACTCGCTGCCGATCCTGCTGCACGCCGCCGCGACCGGAGACCTGCCCGACCGCCGGCTGCTGGAGGTGTTCCTGCTGGCCAACGAGGTCGGGATGCGGTTCGGGGTGGCTACCACCCTGCGCCCCGGGCTGCACCCGCACGGTATCCACGGTCCGGTGGCCGCCGCGCTGGCCGCCGCGCTGCTGCGCGGGCTGGATCCGGACGCGACCTCGGCGGCGATCCGGCTCGCCGCGTCCGTGCCGCTGGCCGCGACCCTGGCCGTGCCGATGCGGGGCGGGACGGTCCGCAACCTGTGGACCGGGCTCGGTGCCTATCACGGTGCGGCCGCGGCCGGCCGGGCCGCGGACGGCGCGGCCGCCAGCGCCGCGCTGGTCACCGCCCTGCTGGACGCGGCGGTCTGCACCGACCTCTCCCCCGCCGAGCTGACCGGCGAACTCGGCACCAGGTGGCGGCTCGTCGACAGCTATCTCAAGCCGTACGCCTGCGCGCGGTGGATCCATCCCGCGCTCGACGCCTGGCGGTCGGCGGTGGCCGGGGTGCCCGATCCGGTCTCCGGCCGGGGCGGGCTGGCCGCGATCGAGGTCGACACGTTCGCGTTCGCGGCGTCGCTGGCCGGCACCGAGGTCCGCTCGGACCTGCACGCGAGGTTCTCGCTGCCGGTCAGCCTGGGCACGCTCGCCCTGGACGGTGAGCTGGTCGCCGGCTCGTTCCTGCCGGAGCGGCTCGGTCGGGCGCAGGTCCGGACCCTGGCGGGGCTCGTCCGGGTTCGGGAGGATCCGGCGTTCACCGCGGCCCTGCCCCTGCAACGGCCGACCGCCGTCACGGTGCGCTGGCGGGACGGGTCGTCGAGTACGGCCCGGGTCCGCAACGCCCGGGGAAATCCGGACGATCCGCTGACCGACCGGGAGGTGGCGGAGAAGTTCCACCGCAACGTCGAAGGGGTGCTCGCGGACGGCACCGCCGAGGCCGTCGTCGCCAGCCTGCTCACCGCGGACGGCGGCCGGGGCGACTCGCTGCGGCGGGCGGCGGTGGAGATCCTGGGGGCCTGACGCCGCAGGGCTGACCGGCCCGCACGGTTGGCAATCTGTACCCAGGTCGGCCCAACTGTACGAGCGTGGAGTACTGCGCGTCACCCGAGGCCTGGGGCACACTGCGCGCATGAGTCATCACGGTAGGCAGGTGCCCGACCATCTGCTGATCCGGATCGCGCGGCGGGACGATCCGGTGTCGGCGGTCGCCGAGGACGACGCCCGACGCCGGTCGCACGCCTATCCGAAGCTGATGTGGGGGGCGCCGGTCTTCGGTTACGTCGAGGAGGTGGCCGGCCGGTGGTGCCTGCACAACCTCGGCGCTGACCAGCCGCAGGGAGCCCGGGACGGTCTCGGCTCGCACTTCCGCCGGTTGCTCGGCGCGGCCCCGGACACCGCCGCGCACGCGGCCGAGCGGCGGGAGTACCGGGCGGCGATCCGGCTGCTCGACTGGGAGGTGGTCGACGACCTCACCGTGCATGGCCGCCGCTACCGGATCATCCGCGCCCAGCCCTTCATCCGGATGGGGCCGGACGGGCCCGAACCGCCCCGGCCGACGGACCCCGATCCGCACCCGCCGGGCGGGACCCGGGATACCCGACCCGCGGAGGAGGGCTTCGTGATCGACCCGGCCGCGACCACCGGCCTCGCCGACGGCCTGCTGCGGATCGAGATGGTCCCCGCGTTCTACCGGGCCGGGATCGTCCCCGACGAGGTACGGGCCGACTCCCGCCGGGCACTGGCCAGCCACCCGAACGTGGTGCTGTTGCCGGTCGGCTTCACCATCGGTGAGTACGTCGACCGGGCCTGGCGGCCGCGAACGTGCGACACGTACCCGACGCCGCAGGCCGCCCGCGACTCGGCCGCCTTCCGATTCAGCGACATCATTCCGGGCGAGGACGCCTCGTTGGAGGAGATCAGGGCCGCCTACAGCCGGGCGCTGTCGGAGTTCGAGGCGCCCCGCACGGACGAGTTCGAGATCCGGGGAGTCCGCTGCCGGGTGACCCGGGTAGAGCGGTTCGTCCGGGTCGGCCCGGACGGCCCGGAGGGTCCCCGGCCCTCGGACTGGGATCCGGAGCCGCCGCCGGAGCTGCACTGCCAGCAACTGCGTGCGCAGGGGCTGCTGCCGGAGCCGGACTGAGCCGCGCTCGGCTCCCCGGTGGGGTCGGCCGAGGTGGCACCGCCGGCCGCGACGGGCCCGGCGCCGGGATGCGGCGCCGGGCCGTCGGCGACGGTCAGCGGCCCGGTAGCGGCACCCGGGACCAGTCGATGTCCGAGCCGAGATAGAAGCTCGGGTACGACGGTTGGTTGTAGGTCGTCTGTTGCCGGGCCACCTCGACCCGGTACTGCGGATCGTGCATCAGGGTGTAGAGCTTGCGGTCGGTCAGCTCGGTGCTCAGGTAGATCCGGATCGCGGAGCTGTCCACCGTGCGGACCAGCATCTCCTCCCGCCAGTCGCCGAGGACGTCCGCGACCAGGCCCGGGTTGCCCTTGGTGCCGTTGTTGGTCCGGGTGCCGTCGGCGGTGAGCAGCCGGCCGCGTTGCCAGTCCTCGATGGTCGGTGTCACCTCCCCGGCGCCGTCGACGATCTGGGTGGTCATGTCGGCCGCCCACCGGATGCTCTGGTTGGTGCCCGGGATCACGGTGCCGAGCAGGTCGCCGTCGGCGGTACGCAGGCCGGGCCCGTCCGGCTGGCCGCCGACCACCGTCGCCCAGGTCTCCAACCCCGGCTCGGCCGGCACGACGTCGCCGACCATGCCCCGGCCGGTGTCCCGACCGGTGTAACCGCCGTAGATCACCTCACCGGTCGCGGCGTCCCGCAGCGCGTAGCCGTATGGCGCCCCGGTCGCACCCTCGTGCACCATGAAGATCTCCAGCCCCGGACGGTTCGGGTCGATGTCGGTGACGTGCATCGCGTCGCCGTGCCCGACCTTCGCCCGGGCGCCCGGGTCGGCGCTGCCGGGCGGCAGGATGCCGTACGAGCTGTACAGCAGGCTGCCGTCGTGGTCGATGGTGGCGCCACCGTAGACGATCTCCTGCTTCCCGTCGGCGTCCACGTCGGCGACGCTGAGCGAGTGCGCGCCCTGGGTGGTCAGGGTGCCGTACTCCGGGTCGGTGCCCTCCCGGCCGTGCGGGCTGTCGTTGAACGGGTTGGTCATCGGCACCCAGCCACTGTCGACGTACCAGTTCTCGCGCAGCCGCCGGCCGTCCCAGCGGTAGGCGACCAGGGTGGCGCGGGTGTAGTAGCCCCGGGCGAAGATCGCCGACGGGTGCCGGCCGTCCAGGTAGGCCACTCCGGCGAGGAACCGGTCCACCCGGTTGCCCGGCTCGATCCGGCTCATCGCGTAGTCGCCCCACATCAGCCCGTCGTCGTGCCGGCCGGGCTTGTACCGGATGGTCTGCAACTCGCGGCCGGTCGCCCCGTCGAAGACGGTCAGGTACTCCGGCCCGTCCACGATGAAGCCCTGGAACGCCCGCAGCGCGTTGCGGCTGCTGCGGGCCGGGGCGTAGACGTCGACGAAGTGGTCGACCAGTGCCTCGGCGTCGGTCCTGGACAGCGGGTACGTGTACGCCGGGGCGATGCCGAAGGCCTGCTCCAGGGTTGCCGGCCAGCGTCCGGCCCGCACCTCCGGGTGCCGGTGCCAGCCGAGGAAGAGGTCGACGAGCTTCTGCCGGTATCCCTCCGGGCTCAGCCGGTAGTCGTCGGTGTGCGCGTAGCCGGCCCGGACGTCCTCGCGGGGCATCGTGACGTACCGCTCGGAGACGACCCGGCCGCGCCGGTCGTACCGGGTGACCTTGGTGCCGGGGGCGGTCTTGAGCATCATCTCGGCGCGGTTGTCGCCGTCGAAGTCGTAGACCAGGAACTGCGTGTAGTGTGCCCCGGCGCGGATGTTGACGCCGAGCGAGACGCGGTGCAGCAGGGTGCCGTCGAGTTCGTAGGTGTCGAGGTACACCTCGCCGGTGTAGCCGACCTGGGAGACGTCCTTGGAGTTCGACGGGTCCCACTTGACGACGTACTCGTACTGCCCGTCGCCGTCGACGTCGCCGACGCTGAGGTCGGAGGCCGAGTAGGTGTACGCCTCACCGGTCGGGGTCACCCCGTCGGCCGGCCGGCGCAGCGGCAGGTCGTAATGGCCGTCGGCCCACGCCGTCACCGGTGCGCCCCGGGCGCCGGTCCGGCCCCGGAGCACCGGCGCGACCTGGTAGGCGGCGGTGGCGCTGCCGGCCCGGTCGAGATAGTTGGTGCTGTCGGTGACGGTGGCGATCCGCCGCCCGTTGCGGTAGACGGCGAAGTCGGCTCCGGTCAGGCCGGTACGGCTCCGTCCGGTCGCCTCGGTGCCGAGCAGCCGCCAGCTGAGGAACACCCCGTCGGGGGTGGCGACCGCGACGAGTCCGCGGTCGAGACGTTCGAGGCGGGGTCCGTGCTTACCGGCGCCGCCCGGCTGGGCGGAGACGGCCGTCGGACCGCCGACCAGCAACGCGGTCACCGAGAGGCCCGCGACGAGGGCCCGGGACAGTACGGCGATCGGCCGGCCTCGCCTGCTTCGAAATGTCATGGGTCTCCAATGTGGGTACGACCCGATCCTCCGGGTGGGACGAACTACGACCGGGCTGAAACGATACAATCCACAGAGAATCATGTATCCGTCGCAGCCTTGTCAAGGCTGTCCGGCCAGCTTCGTCGGCCGCGCCGCGCCGCTCGCACCCGGTCCCGGAGGCAGGCCTGGTCACCCCTCGACGGCGACATCCAGGACCAGACAGGCGATGGTGAGGGCCAGGAAACCGCCGGCGTAGCCCATGTTGTGGAATACCCGGGCCCGCAGGTGCGCGGTCACCGCCCCGACGAAGAACAGCACCAGGCCGGTCGCGGCGGCGAGCCCGACCACCGGCACCCCGAGCAGGCCGAGCAGCAGCCCGGCCACTCCGGCGGCCTTGAGGGCGGCGAGCGGCGGCAGCCAGGACTGCGGCACACCGACCTCGGCGCAGTTGGCGAGCACGAACTGGACCCGGGCCAGGTCGGCGGCGGCGCTCCAGGCGCAGGCCACCATGGTCAGGACGGCCACCACGACGTACGCGGTCAGCATGCCACGCCCCCGGCGGACCGGCCCGGGCGGATGATGCGGGGCGCCATCGGTACTCTCACAGCGTCGGTCTCCTCGTCTCTGACGGATACGGTCGTCTCGGGTAGGTCACCCCCCATGACGTCTGACACCTGGAGAAGGTGACCCGTGAGCACCGATGAATTCCTCGCCGACCGGTTCGCTCGCGACCGGCAGCACCTGGGGGCGGTCGCGTACCGCCTGCTCGGCTCGCTGCCCGACGCGGAGGACGCCGTACAGCAGGCGTGGCTGAAGGCCAGCCGGACCGACCTGGCTGAGGTCCGGAACCTGACCGGCTGGCTGACCACCGTCACCGCCCGGGAGTGCCTGGACATGCTGCGGGCCCGACGCCGCCGGGCCGAGCTCGCCCTCCCCGACCCTGAGTTCCCGGCACCGGGCGCGGCCCCGGTGCCCGCCCCGGCACGGACCGCCGAGGAGGAGGTGCTGCTCGCCGAGTCGGTGGGGCTGGCGCTGCTGGTGGTGCTGGATCGGCTCTCACCGGCGCAACGGGTCGCCTTCGTGTTGCACGACCTCTTCTCGGTACCCTTCGAGGAGGTCGGCCGGGTGCTGGACCGCTCGCCGGTGGCGGCGAAGAAGCTGGCGAGCCGGGCCCGGGACCGGGTGCACGGTCCGGCTCCCCGGGAGCAACGGCTCGCCGCCCGGCACCTCCCGCTCGTCGCGGCGTTCCTCGCCGCGTCCCGGGGCGGTGACCTGGCAACCCTGCTCGAACTGCTGGCACCCGACGTCGTACGCCGGGCCGATCCGGTACTGCTGCCCGCCGGAATGCCGACCGAACTGCGCGGGGCGCGAGCGGTGGCTGAGGAGACCCGGCACTTCGCCGCCCGGGCCCGGACGGGCGGCCCCGCCTGGGTCGACGGTGGCCCGGGAATCGTGATCGCTCCGCGCGGCCGGCTGATGGTCGTGCTTCGCCTCAGCGTCGAGGCGGGCCGGATCCGCACCATCGAGGTGATCGGCGACCGGGACCGGCTCGACAGGGTGACCATCGGGGTGTTCGCCACCGCCGGGTGGTCGCGGAAACACGTGGGATAGTTTCCGGCGCTTCGCTGCGGCCGTCCCGGATCACAGCCGGGCCGTCCCGGGTCGGCCTACCGCAGCACGCCGCGGACGGCCCGCTCGAACTCGGCCCGGCGCAGCGATGCGCCGAAGACGGGTCCGCCGGGTTCGAGCAGCCGCCCCGCGCGGAGGCTGTCCAGCCGTACGGCGTCGTAGCCGATCCGCTCGACGAGCTCGGCCACCAGATCGGTCGCGGTCCTGTCGTCGCCGGCCACGCCGAGCGCGCGCCGGTCCGGGTCGCCCACCGGCCGGCGCTCCTCCTCGATCTGGTGGTAGCCGGCGTGGTTGAAGGTCTTCACCACCGTCGACCGGTCGAGCCGGCGGGCCACGATCTCGCTGCTGCCGTACCGGGGGTCCTCGAACATCTCCTGTACGCCGTCGGTCGGCGGCCAGTAGTTCATCGGGTCGACGACCAGCTTGCCGGCGACCAGTCCAGGGTCGAAGTCCGGAAACCGGCGCAGCGGGATCGCCAGCACCACGAGGTCGGCGTCGCGTACGGCGTCGGCGGCCCAGCGTGGTTCGGCGCCCGGCACCAGGATCCGGGTGATGAGTGCGATCTCCTCCGGGTCGCCGGAGGCGGCGATGTTCACCGGATAACCGGCGGCGAGCGCGACCCGGGCGATCACCGGGCCGACGTGTCCGGCGCCGAGCACGGCGATCCGGGGCAGCAACGATCCGGTC
This sequence comes from Plantactinospora sp. B6F1, assembly GCF_040120695.1. Lineage (NCBI taxonomy): Bacteria > Bacillati > Actinomycetota > Actinomycetes > Micromonosporales > Micromonosporaceae > Plantactinospora > Plantactinospora sp. B6F1. Next base: position 262,659 of record NZ_JBEEAC010000001.1, on the reverse strand, counting down.
ATGATCGGGAGGTTCTCACAGCCGTCCTCCCGTCTCGTTGACGCGTGCAGCATAGCCGGCAGCTCCGCCGGCCGGAGCGGTACTCCCGGCACGGGCTCGCCGCCCACGTTGCCCCGGGGGCGCGACCGGCAGCTCAGCTGCCAGCTCGGGTCGGCGGCTGCGCCTCGCCGGCCGTCAACGCGTCGTCGGCGGCGGTGAGCAGCCGATCCACTTCGGTACGTCGGACGACCCGGATCCCGAGGACCGCGGCTGTCACGACCGCCGCACAGGCGGCAACCACCAGCAGGTTGCTCGTGGCCTCGACGGTGCGCATGTACTCGCCGCCCTGTGCGGTGGCGGAGCGGTACCACAGCGCCGCGCCGATGTTTGCGGGCACGGCGAGCACGGTGCTGATCCACCACCCGGTCACCGGTGCCGTTGGTGCCGTGGGCAGTCCGGCGCGCCGGAGCCGGACCGCCCAGTTGGCGGTGGTGGCGACGGCGACGAGGAGCGCGAGCAGCACCAGCCAGGCCGTTGCGGTACGGAGTTCGTCAAGCCCGAGCAAACTGTCGATCATCTCCACCGTGCCGGACCCGTCGTGGGTCACCACGCCGATCCGGCGCTCGTACGCGGCGAGGGCGACGATCGCGTACAGGACGTCGAGGACGGCGAGTGCGGCAAGCGCGGGCACGGCGCCCCGGGCGGGCGCGGCGAGACGGGGAACGGGCACGCGCCGACGGTAGCGGAAGACGAATTCGCCTTCGGTATATCGGTCGACCAAATAGCTTGCTATTATGTTCCGCATGATAGCGGCGGAGCACCAGCCGAACGAGGAAAACGACCGGCACACCCAACTGCTGCGCGGCGTGCTGGACATGTGCCTGCTGGCACTCCTGGCCCGCCAACCGGCCCACGGCTACGAGCTGGTGCGCCGCATGGAGACGGCCGAGTTCGGCGTGATCAGCTACGGCACCATCTATCCGCTGCTGACCCGGATGCGTCGCCTCGGCCTCGTCGCCGACGAGCAGCAGGCGAGCCCGAGCGGCCCGCCCCGGAAGGTCTACGCGCTGACCGACCTCGGCCGGGCGCACCTGGATGCCTGGCAGAAGCAGTGGAACCAGTTCGCCGACAGTGTCGGCGCCCTCCTCGACGCACCCGACCACGACCCCAGCAGGAGTTGACCGTGAACACCATCAACAGCGTTCTGGCCGAGGCCGAGCGGGCCTGGCGGGCTCACGGGGTCGTCCGGGCCGATCGGGCGACACTCGCCGGCGATCTGCGCCTCGACCTGGAGGCCGCAGCCGCGGATGGCGGCGATCCGGTGCAGTTGCTCGGGGGCGACGTGACCGGTTTCGCCCGGCGGCTCGCCGACGAGGCCGGTGTCCGCCGGGTGCGCCGGTACTACGGACGGCTGCTCGGCACCGCGTTGATCGGTGCGGTGCTCGGCAGCCTGCTCGGCTACGGCGTGCTGGCCGGGCTGTACCCGGTATTCGTGCACGCGTTTGACATCCCCCGCTCGATCACGATACCGGTCCAGCTCGCCGTCGCCGTCTTCTACGGCGTGCCGGCCGCCGTCGTGGTCGCGGGTGCGGTCACCACGGTCCGGCTCTGGCTGCACGATGTGCCGGAGATCAGGAGGACGGCCCGGCTGATGGCCCTGCTGCTCCCGGTGGCCGGCATCGTCGCCACGCCGGTCACCATGGGGTTCGCCTCGTCGACCGACTACAGCACGGCGCCAGGGGTCTTGTTCGTGGAGGTCGCCATCGTGTTGGCGACGCTCGCCGGTGCCACGATCCTGGCCCGCCGACTGGCGCTTCGGGAGCGCCCGCAGACCTCGGGCCCGCCGTCTCCGCACTCCACGCAGGTCAACTCGGCCTGACGGGTCCGGCAGCGGCGGTGGCAGGATCTACGGCATGGAGTTCGCCGAGGTGATCCGCCGCCGCCGGATGGTACGCCACTATGCCGACCGACCACTCGGTCCCGACGTCCCCGTGGTGGACGTCCCGGCGCACACGGCCGCGTTCAAGGCCGAGTTCGGCATCCCCGACGAGTACTCGCCGATCGGTGGCATCTGCGTCGGCTACCGGGCCGACGACCTGCCGCCGCAGAGTCCTGGCATCGCCGGACGCCGCCGTAGCCGCGACGAGGTGATCCACCATGGACAGTGGGGTCGCCGGCAGTCGTGAAGCGGTACGCCCGCGGAGCCGGTACGCCCGCGCAGCCGGTACACCCGCGCAGCCTCAGCCGAAGCGCCCGGGTGCGCCGTCGGCGAACGGCCAGGTGATCCGCTCCGCCCGCAGGTCGGCCACGAGACCGCGCACGTAGCGCAGTTCCGCGTCGATGACCTGGCGCTGGTACTCCGCCTCGACCACGAAGAGCCGGGGCAGGAACCTGGCGACCTCGGCGATCTCCCGGTCCAGGGCGGCGAGCCGCTCCTCCAGCCGGGTCACCCGCAACGTCAGCGCCTCGACCGCGTCCGTCGGCGAGAGGTTCGGTAGAAACGACAGCGCGGCCGGGAACTCGGGATACTCCGCCGCCGGGGTGGCGAGCATCGTGCGGAGCCAGTCGGCCAGGGTGGCCAGGCCGGCATCCGTGATCCGGTACGTCGTGCGCTCCGGCCGGTTCTCGGCGCGTTCGGTCGCGGCGACGGCCACCAGCCCGTCCCGGGCCAGCCGCTGGGTCGTCTGGTAGACGCTGTTGCGCTGGCTGACGTTGACCACGTCGTCCTTGCGCCGCTCCTTGATCAACTGCTGCATCCGGTACGCGTGCATCGGCTCCTCGGTGAGCATCGAGAGCACGGCCAGCGCGAGTACGGAACGGCGCGGTGCGGACACCTGCCGAGCCTAACCGGTACCGCGCACCTAGCCATAAAATGTATAGTCATTCTATGACTACGACCCCTCACTCCCCTGTTCCGGATTCCCTCGCCCGACGGCTCGCGCTCGGCGCCGTCGTCGGACCCGTGCTGTTCACCCTCGCCTGGCTCGTCCTCGGCGCCGTCAGCCCGGGATACACCCTCTTCGACCACCGGTTCACCGACTACTCGCCGATCAGCCAGCCGATCAGCGGGCTCGGGATGGGCGTGACGGCGCCGTACATGAACACCGCCTTCGTCGTCTGTGGGCTGGTCCTGGTCGCCGGGGTGGTCGGGGTGTTCCGCACCCTTCCGGCCGACCGGCCCACCCTGCGCCGCTGGTCGATAGCGCTGCTGGCCTGTAGCGGGATCGGGCAGGCCGTCTGCGGGATCTTCAACCTGGAGGCGATGATGCCGCACACCCTCGGCTTCGTCCTCGCCATCGGCACACCGGTCGCCGGCTTCCTGGTCGCCGGACGGTACCTCCGGGGCGTCCCCGGCTGGCGGCGGTTCGGTACCTGGCTGCTGCTCGGCAGCCCGCTGACCCTGATCCTGCTCGTCGCCTTCTTCGCGACGTTCCAGCCGACGGCGGACGGCGCCGAACAGGGCGTCGCCGGACTCGTGCAGCGGCTCGGGATCCTGGAGCTGCACGCCTGGTTCGTGGCGATGGGCTGGCTCGCGTACCGGGGTGCCCGGCCGGTGCCGCCGGGCCGGCCGGAGGGTTCGCCGCTACCGGCGACGGACGACCACCCAGACGCTCAGGACGGTACGGCGGGACGCACGGCCTCGCCGGCAACCGGGCGGTCGTAGCCACGCTGCGCGCCGCCCTGCGGATACCCACGGCAGGGCGGCAGGCCCCGGTGGCAGGTGCCGACGGGTTGTTGTGTGCGGCCTCGACCAGCCGGCACGTCCGTCACGCACCGGTCCACTCGACCAATCCGTCCGGACGCAACCTGGCGCCGTCCGCCACGCGGTGCGGGCTCAACCGCCCGTCCGGCATGAGGTGCCGCGCGGGCACGGCGCGGCTCAGCACCGTGACATCGGCGATCAGGCGGCGGTGGCAACGCCACCACACGCTCTCGCTGCACATCACCGCGACCGTGCACTCCGCCGCCCGGTCAAGCACAAGATCCAGGGCCGCCCGGAACTCCGGCGTACGGGTGTGTGCCGCGTAGGCACGGAACGCCGGCACGGTCCACCAGGTGTCCTGCTCGGGTGCGTCGGCCGGACGATGCCGCCGGCCGCCGAGCCGCTCCTCCCACCGATAGTCGATCCCCAGCTCCGGCAGCCAGTGCGCCAACGCGTCCCGCTGTACATCGGGATTGGTGCGGCTGCCGGGGAAGCGGCGTACGTCGACGACCAGCTCAACGCCGGCACCGGTCAGCAAGTCGCCCAGCGCGGCACGAGGCAACGGCCCGTGACCTACCGTCAGCAGGGCTGACGGGCGTTCTGTCGTCTGCACAGACCGATCATCGCGCGCCGCTCTGCCGCCAGGTGCGGACATGACCGGGCAGCAGGCGGGCAGATCCCCTCGCCCCTACGCCTCCGACCGGCTGCTGATCCTAGAATCCCGACCACCGGCCCGGGCGCCGATCGCGAAGTCAAAATTGGCCGTGACCAGGCGATGATCGGACGGGAACTCGGTCGGGTTGTCCCTGGGCGGCGGATGCACCCGGTACGTCATCGGCACGAGCGACTCTGCGACGGTGGTGAGAATGAAGTCGATCAGTTGTCCGTCGCCCTCCTCGTCGGCGCAGTTGGTGGTGGGCCGGTATGCCTGATGGTGGGATGTGCCGCTATGCCAGGCGAGGTCAGGCGCGGCGTGGAAGCCGCAGCCGCCGATCCGTTCGCCGTGGTCGTCGGACCATGCGCCGATGAGATGGTCGACGGCCTCCGTCTGATCGACCCAGATGCGGTCGGCGCGTTGGCGGGCCTTCTGGCTCCGGGCGCGGTAGTCCGCCAGCTCCCAGTTCCGCTTCGGATACGAGGGCCCGGAGGCAGTCTCGTTAAGGTCCCCCAACACGAGCATCGGTAGCCGGTATCTGCCGTACCGGTCGATTCGGGCGGCCTGGCGTAGCCGGGTCACGCCGGAGCGGGGATCCCAGTGCTCGATGAGGACACCGAATTCGACACCGGTGGCCCGGACGCGGAAATGGGCCAGCCCGCGTTTGTCGTCATGGGTCGGATAGCCGGTGTCGCTGTACCAGCTGGTGAGGGTCAACGCCGTCGGGTCGTAGAGTAGGGCCGGTTCGATGGGTCCGCGCTCCCGCCAGCCGAGTTGCCCGACGTACGGGCGGTCAAGTTGCTGGGCGAGGGCATCAGTGGCGGCAAGCAGTCCGAGGTTGCCGTCACGCGCCCACTCCTTCGCCTCGTTGATCGCTATTAGCGTTGGCGCCTTGTCGAGGTGTGCGAAAGCGCGACGGAGCCGGTCGAAGTCGAAGCCGCCGTCGGCCAGCAGCCCACCGCCCTCGAAATTGAACAACGCCACTCCGACGTGCCCCATGATTCCCTGCACGGTCACTCCCTTGCCGTCCATGGCTACGGTCTGGCCTTCGATCGCTGTGGCCCGGCTGGGCGCAGGTGGATTCCGGCCTGTCGCAGCCGATCTCCGACGTAGACGCCAGACACTCCACCGGCTGCGGCGAGCGCGGATATCGTCTCCCCGGCGCGGTAGCGCGCGACGATCTGTTCGTCGGGGATGGCGGCCTGTCGCCGGACCGGGCCGGGACGCATACGCACCCGGGCAGCCAGGAGACGGTCTCGGACGTAGCCACGTGACATGCCGGTGCGGTAGGCGATCCAGCCAATCGACTCGCCCGCCTCGTAACGGGCGACGATCTGCTCGTCGGTCGGGATGTCGCGTACGCGTGGCCGGCGCCCCTGCTTGCGGCGGGGAATCTCCAGCGCGACCAGGAGGTGGTGGACATGGCCGTGCGAACAGCCGATCGTCGTGGCGATTTCCATGATCGACCACCAGTCGACGAGGTAGCGGTCCACCAGGTAGCGGGTGACGATCCGGGCGGCCCAGGAGGGCAGCGGGGTCATCTGCCTCGTCCGCGCGATCGCCATCACCGCACGGTCGGCCTGTTGCGCGAACACCTCGTCCGCCTCCCGAGCCGGGCCCGTCTCCGCCCCGTCGCCGGATGCCACCTGTTCGCCCGGGACAGCACCGGTAGGACCGGATCGGCCCCGGCGCTGCGACATCCCCAGCTCTGCCAGTAGGTTGTTGATCCGGTCATGCGGGCACCTGATCGACCGGGCGATTTCCGCGACCGACCACTCGTCATCCAGGTACCGGTCGGTGAGGTAGCGGATGACGATGGTCGCCGCCCAGTCCGGCAGGTCCGCCAGCGAGTACGCTTCCGCCGGCCGTCCCAACCGCCGCGCGCCGTCATCGAGACGGTCGGCACGCGGGGCCAGGGCGGTCGTCGAGAACCGCTGGCCCGGTCTGCGGCGGGGTATCCCAGCCTCGACCAGCACCCGACGGATGTGCACCTGGGTGCATCCGGTCGAGTTGGCGATCTCGGGGATCGTGCACCCGTCGACAAGGTATCGGTCGACCAGGTGGCGAGTGACGATGCGGGCCGCCCAGTCGGGCACGCTGCCCAGAGAGTTCGTCCAGGTCCAGCCCGGCGGCGGTTCGGCTGCGGTGGCGCCGCCCGGCCAGGCGATCCGATCGGCCGGAACCGGGCCCGACCTGGGCCGCTCACCCCGGTTTCGACGCGGTATCCCCGCCTCCACCATCACCCGGTGGAGGTGGCTGGCCGAGCAATCCACCGACCTGGCAATCTCCTCGAGCGTCCACCGGTCGAACACGTACCGCTCGGCAAGGTGTTGGGTGACGATGCGGGCCGCCCAGTGCGGCACCGGCGCCATTACACTGTTTCTTCCGCGTCGTGGTGAGGTCGCCGCAGCCCGCGAGCTGTCAGGCACTGGAATGGGCTCTTCCATCAGCGGTGCGGTGGTAGCGAGGCCGGGTGGCGCGGACCGCAGCCGAGCAGGAGTTGCACGGCCGCAGCCCCGCGATGAGGTAACTGGCCGACGGGAAGCCACTCGCTGCCCTGGCGGGTGAAGCCGATGTCGGCGAGCCCGGCCGCGACGCGGGGCAGCACCTCCGGGGCGCAGAGCAGGACCCCGTGCCCGTCGTCGTGGCGCAGCGCGTCGAGAGCAGCGGTGGCCCGCCGGACCAGCAGGGAGGGGTGGGCGCCGAGCCGCTCGGTCCGGCCACGCCGGGCCTCGCGCCGCGCGGCGGTAGCCACACGCAGCTGGTGCAGGCGCGGACCGCGACGGCTGCCGTCCGCCCAGTCCAGCCGACGCAGGGCTTGGCGGACGTACCGGTCGATCCAGCTGGGCCCGGTAAGGTCGACTGCGTCGGACATCGAGACGGGGTGGATGTGCCAGTCAGTCTCCGGGCGCAGTGCCTCCCGGGCGTCGACCCAGCCGAGCACCCCTGCCCGGGCGATCCGGAGGACCTCCCATTCCCCGATGCGGTCGACCACCTGCCGCACATCCGGGTGCAGCCCACGGCGCTCCCCTGCTGATGGAGCGAGCAGCTCCTCGTAGTACACCCGCGAGCCGCCGGTCCGGCCGCGGTTCGCGATGGTCCGCACGGTGAGGAAGTAGGCAGGTTCGCCCTGCGGGTGAACGGCCAGCACGGTGATCCAGCGGTTGACCGCCGAATGCCGGTAGTACCACACACCGCCGACTCCAACATCCGACGTCGGCGCACACGCAGAACGCCCATTCCGGCCGTACTCCTTTCCCTGGTCGGTGTCGCGGTAACGGAGATCTCCGGCGCGGGTGCCGGGACCGGCGGGCTCACGTGGTCGTCTCCGCCGCCCAGCGCAGCGCCAACCGTTCGACGGCGACGAGACCGCCGAAGAGAGCGCTGCTCAGCAGCGCGAGCAGCGTGACGGCGGCGAACGCGCGCGGGGTGTCGGCTGTCGTGCCGGCGGTGAGGATGACGGCGCCGAGTCCGCTGCTGGAGCTGGACAGCTCAGCGACGACCGCGCCGATGACAGCGAGGGTGCCGCCGGTCTTGAGCCCGACAAGGACCTGTGGCAACGCCCATGGCAGGCGGATCTTCACGAACGTCTGCCAGCGGGAGGCGGAGAGAGAGCGGGCGAGGTCGGCCAGCTCGCGTGGTGTCGAGGTCAGGCCGGCCACCGCCGCCAGCATGATCGGAAAGAAGGCGACCGCCAGGACCAGCGCGATCTTCGGTCGCGGCCCGAAGCCCAGCCAGACCACCAGCAACGGCGCTATGGCGATCTTGGGCACGGAGTGCAGGGCGACGAGGATCGGCAGGACCGCCCGCTCGACCAGCCGGGATGTGGCGATGACGGCGGCGACGACAAGCCCCACGGCCGTCGCCAGGCCGAAGCCGGCGAGCGTGACCGCAGCCGTGGCGGCCGTCTCCTGAAGCAGGTAGCCGGGAGCGGCGACGAACGCACGCACGATATCCGGTGGCGACGGCAGGAAGAACGGATCGATCGAGAAGAGTACGGACGCCAGCCACCAACAGCCGACCAGTCCCGCTGCCGCGAGGCCCGGCAGGATACGGCCGAGGACGCGTCTGCCCCGTCCTGCGACCGGCCCCCTGACCAGCGCGACGACGGCTTTCAGTCTCATGGGTGCCCCCAGGCGTTGACGGACTGTGTGTGAGAGCGGCGCTCGGCGGGGCGGGCGCCGCTCTCCGGGGGGTGAGAGACGACGCCCGCCCAAGGGCCGGCCTCAGCAGGGGCGCCGACCGCTGGTGATGTAGAGCGGGTGACCGTGGATCACCAGGCCCGGGTCGTCGAGCAGGTCGAGCACGGCGTCGAGCTGCCCACGGGTCATGCCTGCGGCCAGCAGGCGAGGCCGGACCTGCCGCAGGACGGCGCCGACGAACCGGGCGCCGGCGCTGCCGCCGGTCCAGTACTCGGCGCTGACGGTCGTGCGCACATCCACCAGTCCGGCGGCCAGCATCAGCGGATGCACGCGGCGGGCCCAGTTGCGGTCGGTACCGGCCGCCTCGAAGACCTTCCTGCCCACCGTCTGCTGGTAGGCCGCGTACGCCTCGGCGGCCGCCGCGCTCGGCGCGGCCACGACGACCTCGTCCCGGGTACGCAGGCTTGCCCAGTCCGCGACCACCAGGGTCCCGCCGGGCACGAGGTCCGCCACCAGGCGGTGCAGGATCGCCTCCCGCTCTGGCAGGTGGCTCAGGACGAGCCTGGCCACGGTCAGATCTTTCGGACCGCCCGGCAGTGGATCGCCGCTGCGTAGGTCGTGCCGGACGCAGAGCAGACGCCGGTGATGCGGGAGCCGGTCGAGGTCCGTGTCGGTGGCGAGGACCCGGCCGTCGTCGCCGACCCGGCCGGCGAGCCACCGGGCGAGACTGCCGCCGCCGGCTCCGACCTCCAGACAGGTGGCGCCGGTCCAGTCACCCAGCTCGGCCAGCCGGGCGGTGGTGACCGGATCCAGGAGGTCGGCGAGCGCGGCGTGATGGTCCGGCGAGTGCGGATCGGCGTTGCTCATCGGATAGGGCTCGGCGCCGATCTCGGGTGCCACGCTCACCGGAGGCTCCCCGCGATGTTGACGTTGACCACCTGCCGGGGCAGCTCCGGATTCGCCCCGCCGGGCAGCAGGCCGACCGACTGCAGGAGCGCCACGCTCCGCACCACCCGCTCCTCCTCCATGGTCCCGACCGGAGCGCCGGAGGCCGGGATCACGTAGGGGCGCATGAGCCGGAGTTCCTCGGCGGCCAGGCGCACGTCCTGCCCCTTGACCGCCTCCGCCAGGATCCGGCCCGCCTCGTCCGGATGCTCCACCGCGTACTCGGCTCCTCGGAGCAGTGCCTGGACGAACCGCCGCAGCAGGTCGGGATTGTCCGCGATGGTCTCCTTCTGCGCGACCACCACACCGCCGAAGAGGTCGCGTAGGTACTCGCTGTAGGGCAGCGCCGACACGGACCGCTTTGCGGCAGCGGCTACACCAGGCTGTCCGACCAGATAGATGCCGATTCCGTCGACCCGGCCGGCAGCCAGATAGGAATTCAGCTGGGGCGCCGACCCGTACTGCCAGCTGACCTTCGTCGCGTCGATCTCCGCGAGTCGGGCATAGGCGGGAAAGAGAATCTCCGGCGCTGCCCCCTTCACCGTCGCCAGGGTGCGCCCCTGCAAGGCGTGGGCGTTCGTGATGCCCGACGCCTCCAGGGACACGATGGAGAGCAGCGTCTGCTGGTGGATCGCCGCCAGGATCTGGAAGCTCGTGTCACGACCGCTGCCGTAGCGGACCAGGGCCCCGGCCGCGTCCACGATGGTGACCTGGGCTCGTCCCGAGCGGATCATCCGATGGTTGTAGTCGCCGGCCTGACCAGGCTGGATATCCACCTCGATACCTGCCTCGGCGAAGAAGCCCTTGTCTCTCGCGACAAACCCGTACGCGTCCCGCCCCTGCGTTCCCAGGGTCGTCACGAAACGCACCCTGTCCTTGTTGGACCGGCCCGCACGGTCCGAGCTGCCGCACGCCGCCGACATCAGCGTGCCACCGGAGACGACACCGGCACCGGCGACCAGGGCGGCGCGGCTGAGGGCCGTCCGGCGGCTGATGACGGCGGGCCGGCGGGAAGTCCGAAAGCCCGGCCAACGATGCTGCTCGGCCGAGCGCTTCGGAGCCAGCGCTATCGTGGGCATTATCTGGAACCTCCCAATGCAATGGATGCGAGCCGAGATGGCTGTCCCGCTCGGCGGCAAGGTAGGGAAGCACCGGACCGACATGCATGATCGACGTGGATCGCCGGAAATCGCCGGCGGCCGGATGCCGCCCACAACAAAACCCGACCGGAAATGCACGTAGAAGATCCCGGGAAAGGCGGAGCCGGCGGTACGAAGGGGCGCCCAGGGAGGTACGCGGCGGGAACGGCTACGTCAAAGTCCTGGCTTCCGTCGCGCGGATGGTCGTGCTCGCGTGCTGAGGAGGTGGGTTGCTATGCCGCGGCTGTGCGGTCGATCTCACACGTGAAGGCAAAGGCAGATCGGAAGCATCCGAGAGCGGCTCCAGCGCCCGACCGGTGTGGACGCACGAACCAGTGCCGAGATCGGCACGCAGCTGCTATCGCTATCCCCGAAGCGGGAGCACGAGCTGGTCCATGCACGGGGCTTCAGGCGTGTGCTGGGCAGTTCCTATCTGCTTCCAACCCCAGCGGACGTACATGGATCGGGCGGGCGACTCCGGCGTGGTGGTGAGTATAGCGAAAGGCTCTGGCCGGCCGGCCAGCAGGAGGTCGAGAAGTCGCCGCGCCAGCCCTCGCCCCCGAAAAGCACCAGCGACGTTCAGTTCGATCACGGCAAACTTCGACGCTTCAAGCACTTCGGCCGGAGGATCATCACGCCGGTGCGAGGCCCACCAGACGCCGGGCGGAAAGGGCAGTCCGAAGGCGAAGCCCGCCAACTCGTCAGTAGCGCCACGCCTGGCGAGCGTCGCGGCGAACCCGGGCCGCACCGCCTGCCGGTTGGTTCGCTTGAGGAACGTTTCGCGAGCGTACAGCGGCGAGTCTCCCTGCGGTCCCTCGCCGTGTACGGCCACGTAGAGCGCGGTTACCTCGTCGAGCGTGGCCAGGAAGGCCGGACCGTCGATGCGCTCCAAGGCAAAACCGTCACTCACGGCGCACCCGCGCGGACATTCGTTAATATTTCCGCGTACTGCCGAACCGCCGGCAGTCGTCGGTCCTCGGCCCTAACGCTCGTCAAGACATAGTCAGCGATTGCCAACAGGTAACGACCGGGCGCGTTCATCTGCACGACATCAGCGGCATGGTCCACGCCTGCCCGAACATCGCCGCATCGGATAATCGACAGAGCACGGTGCATCTCGACCTGGGCTCGACCAAGAGTCTGGTCGGGTCGATATGCTTGTACCGCTAGATCCTGCGCTCGTTCCGCCTCATTCAATGGGCCCGCAGTCGAGTAGACAAAAGAACGGCTATGAAGGACGTGCCGATCGCCCCACGAAAAGACCGGTGCAGCGTCCGTGCTCGTTGATCTTGTCATTGCCATGGCATCCAAACACTTGATGGCACCGAGCTTGTCTCCCAGCAGGGCCAGTGCCTGCGCTCTGGCAGCGAGCAAAAGTCCATGCCCCACGCTGCGGTTGCCACCTTCACCACCTTCGATCGTGGCAAGCGCTTCATCGGTGAGCGAAAGAATGACGGCCGGAGGTCGACTCGCATAGAACCCCGCGATTGCCTCCTGCCCCCGCGTCCATAGACAAAGCTCAGCCGAGCCGCTAGCGTGCGCGTAACGCCTTCCGAGCAGCCAGGCGTGTCGGGCTTCGCGGGGGTGCCCAGCATCAGTGCACGCCATGCCCAGGATGCCAGCGAGACGTCCAGCGGCCTCGCACAGATCCGCTCGTCGTGGCCCATCCGGCGCCGATTCAATAACACGCAGCAACGCTGCGAGATCATGGCCAAGCTCCACGAGCAACTGGGACTTCGATCTCGTCGGGTAGGCATGGCCGTACTCGAAGGCGACGGCGAGCCAGTCCCCTGCGGTCATGGCACCGTAGCCTGAAGCCAGCAGGCTGGCGGGGAAGGCGGCACCTGCGCCGACAGCCAGAGAAGCCGAAAAGAATGCCCGTCGGTCCACAACACTATCCTCGAGATCGCCTCGCGTCAGGTGAGACACGCTCCTTGACAGTAGGCGGTCCTGAGCCGGTGCCGCCAGTGCCTGCGACATGGCTTCCACCGGACCTACCAACGTCTCAAACGGGTATCCCCAGAACGCCTCGGCGACTCGTTGCGCTGCTTGGCGCGGCCGGCCGACCTTGCCGTCCATCCAGCGGCGAAGCTGCCGGATGGAGAGGGTTACGTCTTCGCCCAGCTCACGGGCGGTTCGCTCGAACGCGGCACACGTTTCCTCTATCGTCCAGCGCCCCTCTCGTACGAGGCGACTAAGCAGAGTGGGGTGCAGGGCCGTTACCACGCAGTCCACGGTAGGGCATCGGGCCAGACGGAGACGAGACGAGTCGACAAACGTCCGCTCAATGTCCTGACTGCGACCCTCCGGCGCGCTTTCGATTGCGCACGACGCACCGCAAGACTCTGACGTCAAAACACGACCGTTGCCGAACCCTGGACCGGCGACCACGCCCACAGAAACTGATCTTGGTGTCACCACTCATGGCGCCGAGATATCCAAGCCCTTGATACGACCGTCAGTCCAACCGGCAACGACTATGAAACAGAGCGGAAGGTGATCGAGATGATGCCACGACCCACCGTCCGACCGGACGAGCGCCCTGATACCGAGATTCCTACAGCGAGTGCCTACGGACCGGGTGATCGTGTCTGGGTTTACCGTGGTGGTTCCTGGCGCCCCGGGAGGGTGGAGCAGTCGTCGGCACTGGCGGTGTTGGCGACCTACTGTCCCACGGATGCGCGGGGAACCAGTGTCGACACCGTGACGGCACCGTACGTTGCCAAGCGGGCCGACGCGGATACCGTCCCGGCGGTCGACTGGGCCGAGCTGGCAAACCGACGTGTGACCGCGGCGGCCGACCTCGAGTCAGCGCCGGACCAGTGCAGCGGCGGTCCGGCTGAACAGCTCGTCGTTGGTCTGATGGATGCGCCGCTCAGCAGCACTCACGTCGCCTATTCGCAGGACCACCTCTCGGCCGCGCCGGTCGGATGGCCGTAGCTGGCAGCCGCGCAGCCGTCACCCCTTGCCCTTGTCCTGTCCGTGCTCGTGACGTGATGGAGAAGCTTACTGATGTTCTTGCCGGCAGACGTGACCAACCAGGTACTCGCCGTTCTGATCAACGGATCGGGGTACACCACCATGACGCACGTCGCCACCGCGATAAACGACCTCGGACGAAAGAAGTACGGCCTCGACCTCGGCTACGACCACAAATGCGTCAAACGCTGGCTCCAAGGTCGCGACAGCGACCAACCCGACCTCCTCGCCGAAGTCCTCGCCACCGCCTGGGGCGCCGACATAACGCCACCGCTCATCTGGCCCCACACCCGCAACGGCAACCCACCACTCCCCGCCCACCATCACCCAATCGTCGCCACACGCACCCTGCAAGAACTCGCAACCCTCGTGCGCCGCGACATCCTCTGCACCACCTCCACCCTGACCAGCCTGGTACCCGTCGTCGCCGGACCCGCGTACGCCGACGCGACCATTCGCTGGCACGAGGCCGACACCATCGGACTACCCGTCCCCGACAACCACCGCACCGACCGCACCGACCGCATCGACGCGTCGGCCGTCGATGCGGTCGAAGCCGCAACGATCCGACTGGCCGAGTACGACCAGGAGTTTGGCGGGGCGCTGGCCCGCGACGCGGCGATCGGACACCTCAAAACCGCCGTCGACCTACTCCACCAGGCCACCTACGACACCACCACCGGCAACCGGCTCCTCGCGGCGATCGCCACGCTCGCCGCAGCGGTCGGCCGCATGTCCCACGACGCCGGCCTCGACGGACCAGCACAGCACTACTTCACCTACGGACTCCATGCCGCCCGTGAATCCACCCACCACCACGCACCCCTCACCGCAGTGGTCATCTTCGCCGACATGGCCCGTCACCTCCACACCCTCGACCATCCCCAGGCCGCCCTACGACTGGTCGACCACGCCATCAGCATCCTGCCCGGGCAACACACCCGGACCAGAGCCATGCTCTGGAACCTCAAAGCACACATCCTCGCCGCCGAACCCACCAACAGACTCAGCGAAGTACGCGGCATGCTCGACCTCGCCGCGAACCTCCACATCGAATCCGACGACGACCCGCCACACCATCACACCCTCCATCCGAGCGACGCCGACCTACGCCGCGAAGCGGCCACCACCTACCTACACCTTGCGACCGTCCATTCCGGGCACGCCGACGACCTTGCCAACCACGCCGGAACCGAAGCCCTCGCCGCACTCACCACCTACCGTCCCCACCAGCGCCGCGAACGCGCCCACAGCCACATCGACCTTGCCCACGCCCGATACCTGCTCGGCGACACCGCGCAGGCGCACACCGACACGCAGGAAGCCATCCGACAAACCGCACTGATCCCAGGCTCGACCCGACTCCGAACCCGACTCCACCAAATGCTCGCCAACACCGCTCAATCCGAAACGACGATAGGCAACGTGCCGGAGCGCGAGGAGTAATCACGGGCGCAGACCCACTTCGCTCGAGCCCCGCGTGCGCGGGGAGCAGGGTGTCGGCCACCCGGACGGTCCGGGCGGTCGCGGATACCGGTTCTACGCCGCCTATCCCTTCAACGGCCCTCCGGCCGACGTCCCGGCCGTTTCGACCCGCGCCTCCAACATAACCAGCCGGGGCGTGGCGATCGCGTTCTGCCCGTACCCCAGTCCCTGTAGTTTCGCTGTCTCCGGGCCCCGCCGCACGGCGGGCCCGGAGTCATGCCGGCAGGCCGGCCCTCAGCGCCGCGACAACGGCCGCGTCGTGCGCGACCCTGGAGCCGGCCAGTGTCTCGGCGGCCCGACGCCAGGCGTTGAGCGCGCCGCCGGCGCATCCAACGCAGCGGGCAACAACACGTCACCGACGTCGACTGACAACGTCCCCGCCCAGCCAAGCACGCACCGAGCCGCCGGCGCCAAGCTCGCGCAGCGGCCTCTGACAAACGTCGAGCAGCTCTTGAAGCAGGTCAGTCCTCTACCCCATCCAGAATGCGAATGTCGCGTTCGGCGCCGTCGCCGAGCGCCGCGAGCGCCTCCTGGTATGCCGGGCTGCGGTAGGCGGCGACGGCGGCATCTGCGCTATCGAAGCGGATGACCGTTGTGCGCAGAGCGGCGGATCCCTCCAACACGTGCACTGGGTTGCCGCGGGCGAGGAACACCCCGCCTGCCGCCCGCATCGCCGGACCGGCCAACTCAACGTAGCGCGCAAGCCTGGCCTCATCATGGATGGCGGTGAACGTGTTGATCCAATAGGCGGTCATGGACCCCATGATGCCTGTTCAAGGCCGAGAAGGCAGCCGCAGTTCCTTGACGGAAGCAGCGATCTCGTAGAGCTCGTGTCTGACCGCCCAGCCGACCGGTCCTGAATGCTCCAGGACACGCCCGACACGGCGGTGCAGCGGGCCGGCGGCCAGGTCACGCACACGCTGCCGGCTCCGCATGGCGTCGCCGACCACCGCCCGGCCGGCGAGCTGGTTACTGAACCTTTTTCAACCTCCCCTTGCGGTCCGACGGACCGCAAGGTCGGACGCGGTGCATGAGCGCCGCGCGGTCCAGGTTGAAAAAGGTTCACTGAACGTACACGGGGGGTGTGGACCGGTTGATCGGGTCGATGATCACCACCGCGTATCTGAGCGGGCGAGGGCTGATGGCGGTGTCGCGTACCACGGTCGTCGTGCCGGTGATCGGTACCGGGGGCAGGGCGACGCTCGGGTACGACCCGGGCGGGTAGATTCGGTGGACCTCGAGTCGGTGTGGCGCGATCGCGTGCCGGTGGGAAATCGGCGTATTGGTCACGGCGATCTCGTTGTACGTGCCCCACCGGACCGTGGCCCGGGGCACGAGCGGGGTTTCGGGGGTGAGCAGTGTGCTCGCGGGCGGGGAGACCGGGCCCCAGCCGGACACCTGTGGGCCCGGTTGACCGCCCCCGATCAGATGGATCTGACTGTCGGCGGGCAGGGTGCCCACGGGCAGGTGCGGTTCGGCCGGGTACCGCACCTCGGCCAGCCAGGTCAGCCGGACGTAACCGGGAAAGCCCGTGGCCGGGCCGTCGACGACGGTGGCCGACCAGGCCCCGTCGGCGTCACGGGTGAGCGAGATCCCGGTCTGCACGACGGGGACGTACTCGGGGTCGCTGTTGGCGAGGCGACCACGGCGCAGCCGGGCCTGTGGCGGCTCGGTGAGCCCGGCGAGCAGGTCGTCACGGAGCCCGGTCACGGTGATGGTGACGTCCACCCGGCCGTCCGTGCGCGGTCGTACCCGCACGACCGGCGCCGGCGGCCGGTCCGGTACGGGCACCGCGACCGGCGTCAGTCCGCAGGTCTCGAAGGCGGTTTCGACACCGGCACTGGTCACCGGCACCACCCGGACGAACTGTACGTTGCGCAGCGACCCGGGCAGTCGGTGGCGAAAGCGCACCACGCCGTCCGACGCGGCCCGCAGTGGTTTCGGTGTGACCAGGCTGAACCGGCGACGGTCGGTCAGTTCGCCCGACCGCGCCCAGACCTCGGCCGCCCGTCCGCACCGCTGTCCGCTGCCCGTGCCGCCCAGCCTGCGTTCGTCGCCCAGGTACACCCGGTATCCCCACGCGCCGCCACTCCACTCGAGGCCGACCTCACTGTCGCCCATCGGGTCCTGCTCGGTGGCGAACAGCAGGGTCGGTGCGACGTGCAGCGGGGCGTAGGCCCGGGGGTCGTGCACCGTACGCTCGACCTGGGCGGGTTCGGAGGTCTGACCGGCCGCGTCCACCAGACTGGCGAGCACGGGGATCGCCGCCGTCTCGCCGACGCCGAACTCGCGTACCGCGACGGTCGCCACGACCGATGACGCGCCCGCCGGTACCGGTACCGCGGGCTGTTCCACGCCATCCACCGTCAGCAGCGCGAGCGTCACCGGCGCCCCGCCGGGGCCGATCACGTCCCGGGAGGGCAACCGGCCCGGCAGGGTGCGACCGGGCACGCCGATCCGGATCCGCAGTGCCCCGGGCGACCGTGGCTGGAGCCCGCCGTCCCGGGCAGCGGGTTGGAACTCGGCCTCCACGGTGGGCGTGGGCGGCCCGGCCGTGGGTGGCGCCTGCCCGCTGACCACCGCCCGGTCGCTCCACCGACCGAACTCGTCGGCCCGCCACAGCCCCCAGGACGCGGACTGGCCGGGCACCGCGAGGTCGGTGACCGAGCCCGCATCGTTGTTGTACCTGTCCCAGTGGGCGACCACGGCACGCGCCCGGTTCACTGATCCGACCCGGATCGTGTCGTGTAGCGAGACCGGGCTTGGGGTCAGCCTGGCGAGGCCGAGCATGCCACCGGCCGCCGGCCCCACCAGTGGGATCCGTTGGGTCCAGAGCCGCTGGCCGGTGGTCACCCGCCAGGTGCTCTGCGGCAGGGCGAGCGTACGGGGCGGAGCGGGCCGGTCCGGCGTGGCCTTGGCCGCGACGGCCGGCACCATCAGCGGTACCGCGGTCCAGCCGTCGGCGGGATGGGCCGCCCGCAGCTGGGCCAGCCGCTCGGCGACCAGCGCCGACAGGCCGGGATACCGGTCGTACAGTGCGGACACGACGGAGGCCGGTGGTGGGAAGCCGGTGATGAGCGAGCGTAGCGTGCCGCCGTCGGATGACCGGTCCAGCGGCAGCAGCCACAGTCCGGCGACCATCCACAGGGTGCACACCGCCGAACCGGTCGGCGGGTCCACCCGGGTAGCCAGTCCGAGGTGCCGGGCGATTGCCGGGTCGACCGCCGAGGCGAGCAGGGCGGAGAGCGGGGAGATCGCACCGGAGGCGGCGGGGACCGGGCCACCGGCGAGGCTGACGGCGGTGTCCACCGGCGGTGTCGCCGGGTCGGTGAAACACCGCTCCAGCCAGTAGTCCAGACCCGACGGTGCGCTGGACAGGGCCTGCACCCGGTTCACCTCGTCGGCCGGGGTCAGCGCGGTCACCGTGCCGTCGGGGCGATCCGGTGGGCCCATCCGCTTGGCCGCGCCCTGCTCCACCCGAATCCGGGCCGCGGTCGCCGGATCGGTGGTCGGGTCGGGCACGTACCACGGACCGGCGCCGCGCGGCAGGCCGAAGGAGACCGCCCGAGCGGGATCGATCGCGATGTACGGCGACTCGGTACTGACGATCTCGACCAGGTCGATCGCGCCCGCACCGCTGACCCGTAGCAGGGTGATGTCGGTGCCGCCGAATTCGTACGGCGCCGCGCCGCGGCTGGCCAGCACCCTGGGATCGGCGTCCGGCAGCTCGGTCGCCGGGTCCAGCACCTCGACCCGGAAGGCGCTGCCCGACTGGGTCAGCAGCCGGACGAAGCAGCATCGGACCGCCCGGAACGTCGGCTGCCATCCGTGGATCACCAGGTAGTGCGTGTCACTGGCACTGGTGTGCCGGATCCCGCCGCCGGTGGCGGCAACGGACAGGTCGGCGTTCAGCCAGACGTGGGTCGTCGACGATTCGAGCTTGTCCGGTCGGGTGTAGACCGGCACGACGTCGATGCGGAACGCGGTGAGTGGATGCAGCGGGAATCCCAGGCGTGGCGCGAGGTTGACCCGCAGGTGCGTGCCGTCGGGCAGCCAGGGGTCGCCCGCCGTGGTGATCGCCGACGCGCGCAGCAGCTGTGCCGGCGCCGCCGTCGACCGGCCGGCGGCCGTGGCCTCGATGTCCGGCCGCTGGGCAGCGGCAGGGCTCCCGGGCACCACCGACACCACACCGCTGGCCACCGCCCCGCCGAGCAGGCTTCGACGCGAGAATCCCTTGTCCGACATCAAATCTCCTCGGCGAAGCGGGGTGTGGTGTTGCAGGAGCCGGTCAGGTACGTGGTCACCGTGCTGGTGCCACCGGTGGCGACGGGCCGGTTCTCCTCGATTGCCAGCCGCAGTCCGTAGCTTGGCACCGCGGGCGAGACCGTACGCAGCAGCACCCGGCACCCGGAACTGTCCCGCCACACCTGGCCGAAGGCGTTCGGGGCGCTCAGCGACAACAGCCGGACCCGTGGCGGGGCGTCCCCGTCGGCACCGGGTTCCCGGCCCATGTCCAGCCGCTCCAACGGCTCCGGCGACTCCAGCAGCACCCCGGAGAGCAGCCAACCGGAGCCACTGCGGATCCACAGCGCGCTCGTCCTGGCCCGGGGCGCCGGGCGCAGGTCGAGACCGAGATCGCGCAGTACGCGGGCGAGCAGGCCGTCGCCGGTGCCGGGCGGCGGCAGTGTCGTGGGTGCCGCCACGGCCAGGTCACCCGCCATGCCGGGGGTTCCGGTGCCCACGAGGCCCAGGTCGGCGAACTGTTCGAGAGGGGAGGCGTAGCGGGAGGTCGTGAACACCACGCCGGGCAGGCCAACGCCACCGCTGAGCTGTCCGCGCTTGCGGAACCAGACGGCCAGGTCGTAGGTCGCGCGCGGCTCCAGCGGCACCTCGGGCACGAGCGACGCCCCGACAGCCGGGCGCCGGCACGCCCCGCCCGATGCCAACGCGAGCGCGTGTAGCCGCTGGTCGGCCCGGCTGAGTTGCCAGGCCCCGATCAGCGCGACCAGCCGCGCGGTGACCGGGTCGGGCGGTGCAGCCGCCTCGGGCGGGGTGTCGGTACGGCGCAGCCGGAGCAGCGTGTCGTACTCGTAGCGGCGGGCCAGTGCGGTGATGTGGTTGCGGCTGAAGCTCGCCGCGACCGGGTCGTCGTGGTACCAGAACCGGGTGCCGTCGCCGGGCACGTAACCCAGCAGGTATCGCTCGAGGTAGCTCGGGTCGAACCGGTCGACGGCCCGGAAAATCGGCGCGAAGACGCTCGCCGCGAACTGTGGCGACGCCGTCTTCGTACCGGTTTCCGGTGCGGTCCGGAAGTAGTAGTCCGTGCTCGGCAGGACCGTCGGCTCAGGCTCCCCAGGAGCGTGCACCACGATCGTGTTGGTGATTTTGTAGAGGGTGTCGGGCAACAACAGGTTGGTGTCGTCGTCCAGCGACCGCCAGGACGCTACGGTGCCCGCGGTAGCCGCCTGCCACCGGCCCGCGTCGACGACGTTCGCCGCGTTCTGCGCCGCGGAGGTGATCCCGCGTACGCCCAGCACCTCGACCCGGCTGCGGGCGTAGTAGAACAGCCGGAAGCCGGTATCGGTCAGGTTCGACGGCGGGGTGTAGCAGTAGACCCGGTGGCTGGGGCTCGGGTTGAGGGTCTGCACACGGGTCCACTCGATGCTGGAGTTCAACGAGAACACCCGGATCGCGTCCTCCGTCGCGGTCGCCCGCACCCTGAGCCAGAGCCGGGGCTGGGAGATCTCACCGTCGAAGGTGAACTGTGCGAGTGCGAGCATCGGCGCACCGGTCACCTGCCGCCACTCGCCCTGAAGTGGGTGTGGCAGGACCAGCCCGCCGGAAAAGACCCGGTCCGGTGTGGACACGCCCCCGGAAATCTGCCGAGGGCCGCCGGAGTGCATCGGGGCGGGCAGCCCGCGCGAGGCGAACCAGGACGCCCTCAGCGGCTCGTCGTCCAGGGTGACCGCCACCCGCGCCGAAAGCCGCGAGCGAAATCGGTTGGCAGGCAACGCCTCCGGCGGTATCTCCCAGCCGACCGCGGTGCCTTTGGCATCGGTGCCGAGCAGCCATCCGGCCTGGGCGAGAACCGCCGGCCCGCACAGGTCGCGCAGCGGAATCAGCGGGTCCTCCGGCAGGTTCTCACCGCCGTCGGCCAGGGTCTGGATCCACGGAACCGGGTCGGTGGAGAGCAGGCTGAGATGCCGCGCGGTGGTCAGCGGGTTGGGCGACCTCTGGTCCACGGCCGGGATCCACCAGGTGGCGTCCGGGTTGTTCGGCACCGGCACCTCGCCGTCGTCCGTGACGCTGACCATGGACAACTGCCTCAGCAGGTACCGGTACCGCAGGTCGGCGGTGCCGACCTCACCGCTGCCGGAGAACGTGTCGACGATCCGGAACGGACCGATGGAGTACGTCTCGGATGGCGGGCCGACGGTGAAGGCCAACGTCGGTACCACGTCCGGCCACACCACCGGCGCGTCGTCGGGGTTGGTGGCCGCCGCGGCGACCGTACGACCGTTGCGGTCCATCAACGCGACCCCGGTCAGCGGGCTGACCATCGGGACCGGCGGCGGGCCGGGCTCGTCGCCGAGGTGGAAGTCCACGCAGCCGCCGATGGAGAAGAAGCACAGATCGACCTCGCCGCAGACGCGGAAGTCGACCAGGTAGCGGACGCCCGGCCCGACCTGCACCCTCAGGGTCGTACTCGCGGCGACCGACACCGGCCCGAGGTCGAGGGAGCCGGCCAGCCGGCCCTCGGCGGCGATGATCGGTGACTGCCCCCGCTCGTCGGGGTACGGCATGGTCCCGATCCCGGCGACGAGTGACGCGGACATCTCCAGGCCCAGCGGACCGAACCGCAGGTTCCGGTGCCAGCTGGCGCCCATTCCGACGGCGAAGCCGTCGAGGCCACGGCCATCCTCGAACAGGTCGGGCAGGCCGGCGCCGTCGATCATGAGAAACGCCCAGGCGTGCTCGTCGAGGATGTCCGGCAGGATCGTCAGCAGCACCGGGGCGCCCCGACCGTGCTTGTCGTCGCCGCCGACCCGCAGGAACCAGTTCTTGCCGCGCTTGGGGAAATGCGCACCGATGGGCACGGTCAGCTCGAACAGCACCGGTACGCGGTAACTGCCGCGCAGCCCCATGGTGAGCCCGTCGTCGCCGTACGCCAGCACGCCCAGGTAGTTGATCGGGTCTCCGCCCGGCGGGGAGCCGACCTCACTGAGCTGTGCCCTCGGGGCGAACAGGCTTCCCTTGAGACTGGCGTTGATCGCCACATCGGGCACGCTCAACGCGAACATCGCCCGGGCGGAGAAGGTGAATCCCAGGTCGGGTACGGTGCCCAGCACGGCGCCGATGCCCAGGGTCGTGCTGCCCGGATCGAACCGGGTGTGACCGCTGCGGCGCGGATCCCAGGACAATTGCTGGGCGACCATGTCGTCGCCGGGTGGCAGCGCGATCGCCGTGTTGGCGCCGAAGACACCCATGAAGCCGAACACACCGAGGCCGGTCGGTCCCAGGGGCACCGGTCCGGGCAGGTCGATGGCGAACACGACCAGGATCTGGTTGCCGTCGGGGCCGTGGTCGGCGGTCATCAGGTACGCGTCGGCGGCGAGGTTGAGCGGCGGGATGCTCGCGGCCAACCGGATGTCGGTGATCGGGCGGCCGGTCGCGGCATCTGACAGGATCTTGAGCTGGCCCCTCCCCTCGATGACGTCCAGACCACCACCCGCGCCTGGGAAGGCAAGCGTCACCGCCAGCCCGCGCAGGGTGACGTCGAGCGAGCCGCCGTGCACGGTGGCCCGGATGGTGGCGCCCTCGACCCGTACCGGTCCGAGGTCCAGCGCGAAGGCCAGATCCACCTCGAACCACGTCGAGCCCTTGCCCGACCGGGTGCCCAGCACGTCGAACAGCGACCCGAGGTGCTCGACCTGCCACCCACCCGGGTCCTCGACATCCACCCGCGACGAACGGTAGTCGAGGGTGTAGCGGTCCAGCCCGGTGGCGTTCATGTCGACCCGCAGCCGCACCCCGTGGAAGCGCACCCGCATCGGCCGGGCCGGGTCCATGCTCACCCCGAACCCATTGCCGCCGCCGACGGTGAGCGGCTTGACCACGATGTCGGCGCTGTAGTCGACGGTGAAGTCGAATACCGAGGCCGTGGAGTAGCCGATGGTCACTCCGTGCACGACGACCTGACCCTGCTGGGTGAGCACGGTGCTGAGTCCGAGTGCGGCGACGAGCAGGTCGTGCACCAGCGCGCCGCTGCCGTCGTCACCGGGTCGTGGTGGCGGCTTCGGCGCGTCGGCCATGACCGCGGTGGCCAGTGCCGCGGCGGTGACGACCGCCTTGGGCGCCACGGACGACTGCGGGGTGGCGCGTACGGAGATCAGCCCCTGGTCACCGTCGGCTTCGAGGGCCGCGGTGAACCCGACGACGACCGGGTTCTGCCGGGGATCGCGGCTGTAGCGGACCCGGATCCGGGTCGGGGCACCGCCGCCGACGGTCAGCTCCTCGCCCACGGCGGGCACGGTCATGCCGTCGATCGGCAGCACCGCCACGATGTCGACGAGCGTGGGGATCAGATCGCCGAGCCGGGTCGCGGCCGGGTCCCGCCACTCCACGGTGGCGGTCAGCTCGGGACGGCCATCGGCCGACGGCAGCCGTACGGTTGCCGTCGCATCCACCCCGGCCGGGCTGGTCATCGACAGGCTGGCGGTGACCTTGGTGCCGCCGCCGAGCGGAACGCCCCGCGGCACGTACAGGCTCAGCTCCGGAATCGACAGGCCGCGCCACGCCGGATCCTGGCCGGCTGGGGACATGGTCGGGTTGTCGTCGATCAGAATGACGCCGCCGGTGAAGGACATGCCGACGCCGGTGGTGCCGAACAGCATCGCCGGCGGGTCGAGTCGTACCGTGATCAGTTCGTCTTCGCTCAAGCCCTTGGGCAGTAACCGCATCCGCGCCGCCTGCCCCGCGATGCCCGTCACCCGTACGACGAGCTCGCCTTCCACCCGCAGCCGTCCGGCCACCGGCTCCAGCCACTCCTGCCGGCCCGCGCCCGTGCCGCCCGAACGCGGCTCCGCAGGCAGGAGCGCCGGCGTGGTCGGGAGATAGAACAGCGGGTCCGCCGTGCCCAGCAGGGCGATGTCCACGCTCCAGTTGTTCTGGTTTCCCACCACGGTCACCACGACGGGGCGGCCGGTGGCGAGGGTGAAACTGAGGAAACCGGGCA
Source organism: Plantactinospora sp. B6F1 (assembly GCF_040120695.1). Lineage (NCBI taxonomy): Bacteria > Bacillati > Actinomycetota > Actinomycetes > Micromonosporales > Micromonosporaceae > Plantactinospora > Plantactinospora sp. B6F1. The sequence goes on along the minus strand of NZ_JBEEAC010000001.1, from coordinate 238,397 downwards.
GCGCCGGGTTGGCCACGATCCGGCCGTCGAGGGTGATCGGTGTCCCTGGTCGGACCGTCACCTGATCCACCGACCGCAGCACCGTGTCGATATCCGCCGGGATCAGCACCTGATTCGTGGCGCTCAGAGAGTCCAGGTAACCCCGCAGGTTGGCCATCTGCAAATCCCCATTCGGGTTCGCGGGCATGGTCAGGGCGACCTGGCCATTGATTAAATACTTCGCATCTACGAATCGGTCCAGGTGCCCTGAACCGCAGCAGATCCAGCACGCAAACGGAGCTGACCGTCGGCCCTGGCGTCGGATCAGGTCCTTCTGGCCGACCAGGTTCCAGGCCGTCGCTTACCCGAAGTCGTTGCCGGATCGATTATTGGAGCCGTGACCTGTGCAGATCGTCGGTGGAGGCTGCGAATCGCAGGTGGCCCGCGTAGCGTGGGTCACGGGGTTCGGTGCTTCTTCCGCTGCGCTCGGCCGGGTTCACCCGCTTGCGCGCCCGGTCGCCGATCTGAGTGCTCCAGTAGGAACTGTGGTCATCAGCGAAATCGAAGCGACAACGAACTGATCCACGATATCGCATGGCCGTCGCCTTCCGAAGGGGACGATACATGTTTATTGAAGCATGCGGATGACTCAACTCTCTACCCCCGATCTGCCAGGGTGAGATCAATCCTTCTTGTCCGAGAAGTGCGGCCCCTGGGATGTGTCCCGTCTGCGGTGGAAGTCGGCAATGAGCTGAGTTCGTCCAGGCTCGACGATTACCTGCACATCGAGCAGAAGCGTGCATCCGACCGAGACACCCGGGTTCCGGACCCTTTCGGCATGGGCCGCGCGGCGGCCCGTTCAGCCGACCTGACCGGTCGCCCGCAACGGACAGGCTGTACCTATGCGAGCGGACAGGTCGGCCCCGCAGGATTCGCCACACCCGTACCTGGAGCGCGCCGTCGGAACGGGGCGGGATCACCCCCGCGTGCGCGGGGAGCAGCTAGGTTCACCTGGTCCCCCCTGCTACGTCGACGGATCACCCCCGCGTGCGCGGGGAGCAGGAGGAGATTCCCCCGGGTCTCAACCTCGCCACGGGATCACCCCCGCGTGCGCGGGGAGCAGGATGGGGGGGAGATCCACCATGACGGCACTACGGATCACCCCCGCGTGCGCGGGGAGCAGACTGGTCCGCGACCGGTTCGTCTGCCGGGCGCAGGATCGCCCCCGCGTGCGCGGGGAGCAGCCCCGGACCTGGATCGTGACGTACGCCTTGCCGGGATCACCCCCGCGTGCGCGGGGAGCAGGTTCGCGCATGGCGTGGAGCCGTTCGAGCAGCAGGATCACCCCCGCGTGCGCGGGGAGCAGCGGTGCCCGGACCGGTCTGCGCCGGCTGATCGGGGATCACCCCCGCGTGCGCGGGGAGCAGGACAGGCCGACGCGGCTGATCGTGCTCGCCGCGGGATCACCCCCGCGTGCGCGGGGAGCAGGTCGGCGAGTACCTGCCGCTGTACAGCAAGGCGGGATCACCCCCGCGTGCGCGGGGAGCAGGGAGCGTACGGCGCGACGCTGATCGTCCGCTACGGATCACCCCCGCGTGCGCGGGGAGCAGGGCCAGCGGATCGACGCGAGCGCCCGGGTCTGCGGATCACCCCCGCGTGCGCGGGGAGCAGTCGACGCTGCTGGCTTCCAGCGCCCAGTCGTGGGGATCACCCCCGCGTGCGCGGGGAGCAGTCACTGTCCCTCCTCCTGTTCCTCCGTCACGTCGGATCACCCCCGCGTGCGCGGGGAGCAGGCCTCGATCTCGGGGTCCTTGAAGGCTTCCTGGGGATCACCCCCGCGTGCGCGGGGAGCAGGCGTCTCCACCTCGCCGCCGGGCGCGACCCGGGGGATCACCCCCGCGTGCGCGGGGAGCAGTCGTAGCCCTGCGTCGTGTTCGGGCTGGAGTGGGGTTCACCCCCGCGTGCGCGGGGAGCAGTCGTCGGACAGCGCGGCCAGGGCCTCGATCTGCGGTTCACCCCCGCGTGCGCGGGGAGCAGACGGCGGGCACCCGAGGCAAACTTCTCCATCCCGGTTCACCCCCGCGTGCGCGGGGAGCAGGACCGGCCCGTGTCCCAGCGTGCGGCCGTCGAGGGTTCACCCCCGCGTGCGCGGGGAGCAGGGCGTGGCGATCACCGAGATCGTCCGCCGCTCCGGTTCACCCCCGCGTGCGCGGGGAGCAGGCGTCCGGGTCGCCGCTGGGGCTCGCTCATGGGAGGTTCACCCCCGCGTGCGCGGGGAGCAGACCATCCGGCCGGCCATGCTTCCCCGACCCGCCGGTTCACCCCCGCGTACGCGGGGAGCAGGTGCAGCTGCCCGAAGTCGGGTCCGCCCGACTGGGTTCACCCCCGCGTGCGCGGGGAGCAGGGCCCGGTCATCGTCAAGAACCTGCCCGCCGCGGGTTCACCCCCGCGTGCGCGGGGAGCAGCGGTCGCCGATGAGTAGCCGGTCGCCGAGGTCGGGTTCACCCCCGCGTGCGCGGGGAGCAGGATGTGGACGACCGGCCCGCCGGCGACGGCCGCCGGTTCACCCCCGCGTGCGCGGGGAGCAGCGCCGGCTGCTGCCGCCGTCCTGCCCGGCCCTGGGTTCACCCCCGCGTGCGCGGGGAGCAGATCTCCAGCAGGACGTCGGCGTGGCACGGCTGGGGTTCACCCCCGCGTGCGCGGGGAGCAGTACTGGTCACCGGGCCCAGCGCGCCGGCCGTCGGGTTCACCCCCGCGTGCGCGGGGAGCAGTGGACGGCACCGCAAGAGCGCGTAGGTTCCCCGGGTTCACCCCCGCGTGCGCGGGGAGCAGTCATCGCTGGCGACCCGGCCGACACCGAACCGGGGTTCACCCCCGCGTGCGCGGGGAGCAGTCGGCGGCGGCGGCGGCCGGGTCGAGCTGGTCAGGTTCACCCCCGCGTGCGCGGGGAGCAGCCGGACTGCGTTGTCTGGCGGTTGCCCGCGCCGGGTTCACCCCCGCGTGCGCGGGGAGCAGGCTTTGTCGGCGCTGCCTCGACCGGGCGGTTCCGGTTCACCCCCGCGTGCGCGGGGAGCAGAACTTGGTAGTCCAGGTGCGGTTCTCCACCGACGGTTCACCCCCGCGTGCGCGGGGAGCAGAGCGAGCCGCACGTGACGTCGAGTCGGCAATGCGGTTCACCCCCGCGTGCGCGGGGAGCAGGGCCCACTGCTGCCGGCTCATCGGGTCACCGCCGGTTCACCCCCGCGTGCGCGGGGAGCAGAGGTGCCGAAGCTGCGGACGAACGGGTGGACCGGGTTCACCCCCGCGTGCGCGGGGAGCAGGGGCCGGCAGCTGGCCGGCAGGGCTCCGCAACGGGTTCACCCCCGCGTGCGCGGGGAGCAGTCTGACTTGCCGATCCTTGATCGACTCCCACAGGGTTCACCCCCGCGTGCGCGGGGAGCAGGCTTCTTGACCTGGGGCTCCGTAGATCAACTCTCGGCTTTTTCTTCACTTTGTCTTGGGCTGGCCGCCGTGGTGTCCCTGCCCGCTGGGCCCCGCCGTCCGAACCGACGGCGCTTCGACGCCTTGCTCCAGCCTCTTGGCAGAGCAGGGTTGTACGTGCTTCGCTCCGTCGGTCTGCGGATCAGGGTGATCCCGTCGAAGTCGACCGGCTTCCAGTGGTGGTCGTGCACCTCGAAACACAACCGTTGCTCCCCCGGATGTTGATAGACGAGCAGCGCTCGGCCAGGTCCCGCCATCTCGACGACCTTGGCCCAGAGCCGGTGCCTGATCCGGCTGTTGACGTGTCCCACGTAAACCCCGGCGGAGATCTCCAGCAGCCATTGCGTCAGGTGGCCGCGCAGCCCTTCGGGGCAGGCGGTGAGGATGATGACGGTCATCAGAAGTCCACCTCGTCGCTGTAGTTCCGTCCGCCGGCGAGTTCGTAGCCCTCCTCGTCCCACAGGCGTACGGTGCCGCCTTCCGGCTCCTCGTCGAGCCGCTGCTCGTCGATCGGTCCGGCGGGAGCGGGGCCGAGCAGCAGTGTCCGGATGTCGCGTACGCAGCGGTCGAGGAGGGCACCGCCATGGGCTCGGTCCCGGACGGCACGACGGGTGTCACCGCCGACGTCGGTGGAGCCGCTGGCGGCGATGTCGAAGGCGACTGGGATGGTGATGTCAGCCTTGTAGAGGTCAGCGATGTCGTAGACAAAGGATCGATCGTGGCCGGTATGCACGAAGCCGAGGCCGGGTGAGGCGCCGATGGCGACGATGACGGCGTGCACGATGCCGTACAGGCAGGCGTGCGCGGCGGAAAGCGCCTGGTTGACGGGGTCGCTGCCACCGAAGTCGTCCGGGTCGTACTCCCGGTTGTTCCAGGTCACGCCGGTGCGCTTGGCGTGCTCGCGGTAGCAGCGGCGTACCCGGGCCCCTTCCTTGCCCCGCAGTTGCTGCATGGTGAGGGCGCTGGTGTCCTCACCCGGAAAGCGCATCCGATACATCTCTCGGGCCACCCGCAGCCGCCGGTCGCGCTGCGAGACCGCAGCGGCCTGGGCCACGAGCAACCGGCTGGATCGGGCGAGCGGGCGTCCGTGCGCGTAGTAGCGGACGCCCTGCTCGCCGACCCAGACCGCAGTGGCACCGTTGTCGGCGAGAAGCATCATCGCCTGTTGGGTGATGCTGGTCCCGGGTCCGAGCATCAGGACGCCGAGGGTGGCGGCCGGGATGTGGGCCACACCCTTGTCGTCGGTGGCGGTGATCGCGTTGCTGTCGCGGTGGATGACGCAGCGTTCGAGGTAGAGAAAGCTGAGCCGGTCCTGGGCACGGTTGAGGTCCGCCAGTTCCGCCGGTGGGACACCGGGGATCTTCACGGGGCGGTTTGGGCGGGCGCGAGGGTGAGCAGGCCGCAGCCGTACGCCTTGGCATGCCCGATTCCGCTGGTCAACGCCCGGCGGAAGGCGCACGCATCGGTGACCTGGAGGATGCCGTCATAGGTCGCCGTGGTGAGGGTGACGGTGCCCAGGCCGCGCTTGAACGTCTGCGTGTGGCGCCGGTGCAGCCGCAGATTGGGCCGGCCGTCGTGCTGGGTCGCCAGGGCGAAGCCGTGCCGGTCCGCCCGGCTGGCCAGCCATCCGAGCTGCTCGGGTTCGCGCAGGTGGCCGAAGCGCTGTGTCTCCTTGGCGTCGGCGGTCTTGCGCCCGCTGTGGGTCGGGTTGGCGGTGAGCCGGAATGCCCACTGCTGTCCAGGATGCAGCGAGCCGAGCAGCCCGTCGTAGTCACGAGTCACCCATGGCTCGCTTTCGGCCGTTGGCCAGCCGACCTGCTCGACCAGGTGGGTGAGATCGGGGCGGCCAGGGCTGACGATGTAGAGGTGGACGGTGGCGGTGGCCCGGGTGTCGAGTCGCCACAGCGTACGGGTGCCGGCGCGCTCGTAGTCCTCGGCTTCGCGGAATGCCGCGCGGACCGCCGCGTGCATGGCGTGTGGCGAGGAGAGCAGCTTCCGAGCGTTGCGCCGGGCCGGGTTAATCTGGAATCGGGTCAGGAACATGCTCAGCCTCCCAGCAGGCTCAACGGGTCGTGCTCGGCGACACCGGCCCGCTCGGCGAGGTCGTTCGTGACCGGTACGTGCTGGCGCAGCACGGATCGCCAGGTGTGCTGCCGGTGCGCCGGGTCGAAGCTGACCGGCTCGTCGGGCACGGTCTCGGTGACCGGCTCGCCCGGACGGGCGTCCCGGATGACCTCCAGCAGAACCTCGCGGGACGCCCGCCTGCGGTGCCACTCGGCGGCGATCCACGGCCAGTCTCTCAGCGCGTCGTCGAGGGCCTCGTCGTGCACGCCCAGGCTGATCGGTCCGACCGGCGGGCACGATCGGCGCCCGAGGTAGAGCGGGAATCGGGGCCGGGCCAGCGCCTCCGCCAGGCCGTCCAGCAGTTCCCGATCGCCGCCGACCGCGCCGAGGAACGCGGCGTCGGAGAGGTAGAAGCGGTAGGTCAGCGGTGCGCTCTGGCGACCGTCGAGGCTGCGGGCCGTCTGGAAATCCCGCAGGATCTGCCCGGGCTGGTCCAGCCGTACGCCGAACTCCAGGCCGAGCAGGTCGGTGAGCGGCTCGCTGCGCCGAACGCCTCTGGCGGCGGCGAGCATGCCGATCACTCCACTCTTGGTGGGCGCGATCTCGGTGCCCCGCCGGGCGAAGCGGCTCGACGACCCCCACGACTGGAGCGGGCCGGCCAGCCGCAACAGCAGCACGCTCATGCCGGCTGTCCGAGCGCCACGGTGACCTGCTCCCCCACCCCGGTGACCAGCTCGCTGAAGCTGACCGCCTTGCCGAGGTCGGCCAGTACCGCCGTCTTCTCGCCGACCTGGGTGACCCAACTGCCGACCGGCCGCTCCCCGTAGGCGCTCTCGACGGCGATGGTGTGCTGCGCCAGCGCGGCCGCCGCCAGCTCGACCCGCCCGGCGGCGTGCGTCTCCCGGATCGCCGTCTCGAAGGCGCCGACGAGGTTGATCGGCTGGGTGTCCCGTACCCGTACGAGTACGGCGTCCGGCAACGTCCGGTGCGCGAAGGTGTTCTGCTTCCCCGTCGGCATGCTGCGGGCGAACGCGGTCAGGAACGCTTCGACGGCGGCCCGCGTCGCGGCGGCGTCGCCGAGGGTACGGTGCAGCGCGTCGACGTCGATCGTGGCATACCGATACAGCGTGGACGAGTTGAACTCGATGGTGCCGATCATGCCGGCGCCGGTCTCCGCCGCGTCCTCCTTGCGGTCGTCGACGGCGGTGAAGTAGTCGAACTCGTTGTCGACGGCGTGCACGCTGATGGCGTGCGACACCTGGCAGGCCGCGTCGACGTTGATGTCGGCCAGGTCGGCCACCATCCGGCCGAACATCGCGACGTCGACCGAATGCTCGGTGTTGGCCAGTTCCTTGAACCGGGCCTTGTCGAGGGTGGCACCGCTGCGGGATGCCTCCAGCGCGGCGGCGGCGAGGTTGTCCAGCTGCCGGTGACTGAGGAACAGCAGGTACCCGGATTCGACGTCCTTCAACTCGCCCTTCTTCTTGTCGGCCTTGGCGAGGCCGCCCGCCACGAAGACCTCGGCGGCCAGCGCGGACGCCTCCTCGCCGGTGATATCCGGGTCGAGGGCCTTGATCCGCGCCGCGAGCGACTCACCCACCCGCTTGGTCCGCTCGCCAAGCTGGGAGTGGTCGAGCAGGTCCGCGAAGGCAAGCCTGATCGCCCGCTTCCACGCCTGGCTGGACACCCGCGCGCGCCGTACACCGCCGTAGACGGCCGTCTTCGGCGAGCCGGTGTCGTCACGGTTGAGGTTGCTCGGCGGCACGGTCTGAAGTGCGTAGACGTCGATGATGGTGCGGTTCATGACGGGTCCTCCTCAGGAAGGTCGGTGGCGGGGGCGGGGGTGTCGTCGTCGGTGCTGGGCCGGCTGCGGAAGAACTCGCGGCCCCAGATGGCCTGGACCTTCGGGCGTCCCACCGGCCCCCGGAGGATCTTCAGGTCGTCGGCGAGCAACCCGTAGTCAAGTGGAATCTGATGCCCGCGCAGCATCGTGACCAGGCCACGCAGGTGGTAGATGCTCTCGTCGTAGCTGCTGGCGGTGCCGAGGGCGGCGAAGCGACGTCGCACACCATCCGGCCCGGCGGATTTGCGGACAAGGTCGGACAGGGCCTGGCCCAGCCCACGTCCGTCAACGTGCATCCGTTCCCGGCACGACTGCTGATGCAGCGCGTACAGGGTCACCGCGTCGTGCAACGCGTGCTCGGCGTCCGTCGCCTCGGCGCTGTCGGACGGAAGGCGGCCCAGCAGTTGCTCCGGCACCTGCAGGTACCGCTCCAGGGTGTAGTCGAAGCCGGGTTGACGGCCGATGCCGCGTCGCAGCCGGGCCAGCGCGCTGACGGCCTCCGGCTGCGGCACGGTACGCAACACCCGTGCTTGCACGCCGGCGATCGTCCGCGCGACGTACTCGCCGAGATCTTTGCGTCGCCGGCTCCTCGCCCGCCGGGCCGGGCCGGCCGGCTGGTCGGTTTCCACCAGGGTCATGCTGGTTCCTCCTGCCTCTGTTGCGCAGACTCGGCCGCCATCGGCAGCGCCTTGGCCAAGCCGACGTAGAACCACGCCTCGGCCTGTGAACTGGAGTAGTGCACTTCCCGGCCGGCATGGTCGGTGCCGGTGCGGCCGATCCACGCCTTCGGGCCGGCGGCGGCGACCAGGATGTCGCCGAGTCGGGCGATGGCCCGCCGCACCAGCCGCTGCCACGCCGCCCGCTCGGCCGCCGGGTCGCTCTGCGGGCCGAGCCGGGCCAGCCAGTCGCGGAAGGCGCGGTCCAGCAGCGCGTACCCGCGTTCGGCCGCCCGGTCGGCCTCGCCACTGTCGGTGTCCCGGCTACCGGCGGCGCGGGCCAGGTGGTCGGCGAGCCGGCGCAGCACCTTCACCGCGGCCTCGGCGTCGCCGGCGGCGTCGACGGCGGTCGCGCGCAGCGCCGAGTCGTCGACCAGCAGCAGGACGCTCATGGTCAACGCGTCGCTGAACACCTCGTCCACGACTGCCTGCTGGGTGCCGTAGGTGACGCTGGTGGCTCGGGTACGGGCCTTGAAGTCGGCCCCGACCACACCGGTGACGGTCAGCCGGGCCAGCCACTGCACGACCATCGGCGACAGCCGTTGCGGCGCTTCGGTGCCGGACGGCGGAGGTGCCGGCAGCAGGCTCTGTAGTCCCCGCCACAGGGCCCGGCCGTGGTCGTGCGGTCGGGGCAGGTAGATCGGGGTCCGCTTCTGTTTGGTTTCGCGGGGTCCACTGCGTCCCCAGACGCTCATCGGTTCCAGCAGGTGCCGGTCCTGCCAGTCGAGCCGGTCCCCGTTGGAGATCATGGCGCCGGTGATGCCGCCGGGATCGCCGAAGAGCCGGATCCGTCGAGACTGCCAGGTGTAAAGGCTGAGCAGTCCGTACGGGCCCCGCGTCGAATCGGCTTCCTCGGCAGCGGTCTGCGGCTCGCGCTCCCACACCGGCAGGTCCCGCTCGTCGGCCACCTGCCAGCCGGGCGCGACCGGCACCAGGTTGAGCAGCAGGGTCTCCAGCAGCGTCGCGCCCTCCAGGTGGACGCCACCCAACGAACCGAGCGTCCCAACCCCGATCGGGTAGCCTCGCCCACCCTTGACCCGGTCATCTCCGACCGCCCCCGTCTTGATGCCGGACGGGTCGTACGCCTGGCAGTGCACGAGCCAGCGGGCCGCCTCGGCGGGCGTGATCGACTCCATGCCCGACCCGGCACGGGTGGTCAGGAAGGGCAGGCCGTTCGGTACGTCGGCGATGAGACGCTCCAGCCCGTACGTGTTGTTCTTCGCCGCCCGCAGGTCAGCGACTTGGTAGAACGGGTGCCTGGGGTGCAGCAGGTCGAACCGGTCACGAAACTCGTCGAGGTAGTCGGCGATCTCCGCGATCGGCAGCGTCCGATCCCGCCACAACGCCCGCCAGGCCGCCTCCCCGGGTGGGCCGCCGGTGGTGCAGTGCAGGATCGCCAGCGCGAGCCGCAGGATCGCGAAGGTCTGGGTGGGCAGCTCGCAGGCGATCATCCGTACGTCGCCGGCCTGCGCGAAGAGGCCGAGCAGTGACACGTCCCGGCGCCGACCGGTGGCGTCCAGCACCGGAATCCACGCCTCGTCCACCAGCGAGAACTCGACGGGGTGCGGTGAGCCGGTCACCGGCGTCACCTCCTTCTGATAATCGGGGATGGACTCAGGTGCCGGCGCGGGTGACGCGCAGTCCCTCGTCCGGGTCGTAGTGCAGGTCGAAGCCGGCCACGGTGGCGTTGCCGTCCCCGTCGATGTCGAGCACGAGTTCACCGGCCAACCAGGGGCTGTCCTGCCACGCGGTGAGGTCGGTACGCCGCTCCAACTCGGCGATGACCTCCTCGATCTCGTCGGCAGCGGTCATCGCACGCGGCAGCGGCAGGGTGCAACGCGCGACCAGTCGGGGCAGCGGCCAACGCGGGACGCTACCGGTCGGCACCGGCGTTCCGCCCCGGTCGATCCAGGGCGGGAGGATCAAGCCATCCGGGGTACGTACCAGGAGCAGGACCTCCAGGGAGTCGGCGTCGGTGTCGCGGACGTGGCCCTGCGCCACGCGTTCGTCCGCGTTGCCGACGCCACCCGAGAGCCAGCCGATCAGCGGTACCCCGGGCTCGGCGACGCCGGCCAGCCGGAAGCCGTCGGCCTTCAGCTCCTTGGTGATGATCTCGTCACGCTGCTTCGCCTCCGCCTCGACCATGGTGGACTGCCAGGACGGCGGGCCGACCGCCGTGTCGCCGTAGGCGGTCTGGGTGGGCGGGGCGATGTCGGCCGGCAGCCGCAGCGGTGTGCCGTCCAGAAGTGGCAGCAGGACGGCGGCACTACGCAGCAGTGTGGCCGGTTGGTAGACGCGGCGTGAGCCGCTGACCGGTTGTGGCGGTTCTGTCGTCCAGTCCGCGCCGGTGATCCAGCAGGTGGGTGTCGCGAGCCGGACCGGGCGGTCGGGGCGTGGGTGGCGGTGCAGCCGGCCGATGCGTTGCAGGACGAGGTCGACCGGGGCAAGGTCGGTGACGAGCAGATCGAAGTCGATGTCCAACGATTGTTCGGCGACCTGGCTGGCCACCACCACGTGCCGGTGCGGGCGGGCGCCGCTGCCGGATGGCCCGAACGTGTCACGCAACCAGCCGTCCTTCGCGGCACGGTCGACGGCCATGAATCGGGAGTGCGCCACCGAGATCGGGGTGTCGGGCCCGAGGGCGGCACGCAGCGTGGCGGCGGTCTCCTGCACCCGCGCCACGGTGTTGCGGACCACGAGCGCGCAGCCGCCGTCGGTCAACTGGTCGCGCAACAGCTCCACCAGTGCGGGCAGTTCGTCGGGCAGGCGGCGCAGCGCCACCTCGGCACCTCGTCCGGAGTCGGCACAACTGACAGCGGTGGCGCCGCGCTCGGCGGTGGAGACCGTGACCAGGGGGTATCGCAGGTCGGTCCGGAGCGGGGCGTACGGGTCGGTCCTCGGCTTGCCCCGGTCGCGCCAGGTGGGCGGGGGCAGAGGTCCGAGCCGGCCCGCGTCGTACGCCGCCATCAGCTCGGCCCGGCGCTTTGCCGGCAGGGTCGCCGAGAGTACGACGACCGGCACGCCGTACGCGCCCAGCCACTCCAGCGCCCGGTCCAGGAACCGTCCCATGTAGACGTCGTAGGCGTGGGCCTCGTCGATCACCACCACCTTGCCGGCGAGGCCCAGGTGGCGCAGCACCAGGTGCTTGCTACGGAGCGCGGCGAAGAGCAACTGGTCGATCGTGCCGACGACGAAGCTGGAGAGCAGGGTCCGTTTCGACCCGGCGAGCCAGCCGTGCACGCCGATGTCGGCTCCGCCTGCGTCCTCGGCGATGCCGCTGGGCAGTGACCTCGTGCGTAGCCGGTCGTACTCGGGATTGAGCGCGGCCTTGCCGTGGGCGAGCCGCACGTCGCGGTCGCCCCGACCGACCTGGGCGTCGGGCAGCCGGCGCAGCCAGGAGAGCATGCGGCCGAACATGGCGTCGCTGGTGGCCCGGGTCGGCAACGCGAGGTAGCAGCCGGACAACCCGCTACGGCGAGCCATGATCTCCACCGCTGCCAGGGCCGCCTCGGTCTTGCCCTCCCCCATCGCCGCCTCGACGATGAGGATGCCGGGTAGCGGCATGGTCGCGGCCAGCTCGGCGACCGTACGCTGCACCGGGCGCGGCACCGCACCGGCGGGCAGCGCGAAGCGTGCCCCGAACAGGTCCTCCGGGTGTGGCGGCGTCGCGGCCGGCTGCCAGGGTACGGGCAGGTCCAGCAGTTCCCAGCCGGCGTGCAGCCGATCGGCGTCCGTGCTGTCCAGGGTGTACGGGAAGAACTCCTCGTTGCTGGCGATCCAGTCGGCCACGATGACGAGCCCGGTGAGGATGGCCTGCACGGGCTGGGACAGCGCGACATCGCTCCACTCGCGGAGCCGCTCGGCGGCGCCGGACCGCTCTGCCATCCAGGTCAGCAACTCCTGCTGCGCCTGCCGCCAGGCGGCGTCGCCGAGCAGATGCGGGCGCACCTGGGCGTCACGCAGGCCCTCGTCGGTCGGGGGAACACCGTGGTGGCCACCGACGATGACGGCGACCGGGTGCGGGTCGAGCCACTCCTGCTGCTGCAACCAGTCTGCCAGCACCAGGTGCCCGGCGGTGGCGTGCGGGGCGTACCTGCGGTCAGCGCGGATCAGGTCCGGCTGGTACGTGAGCCCGTGGTCCCGCATCCGCCGCGCCAGGTCGTACGCCTGGTAGGCGAAGGCAGGGGTGGCCTTGCCGACGTCGTGCACCCCGGCGATCCAGACGGCCAGGGTGCGCCCGTCCGCGTCACCGCCGGGCAGCTCGTCGGCGATGCGGTGCCGGACCGCCCTGCCGAGCCAGTGGTCCCAGAGCGCTCCCGCGACGTCGGCGGTGTCGGCCAGGTGCCGCCACAGTGGGAGCCAACCTACCGGCGAGATGCCCCTGCGGTCGGTCTTGCCCCAGACCGACCGTGCCGCGTCGCTCAGTTTCGGCCCACCGGCCCCACCGGTACGGGCGTTCATCGGCGCACCGGCAGCAGCGGACTCGGCGTGCCGCTGTGTGACAGGTAGAGCACGTCGCGGGCCCGGGTCAAGGCGACGAAGAGCAGGCACCGTTCTCGCTGCATGTCCTGCCGGTGGGCGTGCGGGTCCTCGGCCGCGGAGGTGAGCGCGTGGGGCGCCGGCAGCACACCCGCGTCCAGCCCGACGACCGCAAGGCACTGGAACTCCAGCCCCTTCATCCGGTGCATGGTCGCCACCCGCACCCCGTCGGTGCCTCGCTTGTCGTCGGCGACGTCGATGTGGGCGTCGGCCAGGATCCTGCTGACGGTCTTGACGAGCTGTCCGGTGCGGACCGCCACCCCGATGGCGTGCGGCTCGACACCCTGCTCCAGCCAGGTCCCGACCCGCTCGACCAGCGCGTCGCACTCGCCGTCGCGGTTGCCGTGGGCGGCGAGTTCGGGTACGCCACCACGGGTGATCGAGCGGTAGCCCCGCAACGTGTCACCCTCGTCGTCCAGGCCGATCGCGGCATCGCCACCCAGCACCTTGACCGACAGGTCCAGGATCTCGTGTGTGGTGCGGTAGTTGACGGTGAGCCGCCTGGTCCGGCCCCGGACCTCGATGCCGAGCTGGGCCAGCGACACGTGACTGTCGTAGATCCGCTGGTAGGGGTCGGCGAGCAGGAACATGTCGTTCGGCCCCGGCGCGACGAGCGCACGCAGCAGGCGCCACTGTGCCGGGTGCAGATCCTGCCCTTCGTCGACGACGACGTGCCGGTACGGTGCGGGCGAACGCCGGACGATCGCGGCCGCGTCGTCGGCGAGCTGGGTGTGGGTGCGAATGCGCCGCTTCGCCAGCTCCCGCACCACGCCGTCGATCGCCGCCCACACGTGCTCGCGCTGGGCGGTGCGCAGGCCGGCGCCGCGCCCCTTGCGTGGCGCCGCGCGGTACGCCTCCAGGGTGGTCAGTTGCTGGGCCAGCACCACCTGCTCCCACTCGTGCCGGAGGAAGGCGGAACTGTAGGTGCCGACCTGGCCGGCGCGGTTGAGGAAGGTCGGCCCGTTCTTCGCGGCGACCTCCCACAGCTGGTCGATGACCTCGCTCTCGGCCACCCCGACTCGTCCGCTGTTGCGCGCGACGATCTCGTAGGCCAGCTTGTCGATGCTGATCACGTCGATGCGGGCCCGCACCGCCGGGTCGGTGGTGAGCCGGTAGAGCTGCTTGGTCAGGGCGTCGGCGAGCGCCCGGGTGAACGTGGTCAACAGGACCTTCTCCCCGTCCGGCAGTCGCTCGGCAAGGAAGACCGCCCGATGCAGGCCGGTCACCGTCTTTCCGGTCCCGGCGCTACCGGTGACCAGCGCCGGACCGCCGTAGGTGGCGCGGTAGACGATGCCGCGCTGTGTCGGGTGCAGGAAGGTACGCCATACGTCGAACGGGTGGGCGAGGATGGCGGCGAGTTCGATCGGGCCGGAGACGAAGGCGATCCGTTCAGGGGTACGGCGTGCGGCGGTCAGCAGGTCGTCGGTGTCCACCCTGCCCGACACGATCCGGTCGGCCAGCTCCGCATGGACCTCTTCCACGGACAGTCCGCTGGCCAGACCGCGCAGGACGTCGAGCTGTGCCTCCGGCAGCCGCCCGGCGAGGCTCTCCATCTGCTGGTCCGTGGTGATGACGCGCAGCAGCGGCACCAGGTCCTCGTCCACGCCGAGCCGTCGCAGGTCGGCGGTGGAGACCCGGTCGAAGAGGCCTTCGTCACGCGGGTGCGACGGCGCGGTACGCGCAAACTCGTCGATGGCTGCCTGGTCGCGTGTTTCCAGCACGCCGAGCGTCTGGTTGACGGTGAACCGGCGGCTCGCCGCGAAGGCGATGGCGTCGTCGTGCGGCAGGACGTTCAGCAGAGCGTACTTCTCCGCGCCGAGGGCGAGCACCACGCCCCGGTAGAACCGGTCGATCCGGATCGTACGGATGCTGGGATCGCGCGCCCCGGTCAGCTTCTCCAGGTGCAGTCCCGCGTGGGTGTGTTCGGCGAACTTGCTGATGGCGGCGTCGACGGCACGCTGCACCCGGCGCTGGAGCCTGGCATAGGCAGGCAGGAACTCCCGACCGATGGCCAACTCGGCCATGTGTGTATCCCCCATCAGCGGCGCCCGGACGTCAAGCCCGGAATCTCATCGGACTGTCGTGAGCCGGACACGTTCGACCGTGCGGATCGCCCAACATGGTCGGGGCCAACACGAAGTCGACCGGGACCGACCTACAGTCAAACACTCTGTGAACACGCTTTGCAAGTCGTCCTAAGTGACGTGAGTTTACTACTACCCGCCAGCCTGGCTGACCGAAGGTGCACGGCCACGCACGGGTCGGCCGCTATGCTGGGCCGGTGGTCCCCGGCGCAGCCCTCAAAGACCGATACAAGCTGGGCCGATTCCCGTTGGCACACAAGGGAATGGGTGAGGTCTGGCCCGCCCGGGACACGCTGCTCGACCGCCCCGTCATCGTAAAGTTCGTCAACGCCGCCCTGTTGGACGCGGACCTGGTCCGCCGGATCCGCCGCGAGGCCCTGCTGACCGCCCGGCTGGACCATCCCGGCGTACCGGCCATCCACGACCTCGGCGAGCACGACGGCCGGCCGTACGTCGTACTCCAGAAGATCGACGGGATCGATCTCGCCGACCTCATCGCGGAGCGCTCACCCCTGCCGATCGGGTGGGTCGCGGCCATCGGGGCGCAGATCTGCGGCGTCCTACTCGCCGCTGCCCGGATCGGCCTGGTGCACCGGGACATCAAGCCGAGCAACGTCATGCTCGACCGGAGCGGCGCGGTGAAGGTGCTCGACTTCGGCCTGGCGGCAATACACGACGACGACCGCTACTCGCGGATAACGCAGACCGGGCAGAGCCTCGGCACCCTGGGCTACATGGCACCCGAGCAGGTGGACGGCGGACACAGCGACCACCGCACCGACCTGTACGGCCTCGGAGCAACCCTCTTCGACCTGCTCACCGGCCAACCTCCGTTCGACGGCGCAACCACCACGACGATGCTGCGACGCCAGATGCAGAACCCGCCGCCGCGTCCCGCCGACCTGCGGCCGGATACTCCCACCGCCCTCGACGACCTGGTACACGCGCTGCTGTCGATCGACCCGGAGGATCGGCCATCCAGTGCCGCCGACGTCTACGCGGTGCTGGCGCCACTCTCCCAGGACCTGCCGGTAATTCCCGGACTACTCGCCGAGAATGTGACAGCGGTGCAGGCCTACGCCGCCATCGTGGGGCGAGTTTCGCAGCAGGATCGCCCCGAGACCGCCTCGACCTGCGGACAAACCGAACCCGAAGTCGAGCCGGAGCCGAGCGTCGCACACGGAGAACGGCTCTACGCCGCTGGCGAGTTCAGAGCCGCCGCACGTCACTGGCGACAACTCGCCGCCCGCCGAGCCCGGGAGCGCGGCGAGGACGATCCTCTGGTGTTCGATCTTCGGCTGCGGGCCGCTCGCGCCCACGTCGCGCTCGGCGAGCACGACCGGGCGATACGGCAGTTCCAGTCCCTGCTTCAGGACCGGGTCCGGACCGACGGCCCGGACCATGCTGCGGTGCTGGAGTTGCGCCAGGAACTCGCACAACTCATCGGGGCGCCGGAACCACCTCGGTCCTCCCGACTCGCGTCCGGCGCGGATCGCTGAATCTCCGCGGCAGCAACACCGCCTTCTGTTCGGGGAAGCGACCTCCCGCGTAGCGAAAGATCCGCGCGCAGTTCTGCCCACGCGTCTCGGTCGTCAGGGCGCGCCCGGCCAGCGGCGAATACATGGTGCTGTGCTTCAGCCACGCCGCCTCCTCGCCGTGCCGGTCGAAGCCACGACCGCTCGCCGCGTGCCCGAACACGTCGTGAACGGCACGGAACATGTCGTTCTCCCCGTCGCTGAGGTACGGGTGCTGGTTGCCACTGGCCGCACTGGCCCAGACCCTCAGCCGGCGGCGCCGCACGTCGTCCACCATCGACTCCACGTCCGGGTACGGGTCCTCGTCGACGATCCGCACCGCCACGCCCAGGCCGCCGAACTCCACCCGCCCCACCAGGAAGTGGTACTGCCGCACCGTCTCGCGACAGAAGGCGGCGTAGGCGGGGTAGGCGCGCCTGTCCCGGAGGGGGGCCGCGACGTAGGCGTCGGCGATCGCGGCACCGATCTCGGCGTCAAGGCACACTCGCGCGTACGCGTGGGATTCGGTGCTGTCCGCCCGACCGAGCGCGAGCCGGCGCGCGCCCTCGACCGCGTACGCGATCGGCGGAAAGCACGAGGACTGGGTGGTTGGCAGCGCTGGTACCAGCAAGGGTGTTCATGGTCCTCCTCAGGTCGACGGGATGGCTGGGGTCAGGTCAGCGGGCTGTCGAGCTGTCCGGTGTGGCATGCAGGGTGGTCCCGTCGCCGGCCCGGGTCGCCTGCTCCCGCCGTAGCAACTCGCCGAGCACCCGGATCTCGGACACCCGGCGGTCCTGATGAATCTTGGCGATCTTTCCAATGGTGGTGCTGCGCCCTCGACGCGACATCGACCCCTCCAGAGTCTGTGAATCAGTACCGCGTAGCAACGTAGTCTATGTGAACACCGCACACAAGACTATTCGGCATGCTACCGTTCACGCGTGACGAGAGAGCCGACCCTGGCCCCCCGCGAGGCCACCCTGACCGCCAGCGGCATCGCGCGACTGGCCAGCGTCGGCAGGGCAGCCGTAAGCAACTGGCGCCGCCGCTATGCCGATTTCCCGACACCCGTGGGCGGCACCCCGACGAGTCCGTCCTTCGACGCGCGGGAGATCACCGACTGGTTGCGCCGCCACGGCCGGCTTCACGAGGCCGGCATCGAGCAGTGGGCCTGGCGACACATCGAGAGCTACCAGCCGGCGGCGCAGATCAGCGACGTGCTCGGCATCGCCGGGGCACTCCTGCTCGTCCGTACCGACCGGGCCGAAGCCGACAGCGGCGCCGGCCTGCCCACCCCGAAACAGCTCGTCACCCGGCTGCGGGCCCTCGACCCCGGCCTGGCAACCCAGCTCGGAGACCGGCTGCCGAAGCAGTGGGACGGGCAGCTCACCACCGTGTTGCGCACGGTCGACCAGCTCGGCGCCGAACAGGGCGCCGAGGCGGCCTTCGAGTATCTGCACGGCCAGTACGTGACCTCGGCCCAGTCGCTGTCCGGCCTCGCCGGCACACCGAGCAGCGTTGCCGAAGTGATGCTCGCGCTCGCCGGCTCCGGAGCCCGGATCTTCGACTTCACCTGCGGCACCGGCTCAATTCTGCGGATGGCCGCCGACCGCGCCCTGGCGGACGGCACGACCCTCCGCTGCTACGCCCAGGAAATCAACTCCCAGTACGCCCTGATCACCCTGCTGCGGCTGTGGTTCGTACACCTGCGTGCCCGGCACGCCGGCCACGACGTCGAGCCCCCCGTGGTACACGTGGGTGACAGCCTGCTCGCCGACGCCCTACCCGGACTGCGGGCCGACGTGGTCGTGGCGAACTTTCCGTTCGGCATCCACGACTGGGGCCACGACCGCCTCGCCTACGATCCACGCTGGACCTACGGTCTGCCGCCGCGAACCGAACCCGAACTCGCCTGGGTGCAGCACGCGCTGTCCCACCTCTCCCCCACCGGCACCGCCGTGGTACTCATGCCACCCGCCGCCGCGTCACGCCCCGCGGGCCGCCGGATCCGCGCCGAACTGATTCGGCACGGAGTCCTGCGCGCGGTCGTCGCTCTCCCCGCCGGCCTCATGCCGCCGACCGGAATCGGACTGCACGTCTGGGTACTCACCCAGCACGAGGCCCAGCAGCCGCGCGCCGGAGAGGTCCTCATGGTCGACACGACGAGCGCATCCGAGCATCGGCCCCTCACCGACATCGTGGGCGCCTCCTGGGCGGCCTACCTGTCCGATCACTACACCGAACTACCCGGTGTCCACCGCGCCGTGCCCGCCATCGACCTGCTCGACGGCCAGGTCGACGTGACGCCGCAACGCCACCTACCACAGGCCGCCGGGCTTGCCACCAGCCCGGCCCAGACCATCGCCCGGATCGACGAGTTCGTCCGCCTTCTCGACCAGGTGCGACACACCCTGCCCCCGGTCGGGGAGGCGCAGACAGCACCGCTACGCGAAGCCCCGCACGCCGACATTGCCGATCTGATCCGATCCGGCAGCATCACCGTGCTGCGCGCCCCGTCCCGCCGCCGATCAGCCAGCGGCACCGTGCTGACCGCCGCCGACATCCTCTCCGGGGGCCCGGCCACCGGCTCGGCCCCCCGCACCGAGCGCGAGGAGTCGGAGACGCGAGTACGGCCGGGCGACATCCTCGTCCCTTCCATCGGGCACAGGATCAACGCCCGAGTCGCCACCCCGGAACAGGTCGGCGCCGAACTCGGTCCCGGCACCCAACTCGTACGCGTCGACACGACCCGCTTCGATCCGTGGTTCGTCGCCGGTGTCATCTCGCGGACGGACAACGTACGAGTCGCCGGCCGTGCCTCCAGCACCGCCAATGGCGCCCTGCGCATCGACATCAGGCGGCTGGCGATCCCCGTGATGCCGCTGGAGCAGCAACGGGCGTACGGTGACGCGTTCCGCCAGCTCGTCGAGTTTCGGATGATGCTGGAGCGAGCTGCGGCGAGCGGCGCCACGCTCGCCCGCGAGATCGCCGACGGCCTGACCGGCGGCACCCTCACACTCCCGTCACCGTCAACCTCTGCACGGTGATTGCATCCAGGAGTCCGCAGCGAACCATTGCGGCGTACCCGGGAAGCAGGAGTTAGGCTGCGAGAAGGCGTTGGGGTCTGTCCAAGCTAGCCTCGCCGAGTGAGTTTCAGCGCCTACGCCCGGCATGTTCGCGACCCGGCGCTGCCCGATCGACGCCGGGTGTCGACGCTACGGTCCTGCGTGCAGCTGTACCGGCCGATCGGCTTTCACGCGACCCTGAGTCTCCTGCGAGTGGTGGCCGGGCCGTTCGAGCGTGACGAGGTAGCCCTGCTGCGCGCGCTCGATGCCCTGAGCGCGAGCCGGGCCGGCTGGCATGCCGAACTCCGCGAGTACGCTGCGGTACGCCGCGCCGCCAAACGCCGGGGGCAGGGAAGCCCTCGCCTGAGCGATCCGAACCCCAACCAGGCCCCTCGATGCTGGTACGGGGCACCGCAGCAGGCCGCCGTCCATGCCTTGGCGTACTGGCGTCGTAAGCGCCTGCCCGCCCTGCTGGCCTGGCCCGACCCGATCGCGTCGCATGTCGATTCCTGCGTCACCGCATGTCTTGCGACGGGAGGGCCTCTCATGCCCACTGAACGACAACATCTGGCCGCCGCTGTCGATGCGCTCCAGCACCGCATTCAGGCCGACCTGTGGCATGAGGACCAGACCGCCTACTTCCGGACGCGAGATCTGTTGACGGTCGCTTGGTATGTCCGTACCGCTGCCGATGCCGCGCCGAGTTCGGGTTCCTCGGTTCTTGATCACAGAAAGTAGCGAGCGAAGGTGGCCGTACCGGGAATTGCCACTGGCCACCAACAGCGCGGGGAGCATATGAACCCGAGGGATCACCCGTCGATGTCCCCCGGATCACCCCCGCATGCGCGGGGAGCAGACGAACGGCGGGCGGGTCGCCGACATCGCCGTGGGATCACCCCCGCCTGCGCGGGGAGCAGAGAAGCTGCAGGGACTGCTCTTCCGAGAGCGCCGGATCACCCCCGCGTGCGCGGGGAGCAGTCCGCAGCCAACCCGGCGTACACCGGGAAACCTCGGATCACCCCCGCGTGCGCGGGGAGCAGTCGGCCTCATCTGACCAGTCGTAGTACTTGACCGGATCACCCCCGCGTGCGCGGGGAGCAGACCGGGGCCGGGTTGTCGCCGGGCTTGCGGAACGGATCACCCCCGCGTGCGCGGGGAGCAGCGTACGGGCGTCGTAGCCCACCAGCCCCGCCAGGGATCACCCCCGCGTGCGCGGGGAGCAGCCCGGGCGTTCACGGCGTCCGGGCCGCCTTGCGGGATCACCCCCGCGTGCGCGGGGAGCAGACGGGATGGTGTTCACCCGGTCGGGTGGGCCGGGGATCACCCCCGCGTGCGCGGGGAGCAGGACTTGGGCGTCAGTACCACGTCGCGGACGTACGGATCACCCCCGCGTGCGCGGGGAGCAGGAGTCCGGCAGCACACCCGACATGGGTCTGATGGGATCACCCCCGCGTGCGCGGGGAGCAGGCCCCGTGCCCTGGCTGGCCCGCACCGAGGTCGGGATCACCCCCGCGTGCGCGGGGAGCAGATCTGGCAGCGGCACGCGCGTACGCACGGCAGGGGATCACCCCCGCGTGCGCGGGGAGCAGAAACCCCGGTCGCTATCTCCCGGCCGCCGGGACGGATCACCCCCGCGTGCGCGGGGAGCAGTGACCCGGATTCCGGCGTCGTCACGCCGACGTAGGATCACCCCCGCGTGCGCGGGGAGCAGGACGAGGACGATCGGGATCGGGTCGCCGAGGTGGGATCACCCCCGCGTGCGCGGGGAGCAGTCGAGATTGCTCCCGTTGCCTTCTGACTGCCCGGGATCACCCCCGCGTGCGCGGGGAGCAGCGCGATACCGTCCGGATCCACCTTGAATCGCAAGGATCACCCCCGCGTGCGCGGGGAGCAGCTACCCCGGCTACTCGCCGGGGCCGCGCGAATGGGATCACCCCCGCGTGCGCGGGGAGCAGGACCCGATGGCCATGATGGACCTTCGGACCGCGGGATCACCCCCGCGTGCGCGGGGAGCAGCCCTCCAGGGCCGGGAGGTTCACGGACAGGACGGGATCACCCCCGCGTGCGCGGGGAGCAGCCCTTCATCCACGTCCCCGAAGTACACCCGGCCGGATCACCCCCGCGTGCGCGGGGAGCAGACGTCCCCCGCGAGCATCTTCCACGCGGCCTTGGGATCACCCCCGCGTGCGCGGGGAGCAGCTACTGTCCGCCGTGAACCACGAATCGCTCTCCGGATCACCCCCGCGTGCGCGGGGAGCAGAACGCCACCACCGCCGCCATGGTGACCCCGGACGGATCACCCCCGCGTGCGCGGGGAGCAGGCTTCCTGACCTGCTGCTCTAGAGATCAAATGGGTCGTTTTTCTTCACTTTGGTTCGCAAGATCGTTTCTCCAACACCTATGCATCCAGCGCGCCTGCATGCGTCTGCTACGGACGCCGGGCAACTTCGTCGACGAACGAGCGCCAGGCGCGCGGGTCGAAGGTAAGGGCGGCACCGTCGCGGTCCTTACTGTCTCGGACCAGCACAATGCCTGGAAGGTTGTCGGCGACCTCGACGCAGGCGCCGCCGTTGTTGCCGCTGCGGGTGCTCTTGCGCCAGTGGGCGCCGGTCAGGTCATCCATGATGGACTGCCTTCTTTATCAGTGCCAGTGAGGCAGAACTCGGGAGGGCGAAACTGCGAATCCGCTCCCATCTACCCGCCAGCGTAGCAACGTCCTCGACTCCCTCCACGATGTGCGCCGCTACCTGGCTGTCGGCGTACCCAGCGCGCACGCCATCGCTTAGCTCGGCAATGATGAACTGGCCGCCGAGTCCCGGGTAAAGGCCGGTGCTGGCCGGCACAACGTGGAGCTCGACGTTCGGCAGTGCAGCGAGCTCAATCATTCGCTCCAGTTGCTCTGCGCAGAGTCGGGGCGGACTCGCGCAGAGTCGCTGGATGACAGCCTCATCCAGGACCGTCACGAGCAGCGGCGGACGCTCTCTGGTCAGGATGGCCTGCCGTCGGAGGCGCGCGGCCACCAAGCGGTCGACATCCTCAGCAGTCAGCATCTCGCCCGCCAGTGTCGCCCGCGCGTACGCCTCGGTCTGGAAAACGCCAGGCACCCACGCCGGCTCATACCATCGGAGCGACACCGCCTCGTGCTCGGTGTCGGCCCACGGCCGAAACCATACGGGATCGCGACGCTTTAGGACGTCCGGCCAGAGCTCTGCGACGTCCCGGCCCACAAGCCCAGCGATCTTCGCCCTGTGTCGCGTCTGCGGCACGCGTCCGGGAGTCACCCACCGGGCAGCAGTTTTCGGGTCGACGCCGACTTGCTCCGCCAGACTCTCCGGAGTCTCGCCTGACTCCGTCATCGCTTCCAAAAAGGTCCGGTTCATCACGAACTCCCATTCGAACGTCCGGAACGTCCCGGGTCCATCTTGCAACGGAGTGTGTTTGAAGCACAACAGTAAGCAAAGTGGATTTGAGCGACTCACCGAGACCGAGTTCTCCGGCCTCTACTTCGCAGATGGGAGACACCCCATGACGCTCAGCCGTAAAGCCAAGGCGTACCACCGCCGCGACTGGCGACGCCTCTGGCGGTACTGCCGGTGTGGTTTCCGCTGGCGCTGTCCGGACTCGGTCGACCTGGTGCCGATGCCTTACCAGCCCTCACCCGTGCCGCCGCTGACCCGCCAGCAGCACCAAGCGGCCAGCCGCGCGACGCCGCCCGTCGACTTCACCGAGACCGAGCGGTCCGAAATCCGCGCTCTGACGCCGGACCCCGCTCCCCCACCGGCCCGGTCACGAACGACCAACCGCCGCCCCGCCCAGGACCCATCCACCAGCCCGCAGCCGAGGAATCGCCGCGCGGAAGCGCGCAGCCGCCAACCTCAGGAGCAGCACGCCCGGCGCGGTGAACGGGTGTGACCGGTGATCGGCCCGCAGGAGCGCTGGCTACGGCACGTGCGGCGCAAGTACGCCCGAGACGGCCACAACCCGACCAGGTCGTACGCCTGCCACGCCTGCGCATCCCCGTGGCCCTGCCGGCCCGCCCGCCTGGCGCTGTTGACCGCCCACCAGGGTGACCGGATCGGCCTGATGGTCTACCTCGGCACGCATCTCGCCCGCGCCCTGCGACAACTCCCCGACACGCACCCCGCGCTGATCACGGCACAACTTCTGGGCTGGCTCCCCCGCCGCCACTGACCCGTCTCATCACCCACGCCCGCCCCGGACCGTCTCTCCCCCGGTCCGGGGCGGGCCCAATTCCCACCGTCGACCGCCATTCCCACCGTCGACCGCCAGCGAACCCGCACAGCCGACCCTCTCCGGCTCCGGACCGGCGGCTCACAACCCCAACACGCTGCGCCGCACCTCGGGGCTGTCGCGCAGTTCGTCCGCCGGCCCGGTCAACACCACCCGGCCCTCACCCAGCAGGTACGCCCGACCCGCCACCGCGAGCGCCCGCTGCACGTCCTGTTCCACCACGACCACGCTCACCCCGGTCGCGTTGATCTGGACGATCGCGTCGTAGACCTCGTCGACCCGGACCGGTGCGAGCCCCAGCGACGGCTCGTCGAGCAGCAGCAGGCGCGGCCGGGCCATCAGCGCCCGCCCGATCGCCAGCATTTGCTGCTCTCCCCCACTCAGACTGCCGGCGAGCTGACCTGCACGTTCGCTCAGCCTGGGGAAGAGCGCGTAGACCTCGGTCAGGGTGTCCCGGTGTTCCCGGCGGGCACCTCGTCGATAGGCGCCGAGCACCAGGTTGTCCAGCACGGTCATCCGGGGAAAGATCCGCCGCCCCTCCGGGATCACCGCCACGCCGTGCCCGCAGACCCGGTGGCCGCGCAGCCGGGTGACGTCGGCGCCGCCGACGGTGATTTTGCCACGGTACGCCGGATGCAGCCCGGCGATGGCGTTCACCAGTGTCGACTTGCCCGCACCGTTCGGGCCGACGACGCAGACCGTCTCCCCCTCCTGCACCTCCAACGCGACGTCCCAGAGCGCCTGGGCGTCGCCGTAGCGCACGTCGAGGTCGTGGACCCGCAACAACGGTTCAGACATGAGCTTGCCTCCCCAGGTAGGCGCGGACCACGGCCGGGTCGTTCAGCACGGTCTGCGGGTCACCGTCGGCCAGGCAGGTGCCCCGGTCGAGCACCACCAGCCGGGTGGCGAGCTGGTTGAGCACCCGCAGCAGGTGCTCGACGATGACGATGGTGATGCCGCTGTCGTGGATCCGCCGGACCACCCGGACGGCGTTGTCGACCTCGGCCGGGTTGAGCCCGGCCAGTGCCTCGTCCAGCAGCAGCACCCGGGGGTTGGCGGCGATCGCCCGGGCCATCTCCAGCAGTTGCCGCTGGTGCAGGTTGAGGCTGCCGGGGTACGCGTCGGCCAGGTGCTCCAGCGCGACCGTACGCAGGTGGCGTTCCGCCATCGGCCGGGCCCGCTGCAACGAGGTTGGCGTACGCCCGAACATGATCGCCATCGCCACGTTGTCCCGGACGGTCATCGAGTCGAACGGTCGGGGGATCTGGTAGGTCCTCGCCATCCCGACGTGCGCGATCCGGTGCGGAGGCAGCCGGGTGATGTCCTGCCCGTCCAGCAGGATGGTGCCCCGGGTCGGCCGGATCGCCCCGGAGAGCAGGTTGACCAGGGTCGTCTTGCCGGATCCGTTCGGTCCGACGAGGCCGACGAGTTCGCCCTCCCGGATCTGCACGCTGACGTCCTCCAGCGCGTGCACCCCACCGAAGTACCGGGCCACCTGGCGGCACTCGACCAGCACCTTGCCGCCGCTCAGATCCGGTACCGACCGACCGCCATCACCGTCACCAGCACCGACACCGACACCGACACCGACAGCACCGTCACCCGCAACGGCCCCGGCGAGAGCATCGGCGACAGTGACCTGGTCCGACACCGGTTCGGCCACGCCGTCGCCGTCGGGCGCACTATCACCGCCGGCCGCGCCGTCACCGCCGGCCGCACCGTCACCGCCGGCCGCACCGTCACCGCTTGCCGCACTGCTGCTCGGCACGCTGCCGCCGGTCGGACGCAGGCCGAGCCGGGCCGCGATCTGAGGCGTGCCGAGCACGATCGCGGCCAGGCTGGCGGCGAGCATCCCGACGACCAGCCAGTCCAGCAGTTCGCCCCAGAATCGCAGCACCGCGAGGCCGCCGGTCACCACCACCAGGGTGCCGGCCGCGACCAGCGGCCGGGCCCGGAGCCGCGCGTACAGGCCGTCGGGGGCGAGCGCGACCAGCAGGGCGAGGACGCCACCGAGAATGATCAGGTTGTACGCGTCCAGCCCGTACGACGAGAGCCGGTCCTGCAAGGTGACGATCAGTACCGCGCCGATCACCGGGCCGAGCCAGTGTCGCCGCCCGCCCAGCACTCCCATCACGATGACGAAGAGCGGGATGGTCAGCCCGAAGACGCTCTCGACGGTGACGAAGCCGATCTGCAACGCGTAGACGCTGCCGGCGACGCCGCCGAGTACCCCGCTGAGCAGCATCGCCAGCATCTTGTACCGGAACGTCGCCACCCCGGTCACCTCGGCCACGTCCTCGGCGTCGCGGATCGCGGCCAGCGCGGCGCCGGGCCGGGTGTGCTGGACGACGTACGCGACGGCGACCGCTGCGGTGGCGACCAGCAGGGCCAGCAGGAACTGGAACTGCTGGAACGAGCCGATCGCGGCCGGCAGCTCGGGCACCGGGACGGTGGCGCCCTGTCCGCCGTCGACCGACCGGTTGATCCGGGCGAACGCGGCCAGGATGAACGGCACGGCGAGGGTCAGCAGCGCGAAGATCTCGCCGCGCAGCGAGCCGAGCCGGAACGCCACGGCGCCGATGCCGAGGGCGAGCAGTCCGGAGAGTACCGCCGCGACCGGAAGGGTGAGGAAGAAGTTGACGCCGTGCCGGCCGCCGAGCACGGCGGTGCTGTAGGCGCCGACCCCGACGTACGCGGCCTGGCCGAAGCTGAAGTAGCCGCTGTAGCCGGAGAGGATGTTCCAGCTCGTCGCCTGGGCGATCCAGAAGCAGATCGAGCCGAGCAGCACCAGATGGAACGAGGCTATCCCGAGCTGGTCGGCGAAGGCGCCGAGCGCGGCCAGCGCCAGGAACGCCCCGAGCAGTCCCACCCCGCCCCGGCGCATCATCGGACACCTCCGGTGGTGGCGAAGAGTCCCTGCGGGCGCAGCAGCAGGGCGAGGATGATCGCGGAGAAGAGCACGAACGGCGCGGTCGCCGGTGACCAGACCGCGGCGACGACGCCGGAGAGCACCCCGACCAGGATCCCGGAGGCGAAGGTGCCGACCACCTCGCCGATCCCGCCGAGGATCACCACCGCGAAGACGGTGCCGAACCACTCGTACGCGGTCTCCGGGGTGAGCGCGTTGGCCAGCGCGAAGACCATCCCGGCGAGGGCTGCGGTCGCACCCACCACCCCGCCGAGCAGCACGCTGAGCCGCCGGTGGTCGACGCCGAAGGCACCGGCGACGGCCCGGTCCTGGGCCATCGCCCGCATCGCCCGGCCGGCGAAGGTACGCCGCAGCACCACGTGTGCGGCGGCCACCACCAGCAGGGCGAGGCCGAACGCCATCAGGGTGGTGATCGGGAAGACCAGCCGGCCGAGCGTGACCGAGCCGGTGGCGTACGGGTTGACCTCGGCCGGCATCCGCTGGAAGTCGGCGCTCCAGATGTTGCTGACCACCTGGATCGTGATGCTCAGCAGCCCGAAGCTGACCAGCAGCGAGTTGAACTCGCTCAACCGCAGCCGGTCGAAGAGCCACTGGATCGCCGCGCCGGCCACGAAGAGCGCCGGCACCGTCACCACCAGGGACAGCAGCGGGTCGAGCCGCCACGAGACGGTGATCTGGAACGTGAGGTACGCGCCGATCAGAATCAGTCCGAAGTGGGCCAGGTTGATGACGCGCAGCACCCCCCAGGTGACGGAGAGGCCGGTGGCCATCAGGGCGTAGAGGCCACCGATCAGCGCTCCGCTGAGCGTGGCCTGGATGACGTTCATACGGGGGTTGCCTCGGCTTCTGGTCGGTCGGGCGGTTTCACTTGGCGGTGTCCTCCACCGGCGACAGCGCTGTCGGGCCGGGGAGTACCTCGGTCGGGGTCGGTGGGCGCGTCCGGGCCCGGGTCTGGGGCCGGGCCCGGACGCGCGGTCACGGGCGGGCGGTCACGAGCGGGCGGGGGCGAACGGCGCGGCGGCCCGGTCGGCCGGCCAGACGGTGACCCAGTCGCCCTGCTGGATCTGCTTGATGGCCTGGGTGGTCGGCCAGAAGTTCTGCACCTTCGGGTCGAAGCTGAGGTGGCCGCTGAAGGTCGTGTCCGCGCCCTTCTCGTGCAGGGTGTCGCACATCTTCTTCTGGTCGGTCCCGCCGCTCTCCTTCACCCCGGCGGCCAGGATCTCCCAGGCGTTCCAGGAGGCGGCGGCCTGGGTCTCGAAGACCGTGTACGGCAGCCCTGCCGCCTTGGCCCGGGCGGTGAAGTCGTCCACGATCTCGGTGGCCGGCGCCCCGAGCCGATCCAGGGTCGGCTTGTTCGGCTCGAACATCGACACCGACAGCACCCCCTCGGCCACCTCGCCGAGGTCGAGCAGCGGTCCGGGTGCCGGGAAGAGGCTGAACATCCGCTTCGGCTCGTAGTTGAGCTGGGCCATCGCCTGGAGGAGGTTGACCGCGTCCACCCCGAGACCGTTGTTGATCACGAGATCGGGGTCGGCGTCGCGTACCTGGGTGGCGATCGGCGCCCAGTCGGTGGTCGTCGGCGGGTAGTGCACGTCGACCACGACGTCGATGCCCCGCTCCCGGGCGATGCTCAGCGCGCCGGTCTTGTCCTCGCCGTAGCCGTCGGAGACGAAGGCGGCCGAGCCGCTCTGGCTGGTCAGCACCGCGACCGACTTCGGCGGGTCGGGTTGGGCGGCGAGCGCGTCGAAGAGCTGGGTCGGGATGAACTGGTTCGGGGTGGGCCCGATCGACCAGGCCGGGAACTGGCACTCGTAGGTCAGCTGTGGTGCCAGCACGGCGGTGTGCTGGGGCATCACGTACCCGTGCCGCTGGGCGACCGCCATCGCGGAGAGGATGTTCGGGGTGGCGTACGGGCCGATGATCAGGTCCACCCGGTCCTGGCTGATCAGCCGCTCGTAGAGCTGGCTGACCTTGGACTGGTCGGACTGGTCGTCGACCACCTTCCACTCGACCTGGCGGCCAAGAAGCCCACCGGCGGCGTTCAGCCGCTCGACGAAGGTCTCGCCGGCGAGTTTGTGTATCTGCCCGGTCGCCGCGAAGGCGCCGGTGAGGGAGAGGGTCGAGCCGACCACGATCGGGTCGTCGTTGTCGGAGCCGGAACCGGAGCCGTTGCCGCAGCCGGCGGCGGCCACGCCGAGCGCCAGTGCGGTGGCGACGGCGGCAAGGGAACGCTTACGCATCTGTCGGATACCTTTCGTCGCTGTCGGGAGTGGGTCGCTGTCGCGGGGGCCCGGGGGCGGGTACGGCTCCCGGCGGTGCCGGGCCGGCGCCCCGGGGCCGGTCAGTCGCCGGCGGCGAGGGCGCGCCGGCGGCGCAGCAGTGGGGGTACGCTGCCGAGCAGCCCGACGGCCAGGGCCAGGGTGCCCCAGCCGTAGCCGGCGAACCCGTCGAGCCCGATCAGGTGATCCAGCGACCAGGCGCCGGGTCCGGTGTACGCCAGCACGATGGCGAGCGCGCCGTAGACGAAGGCGACCTCGTAGCCGCCGAGGTGCGCCCAGAGCCCGTTGGGGACGTTGACGGAGGCGGCCACGATCATCGTGCCGAGCACGACGCTCGCGCCGAGCGGGGTGGCCAGGCCCAGCGCGATCAGTGCCGCGCCGAGGAGTTCGGCCGTTCCGGCCAGCAGCGCCATGGCCCGACCGGGCCGGAAGCCCCAGGTGTGGAAGGTGCTGCCGGTGCCGGCGGGGCCCTGGCCACGGAACCAGCCGAACAGCTTCTGGCTGGCGTGGCCGAAGAGCAGCGCCGCGAGGAGGAGCCGGAGCAGTAGCAGGCCGAGGCTCATGCCGCACCTGCCGAGCCCGGTCCGCCGGTCTGGTCGGTGGTGCCTGGCCGGCTCTCGGCCGACCGCCGGGTGGGGTTGGTGCTGTGGGTGGACGCGGGACGCGGAACCACCGCCGATGGCGCCATAACTCTCTCCTCCGAGGCTGAGCCCTGCGCGACCTCTTCTGCGGACGAGCGTCCGCTACACGGACGCGACGCACATCACAATCTCCGCTGCCACCTGTTAGATGTCAAGACTCAGGCTGGAAACAATTGCGTCTGAGCGCGGACTGGTGTTCGCTTGACGGTCAGAGGTCGGGTCGGCGGCACAATTCCGTACCCGATCCACTTCGACCACCGGCCGGACGTGCCGGGACGGACGCCGCCCGGCCGAGCCGGGGGCGGGCCCGCCCGGACGTCGCCGGCGGGACACCGTCCGGGACGTCCCGGCAGTGCGCCGTCCGGCACCCCGGGTGGGCCCGTGGTGAACTGATGGACGCCCGACTTCCGTCCCGGCGGAAGCCGGGTGGCGGGTACCGACACGGCGACGACGGAGCGAGGCGGACGATGGCACAGCGCGGCGAAGGACCGGACTTCATCGAGGCCCTGGCCCGAGGGCTCAAGGTGATCACCGTCTTCCACGCCGACCAACCCCGGCTGAGCCTCAGCGAGGTCGCCGCCGCGGCCGGGCTCGCCCGGCCCACCGCCCGGCGCTTCCTGCTCACCCTGGAGGAACTCGGCTACGTCCGGGCCGACGCCGGCAGCTACGAACTCACTCCCCGGGTGCTGGAACTCGGGATGGCCTACGTCGGCGCGCTCTCGCTGTGGGACATCGCCCGCCCGCACATGCAGGACCTGGTCGCCGCCACCGGGGAATCCAGCTCGATGGCCCAGCTCGACGGCTCGGACATCGTCTACATGGCCCGGGTCGCGGTGCCGAAGATAATCGCGCTGCGGGTGCAGATCGGCACCCGCTTTCCGGCCAGCGTGACGTCACAGGGCAAGGTTCTGCTCGCCGCGCTGGACCCGGGCGCGCTCAACACGGCGCTGGCCCAGCCCAGCCGCTCCGGGGTGCAGCCGAAGGTCCG
This sequence comes from Plantactinospora sp. B6F1, assembly GCF_040120695.1. Lineage (NCBI taxonomy): Bacteria > Bacillati > Actinomycetota > Actinomycetes > Micromonosporales > Micromonosporaceae > Plantactinospora > Plantactinospora sp. B6F1. The sequence goes on along the minus strand of NZ_JBEEAC010000001.1, from coordinate 208,025 downwards.
GCATGGACGGACCGCGCTGGACGCCATGCTCCGGGAGGTCCGGGCCCGGGGCTGGGCGCTCGCCGACGACGAGTTGGCCCCGGGCATCCGCTCGGTGGCGGTGCCGATCCGGGACGGCCAGGGCACGGTACGGGCCGCGATGAACGTCACCGTCAACTCGGCCGAGACCAGCGTCAAGACCCTGATCGAGCAGCACCTTCCCCAGCTCATCCGGGCGGCCAGCGCGATCAGCGCGGACTGGGCCCGCTGGCAGTCCCGGCCGCAGATCGAGATGGGCGGTGTGGTGGAGACGGTCGTCGCCGCCCGACCCTGAGCCCCCGGCAGGACTTCGCACCGGCGGTGCCGTGACCGCCGGTGCGGGGGGTGCCGCCGTGGTCAGGTGGCGATGTCCGGGTACGGCAGCGAGAAGTGCGCCAGCCGGGCCGCGTAGTGCTTCTGGAAGCCGAGCGGTTCGGGGTGGTCCCGCTCGAACATCGCGATGAACAGGGTCAGCGTCAGGAACGGGTGTGCGCCCAGCTCGAAGAGTTTGACGTAGTCGTGGTCGACCAGCGCCTCCCGCTCGGCGTCGGAGAACCGCAGCCAGGTGCTCGCCTCGCCGGTGTGGCAGTTCAGCACCGCGTTGGCGCGCTCGGCCTCCCACCAGGTGACCATCCCGCGCGGGTCGTCACGGTAGCGCTCGACCAGCTCCGGATCCCGGTCCACGGTGTAGAGGAACTTGTTCAGCAGGTACTTGCTCACCGCCGCACCTCGCTTCCGGTCGGTACGCCGTTCGGATACCAGGTGAAGTAGGCCTCCATGGTGTGGAACAGGTCGAGGGTGTCGACGTGGTCCGCCTTGGCGCCCGCCCCGGCCACCCCCATCATCAGCATGAAGTCCATGAAGCCGTGGGTGGCGTTGCCCGGCGTGTGCAGGCTCTCCAGGGTCACCTCGGCCAGGCAGCGCTCCAGGTCACCGGTGGCGATCCACTCCACCGCCTTCCGGTCGAACTCGGGATCCGGCCCGTGCGGGCCGAACTGGCGGGGGCCGCCGAGTTCCAGCGACAGGTGGCCGGTGCCGATGATCGCCACCCGCAGGTGGCTCGGCCACGACTCGACCAGTTCCCGGATGGTCTGGCCGAGCTGCACGAACCGCTTCGGCTGCGGCAGCGGCGGCGCGAAGATGTTGGTGTAGATCGGCACGATCGGCAGGTCCGCCTCGGGACGCAGCGTGATGATCGGGCAGGTGATGCTGTGGTCGATCCGCAGCTCGTTGCTGAACGCCAGGTCGAAGCCGGCGTCCAGGCCCTCGCGCAGCAGGTGGGCCGAGAGGTCCTCCTGACCCCGCAGCAGCATCCGGGGCAGGCCGAACTCGCGTTCCTCGTTGTACCAGTTCCCGTCGTAGAACGGGGCCTTGCCGACCAGGAACTGCGGCATGTTGTCCAGCCACAGCTGGTGGAAGTGGTCCGAGCCGACCATCACCAGCACGTCGGGGTTGGCCCGGGTCAGGGTCTCCCGGAAGTCCAGGATCTTGCGTACCCACTCGTCCGCGAAGGGCGGCCGGTCCTCGCCCTGTGCCGTGCTGGCCCGGTAGTAGAACGGATGGTGGGTGGAGGCGATCACCGCGGCGATGGTGGCCATCGCGACTCCTTTCAGACGGGTTCGGGGGGTGTGTAGCGGGCGTTGCGGTCGACGGTGCGGTAGATCTCCATCCCGAGGCCGGTACGGCGCTCCTCGGCCAGGTGGCCGAGGAGTCCGGCGGCCCGGGCCAGCAGCGCGAAGCCGCGCAGCAGCTCCGGCGGCAGGTCGAGGTCGGCCAGGGCGGCACCGCAGACGCCGGCACCGTTCAACGGCAGGGTACGGCCGAGCACCTGGGGGTGGACCCGGCCGATCGCCTCGAAAAGCCGCAGGTGGGGGCCGCGCAGGCCCTCCCGCTCGGCGAGCGCGATCAGCACCGGGGTACGCGGATCCCGCACCCTGTGCACCGGATGCCCCAGTCCGGGCACCAGCCGGCGCTCGGCCCGGGCCCGGGTGACGGCGCCGAGGGCCAGCTCGTCCCAGCCGGCGTCGTCGGTCGGTACCTCGGTCACCTCGGCCAACGTGTCGGCGAGGAACCGGCCGCTGTCCTCGGTGACGCCGAGGAACCGGGAGCCGCCACCGAGCAGGCCGGCGGCGAGCGCCCCCTGCAACGCCTCGGGGGCGCTCTGGTACGTCACCCGGGCGGCGATCGCCGTCGGGGTGAAGCCGTGGTCGGCGAGCGCGACGAGTACCGCCTCGAAGACGCGTACCTGGGCCGGGGTGGGGCGGCGCCCGGCGACCAGCCAGAAGGCGAGTTCGCCGAAGCCCACCTGGCCGATCAGGTCGGCGGCCAGGTCGTGACCGAGCAGGTGGATGGTGTCGGCGTCGGAGGTGCCGATCGAGGTGGGAAAGGTCAGTTCTGGGTCAGCCACGCGCGGATCTCCTCGCCGTGTTCGTCGAGCCCCGGTGGGGGCAGGTCGTACCGGGGATGGGTGGTGGAGAAGGTGATCGGGTTGCGCACCATCGGCACCGCGCCGTCGCCGTCGCCCACCGTCACCACCGGGTCGAGGCCGAGCCGCTCGGCGAAGGCCACTCCCCGGTCGATGGTGTTGATCGGCGCGCACGCCACCCCGGCGGCGATCAGGTCGGTGAACCACTCGTCCCTGGTCCGGGTGCGCAGCCGTTCGACCAGCAGCGGGCGCAGCTCCTCACGGTTGGCGGTGCGGTCCTGGTTGCGCCCGAACCGTGGGTCGTCGACGAGTTCCGGCAGGCCGAGGACCTCGCAGAGCTTGCGGAACTGGCCGTCGTTGCCGGCGATGACGATCAGTTCGCCGTCGGAGGTCGGCAGCGGCTCGTACGGGAAGAGGCTGGGGTGCGCGTTGCCCATCCGGTACGGCACCACCCCGCCGGCCACGTACCCGCTGCTGTGGTTGACCAGCCCGGACAGGGCCGAGGAGAGCAGGTTGACCTCGACGTGCTGGCCCCGGCCGCTGGCCGTGCGGTGGTGCAGCGCGGCCAGGATGCCGATGTTCGCGTGCATCCCGGCCATCACGTCGAAGACCGAGATCCCGGCCCGGTACGGCGAGCCGTCCGGGTCGCCGGTGAGGCTCATCAGGCCGGAGATCGCCTGCACCATCAGGTCGTAGCCGGGCAGCGCGGCGCCGGCCCCGGTGCCGAAGCCGCTGATCGAGGCGTAGACGATGCCCGGGTTCTCCGCCGCCACCGACTCGTAGTCGAGCCCGAACCGCCGCATGCCACCGGGCTTGAAGTTCTCGATCATCACGTCGGCGCGCGCGGCGAGGGCGCGGGCCACGGTGAGGTCCTCCGGTGACCGCAGGTCCAGCGCGATGGAACGCTTGTTCCGATTGATGCCCAGGTAGTAGGTGGCCACCCCGTCCCGGACCGGTGGCATCCAGGTCCGGGTGTCGTCCCCGGCCGGCCCCTCCACCTTGATCACGTCGGCGCCGAGGTCCGCCAACAGCATCGTGGCGTACGGCCCGGCGAGGATCCGGGAGAAGTCGGCCACCACCAGTCCGGCCAGCGGTCCCGGTGTGCCACCGGTACCCGGCTGATCCGCCATGCTCCCGCCTCCGTCCGTCTCGCGGACGTTTGTCCGTCGCCGACAGTCTGTTCGCGCCCGACACACCTGTCAACTGTTGATCGGTCGCGCCGGGGCCGACCACGCCTGGGATAGCCGCCCTCCATCGGACGCGGGCCGTAGCCGCCGCTCAATCCCTGATACATCCGGCCGAGCACTACTCGTTGACAGGCGTGAAACACCGGGACAATAATTGCGCCACCTGCTCGCGCCCGCTATACGGACGATCGTCCGCGTAGATCGCTCCGTCGATAGGAGTTGGCGATGGCCACGACCGAGCCCGACCGCCCGGTGCTGCTGCACAACGGGCTGGTACTGACGATGGACGACGCACACACCGTGCTGACCGGCGGCGACGTGCTGGTGGTCGGCGACCGCATCGCCGAGGTGGGGGTCGGGTTGACCGCCCCGGACGGCGCGCTGGAGATCGACGCCAGCGGCGGCATCGTGCTGCCCGGAATGATCGACACCCACCGGCACATGTGGCAGACCGCGATGCGCGGCTACGGCGCCGACTGGACCCTGACCCAGTACTTCGTCTGGTACTACCTGGAATCCGGCAAGCTGTTCCGGCCCGAGGACATCTACGCCGGCAACCTGCTCGCCGCCATCGAGGCGATCGACGCCGGGGTCACCACCACGGTCGACTGGTCGCACGGACTACAGACCCCGCAGCACGCGGACGCCGCCGTTGACGCCCTGGAGGCGGTGCCCGGCCGCTTCGTCCTCGCCTACGGGAACATCCAGCAGGGGCCGTGGGAGTGGGCGACCCGCCCGGAGTTCCGCGACTTCGTCGAGCGGCGCATCGCCGGCAAGGGCGACAGGCTCGGCTTCCAGATGGCCTTCGACGTCACCGGCGACCCCGCCTTCCCGGAGCGGGCCGCCTTCGAGGTCGCCCGTGACCTCGGCGTACCGGTCACCACCCACGCCGGCGTCTGGGGCGCCACCAACGACGACGGCATCCGGCTGATGCACGAGAACGGCTTCATGACCCCGGCCACCGTCTACGTGCACGCGGCCACCCTGACCCGGGACTCGTACAACCGGATCGCCGCCACCGGCGGTTCGGTCTCGGTCTCCACCGAGAGCGAGCAGAGCGCCGGCCAGGGCTACCCGCCCACCTGGCAACTGCGCCACCACGGCATCCCGGTCTCGCTCTCGATGGACACCAGCGTCTGGTGGAGCGGTGACCTCTTCACCGCCATGCGCGCCACACTGGGCGCGGACCGCTCCCGGGAACACCTGGAGGCGCACGGCCGGCAGGACACCGTCACGCACTGCCACCTGCGCGCCGAGCAGGTGGTCGAGTGGGCCACCCGGGGCGGCAGCCGCGCGCTCGGCCTGGACGACAGGGTGGGCAGCCTGGAACCGGGCAAGAAGGCGGACGTCGTACTGATCAAGAACGACGACTCGCCGGTGATGTTCCCGATCCTCAACCCGTACGGCCACGTGGCCTTCCAGGCGCAGCGCGGTGACGTGCACACCGTCCTGATCGACGGCCGGCTGGTCAAGCACCAGCACCGGCTGGTCGGCGTCGACCTCGGCCGGGCCCGGCGCGAGGTGGAGCGGACCGTCGAGTACCTGATCGGGTCGATGGGTCGGGACGCCTGGGCGAAGGGCATGAACCCGGACGTCCCGGAGACCAAGGTGCGGGACAACCCGTACACGTACACCGAATGGGACGCCGGCTCCGCCCAGTGGAAGCGCTGAGCGGCGCAGGCCCGCGCCAGCCCCGGGTGGCACCGGCCCGGGCGGTCGGTGCCGGGGACTAGAGCATCTCCAGCGGCTGCGGGCCGCTCGGCGGCGGGAAGACCGCGTCGAGTACGACCAGGTCCTCGTCGCCGAGCCGCAGGTCGAGCGCCCCGGCGTTCTCCCGGGTGTGCGCCGGATCCGACGACCGGGGAATGGCGGCGACCGGATCCTGCCGCAGCACCCAGGCCAGCGCCACCTGCGCCGGTGTCACCCGGTGCCGGCCGGCGATCTCCGAGAGCTGGTCGTTGCCGAGCAACCGGCCCTGCTCGATCGGTGCGTACGCCATCGCCGGGATGCCGTGCGCACCCAGCCACGGCAGCAGGTCGTACTCCGGACCTCGTCGGGTCAGGTTGTAGAGGATCTGGTTGGCCGCGCAGGACTCGCCACCGGCCTCCATCAGGTCCACCATGTCCGACAGGTCGAAGTTGCTCACTCCCCACTGCCCGATCTCGCCCGCCGCCACCAGCTCGTCGAACGCCTCGATCGTCTCCGGCAGAGGATGGGTGCCACGCCAGTGCAGCAGGTAGAGATCGATGTGGTCGGTCCCGAGCCGGCGCAGGCTTCGGCGACACGCCCGTACCGTGCCCTGCCGGCTGGCGTTCGCCGGCAACACCTTGTCGACCAGGAACACCTCGTCGCGGCGCCCGGCGATCGCCGCACCGACCAGTTCCTCCGCGGACCCGCTGCCGTACATCTCGGCGGTGTCGATCAACCTCATCCCGAGGTCCAGCCCGGCACGCAGCGCGGTGATCTCGTCCTGCCGCTGCCCGGGGTTCTCCCCCAGGTACCACGTTCCCTGGCCGAGTACCGGCATCGTCTGGCCCGACGGCAGTCTGATCGCGGGCATCGCGACGGTCATCTCGGCCTCCCGGCGGGTGGAACGCGTGCCGACGACAGCGGGGTTGCCGCACGGCACCGCCGGCCTACGACATGCGGCCCCGCCGGCCCACCCGCCGTCGGCCTACCCGGCACACCGCCGGCCAAACGAAAGCTCTGACCGCCGCCTCGGTGTAACGAAAGCTCTGACCGCCGCCGACGGCGTCCCGATTTGCGTAACCCGTCCGCTTATGTCTCGTTTCTTGGTGGAAGGGGCGGGGATGGCTGGCTGCCGACCGCCGCTCGGTACCAGCACCTGAGCTCCACGGGGGAAACGTGACGTCCATACGGAGAAGACTGTCCACGCTGGCGGTGGCGCTGCTCGCCGCCGGCGCCGTACTGCACCTGCCGGCACCGGCCCTGGCCCAGCCCGGCTCCGCCGCCGCCCAAGGGGTGGTGGTCGACCTCTCCGCCGACGTGGCCGGCGTCGTGGTCGTCGACGCGGACGCCACGATCGGCAGCGCGACCGCGCCGGCCGGTGGTGGCACCGACACCTCCACCCTGGTGGACATCTCACTGGCGGGTGCGATCGGGGTGACCGCGGACGGCACCGTCGAGGAGGTCACCGCGACCCGTGGCGCCACCGCCTCCTCCGCGTTCTCCAGCGTCAACGGTCTGAATCTGACGGTGCTCGGCATCGACGTCCTCGACGCCGGCGAAGTGACCGCCACCGCCACCTGTCCGCTGGTCGGCGCGCAGACCGCCGAGACCACACTCGCCGACGTCTCGCTCTTCGGCACCACCGTCGTCCTGACGGCGAACGGCCCGGCGGTGCAGGGCAGCGCCGACGTCACCGTACCCGGACTGCTCGGTGCCAGCCTCGACGTGACGTTGACGCGCACCGAGACCACCACGGCGGCCGGTGCGGCGGCGACCGCCATCCTGGCCACGCTCACCCTGACCGGAACCGTGGCCGGACTGCCGGTGGCCATCCCGGTCGGCACCGTGATCGTGGCGCGGGCAACCTGCGAACGCCCGCCGGCACCCGCACCGCCCACCGCGTCCGCCATCGATCCGGACTCGGGTCCGCAGTCCGGCGGGCAGACCGTCACCATCACCGGCACCGGCTTCGTCCCCGGCGACACCACCGTCACCTTCGACGGCGTACCCGCCACCAACGTCACCGTCGCACCCGGCGGCACCTCACTGACCGCCGTCACCCCAGCCAACCCGATCGGCCCAGCCACCGTCATCGTCACCACCCCCGGCGGCTCCGCCACCCCACTCGACTACACCTACCTCGCCGACGGCAGCGGCGCCGTAGTGACCGGCCTCGACCCCACCTCCGGCCCCACCAGCGGCGGCACCACCGTCACCATCACCGGCACCGGCTTCACCGGCGCCACCGGGGTGACCCTCGACGGCGTGCCGGGCACCGACTTCACGGTCAACCCGGCCGGAACGACGATCACCGTCGTCACCCCGCCGAACGCCGCCGGGCCGGCCGAGGTCGCCGTGACCTTCCCGGCCGGTACCGCCGAGGACGGAACCTTCAGCTACGTGGCACCGACGATCACCTCGGTCTCCCCGCCGGCCGGGCCGAGCACCGGCGGAACCCGGGTGACGATCACCGGAACCGGCCTCACCGGGGCGACCGGTGTCGACTTCGGCGGCGAGCCCGGCACCGATCTGGTGGTCGACCCGAGCGGCACCTCGCTCACCGTCACCACCCCGCCCGGCACACCGGGCACCGTCGACGTCACCGTGCAGTTGCCCGGTGCGGATGCGGTCGCCGACGACGGCTTCACCTACCGGGCCGTGGTACCCGTGATCGAGACGGTCGACCCGGACCAGGGACCCACCTCGGGCGGAACGGTCGTGACCGTCGGCGGCAGCGGCTTCGTACCGGGGCAGACGACGGTGACGATCTGTGGCCGTACCATCCCGGCGAGCGCCGTGACGGTCGCCGCGAACGGGGGCTCCCTGACGTTCCGCACCCCGGCCTGCCCGGCCGGCGACGCCGCGATCACCGTCGGCACCCCGGCCGGCGTCTCCAACACGCTGCCCTTCCGGTACGCCGGGGCGCCGTTGCCGGTCACCGGCGATTCGGTGGTCTCGCTGGTCGGGATCAGCGCCGCGCTGACGGGTCTCGGGATCGTCCTGTTGCTGCTGACCCGACGACGCCGTACCGACCGGGCGACCGGCTGATCGGCAGCGGATCCGGCGCGGGCCCCGGGGGTGGTAGTCCCGGGGCCCGCGCCGGTCAGCGGGGCGGGCGGTCCGGTAACCGGATGACCGGTGGGGGAAGGACCTCGTCCTCGTCGATCCGGCCGACCAGATAGCGGCTGGTCTCGTCGAGATGCAGCACCCGGACCCCGGGCCGGTCGCGCAACCAGCGCCGCACCGTGACGGCGGCGAACCACCGGTTCATCCGGCGTACCGGCGGCAGACTCCGGCCGAAGGGCAGCAGTGCCGCCGGCGTGAGCCGCCAGACCGAGCAGCCGTCGAACTGGACGTGCGGGCGTCGACCGCGCAGCCGGCGCGGCCGGTGCACCAGCAGGATCCGCCGGTCGTCGAGGCGCTCGCCGGTGACGATCCGGAAGTAGTGTTCCGCGGCCCACTGGCCGTCGCCGGAGAGCACCGACCAGGTTCGTACGTCGCCGTCGGGCAGCGCGGCTCGGGTCTGCGCGGCTCGGGTCTGCGCGATGATCAGCACGGTCGGCCTTCCTGGTCCGGGATCGCCGGGGCGGGGCATCAAGACGTTCGTGATGAAGCTGTAACAAAGTCTAATCACCACAAACTTGACAAATGTCACCAACTGCGAGAGAGCGGGCCCCGCCGGCATTGTCGGGTGGCGGCGGGCAGCCCGCGCCAACACCGGGGTCGGCATGATGGTGCGGCGGGCGCCGTTCGACATCGGCACGCCGTCGCCCGGCCGCCCCGGTCGGCTCGCGGGTGGCGGTGTCCCGAGCGACGGCACAACGAGAAGGGGGTGACCCTCCGTGGTCGAGCTGACCGGACGGGCCCGGCGGGAGCACGCGGCTGAGCGGATCGTCCGATGGCTCCGGACGCCACGGGGTCGGCGGGCCGTACGCGTGACCGCCGTCCTCACCGGCTGCTACGTCTGGGCCATGGTCATCGTCGGGTTCTCGTTCGCCCTGGTCGAACGCGGCGCCCGGCACTGGTGGCTGATACTTCCGTTCGGCCTGCTGGTTCCGCTGATCGCGCTGGCCGCCGTACGCGCCGTCCCGGCCGCACCAGGGCCCGGCGCCGAGGCGGATGAGCCGGGCGTCGAGGCGGTCCGGCCCCCGGCCGGCACCGGCCCCGCTGCGAGGTCCCGGTCGGACGCCCGGCCGCCGCAGCCCGACGGCACCGGATCGGCCCGCCCCGCCGGGCCGGAGACCGGCACCGCGGCGGCCGGGCTGCCGCTGGAGCCGCTCAGCGGGCGGGAACTGCAGGTGCTGGCGCAGTTGGCGGCAGGGCGCTCCAACCGCGAGATCGCCAATGCCCTGTACGTCGCCCAGGGCACCGTCAAGGCGCACCTCAACCACATCTTCCGGAAGCTCGGGGCCGCCAGCCGGCTCCAGGCGGTCACGCACGCGCACCAGGCGGGCCTGCTCGACCGGGTCCGCGACGAGAAATAAACCCCCCGCTAAACCCCGGCATGGCCGTTCGGCAGACGCCGGCCGCGCCGCCGGCTGCCTAGCGTCGGGCCCCTGCGTTCGATCCCGCTGGCACCGCGACTCGTCGAGGCGGTCGCGGCTGCGCAGCAGACCGGAAGAGAAGGAGCCTGCGATCGCCATGCCCCACGACGCACAGACCAGCCGTGGCTGGCCACGTCCACTACTGCTGCCGCTCTCGCTCGCCGTGGCGTTCGTCGCCGTCGTCGAGGGACTGTCCCTGGCCGAGTTTCTCCCGGTTCCGGTCGCGCTGCTCGTCGCGGTCGGTTGGGGGCTGGCGATCAGCCTGCTCACCGGCTGGCTCCGGAACCGGGCGACGCTGAGCGCGTGGTTAGAGGACGGCCTGGTCGCCCTCGGTGTCGTCGCGATGGCCCTGTTCGCCTTCGGCGGTGCGGCCGGGCTCCTGCTGCTCGGTGCCGCCCTGGACAGCCCCACCCTGACCGGAGAGACCCTGGTCCTGATGTTCCTGCCGAGCATCCCGGTCGCGATCATGGCGAACGTCCCGACGGAACTGGTCGTGGTTCCGATGCTCCTGGTCCTGGGCTGGCGCCCGGGACTACGGCGGATCCTGATCGTCGCCGCCGCGGCGCTGTACCTCGTACACCGGATCTGGACCTACCTGGTCTTCGCCTCCTCCCGGCTGGACTTCGCCGAGACGGAGCGCTCGACGACAGCGCTGACCGAGGCGGAACGCGAGCAGCTGGCGGCGGCCCTGCAGGTCGACGACCCCCGGTGGATCCTCAACCTGGCCATCTTCGCGGTCTTCCTCCTGGCCGCGTACTTCTCCCGGGTACGGGAGATCAGCTGGCGGGCAGCGGTGCCGGGCAGCCGCGTGCGCGCCACCTGACCGGCGGCGTCGACCCAGACGCCGACGAGCGGTGCCCGGCGGGCGGCTCCGGATCGATCAGCTCCGGATCGATCAGCGGAGCGGATGGCGGGTGGTGCCGGCCAGGACCCGGCCGGCACCACCCGCAGAGGTCAGGTCAGCAGTTCCCCGTTGACCCGGCGCGGCAGCCCGAGCGGGTTGCTCGCCCGCAGCGCCGCCGGCAGCAACTCGTCGGGCATGCCCTGGTAGGCGACGGGACGCAGGAACCGGCGCAGCGCGGTGACCCCGACCGAGGTGTGCAGCGAGCCGGTGGTCGCCGGCCACGGCCCGCCGTGCTGCATCGCCCACGTCACCGCCACCCCGGTCGGCCAGCCGTTCCAGATCACCCGGCCGGCCCGCCCGGCCGCCAGCTCCACCACCCGGGCCGCCACCGGATCGTCGGCGCCCTCGCCGTGCACGGTGGCGGTCAGCGCACCCGGGACGACGGCCAGCGCGGCCAGCAGTTCCGCCTCGTCGGCGTACTCGACCAGCAGGGCGGCCGGACCGAAGCACTCCGCGAGCAGCCGGTCGGCGTGCCGGACGAGGTCACCTGCCGAGACCGCCAGCAGTTGCGCGGCGGCCCGGTAACCGGACTGGTCGACCTGGGCGGGCGGAACCACCGTCCGTACCCCGGGCACTCCGGCCAGCGCGGCCGCCCCCTCCCGGTACGCGTCCCGGATCCGGGAGTTGAGCAGCGGGCCGAGCGGCGCGGCGGCGACCGCCTTGCCGAGTACCCCGTCCAGCTGGTGCCCCGCCGGCAGGAAGAGCAGACCGGGCTTGGTGCAGAACTGGCCCGTGCCGAGGGTGACCGAGCCGACGAACGCCTCGGCGATCGTGTTGCCCCGGGCGGCGAGCGCGGCCGGGGTGACCACGGTCGGGTTCAGCGAGCCGAGTTCGCCGTAGAAGGGGATCGGGTCGGTCCGGCCGGCGGCGAGGTCCGCCAGCGCCCGACCGCCGGAGGCGGAGCCGGTGAAGGCGCCGGCCGCGATCGCCGGATGGGTGATCAGGGCCTGGCCCGCCGCCATCCCCCGGACCACCGCGAACGTGCCGACCGGGGCGCCGCCCTCGGCGAGGGCGTTGGTGATCAGCGCGCCGCACAAGTCGGAGAGCCCGGGGTGGCCGGGGTGCGCCTTCACCACCACCGGGCAGCCGGCGGCCAGCGCGCTCGCCGTGTCGCCGCCGGGCACCGAGAAGGCGAGCGGGAAGTTCGACGCCGCGTAGACCGCGACCGGACCGACCGGAACCAGCATCCGGCGCAGGTCCGGTCGGGGCGCCGGCAGCGCGTCCGGGTCGGGCAGGTCGATCACCACCTCCAGGAACGACCCTTCCGTCACGGCGTCGGCGAACATCTCCAGCTGCACCCGGGTCCGGGTCAGCTCGCTGTGCAGCCGGGCCGTGCCGAGGCCCGTCTCGGCGTCGCCGAGCGCGACGATCTCGTCCCGGGAGCCCTCCAGCGCGGCGCCGATCCGGCGGAGCAGCTCCGCGCGGGTGGCCAGCGGCAGCGCCGCGTACCTCTCGGCCGCGGCGGCGGCCAGCCGGCAGACCGCGTCCAGGGCGTCGGTACCGGTGTGCGGCACCGGGTGGCCGGTCGGCGTGCCGGTGTACGGGTTCATCGGCTGGTCCAGGTCCATACCAGTCTCCGTCGGTCGAGGGGTGATCACGGGGCGGGTACCAGTGTCCCCAACATCCTCTCCGGGGTCGCGGGGTGCCGCCCGCCGCGAGCAGTCCGCCGTCGCCCGGGTCACCCGGTGCGGTAGTTCCGTCCGGGCGGCACGGAGGGTGTCCATAATCCCTGCGGCCACCTCGGCGGCCGGCCGCTGCCGGGTCCGCTCGTCCAGCCAGAGGTCGACGAGCGTTCCGGACGAGTCGAGCGTCACCTCGACCAGCCCGTCGGCGTCCCGCGTGCTCACCCGGATCGCGGCGAGCCGGCGGGACAGCTCATCGGCCCGCTCCACACGGTCGGCGAACGAGACCTGCCAGGCGTCCACCAGGCGCCGCGCCGCGGGGAGTTCCGCCTCGTTGTTCCACATGCCGCCCCCTCCCGGTGCATCGGTCATCACCGGCAAGTCTGCCCGGCAGGCGTCCGGACGTCCGTCCACCCCCGTCGGGCGCGCAGCGGTCCGGCGGGGGGGGGATCAGGGTCGTCGACTCGGCGGTACCCCGCCGCCGCAGGCGGACACCGCCCCGGTCTCGCCGCGCCGTCCCGGCCGATCAGGGGTAGCATCGTGTCACCGGGTCAGACATGCGCCCAGCGTCGCCACCGATGCGAACGGTGACGACACGACGACGGATCATCGATCGACCGTCCGACCGGGAGGCAGCGTGTCGACAGGACCGAGGCCGGAGATCGCCGCGCGACGCTCCTGGTCCGGCCCGAGCCGACCCGCCGGGTGACCCGCCCGTCGCCATCAGCCGCAACCAACATCGCCGACAGTAGGCCCGCTGGTCGGCTCCGGTGCACCGACGCAGTGCCGACGCCTGCGGGGGCACAGCCGGCACGCCACGCTGGGCGATTCTCGACCGCCATCGGTACAGCGGCACCGCACGGACAGTCGATCGAGGTCAGTCTCGGCGGCCTCAGCCGATCACCAAATTGAATGGATACTCAGGTGAATAGTCACGCCTTTTCCGAAACAGCCGGCGAGCCGGCGTTCGCCATCGAACTCGACCCCGGCCCCGACCAGACCCTGATCGTCCGGCTCGTCGGTGCGCTGGACATGGACAACGCCGACGCGCTGCACGAGACGCTGCACCGCGCGCTGCGTCACCGGTTCCGTCGGGTGACCGTCGACCTTTCCCAAGTGACCTTCTGCGACTCCTCCGGTATCGGGGCGCTGCTGCTCAGCCACGCCGAGGCCGATCGGATCGGCTGCCGGCTCATCGCCGTCGCCCCTCGTCCCTTCGTACGGCGGGTGTTCGAACTCACCGGGGTGACCGGACTGCTCGGCCTCGATCCGCCCAGCATCCCCGAGCCGTCCGGTCCCGGTCGTAGCGCCGCGGCGGTCGCCGTCGACCCCGGCCCGGGTCCGAACGCCGAAGGCTCGCGGTCGGTGGCGTAGGGCGAGGACCACCGGCGTACGGTTCCCGCATCGAATCCACAGCGACCGGTCCGCGAAGGAAGGTCAGATTGACGCCTTTCATCCGTCCGGGGTGGGTTCAGGGCGTTCGCGCGGGGTACTGAGGGCTCAACCGACCCGAGGTGAGGCACTCATGACCTTCAATCCCCTGATTGAACCGGGAATCCCTCTGGACCGACAGCTCAGGAACTGGCGCGAACTGGACGTCGAGCCGCTGGACCCGGACGCCACGGACCCGTACACCCGGTGTCGGGTCATCGTCATGAACGGCATCGAGATCGAGTCCATCATGTTCAGCCACCATCTCGCCCGTACCTGCCCGGATCCGGAGGTGAAGCGGCAGCTGGCGTACACGCGGTACATCGAGGCGCAGCAGCAGAAGGTCGTCAACTGGCTGCTGCCGCCGATCGCCAGCACGCTGGAGACCACCATCGCCTACGAGCAGGTGGCGGTCGACCTGACCGCCTGGGTCGCCCGGATGGAACCCGACCCGTACCTGAAGCAGGCGTACCAGTTCGGGGTGCTGGAGGACTTCGACCACCTGTACCGGTACGCCAACCTGTTCGAGATGGTCGAACGGCGCAAGGCGGAGAAGGTGGTGGACGGCCTGACCGAGGTGATGCCCGGGCGGCCGACCAAGGCCCACCACCGGCACCCGTACGACAACGTCCGCGATCCGTACGACCGGCACACCGTCGACCCGCTGTCCCGGCTACACGCCCTCACCGTCATGTCGGCCGAGCAACAGACGATGAACTTCTACATGAACGTCGGACCGCAGTACATGGAGCCGATCGCCCGGCAGCTCTACGTCGAGATCGGCATGATCGAACAGGAGCACGTGACCCACTACGAGTCGCTGGTGGATCCGGGCGAAACCTGGTGGGAGCGGCTGGTCACGCACGAGTACAACGAGGTGTACCTCTACCACTCCTTCATGACCCAGGAGCCGGACCCGAGGATCAGGGCGATCTGGGAACTGCACCTGAACATGGAGCTGGCGCAGTTGCGGCTCGCCTGTGACCTGATGCGTCGCTTCGACGGCCGGGACCCGGCCGAGGTACTGCCGGCGGAACTCCCCACCCCGGTGACCTTCGAGCCGAACAAGGAGTTTCTGCGGCACCTGCTGGACACGCAGATCGACCTGACCACACTGGGTGCGGGCTACGTGCGCGAGGCGCACGAACGATTCGAGAAGCTCCAGGAGCAGATCCACGGCGGGGCGGAGCCGCCCAGCGAGCGGGTGATCGACATGCACCGGGAACGCTTCGGCGCGGAGTACCGGATCGAGACCGAGGGTCCGCATCCGGTGGAGTCGCTGCGCGCGGAGCGTGACCGGTGAGCGCCGGCCGGACGGACGGCGGTACCGACGGAGTGGACGTCATCGACCTGCTGCTCGCCCAGCACGCGCGGATCGAGGAGCTGTTTCGCACGGTCGCATCGAGCGACGGCGACGCGAAACGCCACGGGCGGCCCACCCCGCGCACCGGTTGGTGGCGCTCGCCGCGGCGGTCCGGGCCGCCGAGGCGGTCGCTCCGACCCGGCCACACCCCGGGGTGGAGTCGGCCACCGCGAACCTGCTGCTCGGTCCGCCCGTCGCGGTCGTCGCCGCGGTTCGCAACGCGATCCGCGGCGTGACCCGTGCCTGAACGAGTCTTCCGCAGCGGCCCCGACGGGACGGCGGCGGGATCGCGGCGGCCGGGCGGGCGGTAGGGGCGGAGAACCCGGCCCGCGCGGGGTGTCGCCGCAGTGCGCCCTGGCCACCGCCATCCCGCCGCCGCCACGGGTGTCCCGGCCGGTGAGTCCGGGTGAGCTGGTGGCGCCGCTGACCGGGCCCGGTAAGCGGCGCTGGCCGCACCCGTCGGGCGACCGGTCACGGTCGGGGCCGGGCCCCGTCCCGCACCAGGTGCCGTACCCGGGTCCACGCCACCAAACGGCGGACCGGTCACGCCACCGGGACGTACTTCTCCAGGTCGTCAAGGATCTTGCCGGCAGCGGTGACCCCGATCCCGGTCATCCAGGTCTCGTCGGCGACCACGTACGCCCGGCCGGCCTTGACCGCCGTGAGGTTCTTCCAGAGGCTGCCGCCGGTCACCCTGGCCTGCTCGGCCGCGGCCTTCTCACCGAACGCGGTGACGAAGATGATGTCGCCGTCGACCTCGGAGATCCGCTCCGGGCTCACCTTGTCGAACCGCCTGTCCTCCTTGTTCGCCAGCAGTTGCCGCTCCGGCCGGCCCAGCCCGACGTCACCGAGCACCAGCCCGGAGAAGGACTCCGGACCGTAGACCCGGATCTCGGTGGGGCGGAACCGGACGATCGAGATCCTCCGGGCGGCGGCGTTGCCGAGCCTGGCGCCCAGCTCCTCGGCCCGCTTCTCGTAGCCGGCCAGCAGCTCCCTGGCCTCCTGCTCCTTGCCGAGCGCCTGCCCGTCGAGGAGGAAGTTCTCCTTCCAGGTGATGCCGACACGCTCGGTGAAGACGGTCGGGGCGATCGCGGACAACTCGTCGTAGAACTTCTCCTGGCGGAACTTGCTGCCCAGGATGAGGTCCGGCTGGAGCGCGGTGATCGCCTCCAGGTCCGGCTCGGTGAGCAGGCCCACCCGCTTGATCCCGGCGACCCGCTCCGCGCCGAAGTACGACGGCCAACCGGCCATCTCACCGGCCAGGGCGGCGCCCACCGGTACGACACCGAGCGAGAGGGCGGTGTCGACCTTGTCGGTGTCGAGTACGACGACCCGCTTCGGCTGTGCCGGTACCTCGGTGCTGCCCATCGCGTGGGTGACGGTCCGGGTCTCGCCCCCGGCCTCCGCCCCGACCACGGGGTCGCTGCTGGTGCAGCCGGCCAGGCCGGCGCCGAGGGCGGCGACGGTGAGCATCGTCATGACTGTGCGGCGCATGGGGAACCTTTCTCCAGGGAGAGCGTGCCCAGGGCGGGGACGACCAGTGGCGCCCCGGTCACCGGGCAGGGCACGACGACGCAGTCGAGCCCGAAGACGTCGCGGACCAGGTCCGCGGTGAGAATCTGCCGGGGCGGCCCGGTGGCCACCACCGCGCCGTCGCGCATCGCGACCAGGTGGTCGGCGTACCGGGCGGCCAGGTTGAGGTCGTGCAGGACGGCGACGACGGTCCGGCCGCGTTCGGTACGCAACCGGTGCAGCAGGTCGAGCACCTCCACCTGGTGGGCCAGGTCGAGGAAGGTGGTCGGCTCGTCGAGCAGGAGCGCCTCGGTGTCCTGGGCCAGCGTCATGGCGATCCAGACCCGCTGCCGCTGCCCGCCGGAGAGGGTGTCGACGGGCCGCTGCGCCAGCGCCGCGACGTCGGCCAGCACCATCGCCTCGCGGACCGCGACCTCGTCCTCCGGGGACCACTGCCGCCACCACCGCTGGTACGGCTGCCGCCCCCGCCCGACCAGGTCGGCCACGGTCACCCCCTCGGGCACCAGCGGGCTCTGCGGGAGTACGCCCAGCCGGCGGGCGACCGCCCGGGTCGGCAGGTCCCGGATCGCCGCCCCGTCCAGCAGCACCGTGCCCCGGCGCGGGGCGAGCAGCCGGGCCATGGTCCGCAGCAGGGTCGACTTGCCGCAGGCGTTCGGCCCGACGATGACGGTGAACGCGTCGGACGGCAGGTCCAGGTCGAGGCCGTCGATGACCGACCGGTCCTCGTAGCCGACCGCGAGATCGCGGGTGGAGAGCATCTAGGAGACCTTCCGTCGGGCGCGGAGCAGCAGATAGATCAGGTACGGACCGCCGAGGGCCGCGGTCAGTACCCCGGCCGGAAGCTGGGTGGGTGCGAAGAGCCGGCGGCCGGCGAGGTCGGCGAGGACCACCAGCAGCGCACCGACCAGGGCGGCGCAGAACAGTGGCGGCCGCTCGGCCCGGACCAGCCGCCGGGCCATCTGCGGGGCGGCGAGGGCCACGAAGTCCACCGCGCCGACCTGCGCGGTGACCATCGCGGCGGCCAGCACCCCGGCGGTGGCCAGGCCGACCCGGCGGGCGACCGGGCGCAACCCGATGCCCCGGGCGGTGTCGTCGTCCAACGCGCTGCCGTTCAGCGCCCAGCCGGCCCAGAGCAGCACCGGCAACAACAGCAGCAGGGTCGCCCCGAGGTACGCCGTCTCCCGCCAGCCCTTGCCGGCAAGCGTGCCGACCAGCCAGATCTGGGCCCGGATCCCGTCGATCGGGTCCGCCGAGAGCATCACCACCTCGGTCAGCGCCCGCAGCGCCACCGCGACGGCGACACCGGCCAGCACGAACCGCTGCGCGGCCAGTCCGTGCCGCAGGCCGAGCAGCAGCACCGCGACCGCCGCGAGGAGGCCACCGGCGAGCGCGGCCGGGGCGATCAGCACCGCGCTCGCCCCGGCGGTCAGCGCCACGGTGGCGGCGAGTCCGGCGCCCTGGCTGACCCCGATGACGTCGGGACTGGCCAGCGGGTTGCGGGCGACGGTCTGGATCAGCGTGCCGGCGATGCCGAAGACCGCCCCGACCGCCACCGCGAGGACCACCCGGGGCAGCCGCAGCTCGAGGACGACGAGGTCGTACCGGGTACCGGCGCCGGTGAGCGAGCGGAGCACGTCCTGCGGGGCGACGTACGGGGTGCCGAGGGAGAGCGCCAGCACCACGGCGGCGGCGAGCAGCAGGGCGAGTGCCCCGCCGACCAGCAACGGCCGGTGCCGGACGACCACCCGGGTGGGGCCGAGCCGGACCAGGGTACGTCCCACCGGCATCGCCGGGATCACCTCGCTCCGGCCGGTCACGCGGTCACCACCCGGGCCCGGCGGATCAGCAGCACCAGCAGGGGTGCCCCGAGCAGCGCGGTGACGATGCCGGCCGGCACCTCGCCGGGCGGCGCGACGAGCCGGCCGATGACGTCGGCGGCGAGCAGCAGGGCCGGCCCGAGCAGCGCCGCCAGCCCGAGGGTCCAGCGGTGGTCGGCGCCGACCAGGGCGCGGGCCAGGTGCGGCACGGCGAGCCCGATGAACGCGATCGGTCCGGCCGCCGCGACCGCCGCCCCGATGAGCAGCACCGCGCCCACTCCCCCGGCGAGCCGGACCAGCCCGATCCGGTGCCCCAGCCCGCGGGCGACGTCGTCACCGAGGGCGAGCGCGTCCAGGCCTCGGGCGGCGAACCCGGCCAGCAGGAGGCCGACCAGCACGAAGGGTACGACCTGGCCGGCAACGCCGACGTCCCGGCCGGTCAGGCCGCCGACCACCCAGAACCGGTACTCCTCGAAGGTGCGGGCGTCGACGGTGAGCAGGGCGATGACCGTCGCACCGAGGCTCGCGTCCAGGGCGACGCCGACCAGCGCCAGGGTCACCGGGCTGGCACCCTCACGGACCCGGTTGGCGATGCCGAAGACGAGCAGGCCGGCGAGGAGGGCACCGACGACACCGAACCAGACGTACCCGGCCAGCGTCCCGACCCCGAAGACCGCGATCGCGAGCACCACACCGAGGGATGCGCCGGCGCTGACCCCGAGGATCCGCGGCTCGGCCAGCGGGTTGCGGGTCAGTGCCTGGAGCAGCACCCCGGCCAGCGCCAGGGCCGGCCCGACGACGAGCCCGAGCAGGGTACGCGGCACCCGCAGCTCCCGGACGATGGTGCTCGCCTCGCCGCCGTCGGGTGCGACCAGCGCGAGCCACACCTGGCCGGGGGCGAGCGGCTTGCTGCCGAGCGCGAGACTCGCCAGTACGGCCAACGCCAGCAGTACGGCCACCGCGGCGGTGACCGTGACCCGCCGGCCGGCCCGGCGGTCCGGTCGGGCTGCGGTCCTGGGTACCTCGGCCGGTACCGTCGTCACGTGCTTTCCCCGTACCTCTCGAATTAGGTTCGCCTAACCTTACGACCCGCGTTTCGCCGCGCCTCACCGGGATGACGTACGGATGCAGGCTTTGCAGGAAACGAACGATCGTGCTATCAATTCCGGGTGAGCAAGGGTGCGGCCACCCGGCAGGCGGTGCTGGCGGAGGCGACCGAGGTCGCCAGCCGGCTCGGTCTCGGCGGCCTCACGATCGGCTCGCTCGCCGCCCGGCTCGACATGTCCAAGAGCGGCCTGTTCGCGCACTTCCGCTCGAAGGAGGCGCTGCATCTGCAGGTGCTCGGCTACGCCCGGGACGCCTTCGTCGCCGAGGTGGTCCGCCCGGCGCTACGCGCCCCCCGGGGCGAGGCCCGGATGCGGGCGCTCTTCGACAACTGGCTGGAGAGCGTCAACGTCGCCGCCGCCTGCCTCTTCGTCTCGGCCTCGACCGAGTTCGACGACCAGCCCGGTCCGGTCCGGGACCAGTTGGTCGCCGACCACCGCGACCTTTCCGACGTCATCGCGCAGATCTTCCGCACCGGGATCGCCGAGGGCCAGTTCGACGAGGCCGCCGACCCCGAGCGGTTCGCCCACGACCTGCACAGCGTCATGCTCGGCGCCTTCCACTCGCGGCGCCTGCTGAACGACCCGCGCACCGACACCTGGGCCCGGCAGTCCTTCGAGGCCCTGCTGGACGCCGCCCGGCCGAAGTCCGGCTGACCGCACCCCGACCCGAGGAGTCATCGTGACCGGCACCTACGTCCGACGCAAGAAAAGCACGATCGTTCGTTCCTTTCGCTGGGTCATCATCACCGGGATGCGGGCCGCCTTCCGTACCCTGGAACACCTGGCGCCGGAGGCCGGCGGCCGGCTCGCGCTCCGGCTCTGGTGCACCCCGCCCCGCCGGCGCACCCCCACCGCCCGCACGGTGCCGGCCGGGACCGGCGCCGCCACCTTCACCGGCCCGCACGACGGCGCCCCCCGCACCGTCGCCGTCAACGGCGGTACGGTCACCAGCCGGGCCTGGGGCAGTGGCCCCTTCGTCTACCTGGCGCACGGCTGGGGCGGTTCCGCCACCCAGCTGCACGGCTTCGTCCCCACGCTGGTGGCCGCCGGCTACCGGGTGGTCGCCTGGGACGCGCTCAGTCACGGCCGCTCCGGACCGGGCGCGCTCGGCCCGCACCGGGCCACGCTCAGCGAGTTCGCCGACGCGCTGACGGCGGTCGTCCGCGCCCACGGCCCTGCGCACGCCGTGATCGCCCACTCGCTCGGCGCCAGCGCGGCCGGGCTCGCCGTCCTCGACGGGCTGCCGGTGCGTCGACTGGTGATGATCGCCCCGCTCGCCGACCCTCTCCCCCACATCGGGGCGTTCCGGCGGACTCTCGGTATCGGCCCGGCGGTCGGCGACCGGCTCATCGCGGCGATGGAGTCGCTGGTCGGCCGGCCGATCGCCGACTTCGACCTAGGGGCCCGCGCCCGGGGTGCCGGGCAACTGCCGCCGCTGCTGGTGGTGCAGGACCGCGACGACCGCGAGGTGAGCCCGACCGACGGGGTCACCATGGCCGCCGCCTGGCCGGGCCGGCTGTACCGCACCGCCGGGCTCGGGCACGGCCGCATCCTGGCCGACCCCGAGGTCGTACGCCGGGTCGTCGACTTCGTCCGCGAGGCGGGGCCCGACGCCGAACCCGACCACACCGCCGGCACCGGCCGGTCAC
Source organism: Plantactinospora sp. B6F1 (assembly GCF_040120695.1). Lineage (NCBI taxonomy): Bacteria > Bacillati > Actinomycetota > Actinomycetes > Micromonosporales > Micromonosporaceae > Plantactinospora > Plantactinospora sp. B6F1. Next base: position 186,737 of record NZ_JBEEAC010000001.1, on the reverse strand, counting down.
CGGTGCCTCGGGAAGACCCGCCTCCGGTACCTCCTGGGGACGCCCTTCCGGTACCACAGGAGGTGACCTGACGGGTGACGGTCCCGCGATGGGCTGACCCCGTCGGGTCCCGGCTCGAAACGTGAAACCCCGTGCCACACTTGCCGGATGCGGCGCCTGACGACCCTGGTGGCCGCCGCGGTGCTGGTCCTCCCGGCCGGCGGCGCGGCAGCCCGACCGGCCGCCGGGCAGGTGGCGGCCGCTGCCCGCGCCGCCGCCGGCACCCCGGTCTGCACCGTCGACGACGAGCGGCTGGTGGAGATCTCCGGGCTGGCCGCCACCGACGACGGCTACGTGGTGGTCAACGACAGCTCCGACCTGGAAAGCCGGCGGCGGATCTTCTTCCTCGACCGGGACTGCGCGGTCACCCGCACCGTCCGCTACCCGTCCCGCCCCCGGGACACCGAGGACCTGGTCCGGGCGCCGGACGGCACCATCTGGATCGGTGACGTCGGCGACAACAACCGGGTACGCGAGACCGTCGCGTTTTGGAAACTGGCCCCGGGTGCCCGGTCGCCCGTGCTGTACCGGGTCAGTTACCCGGACGGCGCGCACGACGCGGAGGCGCTGCTGCTCTCCGCCGACGGCACCCCGATCATCGTCACCAAGGACTCCGGCACGCCCGGCCTCTACGCCCCGGTCCGGGAGCTGCGGGCCGGGCAGACCACCCCGCTGCGCAGGGTCGGCGAGGTCACCCTGCCGAGGAGCACCACCAGCAACCCCTTCTCGATCTTCGGACGGCTGCTCGTCACCGGCGGCGCGGTCGCCCCGGACGGCACCCGGGTGGTGCTGCGCACCTACGCCGACGCCCTGGAGTTCGACGTCACCGACGGCGACGTGGTCCGCGCCGTCACCGAGGGGACGCCCCGGGTCGTACCGCTGCCCGACGAGCCGCAGGGCGAGGCGATCACGTACGACCCGGACGGGACGGCGCTGCTGACGCTCTCGGAGAAGGCGGAGACCGAATCCGCCGCCGACCCGGTGCTGCTGCGCTATCCGATCCCGGACCGGGAGCCGAAACAGTCCTCCTCGCCGGGCACCAGCGCCGGGCCGGCCACACAGGACACCCGACTCGACCGGGACCGGGCGGCGGAGTCGAGCCGGGACGTGACCGGCCGGTTCGTCGGCGCGGTGACGCTGACCCTGCTGGTCCTGGTGGTGGCCGCCGGATTCGCCATCTGGCGGGCCCGCCGCCGGCCGTCGGGCCGGGGTCGATAGCGCCCGTCACCGACGCACCCCGCGCAACTCTGGCGGATCGACCCGGCGCGCTGACGTCACCGGCGACGGTCAGCCCCCGTCAGCACCGTCGAAGAGCCGGCGGTACTCGCCATATCCCTCGCGCTCCAGGTCGGCCAGGGGTACGAAGCGCAGCGCGGCGGAGTTCATGCAGTACCGCAGCCCGCCCCGTTCCCGTGGACCGTCGTCGAAGAGGTGGCCGAGGTGGCTGTCCCCGTGCGCCGACCGCACCTCGGTACGCACCATCCCGAGGGTCGAGTCGTCGACCTGCACCACGTTCGCGGGTTCGATCGACGCGGTGAAGCTCGGCCACCCGGTACCGCTGTCGAACTTGTCGACCGAGGCGAACAGCGGCTCGCCGGAGACGACGTCGACGTAGATGCCCGGTTCCTCGCTGTCCCAGTACTCGTTCCGGAACGGCGGTTCCGTGCCGGACTCTTGGGTCACGTGGTACTGCTGCGGGGACAGCCGGGAAACGACCTCCGGGTCCTTGCGGTACTCCTTCGACACCACCGGTCCTCCTTGCCCGTATCCTGCCCGGACGGGTACGCCCGGCACCGCGCTGGCCACGGACGCGCTGGGGCGCGGGTGGCAGAGCCGGAGTTCCCTACCCGACCGGCGACACCGGAAACCACTGCCGGGCGTCGCTCACCACTGGGGTGACGCGGAGCCGTCGGCGCCGACCCCGGTGCCGACCACCTGGCCCGGCCGGTCGAGCGCGGCGAGCTTGGCACGCACCTTGCCCGCCTCGATGTGGTCGACGTCGCCGAGCACCGCCAACGCCTCCCGCCAGACGTCCCCGGCGGCTCGCGGGTCCCCGAACGCGTGGTGGGTGTCACCGAGGTGCGACAGGGTGATGCCCTCCAGGTGGCGGTCGCCGATCGCCCGGTAGAGCCGCAGGGCCTGGTCGTAGCAGCGCAGCGACCGGGCCCGGTGGCCGAGATGGTGGTGCGCCCGGCCCAGACTCTCCCAGGTGTTGGCCTGCCCGTTGCGGTCGTCGAGTTCCTGGAGTTCGAGGAGGGCCTGCTCGCAGTAGGCCAGTGCCGAGGAGTGGTCCTCCAGCAGGGTGTGGTACCAGCCGACCGCGTTGCGCGCCCGCGCCACCCCGAGCCGACTGCCGGCGTCATGGAGCAGCCCGAGCGCTCTCCGGGCGTGGTCGAGCGCCTCGGGAAGCCGGCCCCGCCGCTCCCACATCAGCGACAGGTTCAGGTGCGTGTGCCCCTGCCCGGCCTGGTCACCGCAGTGGTCGTACAGCTCCAGGGCGTTGCGCAGCTGGGTGTCCGCGTCGTCGAGCCGGCCCAGCCGGGTGTAGGCCCGGGCGAGGAACCGGTACGCGACGGCCTGGGCCGCCGGCTCGGCGAGCCGGCGCGCGGCGGCCACCGCCGCACGCTGGGTGCCGACGAGGTCGTACCAGTGGCCGCGGCGGTCCAGATAGGTGGCCAGGATCCAGGCCAGCTGCCATGTCTGCACGTCGCGTCCACTGCCGGCGACGTGTACGAGAAGGGCCAGCAACACGAGGCGTTCGGCGGCGAACCAGTCGAGTGCCCCCTGGTCGTCGACGGGACACTCCGGGGTGACCCCGGGGCGGAGCCGGCCGAGCGGAAGCGGACTCGGCTCGGTCCGCAGCTTGGCGTCGGCGGCGTTCCCGCTGTGCAGGTAGTGGTCGAGCAGCCGGTCGACGGCGGATCGACGCCGCCGCGCCGAGTCGACCTGCTCGGCCACCTCGGCCGCGTAGGCTCGCAGCAGGTCGTGCGGGGCGTACCGGCCGACGGCGCGCTGCCCGAGCAGGTTCGACCGGGTCAGCTCGGCCAGTGCCTCCCGCACTTCGGCCAGCGGCCGACCGGCGAGACTGGCCGCCGCGGCGGCCGAGAGGTCCGGCCCGGGGTGCAGGCCGAGCAGTCGGAACAGTCGCGCGGCGGCCGGACTGAGCGACCGGTACGACCAGGAGAAGACCGCTCGCAGGTCGGTGGTCGGATCGCCGGTGCTCAGCGCGTCGAGCCGGCCGGCGCCCCGGCGCAACTGGCCGGCCAGATCGGCCAGGGAGAGGTTCCGGCTGGTGGCGACCTGGGCGGCCACGATCGCCAACGCCAGCGGCAGCCCGGCACACCGGGCCAGGATATCGACCACCGCCTGCGGTTCCTCGCCGGCCCGGTGATCGCCGATCCGCCGCAGGAGCAGTTCGCGGGCCTCCCGGGCGGGCAGCGGCTCGACCGGTACCGGTGTGGCGCCCTCGATGGCGACCAGGTCCGTCAACCGGGCCCGGCTGGTGACCAGGACCAGGCAGCCGGGCCCGCCGGGCAGCAGTGGGCGAAGCTGGGCGGCGTCCCGGGCGTTGTCCAGCAGCACCAGCATCCGCCGGTGGAACATCTGGCTGCGGTAGAGCGCCGCCTGCGCATCGGGGTCGGTCGGGATCCGCTCGGCCGGCACCGCGAGCGCGTCGAGGAACTGCCGCACCGCCTCGGCCGGGTCCACCGCCGGGCCGGCCGGGTCGAAGCCACGCAGGTTGACGTAGAGCTGGCCGTCGGGGAAACGGTGTGCCGCCTGGTGTGCCCAGTGCACCGCCAGGGTGGTCTTGCCGACACCGGCGGTGCCGGAGACCACGGCGATGACGGTCGCGGCCGGTCCGGGCGGCCGGGTCGCCCGGTCCAGCAGGCCGTCGAGCCGGGTCAACTCGCCCGTCCGGCCGGTGAACTCCGCCAGGTCCGCCGGAAGCTGCGCCGGCTTCGACGCGTTCCGGGCCACCCCCACCGGAGGCATCACCGGGCGGGCCGGACGGGCCGGCTGTTTCTCGTCCCGCAGCAGCGCGGCGTGCGCGGCCGCCAGCGCCGGCCCGGGCGCCACGCCCAGGTCCTCGGCAAGCCGCCGGCGCACCTCGTGGTACGCGGCGAATGCCTGCCCGCGCCGTCCCGCCACGTGGTACGCCCGGATCAGCCGGGCGTGTGCCGCCTCGTCCAGCGGCGCGGCGATTGCCGCCTCCGCCAGGATCGGCAACCCCTCGGCGGCCCGACCGGCGGCGATCATCACCTCGCCGTACCGCCCGAGTGCCGCCTGCCGCTCGCCGGCCAGCGCGACCACCTTCGGGTGGCTCGCCAGGGTGGGTATGTCGGCGAGCGCTGGGCCGTGCCACAGCGCCAGCGCCTCGCCGAGCAGTTCCGCCGCCGCGTCGAGCTGCCCCCGCCGCTGCGCGGTCGCGGCCGCGTCGACCCGCTGGCGGAACTGCGTGACGTCCAGCCCGGCGTCCGGCAGGTGCAGCGCGTAGCCGTCGCCGACCAGCCGCAGCACGGTTCCCCGGTCCCGGGGGCGCCGTTCCGGTTCGAGCAGCCGGCGCAGGTGCTTGACGTGGGTCTGGATGACGTTCGCCGCGCTGCTGGGCGGCTCCCGGTCGTACCAGAGCCCGCGCATGAGTTCGGCGCGTTGCAGCGGCTTGCCCCCGGCCAGTGCCAGCAGGCCCAGCACCACCCGTCGGGCCGCCGGTCCCAGGTCGAGCGGTTCACCGTCGCGCCAGGCCCGAACCGGACCGAGCAGCTGAATCCGCACGAGCGCCCCCCGCCGTCCGTCCACCGCCACCGCCGCCGGGTGTTTTCGGGTGCGGCGGCCACCTGACGTCGAACTTAGATCAGCGCCGGTTGATGTGCCTATCGGACCAACGGCGGTTTCCGGAGGCGGCCATCACTGCTTCACCGGGTCTACCGAGCCACCACCCGGACGGCGAGGCAACGGTGCCCGGGACTCACTGTCCGGGCCCGTTCCAGTCGACCAACTGGACGATGACGCCGTTGGGGTCGCGTACCTGGAAGGCCCGCTCGCCCCACTCCTCGACGGTGAGCGGCATGGTGATGGTGACGCCCTCGGCCTGGAGGCGGGCGAGTTCGCCCTCCAGGTCCTCGACCACGAAGGCCAGGATCAGGCCGCGGGCGTGGTCGTCGCGCTGGTCCGCCGGCAGTGACGGTAGGCCCTGGCGCAGGAAGACGACGTTCATCCCGGCGTCTTCCCTGGTCAGCGAGGCGAAGCCGTCGGCGGCCATGGTCTCGTGGAATCCGAAGTGCGTGACGAGGAAACTGCTGGAGGCGGCGACGTCGGCCACGTTCAGCGAGACGGCGGATGAGGTGATCTTCACGAGCGGCTCCCTGGGAATCGAACTAACTCCTTACATTGTACAACGTACTAGGTACGGATATTCCCACCCGCCGGCACCCGCCAACGACGCGGCACCCCGGACCCGGCCGCGCGATGTCCGGAACACGCCCAGCCCCACCGGGCGGTTTCGCACACCTGTCGGGTAATTTCTGTTCTGGCCGTCGCCCGCCGAGGAGCTGGCGTCGGGCGGCCTCGCGGGACAGGAGATGGCACAGGCATGGGTAAACGGACGGTTCACGTCTCCGACTTCAGTGGCAAGGTGGTCCGGTCCGCCGACGAGGTGGTCCGGATCGTGGTGCTGGACCACCCCGACCTGGTCGCCGGGCCGGTGCGGTTGGAGGCCGAGCCGACCGAGGTCGAGAGCATCGACGACGCGGCGCTCGACGTCGCGGTCGTGGAGATCCACGATGGCCGGCCCGGGGAGGCGCCCCGCCGGGTGGTGCTCACCGCCAGCGAGTTCGACGCCCTCGCCACCGACGTGCCCATGGCCCAGCTGCTGCGGACCGCCGAACGGGTACGCCCGGCCAGGGCGAGTCGGGAACGGATCGACTACGCCACTCTGGAGCACGCCGGCAAACCGCACCGGGGCCGGGTCACCGAGGAGGAGGCGCGGTTGGTGCGCGACCACCTCGACGAGGTCAACAAGCGCCTCGCCGACGAGGGGATCCGGCAGATCGACCCCGCCGACCCCGAGCACGCCGCCCGGTACGGCTTCCTGACCGCCTGACGGTGACCTGCGGTCCGGTCGTTCCGGGCAGGGGTCCGCGGTCCGGTCGTTCCGGACAGGAACGGGGACAAGATCGACGGGACGGGCGCCGTGAACCATAATCGGTGCGGTGCCGCACCCCGGCATCACGTCCGGTTCCGGGCGACCCCTCGGCCGCCGCACCGACCGGACCGGTGGAACCGACTCCTCGGAGGTGCCGTGAGCGACCCGACCAGCCCGGCGGGCAAGGTGGACACGACCGTGGCGCATCCCGCCCGCCGCTACAACTACTGGCTGGGTGGCAAGGACAACTTCGCCGCCGACCGGATCTCCGGCGACCAGGTGGCCGCCGTCTTCCCGACGGTCAAACGCGCCGCCCAGGAGAACCGCAGGTTCCTGCAACGCACGGTGGGGTTCCTGACCGGGGAGGTCGGCATCCGGCAGTTCCTCGACATCGGCACCGGGCTGCCGACCGCCGACAACACCCACGAGGTAGCCCAGCGGATCGCACCCGAGTCCCGGGTCGTCTATGTGGACAACGATCCGCTGGTGATGGCACACGCCAGGGCCCTGCTCAGCTCCTCCCCGGAGGGCCGGAGCGCCTACATCGAACGGGACCTGCGCGATCCGGCGTCGATCCTGGAGGCCCCGGATCTGCACGACACCCTCGACCTGCGGCAGCCGGTCGGGTTGACGCTGGTCGCGATCCTGCACTTCGTACGCGACTTCGAGGACCCGTACGGCGTCGTGGCCCGGCTCGTCGGCGCGCTGCCGTCCGGCAGTTACCTGGTGATGTCACACGGCACCTACGACGGCGTACCGGCGGAGATTGTCGCGAAGCTGGAGGAGGCGAACGCCGCCACCGGCGGACTGAGCCGGCCCCGCAGCCGGGACGAGTTCACCCGGTTCTTCACCGGCCTGGACCTGGTCGACCCGGGGGTCGTGCCGATCGGGAACTGGCGGCCGGCGCCCGGCAGCACCCCACCCGAGCCGGACGACATCTGCATGTACGGGGCGGTCGCCCGGATTCCGTGAGCGTCCGCACCGGCCCGCCGGTCTGAAGAGTTCCTTAAGCCGGCCGGCTGGCCTCGGCCGATCCGAGCGTCCACACCTAGGATCTGCCGGTGCGTACCAGGACCATCCCCGGGCTGATCGCGACCGTACTGGCGACCGCGATCGGCCTGACCGCTTGCGGCTCGGCGGCGGACGACCGGTCCACCGCCCCGCAATCGGCTCCAGCGGTCGCCGACACCGGTGCCGCGACGCCGTCGCCGTCGGCTCCGGCCACTCCGTCACCCACCGCCAGGCCGTCCGCCTCCACCAGGCCGGCGCCGGCGCTGCCCCGGCCGGGCAACCCGAAGGGCCGGGCCGCCGTCCCGGCCGAGGCCCGCGCGGTGGACACGACCAGGCCGACCCGGGTGATCGGCACCGGTACGCCGGCGAGCTGCACCTCCGAGGCGGTGGTCGCGGCGGTCGCCAAGGGCGGGATCATCACCTTCTCCTGCGGCCCCGCCCCGGTCACCATCACGATGCGGGCGACCGCGAAGATCCGGAACTCGACCGGTCCCCGGATCGTGCTCGACGGCGGCGGCAAGGTCACGCTCAGCGGCGGCGGCAAGCGCCGGATCCTCTACATGAACACCTGCGATCGGGCGCAGGGCTGGACCACCTCGCACTGCCAGGACCAGGACCACCCGCAGCTCACCGTGCAGAACCTGACCTTCGCCGACGGCAACTCCACCGGCGAGAAGGCCGAGGGCGGCGGTGGCGGGGCGATCTTCGTCCGGGGCGGGCGGTTCAAGGTGGTCAACTCACGGTTCGTCCGCAACCGGTGCGACCGGACCGGTCCGGATCTCGGCGGCGCGGCGATCCGGGTGCTCAGCCAGCACAAGGGGCTTCCGGTGTACGTGGTGAACAGCACCTTCGGTGGCGCCGCCGGGCAGGGCGGCAGCTGCGCCAACGGCGGCGCGCTGAGCAGCATCGGTGTCTCCTGGGTGGTGCTCAACAGCGTGCTGAGCCACAACCGGGCGGTCGGCCGGGGTGCCAACCCGGCCCGGAGCGGTACGCCCGGCGGTGGCAGCGGCGGTGCCATCTACGCCGACGGCAACCGGTTCACGGTGACGATCGCCGGCAGCGTGGTGCAGGACAACCGGGCCAACGAGGGCGGCGGAGCGGTCTTCTTCGTCAGCAACGACCGGACCGGGACGATGCGGATCGAGGGTTCGACGTTGCGGCGCAATCCCAGCGACGGCTTCGAGACCCGGGGCTTCCCGGGGATCTTCTTCCTCGGCGCCCGCAACCCGACGGTCACCGGCTCGACCCTGCGGTAGCGCGTCCGCTCCTGCCCCGACCGGCAGGCTTGTCAGCCTGAACTCAGATTGCATACTGTAGTCAGGATAACGCATACGGGACCGCGCCGCTGTCGCGTCGCTGGGCGCCGGGCGGACGTCGTACGAGAAGGGAGCAGCACGTGCGAGTTGCAGTGCTCGGAGCCGGCGCCATCGGCGCGTACGTCGGTGCGTCCCTGTGCCGGGCCGGGGTGGATGTCCAGTTGATCGCCCGCGGTGCACACCTGGCCGCGCTGCGGGCGAAGGGGGTACGGGTGCACAGTCCCCGGGGCGACTTCGCGGCGCACCCGCACGCCACCGACGACCCGCACGAGGTCGGGCCGGTGGACTACGTGTTCCTCGGCCTCAAGGCGCACTCCTACCCCTCGGTGGGGCCGCTACTAGAACCGCTGCTCGGCCCGGAGACCGCGCTCGTCGCCGGGCAGAACGGCATCCCGTGGTGGTATTTCCACAAGCTCGCGGGGCCGTACGAGGGGCAGCGGATCGAGGCCGTCGATCCGGGCGGGGCGACCTCGGCGGTGATGGCTCCGGAGCGGGCGATCGGCTGCGTTGTCTACCCGGCCACCGTGATCGAGTCGCCCGGGGTGATCCGGCACCTGGAGGGGACCCGGTTCTCCATCGGAGAGCCGGACGGCACGGTCTCGCAGCGGTGTCAGCGGTTCAGCGACGCGATGGTGGCCGGCGGACTGAAGTGTCCGGTCGAGCCGCGACTGCGCGACGACATCTGGATCAAGTTGATGGGGAACGTGTCACTGAACCCGATCAGCGCCCTGACCAGGGCCACCATGGCGGAGATCTGCGAGAGCCCCGGCACCCGCCGGGTGGTCGAGCAGATGATGACGGAGACACTCGACATCGCCAGCCGGGTCGGCAGTACGCCGGAGATCTCGATCAGCAAGCGCGTCGAGGGCGCCCGGCGGGTCGGCCACCACAAGACCTCGATGTTGCAGGACCTCGAGGCGGGCAAGGAGATGGAACTCGACGCGATCGTCGCCGCCGTGGTGGAGATCGCCGACATCACCGGTGCGCCGGCACCCACGCTGCGCACCATTTACGCCGCGACCGAGCTGCTGGCCAAGACCGTGGCCCGGCCGGCGCCGGCCCCAGCATGACGACCGCCTGACCGTCCGGTGCCGGTCGACCATCGGCGGGACCCACCGATCCATCGACCCGTCCCGGCCCGGCAATCTCGCCAATCCGCAGGACACCCGAGGCCCTGGAGGCTCCCGTGACCCTGATCCGCAAGCCAGGCACCGCCTGGGAGGACGTCTTCGCCCGCTGCCGCGAGACCGCACCCGAGGCCTTCGCCGACGACCGCGTCCGCAACTACTGGGGCGGGCGGTGGCGTGCCGACGGCGACCCGGTCCCGGCCACCTCACCGGTCGACGGCACCCCGATCGCCGGCCCGCCCCGGCTGACCGCGACCACCACCGCCGAGGCGGTCCGGGCCGCCGCCGACACCCACCGCGGCTGGTCGACCCGGCCGCTGGCCGAGCGCAGGGCCCGGGTCAGCGCGACGCTCGACGCCCTCGCGGCACACCGCGACCTGTTGGCGCTGCTGCTGGTCTGGGAGATCGGCAAACCGTGGCGGCTGGCCACCGCGGACGTCGACCGCTGCCTCGACGGGGTGCGGTGGTACGTCGAGGAGATCGACTCCATGCTCGCCGGCCGCTCCCCGCTGCCCGGGCCGATCAGCAACATCTCAAGCTGGAACTACCCGATGAGCGTCATCATGCACTCGGTACTGGTGCAGGTGCTCGCCGGCAATGCGGTGGTGGCCAAGGCGCCCACCGATGGCGGGGTGAGCTGCCTGACCCTGGCCATCGCCCTCGCCGCCCGGCACGGCCTGCCGATCACGCTGGTCAGCGGCGGCGGTGCCGAACTCTCCCCGGTGCTGGTGGACTCGCCCGAGATCGCCTGCGTCTTCTTCGTCGGGGGCCGCTCCGCCGGCAGCCAGGTCGCCGCCGGCCTGCTCAACTCCAGCAAGCGGCACGTGCTGGAGCAGGAGGGGCTGAACTGCTGGGGCGTCTGGGAGTTCAGCGACTGGGACGCCCTCGCCGGCAACGTCCGCAGGTCCTTCGAGTACGCCAAGCAGCGCTGCACCGCCTACCCCCGGTACGTCGTACAGCGCTCGCTCTTCGACCGGTTCCTCACCGCGTACCTGCCGGCGGTCCGGGACGTCCGGTTCGGACATCCGCTCGCGGTCGAGCCGGGACAGGACGGCTTCCCCGACCTCGACTTCGGTCCCCTGATCAACGACCTCAAGGCCAAGGAGCTGACCGACGTCGTCGAGGCGGCGATCGCCAAGGGCGGCATACCGCTGCACCGTGGGTCGCTGGACGACGGTCGGTTCCTGCCCGGCCAGGACCGGTCGGCGTACCTGGCCCCGGTGGCGATCCTCGCTCCGCCGCCCTCCTCGCCGCTGTTCCACGCCGAACCGTTCGGGCCGGTCGACACGATCGTGCTGGTCGACACCGAGGCCGAACTGCTGGCCGGGATGAACGCCAGCAACGGGGCGCTGGTCGCCTCGCTGGCCTGTGACGACGACGCGACCGCGCAGCGGCTGGGCGGCGAGCTGCGGGCGTTCAAGATCGGTGTCAACCGGCCCCGCTCCCGGGGTGACCGGCAGGAGGTCTTCGGCGGCCGGGGCGCCTCCTGGCGGGGCGACTTCGTCGGCGGCGCCCTGCTGGTGCACGCGGTGACCGAGGGCCCGCCCGGCGAGCGCCGGTACGGCAACTTCCCCACCCACGCCCACTACCCGGAGGTCTGAACCCATGACCAGGATCCCCTGCATGGACGCGGTCGTCTCGGTGCTCGCCTCGGAGGGCGTGGACATCGCGTTCGGCTGCCCGGGTGCCGCGATCCTGCCGCTCTACGCGGCGCTGCGGCGCAGCGACATCCGGCACCTGATCGTCCGGCACGAGGAGGGTGCCACGCACATGGCGGACGGCTGGGCCCGGACCAACGGCCGGGTCGGGGTCGCGATCGGCACCTCCGGCCCGGCCGGCACCAACATGATCACCGGTCTCTACACCGCACAGGCGGACTCCATCCCGATGGTCTGCATCACCGGCCAGGCGCCGACCACCAAGCTGCACCAGGAGGCGTTCCAGGCGGTCGACATCGTCGAGATCGCCAAGCCGGTGACGAAGTGGGCGGTGCAGGTGAAGGAGGCCGCCCAGGCGCCCTGGATCTTCCGGGAGGCGTTCCGGATCGCCCGCTCCGGACGGCCCGGGCCGGTCCTGGTCGACCTGCCGATCGACGTGGCACGGCAGGAGATCGAGTGGGACGCCTCGATCGACGCCCCACTTCCGGTGGCCCGGGTCGAGCCGCACCTGCCCCGGGTCGAGCGGGCGCTGGACATGCTGCTCGCCGCCGAGCGGCCACTGATCCTGGCCGGTGGCGGAGTGATCATCGGCGAGGCCACGGACCTGCTCCGGGAGGTCGCCGAGACGCTGGACATCCCGGTCCAGGTCACCCTGATGGGCAAGGGCGCGATCCCGGAGGACCACGATCTCTTCGCCGGGATGACCGGCATCCAGACCACCCAGCGCTTCGGCAACGCGTCCTTCCTGGAGTCCGATCTGGTGCTCGCGCTCGGCGCCCGGTTCGGCGACCGACACACCGGGGACCTCCCGACCTACCGGGGCAACCGGAAATTCATCCACGTCGACATCGAGCCGACCCAGCTCGGCAAGGTTTTCGGGCCGGACCTCGGGGTGGTCTCGGACACCGGGGCGTTCCTCGCCGCGCTGCTCGACGCCGTCCGGCGTCGGGGGGTACGGCGGGACCGGGGTGAATGGGTCTCGCTGGTCCGCAGGCTGCGCGCGACACTGCGCCGCCGGGACGACTTCGACGCCGTACCGGTGAAGGCGCCCCGGGTCTTCCGGGAGCTCAACGAGTTCTTCGGCCCGGACACCTACTTCGTCACCGCGATCGGTCTCTACCAGATCTGGTCCGGACAGTTCCAGCGGGTGTTCAAGCCCCGGCACTACCAGGTCTGCGGTCAGGCCGGTCCGCTGGGTTGGGAGATCCCGGCGGCGATCGGGGTGAAATCCGCCAGACCCGACGCCGAGGTGGTCGGGGTGGTCGGGGACTACTCGTTCCAGTTCCTGGTCGAGGAGCTCGCGGTCGCCGCGCAGTACAACATCCCCTTCGTACTGGTGATGTTGAACAACGAGTATCTCGGACTGATCCGGCAGGCCGAGATCGGCTACGAGATGAACTACGAGGTGGACATCCACTACGACGAGTACGGCACGGACAACGTCAAGATCATGGAGGCGTACGGCTGCACCGGGCGCCGGGTGCGGCACCCCGACGAGATCGCCGACGCCCTCGCCTGGGCCAGCAAGGAGGCCCGGCGGACCAGCCGTCCGGTACTGGTCGAGGTGATGGTCGAACGCGAGGCGAACACCGCGCACGGGCTCTCCATCGCCCAGGTGCACGAGTTCGAGCCGGTGCCGGAAACCGAATAGTGGATCTCGCGGCCCGACCGGCGGGGTGGGCGACGTCGCCCACCCCGCCGACGCGCGCACGGTCGACCCGTACCATCGCTGGCGGTGATTCCGGCTGACCGCCGTGGCCTTTGCCGCCTCCGGGATGGCGACCTGCCGCGCCGGGATGGCAACGACGATTGCATCTGGACGACTGTATGCTATAGCCAACGAACGTCCGATCGGTTTCTTCGCAGCCGGAGGTAGTCCATGACCGAATGGGGGGGCTCGGCCTCGCCTGCCGGCGCCAGTAGTGGGCGGCGACGACTCACCGCGGCCCGCCGCGAGCCACGGGTGGCGCGCCAGCCCCTGGAACGGCCCGCGCCGCTGCGGCAGGCGGTCTACGACGTGATCGCGGAGATGATCATCAATCGCGAGCTGCGCCCCGGCGAGCACCTGGTCGAGAACGAGCTCGCGGCCCAGCTCGGCGTCAGCCGGCAGCCGGTCCGGGAGGCGCTGCAACGGCTGCAGAGCGAGGGCTGGGTGGACCTGCGCCCGGCACTCGGCGCGTTCGTGCACGTGCCGACCGAGGAGGAGGCGGACCAGCTCCTCGCCACCCGTACCCTGCTGGAGTCGGAGTCGGCCCGGCTGGCCGCCCGGCAGGCCACCGCGGAGCAGGTGGAACGGCTCCGCGAGCTACAGGAGGCCGGCGAGAAGGCGCTGCAGGACGACGACCAGGTGGAGCTGGTCGCCGCGAACGCGGCGCTGCACGCGTACGTTGTCGAGATGTCCGGCAACAAGGTCCTGGCCGAACTGATCGCGATGGTCGACCGGCGGGTGCGGTGGTACTACGCCCCGATCGCCCGGTCACGGGGCCGGGAGGCCTGGGACGAGCACGCGGAGCTGATCGAGGTGATCGCCAGCCGCAACGGCCGCCGGGCCGGCGAGCTGATGCGCAAGCACACCGAGCGCACCCGGGAGAGCTACCACCAGCGCCGCAGGGAGGCCGCCGAGCGGGAAACCCTGGGCTGATCCTCCCTGATGCCCGGCTGCCGTCCCGGAAATCGTGACCGCGCGGTGTCGACATCGGCGGGGCCGCACCGACGTTCCAGTCGAGCGACGGAACCGCCCCGTCGCGCGACCCGGAGGTGAATCCGATGAAGTACCTGATCCTGATCCACTCGAATCCCCAACCGTGGGGACACCCGACCGGCGACTACCTCGCCGCCCACCAGGAGCTGCCCGAGGACCTGCGCAAGCGGCTGAACGCCGACTTCGAGCAGGTGCTGACCGAGCTACAGGCCAATGGCGAGCTGATCAGCGGCGAGGCGCTGGGCGCACCGTCGGCGGCGCGGCTCTACCGCTGGCAGGACGGTGCGCCGCTGGCCACCGACGGTCCGTACTCGGAGGCGAAGGAGCATCTGGCGGGCTTCTTCCTCATCGACGTGGAGAGCCGGTCCCGCGCCGAGGAGGTCGCCGTGAAGTTCTCCGGCCCCGGGGAAACGGTGGAACTGCGGCCCCTGATGTGGCCCGGTGGCGACGACCAGTAGCCGTCCGGCCGGAACCGGACTGCCGACGCTGGCGGACGTGTGGCGCCGGGAGGCGCCGCACGTCCTCGGCGCGCTCCTGCGCCGGTACGGCGACCTGGCCGACTGCGAGGACGCGGTCCAGGATGCCGCGGAGGCCGCCGCCGCCCAGTGGTCCGCCGGCGGGCTACCGGACGATCCACGGGCCTGGCTGATCCGGGTCGCGTCGCGGCGCCTGATCGACAGGTTTCGGGCGGACTCCGCCCGGAGCCGCCGCGAGGCGCTGGACGCCGCCCGCCAGGGGAACGATCCTGCCATCGCGCCGGCCGCCGACGAGGTGCCGCACCCGGAGGTCGACGACACGCTCCGGCTGCTCTTCCTCTGCTGCCATCCCGTGCTGAGCAGGCCGTCACAGGTGGCCCTCAGCCTGCGCGCGGTGGCCGGGCTGAACGTGGAGCAGATCGCCGCCGCCTACCTCGTACCGGCCCGTACCATGACCCAACGACTCAGCCGGGCCCGCACGGCACTGCGGCAGGCGGGCGCACGGTTCGAGATGCCGTCACCGCCCGAGCTACCGGCCCGGGTCGCCGCGGTTCTCGACGTGTGCCACCTGGTCTTCACCGAGGGCTACGCCCGGACCTCCGGCGAGACCCTGCTCGACGCCTCACTCGCCGAGGAGGCGATCCGGCTCACCCGCCAGGTACACGCGGCACTGCCCGACCATGCCGAGGTCTCCGGCGCCCTCGCGCTGATGCTGCTCACCCACGCGCGGTCACCCGCCCGGACCGACGCCGCCGGCGATCTCGTACCGCTGGCGGAGCAGGACCGCTCACGCTGGCGGCGGGACATGATCGACGAGGGTGTCGCGCTACTCGAGACGACCCTGCCCCGCGGGCACGTGGGCAGGTACCAGCTCCAGGCCGCGATCGCCGCGGTGCACGCCGAGGCCGGCAGCTACGAGCACACCGACTGGTTGCAGATCAGCGTCCTCTACGACATGTTGGGGCGGACCGCTCCCGGCCCGACCGTCACACTGAACCACGCCGTCGCCGCCGCCATGGCCCACTCACCAGCGGTCGGTCTGGCCATGCTCGACCCGTTGCGCACCGACCCCGCCATGCGCCGGCACCACCGGCTGTACGCGGTACGCGCGCACCTGCTGGAACTCGACGGTGATCCGACCGGCGCCGCGGACGAGTACCGGCTGGCGGCGCGGTTGACCGCGAGCCTGCCCGAACAGCGCTATCTCAACCGGCGGCTGGCCCGGCTGGAGAACCCGTCCCGGTAGCCGCTGTCGTCCTCGTCGGGTCCGCTGTCGTCCTCGTCCGGTCGATGCGGGCTCGGCTCCGCGTGTCCGGAGGAGGTAGCGCCGGGCCTCACCGCTGCACCGTGATGCCCTTGGGGTTGAGGTGGGAGATGTTGCCGCTCTCGGTTCCGTCGGCGGGGTCGATGACGCAGTCGATCAGCGCGGGTCTGCCCAGCGCCAGGGCCTCGCGCAGGGCGACGGCGACCTCCGTCGGCGTCGTCGCCCGGTAGCCCCGGCCGCCGAATGCGGCGATCATGAGGTCGTGCCGGGCGCTGAGCGCGGTCGGTGCCGGGTCCCCGGACGACGACCCCTCGTCGCCACGGTAGACGCCGCTGTTGTTCAGCACGACGGTGACGACGGGCAGGTTGTAGCGGCAGATCGTCTCCATCTCCATGCCGCTGAACCCGAACGCGCTGTCGCCCTCGATGGCGACGACCGGGTCCCCGGTCTCGACGGCGGCGGCGATCGCGTACCCCAGACCGATGCCCATCACCCCCCAGGTGCCGCTGTCGAGGCGGTGACGCGGCACCGGCATGCCGATGGTGTTACGCGCCAGGTCCAGCGCGTTCGCGCCCTCGTTGACCAGATACGTCCGCGGGTTCTCCCGCAGGACGTCGCGGATGGCCTGTAGGGCGCCGAGGAACTTCATCGGATGTGCCGTCTCGGCGGCCTGCAGGCGCTTGGCCATCTTGCCGACGTTCTCGGCGGAGCGGGCCGCGAGTTCGTCCCGCCACTGGGCCGGGACCACGATCCGGCCGGGTCCGGTCCGGTCGATCAGCGCCTGCATCACCGAACCGACATCGCCGACGAGCGGTGCCGCGATGGGCTGGTTGCTGTCCAGTTCGGTACTGGCGATGTCCACCTGGATGAACCTGGCGTCGGCGTTCCACTGTGGCGCGTCGCCGTGTCCGAGCAGCCAGTTCAGGCGCGCACCGACGAGCATCACCACGTCGGCCCGCCGGAGGGCCAGTGATCTGGCGCTGGCCACCGACTGCGGGTGGTCGTCGGGCAGCAGGCCCTTCGCCATCGACATGGGCAGGTAGGGCAGACCGGTGAGCTCGACGAACCGCCGGATCTGGTCGTCCGCCTGCGCGTACGCGGCACCCTTGCCGAGCACGACCAGCGGCCGCCGTGCGCTCGCGAGCAGTTCGATCGCCCGGTCCAGGGCCGCGGGTTCGGGCACCTGGCGCGGGGCCGGGTCGACGACCCGCCACAGTGACGCCGCGCCCAGCTCCGCGTCGATGACCTCGCCGAGGACCGCGGCCGGGATGTCGAGGTAGACCCCTCCCGGTCGCCCGGACACGGCGGTGCGGATCGCGCGGGCCACGCCGCGGCCGATGTCTTCGGCCCGCTGTACGCGGTATGCCGCTTTGGCGAACTGTCGAGCCGCCGCCAACTGGTCCATCTCCTCGTAGTCACCCCGTTGCAGGTCGACGAGGTGCCGCTCGCTGGAGCCGGAGATCTGCACCATGGGGAAGCAGTTCACCGTGGCGTTGGCCAGGGCTACCAGCCCGTTGAGGAACCCCGGGGCGGAGACCGTGAGGCAGATTCCCGGCTTCTTCGTCAGGAAGCCGGCCGCCGCCGCCGCGTGCCCGGCGGCGCTCTCGTGCCGGAATCCGATGAAGCGGATGCCGGACGCCTGCGCCAGGCGGGCCAGGTCGGTGATCGGGATGCCGACCACGCCGTAGATGGAGTCGATCTCGTTGAGCTTGAGCGCGTCGACGACCAGATGGATCCCGTCGGTCAGCTTCTGCGCACTCACGAGGCCGCTGGCTTCTGACTCCCCGAGGGAAGCGATGGTCATGATCAGAATCCTCCATCATCGTCGTACGACGGGAAGCCGTGTCCTTCCCGTGCCCCAAAGACTGCATACCGTATGGGGTAGGCAATAATCGTGGACCATGTGACAGCGGAGTGTCTAGGGGTGACGGGGACGTTTTCCGGGCACGCTGGCCCCGCACGGGCGCCAGCCTGGTAGTCGTGGGCCCGGTCGGGTGATGCGGGTGGCTTTGGTCACTAGATCGTTTTTTGTATACCGAAGGCGGTATCCTGGAAGCGTCGAACAGGACCTGTCGCCGGAGACGAGCACGAGGGTTTGTGGTGGCGCGACACCGGGTAGCTCCACACAGGAGGCCCGACCTACAGTTCACGCCACGGTCCGGGCCGCGAGGTGGCGGCCCCGCACGGGCACGGCGGGCGACCCCCGCCGGTCATCGAGCCGGCGACAGACACAGATCCGGCCGCCACGCGACGAGGCGTGCCGGCGGAAGATCCGGCGACCCGGGTGCGCCTGGCCCCACCAGGCACACCCGGGTGTCCTGCCGGACCACCGTCCCGGACGGATTCACGCCGTCCGGAATGGTGCGCACGGTCCCGGGAAGCGTCGTTTCCCGGGAAGACCGACAAGCAGGAGTGATGCTGTCATGACCACCTGGCGAACGTTCTCACGTTCCCTGACCCGCCTCTCCGACCGGCTGGCCCTGCCGGCCGCGTTCCCGGCCGACGGTCGCCGCCTCGGGCTCGGCCTGGCGGCCGCACTGGAGAACCAACGCCGGGCCGCCCGGCCGAGCGACGAGGAGATCGAGCGCTTCCTCCGCGGCACCGCCGGGGACGAAGACCTGATCAAGATCTGACGACCGGTCAGGCCCCGTCCCGGTCCGCCGTCACGGTCTCGTGGGCAGCGGGGGTCCCGACCCCCGCCCCCTCCGTGGCGGCGGACGGCCGTTCGAACCGGTCCCGGCGGGACTTCGCCAGGCTGGCGACGGTGGTGACCAGCAACGTGCCCAGGATGACCCCGAGCGAGACCATGATCGGCACCTCCGGCGCCCAACCGATCCCATCGTGGTGCAGCGCCTCCAGCACGAGCTTGACCCCGATGAAGGCCAGGATGAACGCCAGGCCCTTGCTGAGGTACACCAGCCGGTCCAGCAGGCCGCCGATCAGGAAGTAGAGCTGCCGCAGCCCCATCAACGCGAACGTGTTGGCGGTGAAGACCAGGTACGGCTCCTGGGTCAGCCCGAAGATCGCCGGAATGGAGTCCAGCGCGAACAGCAGGTCGGTGGTGCCGATGGCGACCATGACGATCAGCATCGGGGTCACCATCAGCCGGCCGTCCACCCGGGCCAGCACCGAGGAACCCCGGTACGACCCGGTGGTCGGCAGGATCCGCTTCGCCGTACGCAGCGCCAGGTTCTCGGAGAACTCGTCCTCCTGCTGCGGCCCCACCAGCTTGACGGCGGTGTAGATCAGGAAGGCGCCGAAGAGGTAGAACAGCCAGTCGAACCGGGTGATCGCCTGCGCGCCGGCCGCGATGAAGGCGCCCCGCATCAGCAGCGCCAGTACGATGCCGATGAGCAGCACCTTCTGCCGGTACTGCAACGGCACCGCGAACCGGCTCATGATGATGATGAAGACGAACAGGTTGTCGACGCTGAGCGAGTACTCGGTGATCCAGCCGGCGAAGAACTGACCGCCGTAGCCGCCCCCGACCGTCGCCGTCAGGACGAACCCGAAGGCGACCGCGGCCAGCACGTAGAAGCACACCCAGGCGACGCACTCCCGGAAGCTCGGCTCGCGCGGATTGCGGGCGACCAGGTAGAAGTCGAAGGCGATCATCACGAGGAAACCGACGATCGTCACGGCCCATACCCAGACCGGCAGGTTCATAACTCTCCCTTGGCTCGGAACACGGTGGATCGACCGGCAGCCCGAGCGGCGGCCCGGGCCCGCCGACGGCTCTCCCGGGCCTTCCACTGTGCCTCGGCATGCCGGAGGTAGAAGGTGTACAGCCGGTCGGCGGCCGGGTTGCGGTGCCGGATCCGGCGCAGCCAGCCCGGCGCGATCCGCTCGTGCAGCCAGCTGAAGCCGATCGCGAAGCCGAGACTGACGATCGCCTGGTAGGCGAGGAAGCCGGGCAGGTCCGGCGGCAGTGCCGGCCGGCCGACGACCATCAGGCCGACCAGCATCTCGTGGACCACCCGGGCCACCGGAAATCCGATGAACCAGTAGAGCGCCGCCGGAGCGAAGACGCCCGGCGACACCACGCCGGCACCCGTCAGCAGCGCGAAGCCGCCGCCGAGCAGTACCAGCGGCAGGCCGAGCCCCACGCCGGTGGCCACCGCCCAGCCGATCGGTTGGCCGGCGAGCAGGGCGAGCCCGACGGCCGCCACCCCGGCGGTCGCACCGATGCCGGCTCCCGGCAGGGCGAGCTCACCGAGGTGGCGTACTTTGTCGCCGGTCATGCCATCTCCCCGTTCCGTTCGTGCCCCGCGGCCGGCCGGCTCATATGACCACGCCGAACCGGAGTAGGCTGTAGACGAGCATCCCGAGATAGAACAGCGCGCCGAACCCGATCACCGCGTTCTGCACGATGCCCGGCCGGATCGGCTTCGGCAACATCCGGTTGTTCACCAACAGCAGCACGACACAGTACGCGCCCATCGCGAAGGTGGAGAGGAAGGCCAGCACGTCGAGGATCGCGCCCGGGCCGTCCGCCGGCCCGAAGTTCAGGATCAGGATGCCGAACGTGATGACGCCCCAGAGGAACCCGGCGTACAGCTTCGACATGCTGAACCGCTTGGCCCCGGGCACGAAGTGGTAGGTCATGTCCGCCTGGCCCCGGGAGAACGAGTCGAAGAGGCCGAGCGTGGCGTTGAGGCCGATCAGCGCGATGAAGCCGAGGAAGACCCCGTGCAGCACCGGCGCCCCGGCCGCGGCGAACGCGTCGGCCATCGCGGTCAGCGCCGCCTCCCGCTCCCCGTCGCGGATCACGTCCCCGACGCCCGGGTTCTCCCGGACGGCGGTCTGGGCCAGCACCGTGAACGAGATGGTGACCAGCATCGTGACGCCCCAGAAGAGCAGCAGGGCGTCGAAGGTGACCCAGCGTCGCCAGCCCTTCCACTTCCTCATCTCCTCCGGGCTGTCGGTGTCGAACATGAAGCCGCGGGACGGCATCTCCTCCTGCTCGCCCGCGTGCCGCAGGCCACGGATCTTCGGGATGTGCGCGCCCATGCCGGCACCGGAGTCCCGCAGGTGCAGTGTGTACCACATCTGCTGCATCCCGGACGGGCCGGCGAAGGCGATCGCCCCGACGATGACCGGGAACCATGCCGCCGACATCGCCTCGTCCGGCAGGTAGCCGAAGTGGAACATGCCGCCGAGCGTGGAGGTGACGTCGCTCCACTGCCCGACGATCGAGGCGACCACCGAGGTGCCGATCACCAGTACGCCGATCAGCAGGCCGAGCAGGCTCTCCAGCAGCGGGTAGATCACCTTGGCCAGACTGAACACCACGCCGACCAGGATCAGCCCGACACAGGCGCTGACCGTCCAGGGTATGCCGGTCACCTCCTCGAAGGCGGCGGCGCCGGTCGAGAGGTGTCCGGGCCAGATGTAGACCAGGATCGCCACGCTGAAGAAGAACCACATCAGTGGTTTGAAGACCCGGGCGGCCCCGAAGAAGATGCTCTCTCCGGTCGCCATCGCGTACCGGGCCATCTCCAGCATCACGAAGGCCTGCAGGGTGACACCGATCAGGAAGAGCCACCGGATCTCCGGCCCGAAGATCAGGACCAGTCGGGGCCACATGTACGACTCGCCCATGCCCACGCCGAGCGCGACGAGGAACACGGTCGGGCCGAGGAGGTGGATCGAGGGCGGAGCCTTGGGCAGTTCCCGGATCGGCATCGGTTCGAGCCGTCCGGCCCGCCACACGCGCTCCTCGGCGGGGGGTGCCGCCGGGACACCGCCAGGCTGCTCGGGCATCGCGGCGGTGCCGGCCGCCGGGGTGGTACTGGTCGGCTGGGTTGGATAAGGGCTGTTCGAAGCGTCCACGCTGGACCTCCTGGGGACTGTGACGTCGTACGGAGCCGGAGGACGGGCCGGTTCCGACGCTTGTGTCCGTTGACCCTTGGCCGCGGAGCGGGTCGCCGTGTCGCTTAGTGGCCCCTCCAACTGACCGGTCGGGTGGAACCGTGCATTGCTCAGCGGCCGTCCGGTTGGCCGCCCAGCAGACCGGCGGAACGTGCCCACCGGTACTTGGCGCCGAGCACCGCGACCGGCTTCTCCGTGGTGTACGGGTAGGCGACGATCCGGTGCCGGTACAGGTACTCGCTGGCCTCCTCGACCTCGACGTCGCCGGCGAGCGAGGCGACCACCGGCTTGTGGACGCCCTTGGCCCGGAACTCCTCGACCACGTCGACGACCAGCTCGGCGAAGACCATCGGCGGGGTGACGATGGTGTGCCAGTAGCCGAGGATCAGCGAGTGGATACGGGGGTCGGACAGTCCCAGGGCGATGGTGTTGCGGTAGGTCGACGGCGGCTCACCGCCGGTGATGTCCACCGGGTTGCCGGCCGCGCCGAACGGCGGGATGAACCTGCGGAACGCCTCGTCGAGGTCCGGTGGGATCTCCATCAGGGTGAGCTTGTTGTCCACGCAGGCGTCCGAGAGCAGCACCCCGGAGCCGCCGGCACCGGTGATGATGACGACGTTCTCGCCCCGCGGGGTGGGCAGCAGTGGGATGCCCCGGGCGTACTCCAGCAGGTCGTTCAGGCCCGGGGCCCGGATCACGCCGTTGGAGCGCAGGATGTCGTCGTAGACCTTGTCGTTGCCGGCCAGCGCCCCGGTGTGCGAGCTGGCCGCCCTGGCGCCCTGGTCGGTGCGGCCCGCCTTGAGCACCACCACCGGCTTGGTCCTGGAGACCCGGCGGGCGGTGTCGGCGAACGACCGGCCGTCCTTGAGGTCTTCCAGGTGCATGGCGATGAGCTGGGTGTTCGGGTCGCTCTCGAAGAAGGTCAGCAGGTCGTCCTCGTCGATGTCGGCCTTGTTGCCGACGCCGACGATCGCGGAGACGCCCATCCGGGCGGCCCGGCTGAAGCCGAGAATGGCCATCCCGATGCCGCCGCTCTGCGAGGAGAGCGCCACCCCGCCCCTGACGTCGTACGGGGTGCAGAACGTCGCCGAGAGGTTCTCCGGGGTGTAGTAGTAGCCGTAGATGTTCGGCCCGAGGATGCGTACGCCGTGTTCGCGGGCGACCCTGACCACCTCGGCCTGCAACTCGTGGTTGCCGGTCTCGCCGAACCCGGACGGGATCAGGATCGCCCCGGCGACCCCCTTGGCGCCGACCTCGGCCAGCGCCTGCGGCACGAACTTCGCCGGGATGGCGAAGACCGCCACGTCGACCGGGCCGGGCACGTCGGAGATGCTCCGGAACGCCTTGCGGTCTTCGATTTCGCTGGCCTTCGGGTTGATCGGGTAGATCTCGCCCTGGTAGCCGCCGTTGACCAGGTTCTTCATCACCGAGTTCCCGATCTTGCCGGCCTCGGCGGAGGCGCCGATCACCGCGACCGAGGCCGGCCGCATGATCCGGGTCATGCTGGCCAGGATCTCCTCGTCGGTGAAGCGCTCCGGCCGCACCGCCGCGGCCGGGTCGACCAGGATCCGCACGTCCACCGCGGTCGCACCGGCGGCGGTGGCCAGCACCGGGTTGAGATCCACCTCGGCCAGTTCCGGGAAGTCGGTGACCAGGTGCGACAGTCGGACGATCAGGTCGGCCAGCACCGCACGGTTGGCCGGCTCGGCGCCGCGTACCCCGCGCAGGATCTCGGCCGAGGCGATCCCGTCGATCATCGACAGCGCGGTGTCGGTGTCGGTCGGAGCGAGCCGGAACGTCACGTCCTTGAGCACCTCGACGAGTACGCCGCCGAGCCCGAACGCGACCACCTTGCCGAAGGTGGGGTCGGTGACCGTACCGACGATGACCTCGTGGCCGGCGTCGAGCTGCCGCTGCACCTGCACCCCGACGATCTCGGCATCCGCCCGGTACGCCCGGGCGTTGGCGAGGATGGTGTCGTACCCCGCGGCCACCTCCTCGGCGGTGCGCAGGCCCACCAGCACGCCGCCGGCCTCGGTCTTGTGCAGGATGTCCGGCGAGACGATCTTCAGCACCACCGGCAGGCCGATCCGCTCGGCCAGCGCGACCGCCTCCTCGGCGCCACCGGCCAGGCCCTCACCCGGGGTGGCGATCCCGTACGCCTCGACCACCAGCCGCCCCTCGGGAGCGGTCAGCGAACTCCGGCCCTGGGCGGCGGCCTGGTCCAGCACCCGCCGCACGGCCTCGCGGTCGTAGCTGCTGTCGTTGGATGGCATGACGTCGTCTCCTTCGGGGAACGCCGGTGCCGGCGGTGCCGGCGGACCGGGGAACGTACGGTTCGGCTCGGACGGTGGTCGCGGATGCGGTGCCGGACGCCGTCGGATGACGTCCGGCCATTCAGACCGCGCCGGCGGCGCGCAGCTCGCCGACCTGTTCCTCGGAGTAGCCCAACTCGCCGAGGACCTGGCGAGTGTGCTCGCCGAGCAGCGGCGAGCGCTCCACCTCGACGTGCGAGTCGGAGAGCTTGATCGGGTTGCCGACCGTCTTGTACGCCCCCCGCGCGGGATGCGCGACCTCGACCACCGAGCCGAGCTGGGCGAGGGTCTCGTCCTCGATCAGCTCCCTGGTCGACAGGATCGGCCCGCACGGGATGTTGTACGCGTTGAGCCGCTCCATGACCTCCTGCTTGGTGTGCCGCTCGGTCCACTCCTCGATCAGCGCGAACGCCTTGTCGAGCTTGTTCAGGCGCACCTGCGGGGTGTTCCAGGCGGGGTCGTCGGCCAGCTCGGGCTTGCCGATCAGCTCGCAGAGCGGCTTCCAGCCCACCGGCTGGATGATCACGTAGATGTAGTCGTTCGGTCCGCCGGGGGCGCACCGCACCGCCCAGCCGGGCTGGCCGCCGCCGGAGGCGTTGCCGGAGCGGGGCACCTCGTCGCCGAAGGTCTCGTTCGGGTACTCCCCCAGCGGGCCGTGCGCCAGCCGCTGCTGGTCTCGCAGCTTGACCCGGCAGAGGTTGAGCACCGCGTCCTGCATGGCGACCTGCACCCGCTGACCCCGCCCGGTGCGGGTGCGCTGGTAGAGCGCGGCCAGGATGCCGGCGACCAGGTGGATGCCGGTGCCGGAGTCGCCGATCTGCGCTCCGGTGGCGGTCGGCGGCCCGTCCTCGAAGCCGGTGGTGCTCATCGCCCCGCCCATCGCCTGGGCGATCACCTCGTACGCCTTGAAGTTGGCGTAGCGGCCCGGCCCGAAGCCCTTGATGGAGGCGTAGACCAGGCCGGGGTTGATTTCCTGGAGCCGTTCCCAGGGGAAGCCGAACCGCTCCACCACCCCGGGGCCGAAGTTCTCCACCAGGATGTCCACGCCGGACACCAACCGGGTGAAGACCTCCCTGCCCCGCTCGTGCTTCATGTTCAGGGTGATGCTGCGCTTGTTGCCGTTGAGCATCGTGAAGTAGAGGCTGTCCACGTTCGGGATGTCGCGCAGCTGGGTACGGGTGATGTCACCCTGGCCCGGCGCCTCCAACTTGATCACGTCCGCGCCCAGCCACGCCAGGATCTGCGTGGACGAGGGGCCGGACTGTACGTGCGTCATGTCGAGGACCCGTACGCCCTCCAGTGCCTTACCCATGCCAACCTCCTGTGCGCGCCCCGCCGTGCACTGCCGGCCGTCGAGCTGATGCCTCGGTTGCCTGCCGTCGCGGTTGCCGTGGACCCGTTCGGTCCACCCCTGCCCGGGATTGCATACCGTATGGGGTAGGCAATATCGTGGCGCATGTAACAGCGGAGTGTCTAGGGGGTAGCGGGACGTTTTCCGCCGAAGTCGTTGAGGTCCCGGCGGTGCGACCCCCGTGCGTCGGTGCGAGTCAGAACCCGCTTCCGCTGCCCGCACCCCATCCCGGTCCGACCCTTACCTCCGGTCCGATCCGCACTCCCCCGGCTCTCCGACCGCCCGTCCGGGACCGCCCACGGGCGGTCGGAGCCAACCCACCGAAGGTCGAGAAGAAGGGAGGCCCGGTGGACCTGTTGGAGCACCAGGCACAGGAACTCTTCGCCACGCACGGCGTACCGGTCAGCCGCAACCGCGTGGCCGGTACGCCCGACGAGGCCCACGCGGCCGCCGCCGAGATCGGCGGACGCGTGGTGGTCAAGGCACAGGTCAAGACCGGCGGCCGGGGCAAGGCCGGCGGGGTGAAACTGGCCGACGGGCCGGACGCGGCCCGGGACGCGGCCAGCCGGATCCTCGGGATGGGCATCAGGGGCCACACCGTGCACCGGGTGCTGGTCACCGAGGCCGGCGACATCGCCGACGAGTACTACGTGTCGTTCCTGCTCGACCGGTCCAACCGGTCGTTCCTCGCCCTCGCCTGCGCGCAGGGCGGCGTCGAGATCGAGCAGGTGGCGGCGGAGAACCCGGAGGCGCTGGCCCGGGCCTGGGTGGACCCGGCCGACGGGTTCGACCTGCCCGGCGCGCGCCGGCTGGCCACCGACGCCGGGCTGCCCGACGGGGTACGCGAGGAGGTGGCCCGGGTGCTCGTCCGGCTCTGGCACGTCTTCCGGTCGGAGGACGCCACCCTGGTCGAGATCAATCCACTGGCCCGACTGACCGACGGCAGCGTACGGGCCCTGGACGGCAAGGTGACGCTGGACGACAACGCCCGGTTCCGCCAGCCCGGGCACCTGCGGTACGTCG
The DNA here is from genome assembly GCF_040120695.1 of Plantactinospora sp. B6F1. Classification (NCBI taxonomy): domain Bacteria; kingdom Bacillati; phylum Actinomycetota; class Actinomycetes; order Micromonosporales; family Micromonosporaceae; genus Plantactinospora; species Plantactinospora sp. B6F1. The sequence goes on along the minus strand of NZ_JBEEAC010000001.1, from coordinate 160,443 downwards.
ACATCGGCGCCACCGACCCGCTGGAGGCCAGGGCCGCCGAGAGGGACCTCAACTACGTCAAGCTGGACGGCGCCGTCGGAGTGATTGGAAACGGCGCCGGGCTGGTGATGAGCACCCTTGACGTGGTCGCCTACGCCGGTGCGGAGTACGGCGGGGTGAGGCCGGCCAACTTCCTCGACATCGGCGGCGGCGCCTCGGCCGAGGTGATGGCGAACGGTCTGGAGATCGTCCTCGGCGATCCCGACGTGCGCAGCGTCCTCGTCAACGTCTTCGGCGGAATCACCGCCTGCGACGCGGTCGCCGACGGCATCGTCGCGGCGGTCGGGCTGCTCGCCGCCCGGGGTGAGGCGATCAGCAAACCGCTGGTCGTCCGCCTCGACGGCAACAACGCCGCACAGGGGCGGCGGATCCTCACCGAGGCCGCGCTTCCGGGCGTACGGCTGGTGGACACGATGGACGGGGCGGCGCGGCTCGCCGCCGAACTCGCCGGCAGGGGGGCGTGACAACCATGGCAATCTTCCTCACCGAGAAGAGCAGGGTGCTGGTCCAGGGCATCACCGGCACCGAGGGGACCCGGCACACCCGTCGGATGCTCGCCGCCGGCACCAACATCGTCGCCGGGGTCACCCCGGGCAAGGGCGGCCGGGACGTCGACGGCATCCCGGTCTACGACGGCTGCGCCGAAGCGGTCCGGGCGACCGGTGCCGACGTCAGCGTGGTCTTCGTACCACCGCGGTTCGCCAAGGCGGCCGTGCTGGAGGCGGTCGACGCTCGCCTCGGCCTGGCCGTGGTGCTCACCGAGGGCATCCCGGTGCACGACACCGTCGAGTTCTGGGCCTACACCCGGGCCGCCGGCAACCGCACCCGGATCATCGGACCGAACTGTCCCGGGCTGATCAGTCCCGGTCAGTCCAACGCCGGCATCATCCCGGCCGACATCACCAAGCGGGGCCCGATCGGCCTGGTCAGCAAGAGCGGCACCCTGACCTACCAGATGATGTACGAGCTGCGCGACTTCGGCTTCTCCACCTGTGTCGGAATCGGCGGCGACCCGATCGTCGGCACCACGCACATCGACTGCCTCCAGGCCTTCGAGGACGATCCGGAGACCGAGGCGATCGTGATGATCGGCGAGATCGGCGGGGACGCGGAGGAGCGTGCGGCGGCGTACATCGCCGAGCACATCAGCAAGCCGGTGGTCGGCTACGTCGCCGGGTTCACCGCCCCGGAGGGGAAGACGATGGGGCACGCCGGGGCGATCGTCTCCGGGTCGTCCGGTACGGCACTGGCCAAGCAGGATGCGCTGGAGGCGGTCGGGGTCCGGGTCGGCCGGACGCCGTCCGAGACCGCCGCCCTGATGCGCGAGACGTTGCTGGCGCGCTGATCCGCGTCGGCGGCGCCGGTCCGGACGGTGTCCGACACCACCGTCCGGACCGCGCACCTCCCGCCCCGAACTGTCAGGCGGACAGGGTCGCCGGGGGCCGCTCGGTCAGCCGGTGCGCTCCGGCGTAGACGTTCATCGAGCTGCCCCGGAGGAAGCCGACCAGGGTCAGCCCGGCCTCCGAGGCCAGGTCGGCGGCGAGCGAGGAGGGCGCGGAGACCGCGGCCAGCGCCGGGACGCCGGCCATCACCGCCTTCTGCACCAGCTCGAACGAGGCCCGTCCGCTGACCATCAACACGGTGCCGCGCAGCGGTACCCGCCCGTCGCGCAGCGCCCAACCGACGACCTTGTCCACCGCGTTGTGCCGGCCGACGTCCTCGCGCAGGCAGTGCAGCCGGCCGGCGGCGGAGAAGAGCGCCGCGGCGTGTAGCCCGCCGGTGCGGTCGAAGACCCGCTGCGCGGCCCGCAGGGCGTCGGGCAGCGCGCTGAGCACATCGGGGTCGAGCCGCACCGGGTCGTCGGCCACCGACCAGGCCGCGCTGGTCCGCACCGCGTCCAGGCTGGCCTTGCCGCAGAGTCCGCAGGACGAGGTGGTGTAGAAGTTTCGCTCCAGCGACGGGTCCGGTGGCGCCACTCCGGCCGCCAGCACCACGTCGACCACGTTGTAGGTGTTGACCCCGTCAGCGGTGGCACCCGCGCAGTAGCGGATGCCGGCGATCTCAGCGGCGCCGCGCACCACGCCCTCGCTGACCAGAAAGCCGGCCGCCAGGTCGAAGTCGTCCCCCGGGGTCCGCATGGTCACCACCAGGGAACGCCCGTTCACCCGGATCTCCATCGGCTCCTCCGCTGCCAGCGTGTCCACCGGCTCGCTGACCACGCCGTCGACGATCCGGACCAGCCGGCGCCGGCTCGTCACCCGTCCCATTCCGCCCCACCACCGTCCTCGCTCGGTCTCACCCGGCCGGTCGGCCCGTTCCACGGTAGGGCCGACCAGCCTCCGTCCGCACTAGAGCCGATCTGCGGGCAGCGGCGACGGCAGCCGGACCATCGCCAGTCCGGGCTGGCGCATCCAGCGGGTCAGCGCCGCACCGAACAGCCCCAGCGAACCGGCCACCAGGAACGGCACCACCGAATCCGGAGTGGTCACCACCAGCCCGGCCAGCACGATGCCGAGCAGTCCGCCGAGCGCCTTGCCGGTGTAGACGATGCCGTAGTTCGGCACCGTGGCAGCGTCACCGAACCAGTCCCGGACCAGGCTGACCAGCAGCGAGTAGCCGGCTCCGGTGCCCGCGCCGGCCAGCGCGGCGAAGCCCGCCACGGCGGCCGGGTGGTTGTCGTTGGCCGCCGCCGCGAGCAGGCCGAACTGGGCAATCCCGCCGACCAGCAGGGAGAGGCCGAGGGTGCCGCGCCGGCCGATCCGGTCGGAGAGCGAGCTGGTCACCGCCCGGCCGATGCCGTTCGACGCGGCCAGCGCGCCGATCCCGGCCACCAGGGTCAGCGCCGGCAACCCCTGGGTGTACGCGGCGCCGGCCAGGTACGCGATGTCGAACAGCGCCATCGTCGCGGTGAGTACCACCACCACGAACATCAGCGGCAGCATTCCGCTGCGTACCGCCGCGCGGGGCGGGTAGGGGCGGGCGGCGGGGCGGTTGTGCGGGATGCTGCGGTTGATCCGCCGGTCGACGGCCCAGCGCTGCGGGTCGATCTGCGCCGGCCACCAGTTGCGGGGCGGCTTGCGCATCAGCACGCCGCAGGCGGTCACCACCGCGAACACGGCGACGGCGGTCCCGGTCAGCATCGTCGTCCGGTTGCCGGCGTCCAGGCCGTAACCGGCGAGCACGACGAACGGGATCGACCCGTAGCCGAACGCGGCGCCGACCACCGCCACCCGGCCGGCGATCCGCTCCGGGAACCACTCGGTGACGCAGGCGATGCAGGTCAGGTAGACGAGTCCGGCGCCGATGCCGCCGAGCACCGAGTAGCCGAGCAACACGGTGGCGAGGTCGGCCCGGTGCGCCAGGGTGAGCAGTGCGGTGAGGCAGCAGGCGGCGCCGACGAGCATCGGTACGGCCAGCCGGCGGCCGAGTCGCCGGTACCACCACCCGGCCAGTGGTGAACTGCCCGCCTGGCAGATCACCCAGAGTGCGAGTACGGCGAACGCCTGCCACAGGCTCCAGCCGTTCGCCTCGATCAGGGTGGGCAGCGCGGCGCCGTAGCCGTACTGGAAGAGGCTGATCGCCAGCATCGCGGCCCAGGGCAGCAGCAGCATCCACGCCCGGGACCGGCCCAGCAGGGCCCGGTCGCTCTCGCCGATCCGGTAGCGGCGGCCGTAGAGGTCGCTGATCTCGCGCACCGCCGTGTCGTTGCTGGAGTCCGTCATCTGGTGCCTCCAACTGGCCACTGTATACTGTATGGTGAGTGCACTATTCTCTACCACCGAGGGGCGGCTGTCCAGGTCGATCTGCGGGCGAACGGATCGACCGGTCGGGTTCCCCCGATGTCATCACGTCGGCGACGCGGCGAGGAGAGCGGCATGAGCGGGCTGAGGCCACCGATCCGGGACGCCGCGCGATGAGCGCCGTCGCCTGGTACGAGGCGCGGCGGTGCGCCCGGGAGATCGCCCGGCCACTCGGCACCGTCCAACGGGCCCTGTCCGAGGCGGTCGGCTCCGCCCTGGCGGTGCCGCTGGTCGCGCTGGCCCCGCTGCCGGCGTACCACTGCGCCGCGATGGACGGATACGCGGTGGCGGGACCCGGCCCGTGGCGGCTCACCGGACGGGTACTGGCCGGCGATCCGGGCATACCGGCACCGCTGACCGCCGGGGACGCCGTCGAGATCGGCACCGGTGCCGTGGTGCCGGCCGGCGCCGACGCCGTACTGCCGTACGAGCGGGCGACCCGAACGGACCGGACCGTCCACGGCGAGATCGAGCGGGGCCGGCACGTACGCCGCAGGGGCGAGGACTGTCCGGTGGGTCAGGAGGTGCTGCCCGCCGGCACGGTGGTCAACCCGGTCGTGCTCGGCCTGGCCGCCAGCCTCGGCCACGACACCCTGACCGTGCACCGGCACCCCCGGATCGGCATCGTGCTGACCGGAGCGGAGCTGCGCACCGCCGGCATCCCGACGGCCGGACAGGTCCGGGACGCGATCGGGCCGATGCTGCCGGGACTGATCCGGGCCGCCGGAGCCGAGCTGGCCTGGTCCACCCGGATCGCCGACGACGCCTCGGCGCTGGTCGCCGCGTTGCTGCGCTCCGACGCCGACGTGCTGGTGGTCTGTGGAGCAACCTCGGCCGGCGCCGCCGACCACCTGCGCCGGGCCCTGGACACGCTCGCCGCCGAGGTACCGGTACGCGGCGTCGCCTGCCGGCCGGGCCACCCCCAACTCCTGGCCGGCCTGCCGGACGGCCGGTTCGTGGTCGGGCTGCCCGGCAACCCGTACGCGGCCCTGGTCGCCGCGCTGACCCTGCTCTCCCCGCTGCTCGGCCGGCTCGCCGGGCGTACCGAACCGGCGAACCTGACCGCGACGCTGGCCGGTCCGGTAGCACCGCACGACCGGGACACCCGGTTGGTGCCGGTGGCCCGGGACGGGTCGGCGGCGATTCCGGTCGGGCACGACCGCCCCGGTTCGCTCTGGGGCGCCGCAGGGGCGGACGCGCTCGCGGTCGTCCCGCCCGGCTGGGCCGGCGCGGAGGTCGAGTTGCTTGCGCTGCCGGCCGCCGAGACCGCGCTGACCTCGCCGGCTCCGGTCCCGTTCCGGCCGGTGGTCGCCGCCACGGCCTGAGCCGGCGGCCCGTCTCCGGCGGCCCGTCTCCGGCGGCCCGCGGGAGAACAAGCAACTGGACAGGCATCGATACGCTGTGCTTTGTGGCCGTGACGAAAGGGATTGCTTCGGCCGTCGCCGCTGGTGCCGTTATCGGCTTCATAATCGGGGGCGTCTTTGAGACCGTGGCCGGCGGAATCGTTCTCGGCTGCGGCATCGTCGCCGCGACCGTCTGGTCGTATGTGGCCGAACACCAGGGGTGGCGCGAGCGGGTGCAGTTCACCGGCATCTTTGCTGTAGGTGGCGGCGCACTCAGTGTCGCGGCGGCCCTGGGCAAGCCGTCCGTCTTGGTTGGTGCCTGCTTCGGCCTGTTCGCTGTCCTGCTCTCGGTGATCGTGTGGTTCACCGCGGAGGGCGGAAGCAGCGACCTCGGCGGTCCCACTGACTGACCGTAATCGTGTCTGTGTCGCGTCTACCCAGTTCAGGCGACGTCCACCGGAGCGTGAGCAGCCCGCCTGGCCGCCCCGGGGTGGCGACCCGGGTCAGCGCCGCCGGACCTGCCCGGACGGTTCCAGCCAGTCGGCGGCGAGCAGCTCCGCGACCTTTTCGACCAGCTCGGCGGCGCGGTGCAGGCAGGCCGCCGGGTCCGGTTCGACCGAGGTCAGCGGGTAGACCGCCTGAATGCCGGCGTCCCGCAGTTCCTCCGGGCCGACGCTGACCTGGCCGGCGACGGCCACGGTGGGCACGCCGGCCCGGGCGGCAGCCCCGGCCACCCCGACCGGCGCCTTGCCGTGCAGGCTCTGCGCGTCCAGCGATCCTTCCCCGGTGACCACCAGGTCGGCGCCGGCCACCGCCTCGGGAAAGCCCAGCAGGTCGAGCAGCAGTTCGATGCCGGGCCGGAACCGCGCACCGAGGAAGCCGAGCGCGGCGAACCCGACCCCGCCGGCCGCGCCCGCACCGGCCCGGTCCCTGACCCGGGGGCCCGGGGTGGCGCAGGGCGGACCCGCCGCCCGGATCGCCGGCTCGACCAGATCGGCCCAGCGGGTCAGACCCGCCTCCAGTACCGCGACGTCGTCGGCGGACGCCCCCTTCTGCGGGCCGTACACGGCGGCGGCACCGGTCGGGCCGAGCAGCGGGTTGTCCACGTCTCCGGCCACCACGAACCGGGTACGCCGGACCGCCGGATGCAGCCCGGTCAGGTCCACCCGGTGCAGGCGGCGCAGCGCCGCACCGCCGTCCGGCAACTCCGCGCCGCGTTCGTCCAGCAGGCGTACGCCGAGCGCGCCGACCAGCCCCGCCCCGCCGTCGGTACTTGCGCTGCCGCCCAGCCCGAGTACCACCTCGGCACACCCGTACTCCAGCGCCGCCCGGATCGCCTCGCCGGCACCACGACTGCTCGCGTGCAGCGGAGCGGGTACCCCGGCCGGCAGCCGGCGCAGCCCGCAGGCGTCCGCCAGCTCGACCACGGCCACGCCGTCGGCGTACCCGACGGCGGTGCGTACCGGGATCCCGGTCGGGCCGGCGACGGAGACCGGGATCCGGTGGAAGCCGGCCGAGACCGCCGCGTCGAGGGTGCCGTCACCGCCGTCGGCGACCGGGAAGCCGCGTACCTCGATGCCGGGTGCGGCCCGGCGTAGCCCGGCGGACAGATGGTGGACGACCTCGGCGGCGGTCAGCGAGCCCTTGAACTTGTCCGGTGCCAGTAGGACGTGCCCCATCGGCGCGACGTGCTCAGCCGGCGGACCGGCCGGAGAGCTGCTGGACCAGTTTGAGTAGCGCGCTGTGGTCGAGGCCGCCGTCGCCCTGTGCCTTGAGCGCGGCGATGAGCTGGGCGACCGTCGCACCGAGCGGGATCACCACCCCGGCCTCCCGGGCCGCCGAGGTGACGATCCCCATGTCCTTGTGGTGCAGGTCGATCCGGAAGCCCGGCTGGAACTGCCGGGCCAGCATCCCGGCCGCCTTACGGTCCAGGATGCGGTTGCCGGCCAGGCCGCCGGCCAGCACCCTGACCGCCGCCTCGGTGTCCACACCGTACGCCTCGAGGAAGACGATCGCCTCGGCGACCAGCTCGATGGTGCCGGCCACGATGAGCTGGTTGGCCGCCTTCACGGTCTGGCCGGCGCCGACCGGACCGACGTGCACGACGGTGCCGCCCAGCACCTCCAGGATCGGCCGGGCGGCGGCGAAGTCCGCCGGCTCGCCACCGACCATGATGGAGAGGGTGCCCTCGATCGCGCCCGCCTCGCCGCCGCTGACCGGGGCGTCCAGCACCCGCACGGAGAGGGTCCGGGCGGCCTCGGCTACCTGCCGGGAGGTGCCCGGCGAGATGCTGCTCATGTCGACGTAGAGCTGGCCGGGGCGGGCGTTGGCCAGGATGCCGGAGTCGCCCAGGGCGACCGACTCGACGTCGGCCGAGTCGCGGACCATCGTGATCACCACGTCGACCTGCCGCACCAGCTCGCCGATGCCGGCGGCGACCTTGCCACCGGCCTGGTCCAAGGCGGCGTTGCGGGCCGGGCTGACGTCGTAGCCGACGACGTCGTGACCGGCCTTGATCAGGTTGACGGCCATCGGACCGCCCATGATGCCGAGGCCGATGAAACCGATGCTGGTCATCTCAGCGCTCCCCTTCGTTGGTCTGGTCGGCACCGCCGCCCCGGCGGTGCCGGGGCAGCCACTCGAAGCTGTCCGCGCTCGGTCCGCTGGGCAGGTATTCCAGGCCGACCCAGCCCCGGTAGCCGGCCCGTTCGAGCTGGTCGAGCTGGCCGTCGAGGTCGATCTCACCGGTGCCGGGCTCGTGCCGGCCGGGCGCGTCGGCGATCTGCACGTGCCCGATCCGGTCGGCGTACTCGGCGAGCACCTTGGGCACGTCGTCGCCGTTGACGGTGAGGTGGTAGAGGTCGGCGAGGAGGGCCACGTTGCGGATGTCGCGTTCGACCAGCAGCTGGTCGAGTACCGCGACCACGTCGGCGGCGGTACGCAGCGGGTAGGGCTGCGGGCCGCTGACCGCCTCGACGAGCACCGTGCCGCCGATCCGGGCCACCGCGGCGGCGGCGAAGGCCAGATTGGCCACTGCCGTCTCCTCCTGCGTGCTCGGGTGCAGGTCGGCGATCCGGTTGCCGTAGAGGGCGTTGAACGACCGGCAGCCGGTGGCGGCGCCGATCATCGCGACCAGTTCGACGTTCTCCCGGAACTCGGCGGACCGGGCCGGCCAGGAGACCACTCCCCGATCACCGCCGGGCAGGTCCCCGGCGAAGAAGTTCAGCCCCACCAGTCGGACGTCGGCGTCGTGGAGGGCGGCGAGGAACGCCTCCACTTCGGAGGCCCGGGGCACCGCCTCGGTGAACGGCCACCAGAACTCGACGGCGTCGAATCCGGCCGCCTTGGCCGCCGCCGGCCGTTCCAGCAGGGGCAGTTCGGTGAAGAGGACCGAGCAGTTCACGTCGTAGCGGAGGTGGTGGGCGGGCACGGGTCCTCCCGAGCGGCTGGACGAGACTTGATTACCTACAGAATTCTGTATGCAGTATGGAAGTGAGTGTACACCAGTCCCGGCCGCAGCAGCCGATCGAGGTGCAAGGTGATCGCCGTACACCCGGAGTGGCCCCGCCCGGCATGGACGTCCGAGCCGGGCGATACGATCCCGCCCAAGCGGACGAGGTGGAGGGGTGGGCCCGGGTTGAGCGCGCGCTTCGAGGAAATCGACCGGCGCGACACGCCCATCGGCACGATCAGTCTCCGGCGGAGGCTGGAGCCCTCCCTGCGGATCGACGTCTACGAGGTAAAACTCGGCGACGAGTTCCTGATGTCCAGTCTGTTTCCGGTGGCCGAGATCGAACTCGCCCGGCTCGGTCTGGCGCGGGTCTCCGGCACCGGCCTCGACGTGGTGGTCGGCGGACTCGGGCTCGGCTACACCGCACGCGCGGCGCTGGCCGATCCCCGGGTGCGGTCGCTGACCGTGGTGGAGAGGCTCGGCGCGGTGATCGAGTGGCACCGGGAAGGGTTGTTGCCGCACGCCGCCGAGTTGACTGCCGACCCGCGCACCCGGCTGGTCTGCGGCGACTTCTTCGCCATGGCCAACGGGGCCGGATTCGATCCCGACGCACCGGGCCGGCGGTTCGACGCCGTCCTCCTGGACGTCGACCACACGCCACGGCAGGTCCTGCATCCGAGCCACGCGGCGTTCTACCGCCGCGAGGGCCTGCGCCGGCTCACCGACCACCTGCTGCCGGGCGGCGCCTTCGCGCTCTGGTCGAACGACCCGCCGGACGAGGAGTTCACCCGCACCCTCGCCGAGGTCTTCACGAGGCCGGTGGCGCAGGTGGTGCGTTTCCACAACCACCTACAGGACCGCGAGGCGACCAACACGGTCTACCTCGCGGAGTGGGCGGCACCACCCGGCCCGGACCGGCACCAGCGAACTGGTTCAGGGCCAGAGCAGGGCGCTGGCCAGGGAAATCAGCGCAGTGACCAGCAGGGCGCCGCCGGACCCGACACCGGTCACCGCACTCACCGGCAGTGACCGGGCCCGCGCCACCGGTACGGCAACCAGCGCCACCACGGTCACCAGGACCGCCGGTAGGTGGACGAGCGGATAGTTCATCAGCACCGCCACCGGAAAGAGGTGCAACCCGACGACGAGTGCGACCCAGGCGGGGATCAGCTCCCTGTGCCGGACCAGCGCCAGGGCCACCGCGCCGAGGCCGGCGGCGCCGAACTCGATGCCGACGACCACCCCGAACGCCTTACTGGTGTCCGCGTCGAAAGCGGTGCCGTCGGTCCAGTGCCGCCAGGCGAGCAGGCCGCCGGCGGCCGCAATCAGCATCGACCCACCGGACCCGATGCCGAGCCACCTCGGCCAGCGCGGCGGCGGCTTGTCCTGGGCCCACCCGAACCAGGAGGAGGCGAAGAAGCCAAGGATGACGGCGGTCATCGCCGCGTCCCGGACGAACTCTGCGCTCATCGGTCGTGTCCCCTCCGCCCGGGCAGCGGACCACGGACCTTGATCACCGTACGCAAGGCGCTCTGACCGGATTCAGCCGGGTCAACGCGCGGCTGGAACGAGGCCGTCAGCTATCGAGCGACCGGGCGGCGGCCAGGGCGAGCGGATCGAGCGCGTCCGGTTCGGTCTCCGCCCGGCGCAGCAGGTCGGCCCGCATCCGGGGATCCCAGAACGCCCGAATGTGTGCGGCGATCGCCGCCGCCGCCTCGCCCGGCGGCTGGTGCCGGAAGTGCACGGCGATCTCGTTGGCGAGCCTGACCTGTGCCGAGGTGGTGTTGGCCGACATCTCAGTCCGCCATCGCCGGCAGCCGGGTCTCCGCCTCGGCAGCCCCGGCCGGTGCCGACGGACTCTTCAGGCCGACCTGCACCGCCGTCACCTTGTACTCCGGACAGTTCGTCGCCCAGTCGGAGTTCTCCGTGGTGACCACGTTCGCCCCGGTCACCGGATGGTGGAAGGTCGTGTAGACCACCCCCACCGGCACCCGGTCGGTCAGGACCGCGCGCAGCGAGGTGGCACCGACCCGGCTGGCGAGGGTGACCTCGTCACCGTCGTTGATGCCCCGGACCTCCGCGTCGTGCGGGTGGATCTCGAGTACGTCCTCCGGGTGCCACGCCACGTTACTGGTCCGCCGGGTCTGCGCCCCCACGTTGTACTGGCTGAGGATCCGCCCGGTGGTCAGGATCAGCGGGAACTTCCGGGTGCTCCGTTCCCGGGTCGGCACGAACGGGGTCTGCACGAACCGGCCCCGGCCCCGGACGAAGCCGTCCATGTGCATGATCGGAGTGCCCTCCGGCGCGCCGTCGTTGCAGGGCCACTGCACGCTGCCCAGCTTGTCCAGCTTGTCGAAGGAGACCCCGGCGAAGGTCGGGGTGAGCGCGGCGATCTCGTCCATGATCTGGCTCGGGTGGTCGTACCGCATCGGATAGCCCATCGCCTCGGCGATCTCGGCGACGATCTCCCACTCGTGCTTGCCGGTCTTCGGGGGCATCACCGGCCGAACCCGGTTGATCCGGCGTTCGGCGTTGGTGAAGGTGCCGTCCTTCTCCAGGAAGGAGGTGCCGGGCAGGAACACGTGGGCGAACTTCGCCGTCTCGTTGAGGAACAGGTCCTGCACCACGAGCAGTTCCAGTGCCTCCAGCGCGGCATGCACGTGCGTGATGTTCGGGTCGGACTGGGCGATGTCCTCGCCCTGCACGAAGAGCGCCCGGAAGCTGCCGTCGATCGCCGCGTCGAACATGTTCGGGATCCGCAGCCCCGGTTCGGCCAGCAGCTCGCGTCCCCACATGTTCTCGAAGACGCCCCGGACGACGTCGTCGGAGGTGTGCCGGTAGCCGGGCAGCTCGTGCGGGAACGACCCCATGTCGCAGGAGCCCTGCACGTTGTTCTGCCCGCGCAGCGGGTTGACCCCGACGCCGTCCCGGCCGATGTTGCCGGTCGCCATCGCCAGGTTCGCCATCCCCATCACCATGGTCGAGCCCTGGCTGTGCTCGGTCACGCCGAGCCCGTAGTAGATGGCACCGTTGCCGCCGGTGGCGTAGAGCCGGGCCGCCGCCCGGAGTTCCTCGGCCGGTACCCCGGTGAGGTCCTCGACCGCCTCCGGGCTGTTCTCCGGCCGGGCGATGAACTCGGCCCAGCCGTCGAAGTCCTCGCAGCGCTCGTCGACGAAGGCCCGGTCCACCAGCCCTTCGGTGAGCACCACGTGGGCCATCGCGTTCACCACCGCCACGTTGGTGCCGGGGGCGAGCTGGAGGTGGTGGGTCGCCTCGACGTGCGGCGACCGGACCAGGTCGATCCGGCGCGGGTCGATGACGATCAGCCTGGCGCCCTCGCGGATCCGGCGCTTCATCCGGGAGGCGAAGACCGGGTGTGCGTCGGTCGGGTTCGCACCGATCACCATGATCACGTCGGCCTCGGCCACCGAGCGGAAGTCCTGGGTACCGGCCGAGGTGCCGAAGGTCTGCTTCAGTCCGTACCCGGTCGGCGAGTGGCAGACCCGGGCGCAGGTGTCCACGTTGTTGTTGCCGAACGCGGCCCGGATCATCTTCTGCACCACGTAGACCTCCTCGTTGGTGGTACGCGAGGAGGTGATGCCGCCGATCGCCCCGACCCCGTGCCGGGCCTGGATCTCCTTGAGCCGCCCCGCCGTGTAGGAGATCGCGGTCTCCCAGTCGACCGGTCGCCACTCGTCGGTGATGCTCTCCCGGAGCATCGGGGTGAGGATCCGGTCCGGGTGGCTGGCGTAGCCGAACGCGAACCGGCCCTTGACGCAGGAGTGCCCCTCGTTCGCCCCGCCGTCCTTGTAGGGCACCATCCGGACCAGCTCGGCACCGCGCAACTCGGCCTTGAAGGAGCAGCCGACACCGCAGTAGGCGCAGGTGGTGACGACGGTCCGGGTCGGCATGCCGAGCTGCACCACCGTCTTCTCCCGGAGGGTGGCGGTCGGGCAGGCCTGCACACAGGCGCCGCAGGAAACGCACTCGGAGCTCATGAAGTCGGTGCCGCCGGCCGACACCTTGGAGTCGAAGCCGCGTCCGGCGATGGTCAGCGCGAACGTCCCCTGCACCTCACCGCAGGCCCGCACGCAGCGGGAGCAGGCGATGCACTTGGACGCCTCGAAGTCGAAGTACGGGTTGCTGGAGTCGGTCTTCTCGTCGAGGTGGTTGGCGCCGTCCTGGCCGTACCGGACCTGGCGCAGCCCGACCACTCCGGACATGTCCTGCAACTCGCAGTCGCCATTGGCCGAACAGGTGAGGCAGTCCAGCGGGTGGTCGGAGATGTACAGCTCCATCACGCCCTGCCGGAGCTTCGCCAGCTTCGGCGACTCGGTGCGTACGCTCATGCCCTCGGTGACCGGGGTGGTGCAGGAGGCCGGAGTGCCGCGACGGCCGTCGATCTCCACCAGGCAGAGCCGGCAGGAGCCGAACGCCTCCAGGCTGTCGGTGGCGCAGAGCTTCGGAATGTCGATCCCGGTCAGCGCCGCCGCCCGCATCACCGAGGTGCCCTCGGGGACCGCGACGGGATGGCCGTCGACGGTCACGGTGACGGTCGCCGGGCCGGGCCGGGCGGGGGTGCCGAGGTCTGGTTCCTTCAGCAGACTCATGACGGTGTGGCCTCCTCGTATCGGCCGGCGGACCGCTCCCCCCCGGCGGTGAAGTCGTCCGGGAAGTGCAGCAGTGCGCTGCGTACCGGCATCGGTGTCAGGCCGCCCATCGCGCAGAGCGACCCCTCGGTCATCAGCTCGCATAGATCACCCAGCAGGGCCAGGTTTCCGTCCGGGTCCTGGCCGGCGGTGATCCTGTCGATCACCTCGACGCCCCGGACCGCGCCGACCCGGCAGGGGGTGCACTTGCCGCAGGACTCCTCGGCGCAGAACTCCATGGCGAATCTCGCCATCGCCGCCATGTCGACGCTGTCGTCGAAGACCACGATGCCACCGTGGCCGAGCATCGCGCCGGCCGAGGCGAAGGCCTCGTACTCCATCGGCAGGTCCAGGCCGGTCGCCGGCAGGTACGCCCCGAGAGGGCCGCCGACCTGGACCGCGCGGACCGGCCGGCCGGTGCGGGTACCGCCGCCGTAGCTGTGGATCAGCTCGCCCAGCGTCATCCCGAAGGCGGTCTCGAAGATGCCGCCCCGGGCGACGTTGCCGGCCAGTTGGAAGACCTGGGTGCCCCGGGACCGCTCCACCCCGAGCGCCTGGTACGCCGCCGCACCGTCGGCGAGGATGGTCGGCACCGAGGCCAGGGTGAGCACGTTGTTCACCACGGTCGGCCTGCCGAACAGACCGGTGATCGCCGGAATCGGCGGCTTGGCCCGGACCATGCCGCGCTTGCCCTCCAGGCTCTCCAGCATCGCGGTTTCCTCGCCGCAGATGTAGGCGCCCGCGCCGACCCGGACGTGCAGGTCGAAGCGGAGCCCGGTGCCGAGGATGTCGCCGCCGAGCCAGCCTTGTTCCCTGGCGACCCCGATCGCCTGCCCCATCGTCCGTACCGCGTCGGGATACTCGGAGCGGATGTAGAGGTAGCCCTCGGTGGCGCCGACCGCGTGCGCGGCGATGGTCATCCCCTCGATCAGGGTGAACGGATCGCCCTCCATCAGCATCCGGTCGGCGAAGGTGCCGCTGTCGCCCTCGTCGGCGTTGCAGCAGACGAACTTCAGCTCGCCGGGTGTGTCCAGGACCGTCTTCCACTTGATTCCGGCCGGGAAGCCGGCGCCGCCCCGGCCGCGCAGTCCGGACTCGGTGACCTGGGCGACCACCTCGGCCGGGCTCATTTCCAGGGCGCGGCGCAGCCCGGCGAGACCGCCGTGTGCGAGGTAGTCGGACGGACTGAGCGGGTCGGTGACGCCGACCCGGGCGAAGCAGAGCCGGGTCTGGTCGCGCAGCCAGGGCAGCTCGGCGACGACGCCCTGGCACAGCTCGTGGTCGGCGCCGTCGAGCAGTCCGGCGTCGACGAGGTCGGCGACCGCCTCCGGCTCGACCGGCCCGTACCCGATCCGGCCGCGCTCGGTGACCACCTCGACCAGCGGCTCCAGCCAGAGCATGCCGTGTGATCCGTTCCGGACCACCCGGACCACCCGGCCGGCCTCGGCCGCGGCCCGCTCGATCTCGGCGGCGACCAGGTCGGCGCCGACCGAGACGGCGGCCGAGTCACGGGGTACGTAGACCGTCACCGGGGCCGTCATGCCTGCACCGCCTTCGTCAGCAGGGCGTCCAGCCGGGCCGGGGTGAGTCGCCCGTGCACCCGCTCGTCGATCTGTCCGGCCGGGCCGAGCGCGCAGTTGCCCAGGCAGAACACCTGCTCCAGGGTGACCGAACCATCCGATGTGGTCTGTCCGATCTTGACGCCCAGGGTCCGCTCCGCGTACCCGACGAGTTGTTCGGCGCCGACCGACTGGCAGGCCTCGGCCCGGCAGAGCTTCAGCACCGTCCGCCCGGCCGGCTCGGCCCGGAAGTCGGTGTAGAAGGTGACCACCCCGTGCACGTCGGCGCGGGAGATGTTCAGCTCGCTGGCCAGGACCGGCACGACGTCGGGGTCGACGTAGCCGAACTCGGCCTGGATCCGGTGCAGGATCGGCAACAGCGCACCACGATCACCACGATGCGCCGCGACCAGCGCGCGCACCCGATCCGTCACCGAGGGGTCCGGACTGGCCACGGTGATCCCACCTCCACTCGCGCCGACTGGACCTCCACCATACGTCTCTGTGGATACCGTATGCAATATCGCGCGACAGGCGTCCGGCCGACGCGCGGGCACGGTCGGCGGCCACCGCGGAGGGTCAACCGACCGCGGTACTGCGCCGCTCCAGCAGCACCACGTCCCGCCACTTGCCGTGGTGCCGCCCGACCCGCTCCCGTACGCCGACGACCCGGAAGCCGACCCGCTCGTGCAGGGTCAGGCTGGCGACGTTCTCCGGAAACACCCCGGACTGGATCGTCCAGATCCCGGCCGCCTCGGTCGAGGCGATCAACGCGTCCAGCAGGGCCCGCGCCACGCCCCTGCCCTGGGCGGCGGGATCGACGTAGACGGAGTGTTCGACCACTCCGGCGTAGACGGCCCGGCTGGAGACCGCACTGACCGCCGCCCAGCCGCGCACCGTACCCTCGTCGTCCACCGCGACCAGCCGGTGCGCGGCGAGCCGCCCGGCGTCGAACGCCGGCCAGGTCGGCGCGGCGGTCTCGAAGCTGGCCTGGCCGGTGTCCAGCCCGGCCTGGTAGATCGCCAGTACGGCGGCGGCGTCGGCCGGCTCCATCACCCGGATCCGCATCGGCATCCTCCGGTCACGGTCGGGACGGGCCTGGCCTCAGTCGGTGAAGTGCGGGTTTCCGGCGGTGAGCCGGAGAGTGAAGGCACCCTGGCCGCGGTGCAGCGCCACGTGGTTGCACGACTGGTAGGTGATCCACAGACCGAGCCCGCCCGCACCGCCGTCGGCCGTCGGCAGCAGCCCGGCGAACGGGTCCGTCGGACCGCCCCCCTCGTCGCTGACCGCGACGACCACCCGATCCGCGCCGACCCAGAGCCGGAACCGGACCGGCGGGCGGCCGTGCCGCAGCGCGTTGGTCACCACCTCGCTGACGGCGACGACCAGGTCCTCGAGTTCGTCGGTCGGGAGCAGTCCGGAGTCGACCTGGTGGATCGCCTGCCGGGCCTGGGTGGGTGACGGATCGACGAGTTCGACGAGCGGCGGCGTCCGCTGGAGCGGATCCGGTACCGGCGACCGCTCCTCCGACAGGTACGCCTTCGGCTCGGTGTACGTCTCGCTCGGGCGACGGCCGTCCGCCGTGACCACCCGCGGGTGGGTACGCAGCACGTCCCGGAGCACCGCGGACGGGGTGATCCGGGTGTCGTACGCGCACATGCTCCAGAGCGGAAAGCTGTCGTACGCGTGATTGATCGCCGATTCGTAGCGGGCCCACCAGTCCCAGGTCACCCCGAGCGCGGCCGGCGGCACCTCGCCGACGATCCGGATCTGCCGGGCGCCCTCGGCGAGGTATCCGGCCAGCATCCGCTGGTAGGAGCGGATCGCGACGGCCGGGCGGGCGTAGAGGTCACCGCCGGGCAGGAAGGTGACCCCCGAGCCGGCGGGCAGCGCGGCCCGGACCAGCGTCGCCGTCCGCTCGCCGAGGGCGACCACCGTCGGTTCCCCGGCCGAGACGCCGCCGAGCAGGAACGGCAGTACGACGGCGAGCAGCTCCTCGTCGGAGCGGTAGGGCACGGCCTCGTGGTAGTAGCCCTCGTGCCCGGCCCCGGCGCCCGTCCTCATCGCGCCGCCTCGACCCGGACTCCGGAGAGCCCGAGCAACTCGACCAGACGGGCGGCGGCGGTCCACGGAGTCCGCAGTACGGCGGTGGCGTCCCGGACTCCGGCGTAGTCGTGCAGCCGGGTCAGGCAGTTGTGGTCGATGAACCGCAGGTCGCCGGCCCGCATCACCAGCTCACCGCCGACCGGGCTCAGGTCGGCGTGCTCCAGCGCCGTGGCGAACATTTCGTGGTTGAGGGTGTCCAGCTCCCCCGCCAGCGCCGCCGCGCCGTCCCCGGGGTGGCAGGCGTAGAGCCGGAACAGGACGTCGGGAACGTTGCTCACCGGGTGCAGGCAAGCCAGCTCGGCGATGGTCCGGTCGCCCAGCGCGGCCCGATGGTAGCCGCACATGCCGGCGAGGGGCCGCAGTCGCATGTACCGGTCGATGGCATGTTCATAACGGGCAAACGCCCTGAGTTGGGCCGGAGTGCGCACCAGTGGTGTGACGTCTGCCACCACCCGCAGTCCGGTGTAACCGGCGGCGAGGGCCTCCTCGGTCGCGGCCGTGAAGCGCCGGACCTGCTCAACGGGCTCGATGACGCCGCCCGGATACGTCGAGTCGAGCCCCGGCACCAGGGCGGCGCCCCGGCGTAGCGCCTCGGTGAACCCGACCAGCCCGGCCAGCCGCTCGACGACCGGCTCCGGTGGCCCCGGCGCCACGTACCAGACCCGCTCACCGGCGGCGAGACCATCGGCGAGGAACCGCCGGGCCCGGCGCTCGAATGCCGCCGGATCGTCGTAGGACCAGCAGACATGACCGTACGGCACGACCGCACGAGGGTTGATCATGCCCGTACCCACACCCGAGAGTCTAGGCCGCGCGAGCCCGACGGTCACCCGCCGGGTAACGGACCGAAGACCGTCCGGTCGGGCCTGACCTGGGCCAGCTTTCCTGGTTTGTCGCCACGACGGCCGGGTAGGCGCCTGTCTCCTAGCACCGTCGCCGGTCGGAAGGGGCGCGCGATGAGCGGTCCGAGTCACACCATGGGCAGCCAACCGTGGCTGCACCAGCACGACGGGCGAATTCAGGAGTTCGGCACCGTTCGGCAGTTCCCCCTCGGGCTCTCCTCGGACGCCCGGATGTACTCCTGCCAGCGGCTCAACCGGGTCTTGGCCGACAGCCAGATCCTGTACGCGCTCTACAAGAAGCACCACTGGTTGATGCGCGGGCCGACCTTCTACCAACTCCACCTGCTGCTCGACAAGCACGCCGGCGAGCAGTTGGCGTTGATCGACATGATCGCCGAACGGGTACAGACGCTCGGCGGGGTGGCGGTCGGCGACCCGAGGCACGTTGCCGAGATCACCCGGATCCCCCGGTCGCCCGACGGCGCCGAGCAGGTGCCGGTGATGCTCTCCCGGCTGCTCGAGGCGCACGAGATCATCCTGATCGACGTCCGCGACGCAGCCCGACGGGTGGCCGAGCTGGGCGACGACGGCAGCAACGACCTGCTGGTGTCCAGCGTGCTCCGGACCGGTGAACTGCAGGCCTGGTTCCTCGCCGAGCACCTGGTCGAGACGCCGCTGGCCCGGACCTGATCGGGGCGCCGGCTCGGATAGACCCACAGTTCGGAAGACCTGGCCGGCGGGCCAGCCGGTGTTGCCGGTGAACACCCGCCGGCCGTAGCGGGTCGGGTGGCCGGAAGGCGACCGTGCCCGTGTTCCGCGGTGGCCGGACCGTGGCCGGCGTGCCGCCGTCGTCCTGGTCGACCTGCCGCCCGCCCGACCCCCGGACGGTGCCGGCAGGCTGGTCAGGATGGTTGACGTCGGTGTGGAACCGATCCAGCCCGTCGACGGCGCCGGTCCGAACAGTTCCGAACAGGCCCGAACAGCGACGGTCGGCTATCCCGATACGAAAGCTGTGAAGCTTTCCGCGTCGTCATCTCTGTCGTCGTCGCTGTCGTCATGTCTGCTGGAATGTGGGTGGATCGTTGCGGAGTCACCAACGATGGTCGGCAGTCGCCAGGCTGCTGCGGTACGCGGGTCCGCCCGCCGTGGTCGCCGTGCTGCTCAACGTTGCGATCGGCGTGCTGCCGTTGGGCTTCCTGGTCGGAATGAGCGCCATGCTGGACCGGCTCGCCTCGGGCGGTGACGAGCTGCCGCTGCTGGCCGCGGCCTTCGGCTGCTTCCTCGTCCAACAGATTCTGGCGCCGTTCCAGCCGGCGCTGGGTGAGGTGATCACCCGCCGCGTCGACGGGCGCTGTATCCAACGGCTGCTCGCCGGATCGTTCCGGGGAGCACCGATCTCCGCCCTGGAAGATCCGTCGACGCTCGACAGGCTGGCGGACATCCGAGCGGCATTCGACGGCAACCTGCCGACGCCGGGGCGGGCGGTAGCCGGCGCGTTGGCGCTGGTGGCCCGCTACAGCCAGCTCGTCGGTGCGGTCGCACTCGTCGCCGTCGTCCTCGGTGGCCCGGCGGCGACGGCGGTCGGGGCGAGCGCGCTGATCGTCCGCTTCGGGCAGCGCGGCTCGCTGGGCAGGTTCGCGGCGCTGTGGGACGGCCTGGCCGCTGCCCGGCGCCGGGTGCTGTACCTGCGCCGTCTCGCGGCTGGGCCGGAGGCAGCAAAGGAGATTCGGGTGTTGGGCCTGCGCGGGTGGCTCGGCGAGCGGCACCGGAAGGCCAGCGAGGACTACCTGCGTCCGCTGTGGGCGGGACGCCGGCGGCTGTTGGCCACACCGTTTCTCGGCTACGCGGCGGCCGGCCTGGCTGGTGCGACGTACGCCCTCGTCCATCTGGCGCAGGCGGGCGCGGGCGGCGCCCTCACGGTGCTCGAGCTCGCCATCGCCGCGCAGGCGGTGCTCATCCCGATCAGGTTCGGTGTCTTCTTCCCGGAGTCGGACGTGCAGACCCAGTTCGGGGTCCAGGCGTACCGTGCGCTCACCGAGCTCGAGGCACGAGTGGAGCGGGCCTCGCAGGAGGCGGCGGGAATCGACCCGGTTGCCGGTCCCGGTGAGCCGGCCGAGACCGCCGGTACGGTCGCCCGGGCCGTGGCGACCGCCCCGCACCGTGAGATCCGGTTCCAGGGCGTCCATTTCGGCTATCCCGGCGGCAGCCCGGTCTTCTCCGGACTCGACGTCACCCTGCCGGCCGGTCGCTCCACCGCCGTGGTCGGGCTCAACGGCGCCGGCAAGACGACGCTGGTCAAGCTCCTGGCCGGCTTCTACCATCCGGACCAGGGCGCGGTCACCGTCGACGGCCGGGATCTGCGTGACCTGGACGGCGACAGCTGGCGTAGGCAGCTCGCGGTCATCTTCCAGAACTTCATCCGGTACGAGCTCACCGCGGCGGAGAACATCGGACTCGGTGCGCCCATGCGCATCGACGACCTCCCGGCGGTACGCGACGCAGCGCGTCGGGTGGGCGTGCTGGACGCCCTCGACGAGCTGCCGGCGGGCCTGGCGACCCCGCTGCACTCGCACCAGGACGGCGGCCGGGACCTGTCCGGCGGCCAGTGGCAGCGGGTCGCCCTGGCCCGAGCGCTGTTCGCGGTGCGGGCCGGCGCCTCGATCCTGGTGCTGGACGAGCCGACCGCGCACCTCGACGTCCGGGCCGAAGCCGAATTCTTCGATCGCTTCCTGAAGACCACCGCCGGCCTCACCAGCCTGGTGATCTCGCACCGCTTCTCGACGGTCCGCCGAGCCGACCACATCGCGGTTCTGGAGCAGGGACGGGTGGTGGAGTACGGCGACCACGACAGCCTCGTCGCGTCCGGCGGCCGGTACGCGGAGATGTTCGCCATGCAGGCGCGGCGCTTCGTCGACCTCGCCCCCGCCGCTGCCGATATCTCCGCAGACCTTCGCCGGTCCGCTGGTGCGACTGCCGGCCAGGGCACGGCGGAGGTGGACCGGTGACCGGGCCGCTGCGCGCGATCCGCTACCTGCTCGCCCTCGCGGTTCGAACCGACCCGACCCGCCTGGCCGTAGCCGGCACCCTGATGCTGCTGGGTTATCTGGCCACACCCTTCATCGGCGTGTTGCTCAAGGAGCTGACCGACGCGGCGATCGCCGGAGCAGCGCGTACGGCGGTCTGGCTCGCCGTCGGACTGGCCGCCCTGCTGGTGTGCGAGCTGATGATGGGCCACTTCGCCCACCTCTACCATCACGAGCTGGGCGAACGGCAGGAGGCGGCGATCGACCGGGAGCTGCTCGACATCGCCCACGGTGGGCCCGGGCTGCGACACTTCGACGATCCCCGGTTCGTCGACGCGCTCACCCTCGTACGCCAAGACGTCAACCAGACGAGGCCAGCCCTGGAGGCCGTACTCCAGTTGCTCGGCATCGCGGTGCAGTTGGCCGTGACGACCGCTGTTCTCGCGCTCGTGGATCCCTGGCTTGCGCTGCTGCCGGCGGCGGCGGTGCCGCCGGTGCTGTTGTCCCGGTATGCCCAGGATCTGGTCGACCGGGCTCGCAGCGGCCAGACGGGGCGTATCCGGACCACCGTCCACCTGATGGATCTCGCGGCTTCCGCGGACGCCGTGAAGGAGATCCGGCTCACCGGAGCCGCCAGGTTCCTGATGGCACGGCAGGATGCGGACTGGTCGTCCACGACCGCCGTGCTGGCCCGCGCGCACCACGCGGCGGCGGGACTGCGCGCTCTCGGGCAGGTGACCTTCGGTTGCGTGTACGGCGGCACCCTGTTGCTGGTCGTGCAGCGGGCGGGGCGCGGAGAGGCCAGCATCGGCGACGTCGTGCTGCTGGTCACCCTGGCGATGCAGATCTCCACGCAGGTCGCCGGTGCGCTGGGCCTTCTGGGAACGTTGCAGGCGGCCGGCCACACGGTGCGACGCCTGGACCTGTTGCGTCGCCGCGCGGCAGCCGCCTCGCCGTCGACCGTGCCGATCGTGCCCCAACGGACCATGCGGCGGCCGGCCGCCCGTGACACCACCGGAGCTCGACCGTCCGCGCCGGGGCGGGTGCCGCCCGGTGGCGTCCTGCCCGACCGTCTGGTCAGCGGAGTCCGGCTGGTCGGCGTCACCGTGCGCTACACCGAGGACGCCCGGCCGGCGCTGCGCGACGTCACCCTCACGATCCCGGCCGGTGCGACCGTCGCCGTCGTGGGCGAGAACGGCGCGGGCAAGTCCACTCTGGTCAAGCTGCTCTGCGGGTTCTACCAACCGAGCGCGGGCCGACTGCTCGTCGACGACGTCGAGCTGACCGGCGCCGCCGCCGAGCAGTGGCGGTCGCGAATGTCGACCCTCTTCCAGGACTTCGCCCGGCTACAGCTGACCTTGCGGGAGAACGTCGGCGTCGGCCATCTCCCGTCGGTCGGCGACGACACCGCCATCACCGCCGCCATCACCGCCGCCGACGCCGAGTCGGTGACCCGGCGGGTGCCCGGCGGTCTGGACGGACTACTCGGCCGAGACTTCGGCGACGGGGCGGAGCTGTCCGGCGGGCAGTGGCAACGGCTCGGGTTGTCCCGCGCGTTCATGCGACCGCGCCCCCTGCTGGTGGCACTCGACGAACCGGCGGCCGCCCTGGACGCGCCAGCGGAACACGCCCTGTTCCAGCGGTTCCACAGCGCGGCGCGCCAGGCCCGGAAGGAGGCCGGTGCGGTGACCCTCTTCGTGTCGCACCGCCTCTCGACGGTGCGCGAGGCGGATCTGATCATCGTCTTGGACCGTGGACACGTGGTCGAACTCGGCGACCATGGGCAGCTCATGTCGCGCGACGGGCTCTACGCCGAACTGTTCCGTCTGCAGGCCCGGGTCTACGGGTGAGCGGCCGGGGTCGGCGGTCACCGGCGGGTCCGTGCACACCGGGAGGGGGCCCGGCAGCGGCTGGTCACCGGCGGGTCCGTACGGCCCGCACGCCGGTGACCGTGCCGATGTCGGCCGCGGACACCTGGGCGGTGGCGGCACGTACCAGCAGACGCTCCATTCCGGACAACGCCAGCCGCATGTCGGGAAGCGGCACGAATGTGGTGTCGGCGAGCAGCTGGACGGTGGTGGCCGAGCCCTGTACGCCCGTCGTGACGAAGTATGTCGCGTCCACCCGTGGCCACCCTCCCGCCTCGACGATGGTGGTCTCGCTGGTGAGCGCGGCAAGTTGCTCTTCGGTCACGTTCGGCCCCGTC
The DNA here is from genome assembly GCF_040120695.1 of Plantactinospora sp. B6F1. Classification (NCBI taxonomy): domain Bacteria; kingdom Bacillati; phylum Actinomycetota; class Actinomycetes; order Micromonosporales; family Micromonosporaceae; genus Plantactinospora; species Plantactinospora sp. B6F1. The sequence continues at coordinate 137,425 of NZ_JBEEAC010000001.1, read as the reverse complement.
GCGGGCCGGAGGTCGGCCGGCCGGACGTCGTTGAAGTAGGCGCTGATGTCGATCTCCGCGCCACGCTCCCGGGCCAGGTCGGCGCGGAGCCGGCGAATCGCGTGCGGCTCGTAGTACCCGGACTGGTACGCCCTGAGCATCCCGCCCAGCGTCGCGGTGACCGCCTCGTCGAAGGACCGTCCGGTAAGATCCACCCGGAGCAGCCCGTCCTGGGCGAACGTGCCGACGACGCCGCGCCGTCTGGTGTCGAACCGGTTGTTGACGATGATCTGCATGGCGAGATCGGTATGGCCGGTCACCTGGCCCAGCACGCAGGCCGCGGCCGCGCACAGGACGGTCGAGTTCGTGACCCGTCGGCGCGCGGCGATCTCGTCGGCGGCCAGGGTCACGGCCTGCGATGCCATCATCAGCGCCTGGAACCTCGGCTGCGCGGCGGGGTGGGCAGGGTAGTCGAAAAGCGTCGTCGGCGCGTCGGTCAGGGCGAGTCGCCAGTATTCCAGCGCGCGTGCGTGACGCCGCAGCAGCGGGGTCGTGGCCTCCTCCGCCGCGATGTCCAGAAGGCTCGCCGGCTCCTCGGTGACGTCCTGCAACCCGCCGCCGAGCAGTCGCTCGAGTTCGGCGACGAGCAGCAGTGCTCCGGCGCCGTCCACCGCGTGATGGCTGAGCACCAGCAGCAGCACCGAGGAACCGCCGGAAGCCGTCACCAGGTATGCCCGCAGTGGCCAGTCGCGCTCCGGCCAGAGCTCGATCGACCGGCGCTGCTCGTGCAGGTCCCGCACCGTGGGGGCGACCTTGTCCGCGGACACCTCGTGCACCTCGAGGCAGATCGCACCCGCGCCGTCCACGACCTGACGCATCTCGCCGGCTGTCTCGACGAACCGGGTACGCAGCGCAGCGTGGCGCACCAGCACCGTCCGCAGCGCGGCAACGACGTCGTCGACGTCGGTCCCGGTCGGTACCGCCACCCGGTAGCCCATGTTGAAGTAGCCGACGTCGTCACCCACCCACTCCATCGACCGCAGGATCGCCCGCTGCCCCCAGGTCAGCGGGGCAGTACCGGTGACGGCCCCGGACACGGAGATCGTTCGAACATGTGACATCAGAAGCCCTCCGACGATCCCCTGCCCACGGTTGCGCCTCCACCTGCGTCGGCCGAGGCCGGCGCAGGTACTCCACCACGGTCCGGGCCAGAAGACACGACCATCAGCTGCGCGGATACGTTCAGAACTGTTCCGTACGAGGGCGAACACCCGCACCCCTGGCGCCCCCGACGGCGAGCGGGTTTGCATGTCGAGGTCACCGCCGGCGCCGCGGCCCTGGTCGCCTGGCGGACCGGACTCTTCCCTGGAGGTGCCCTTGACCACCGCCGTGTCCCGTGACCAGCTGGGCATGTCGTCGCCGTACGTCCCACCGGAGGACGAGCTGGAGCACCGGCTGGCGCAGCTCTGGGGTGCCCGGCTCACCGTATGGCCGATCGGCCGCCACGATGACTTCTTCCAGCTCGGCGGGGACTCCCTGCTCGCCGCCGAACTGCAACTGGACATCGACCAGGCACTCGGGGTCGAGGCGGACATTGCCACCCTGTTCATCGCCCCCACCGTCGCCGAGCTGGCCGACGCCGTACGGGAACTCCTGCCGCCGTCCCGGGCGGAGGTGCCGGCACCGATCTCCACCATCGGCGACCCACCGGTCCCGTCCACCGTCGGCGCAGGGCTACCGGTGTCCCCGGTGGGCGAAGAGTGAGCACGCCCGCGGCTGGTGGCTCCGCTCTGTCCGGCTCGGCCTATCCGGACCTGGGAGACCTGTCGCGGATCGACCTCGCCGACCCGATGCTGCTGGCCAGCGACCGGCGTTACGAGGTCTGGGATCGGCTCCGCCGGCACCGGCCGGTGCACTGGCAATCCGTGGCCGACGCCGGCACGGCGGACGGCTTCTGGTCGGTGACCAGGTACGCCGACGTGTGCCGGGTGCTCGCCGACCACGCCCGCTTCACCTCCGAGCGCGGCACCCTGCTCAACCTGCTGGGCCGCCGCGATCCCGCCGCCGGACAACAGATGGCGGCCACCGATCCGCCCCGGCACGGCCGGATGCGGCTGCCGGTGCAGCGGGCCATGGGTCTCTCCTCCGCCCGCAACTACGAACGGGAGGTGCGGGCCGGAGTCCGGTTGCTGCTCGCCGACCACGCCGCAGGTGGGCCGTTCGATGCCGTGACGATGCTCGCCGGGCTGCCGCTGACGGTGCTGGGGCCACTGCTCGGGGTGCCCACCGCGGACTGGCCTGAGCTGGCCCGGCTGGCCGCCATGTGCACCGCCGAGGACGATCCGGCCTACCAGCTCCCCGAAGGAGCCGAGGCGACGCTGCGACGTGGCCACCGTGCACTCTTCGGCTATTTCTCGGACCTCGCCCGTAAGCGGGCTCGCCAGGGCGGCGACGATCTGGTGAGCCTGCTGCTCAGGATGGATGTCGACGGTCAGCGGTTGGGACGTGGAGCGGTGGTGTCCAACTGTTACAGCCTGCTGTTGGGCGCCAGCGTCACACTTCCGCACGTGCCGACGGCGGCTCTCGCGCACCTCGCCGGCACCGACCGGTACGCCCACTGGGCACGCCGCCCCGACCTGCTCAACAGCGGCGTCGAGGAGGCGTTGCGCTGGGCGTCGCCGGCCAGCCACTTCATGCGGGTGGCCCGCCACCCGGTCGAACTGTCCGGAGTGACCGTCGCCGCCGGAGAGGCCGTCGTCGCCTGGTTGGGATCGGCGAACCGTGATCCGGCGGTGTTCTCCCAGCCGGACCGGTTCGACGTGCGGCGCACACCCAACCGGCACCTCGCGTTCGGGACCGGCCGGCACTACTGCATCGGTTCGCACCTGGCCCGGCTGGCGCTGCGGCTGTTCTTCGCCGAGCTGTTCGCCACCTTCGAGTCGCTGACACCGGACGGCGAACCCGTGCGTGTGCGGTCGACCTTTCTCAGCGGTTACCAGCGGCTTCCCCTGCGCGGGCAGCCTCGTCGGAGGGACGAACGATGATCGTGACCAGAGTGTCCGGATCACCCCTGACCTATGCCCAGGAACTCCTCGACGAGTTGGAGCGCTGGAGCCCGGGGCGGATACGCGGCCCCCGGTCGGTGCTGGCGGCGGCCCACCGGGTCACCGGCCCGGTGGACATCGCGGTACTGCACACCGCGCTCGGCGATGTCGTTGCCCGGCACGGCGCGCTGCGGACGGTCGTCGTCGCTGACGGCGCTGCGCGGTACCAGCAGGTGCGGGCCCCGGAGCCGGTCACGCTGACGGTGACGGATCTCCACCCCGACGACCCGCCGCAGGGTTTCGTGGCGTCGGTCGGTCGGCTGGAGCATCCGATCGACGAGGTGCCACGATTGTGGGCCTACCTGGGGCGGTACTCGGAACGCGACGCCGTGCTGGTGCTCGTCGCCCACCGGGTCGCGGTCGACGAGTGGTCGTTGCCGGTGCTCGCCCGCGACCTGGTCGCGGCCTACACCCACCGGATCCGCGGGCTCGGCCCGTTGGACGTCGCCGTCATGCAGTACGTCGACATCGCCGACGACGACCACTCCGCACAGTGGCAGGCGCGAATCCGCCGGCTGGTCCCGTACTGGCGTGACCGCCTGCGCGGGGTCACAGAGCTGGGCCTGCCGGTATCACCCGCCGGCACCCGGCGGCGGTCGGAAACCTCCGGTCAGCCGCCCACGGAGGGGACGGCCACGGCGACGTTCGCCGTAGACGAGAATCTCTGGCGATGCGTCGCGGGCGCCGCCCGGCGTCGGCGAACCACGCCGTTCACCCTGCTGCTCACCGCATTCGTCGCCGAATTCTTCGCAGACACCGATGGTACGGCGATGGTGCCGGTACTCACCGCCGGACGCACCCCGGCGGAGCGGGACACGGTGGGATGCCTGTTCAACATGCTGTCGATGCGTCTGGACCTCTCCGACCGCCCCGACGGGGAGGAGCTGCTGCGCCGGGTCGATGCCACCTGCCGGGAGGCGTACGTCAACGACATCCCTCTGATGCCGGTGCTGCGGGAGACGCCGGAACTCGCCACCGCGCTGACCAGCCGGGACCGGATGCTGCCGTTCTTCCAGTACGTACCGCCGCCACCGCTGCGTCCGCTGGTGGACGAACCGGCCGTTGGGCTGACACCACTGGACGCCGTCCCGTTGACGATGCCGCTGCTCCCGACCGCGCTGCTGTGGCGCCTCGTCGGGGCGGGCCCGGTCACCGGACACGTCGGCTACGACCCGATGCTGGTCGACGCGAGCTGGGTGGCGGAGCGCGTCGACGGCTACCTGCGCCGGCTCGACCGGCTGGCAGGCGACCGGTGAGTGACTGGAAACCACAACTGGTCGGGGCGGCGGTGACGGCCCCGCCACACATCCTCGATCTGCTCGAGCCGTGGTTCGATGCCGACGCCGCAGCGGTGAGTGACCAGGAGGCGGGCCTGACCTACCGCGAATTGGCCGACCGGTCCGCCGCCGTCGCTCGGGCGCTGTACGAGCATGGGGTCAAGGCGGGGGACTGCGTGGTCGTCCACGCGTTGATGTCCCGTTGGGCGGTGGTCGGCATGCTCGGCGCGCTACGGGCGGGTGTCCGGTACGTCGCCGTCGACGCGGCCTTCCCGGTAGCCCGCCAGCGGCTGATCGCTGCGGCCTCCGGAGCCCGGTTGGCGGTGGTCGAGCCGGGACTTCCGCTCGCCCTGGACGGGCTGCCCCGGTTGGAGATGGAGCGGGTCACGCCGCCCGCGACGGACTCGCGTCCGGCGCCCGGCACAACGGTGTGTCCAGCCCCGCCGGCCCCCCGTGCCGAGGCCGCCTACACCTGTTTCACGAGCGGTTCCACCGGAGTGCCGAAGGGGGTGACCGTGCCGGCGGCAGCGCTGGCGTACTCCACGGCCGCACGGTTGGCCTACTACCGGGACCCCGTCCGGGTGTTCCTGCTCTGTTCGTCGATCTCCTTCGACAGCTCGGTCGCGGGGATCTACTGGACGCTGGCGGCTGGCGGGCACCTGGTCATTCCGGCCAGTCGTCCCGCAGACCTGGTCGCCGTCCGCCGTGCGGCCCGACGCTGGCCCCCGTCCCACCTGCTCATGGTGCCCGGCCTGTACCGGGCGGCACTGCGCGGAGGTCTCGCCGCGGAGCTGGGCTCCCTGTCGACGGCGATCGTCGCCGGGGAGCCCTGCCCACCCGCGTTGGTGGGTGAGCATCTGGCGGCGTTGCCCCGAACACGGCTCTACAACGAGTACGGACCGACCGAGTGCACCGTCTGGTGCACCGTGCACGCCTGCGGCTCGGCCGACGCCACCGGGCTGTCCGTGCCGATCGGTGTCCCGATACCGGGTGCCCGACTGTACGTGCGGGACCCCGCCGGCGCGCCGACACCGACCGGCGAGGTCGGCGAGTTGTACGTCGGCGGGCCGGGGGTCGCCCGGCCGGCCTCACCGGACGCTGATCCGGACAACTCGCCATTCCGCCGGGTCGGCGACGAGTGGCTCTACCGCACCGGGGACCTCGTCGCCGTCGGCCGTGACGGGTCGCTGACCTTCCATGGTCGTTTCGACGACCAGCTCAAGCTCGGTGGCGTGCGGGTGGAACGGATGGAGATCGAACAGGCGCTTGCCGAGGCCCCTGGGGTGGTCGCCGCGGCGGTGGGGGTGACGACCGCAGGTGCACAGCCCCGGGTTGTCGGGTTCGTGGTGCCGGGGGCGGCCCGGGACACCGCTGGGATCCGGGCGTTCATGCTCACCCGACTGCCGGCCGCCGCGCTGCCGGTCCGGTTCGAGGCCGTGTCAACGTTGCCGTTGCTGCCGAACGGCAAGGTGGACCACGGTGAACTGGACCGCCGCGCCGCTGCGGTGCTCGCGGTCTGACACGGGCCAGCGCCCCTCCGGCCGCCAGTGCGCGAACGCCCGTTGGCATCGGTCGCGGGGTGACGCGTTCCCGATATCCCGGCCGAACCGGTGTACCCCTGCCGAGGAGCAGGTGAGCTACGCCGCCGCGAATCAGCCTCACCGATCACTGACGGCTGCGGCGCCACTGCCGAAGGCCGCCGCTCGCCCGTCGGAGGGCGACGCGGGCCCCGCGTCCCGATCGGATGCCGAAAACGTCGGGTCGGTCCGGCACCCGAGAGCACACGGATCCGGTCGTGCCCTCGTAGGGTATTGATGGAAATTGACGACGTACCCGGTGTGGGAGGGCGAGGCGTGGAGATTCAGCCGCACCCGAACCGGGCAATCCCGCGCGCCCCGCCTCCGTACGGATGACCCCGAAGAGTTGCCAGCAGCCCGGTATTCGATCGCTGGGAGCATCGGATGCACTTCCGTCTACTTGGACCGCTGCGGGTCTCCACCGCTGCCGACGACGAGATACCGATCGGCCGGCCGAAGCTCCGCCTCCTGCTGGCCCTTCTCCTGGTCAGGGCCAACACCTCGGTTTCGGCGGACAGTCTGGTGAATGACCTGTGGGGGGCGGACCTGCCGGAGTCGGCCTCGTCGAATCTGCGTACGTACGTGTGGTCGCTGCGCCGGCTGCTGACGCAGGCCGACCCGGCGACCGCACTGATCAGCACGGATTCGCGCGGGTACATGATCCGGGTGTCGCCGGAGTGCCTGGACGTGCTGACGTTCGGTCGGCTGATCGCCGACGGCGCCGATGCGCGCCGGCTCGGGGATCTCAAGCTGGTGGTCAGACGGCTCGAACAGGCACTGGGATTATGGCGCGGCGCGGCGTTCGAAGGCATTCCCCACACGAGCGGCCTGCTCGTCGCCACGGCACAGCGCCTGGAAGAACAGCGACTCGCCGCGGTGGAGGAACTTTTCGACGCCCGTCTCGGGCTGGGCCGGCATACCGAGGCGATCGCGGAGCTTCAGGGCTGGATCGTTCAGCATCCGTTGCGGGAGCGGTTGTGGGAGCAACTGATGCTGGCGCTCTACCGTGACGGGCGGCAGGCTGACGCGCTCGCCGCGTATCAGCGGCTACGGAGGCGCCTGGTCGAGGAGATCGGGGTGGAGCCGAGTCAGCCACTGCGGACGTTGCAGGGCCGGATTCTGCGATCCGATCCGACACTGGCACCGTCCGGTGGCGTCGCCACGGTGGCATCGTTGCGTGACGGCCTGACACCGCGGCAGCTACCGCTGGATGTCTCCACATTCGTTGGCCGGGCGGGCGAGCTGGCCATGCTGGGAGGGATGCTCGACCCGGGCGACGGAACCGGACATGGTCCCGTGGTGATCATCCACGGCCCTCCTGGCGTGGGCAAGTCGGCGCTGGCCGTCCATGCCGTCGACCTCTGGTCCAGGTGCTTCCCAGACGGGCAGCTGTATGTGAATCTCCGTGGGGCGACGCCGGGCGTCGAGCCGCTCTGTCCCGGCGAGGGCCTGGGCCGGTTCCTCCGAGCGCTGGGGGTTCCCGCGGCGGAGGTGCCGCACGACATCGAGGAGGCGGCAGCCCTCTACCGCACCCTGGTGGCCGCTCGACGGATGGTGGTCCTGTTGGACAACGCCGCGACGGCGGGTCAGGTGCGTCCGCTGCTGCCGGGCACGTCCCGCACCGCCGTGCTCGTCACCAGCCGGGCCGGTCTGACCGCCCTTGAAGGCGCCACCCACGTGGGTCTCGGCCCGCTCGACCCGGACGCATCGCGGGCGATGCTCGAACGCCTGATCGGCGATGCCCGGACGGCGGCCGACCCGCCGGCCACCGCGCGACTCGTCGAGCTGTGCGACCGGATGCCGCTCGGGCTGCACGTGGCCGCCTCCCGGCTCAAGACCAGGCCGGCCTGGACCGTCCGGGACCTGGTGGACCGTCTCACCGACGAGCAGCACCGGCTCACCGAACTGGCCTCCGGTGACCTCGCGGTGCGCAGCAGCCTTGGGGTGAGCTACGCGGCCCTGCGGCGAAGCGACGATACGGGCGACCGTGCGGCCGCCCGCACGCTGTGCCTGATCGGCCTGGTGGCGGTAACCGACATCGATTCCCACATGGCGGCGGCCCTGCTCGACACAACGCCGGCCGAGGCGGACCGGGTCATCGAACGCCTGCTGGACGCCCATCTGGTGGAGACGGTCGAGTCCGACCGCTACCAGGTGCACGATCTGGTCCGGCTGTTCGCCCGGGAACTGGCCGCCAGTACCGTCCCAGAGGGTGAAGCCACCGCCGTGATCAGCAGGCTACTCGGCTACTACCTCGCCACCGCCCGCGACGCGACCCGACTGTTGTACTCGAACCGCACGCAGTATCCGGTGCCGGACGTGTCCGTGATGCCGAAGCCGTTCACCGCCCCGGACGAGGCTCACCGGTGGCTGGAGGCGGAACGGGTGAACCTGCTGGCGGCGGCCCGTCAGTCGTGGCATGGCCCGGACGAGCACGTTCGGCTCGGCATCGGGCTGGCACTGGCGCTGCACTGGTTCTTCTGCGTGGAGGGCTACCCCCGCGACATGATCGAACTGGACGAGCAAGCCATCGGCATGGCGAGGAAGGTGGGTGACCGGCGTTCGGAGGCGTACGCCAACGGCAGCATCGGTGGCGCGTTCATGATGGTCGGGCGCCCGGAGAAGGCCGAGGCACACATTGCGGCGGAGCTGTCCATCTGCCGGAAGCTCGGTGACCGCTTCGGCGAGCAGCGGGCGCTGGGTAACCTCGCGCTCACCTACCTGCTTCAGGACCGCCCTGAGGAGGCGGTCGTGCATCTGGAGCAGCAGTCGACGGTGGCCCACCAGATCGGTGCTGTGGTCGGCGAGGTGTACGCGCTCAAATCCCTGGGCCGGGCGTACCACCAACTCGGCCGGCACGACGAAGCTATCCGGTTCGTCGAGAAGGCCCTGGCCTGGTACGACGAGATCGGCGACGACTATGCCGCGGCCGGGGCGCTCCAGCGGTTAGGCCTGATCCATATCGATCTCGGTCGCCTGGATCATGCTGCGGACCTGCTGACCCGTGCCGTTGAACGCGCGCGTCGGATCCGCCACCGACCGGGCGAGGCACAGGCCCTGATCGCCCTGGCCCGCGCCTCGCGGCTGCTCGGCGCCACGGACAGGGCGGCCAGCTACGCCGAGGAAGCGATCGCGATCGCCGACGAGCTGGGTTTGACCTGGGTCCGGACCATGGCGAGCACGGAGCACACAGCAGCCCTCGACGCCGGCCACGAGCACCGCGGCTAGCCGGTGCGCGCCGCGAGTCCCCGCCGGCGGCGGCACCGCCGGTCGTCGTCCGGCGGCATGGCCGGCCAATTCCAGGACGATCTCGGACGGGCTCGGCCTGTGTATGAGGCGTAGACCGGGCGTGTACGACCATCGATGAAACTTGACGAATGGGTGGGACATACGCAGAAGGCGGGTAGGCCGACCGAACGGCCTGAACGACCTGAGCGCTCGTCCGAGAGCGTCGGCGACAACGGTTCGGGGTAGACGATCTCCCCGCCGCACGGCACCTTCGCCGAGCTGTCGGAAGGTACACCCCGAACAGCCCGGCCCGGTGGCGGTCGCAGAGGGGGATGAGCATCCGGTGACGTACGTCGATCCAGACGCCGCCCAGGACAGTGCCGAGTATGTGCTGCTGCTTCGGCGGCGTCGAGAGGCGGCCGGTCTGTCGTACCGGCAGTTGGCCCGTCAGGCACGGCAGGGTGCCCGCTCGCTGCCGCCGAGTACGGTCGCCACGATGCTGCATCGGTCTACATTGCCCAGTCGCGACCTGGTCACGACATACATCCGGGCCTGCGGCGGCACCGACGCGGAGGTGGCCGCGTGGCTGGAGACAAGGACGCGGATCGCGATGTCGGCCGGCACCCGGCACCAGCGTCCGCCGGGCGGCGCCAAAATACACGGCGCCAGCACCGCCACGATCTCCGCCGAGCCGGTACTGCCGCGCCAGCTTCCGCCCGCGGTCGCCAACCTGGTTGGCCGGCGACACCAGATCGTCGAGATGGACACCGCGATCACCGGTCCCGGCCCCGGGCTGATCATCGTCTCCGGCGCGCCCGGCGTGGGCAAGACAGCGCTGGCGGTGCAGTGGGCACACCGGGTCAGCCGCCGATTTCCGGACGGTCAGTTCCACCTCGACCTCCGTGGCCACGGCCAGTGCGCCGCCGTGCCGACGCGGGCCGCGCTCGTCCAACTGCTCGTCGCACTCGGCGTGCCGGCCGGCCGGGTACCCACGGACGAGCGGCAGGCCGCCAGCCTGTTCCGGTCGGTGGTCGCGGGCCGGCGAGTCCTCCTGCTGCTGGACGGTGCGGTCTCGGCCGAGCAGGTGCGGCTGCTGCGCCCCGGCGGACCGGGTACCTGCACGGTGGTCACCAGTCGGGACAGCCTCGTCGGACTCGCCGTGCACGACGGTGGCCGGATGATCGAGGTACCACCGCTGGAGCAACCGCACGCGGTCCAGCTGCTGTCGCAGACCGTCGGTGAGCGGGCTGTCGCGGCCGAACCGGAGGCGGCCGGCGTGCTGACCGAGCTGTGTGACAGGTTGCCGCTGGCGTTACGGATCGCGGCCATCGGGCTGGGCCCCGGCACGAGGACTCCGCTCGCCGACCTCGTCGCCCGGATGCGCGCCAACGGGCGACTCACCGCGCTGGCCGTACACGGCGACCCGGAGGCCGGGCTCGAGGCATCCTTCGCTCCTTCCTACCACCGCTTGGACAACGCCTCGAAGCGGGTCTTCCGGCTGCTCGGGACGCTTCCCACGGCTGTGGTCACCGCGTCGGTCGCGGCCGCCGCCCTGGCCGAGACGGTCGGGTACGTGCAGACCGCACTGTGCCGGCTCGTGGACGGGCACCTGGTCACCCGCCTGGGTGTCGACAGCTACTGGATGCCGGACCTGCTGCGCGAGTACGCGGGCCAGCTCGCCGTTGGATCTGACCCGTTTCTCGGACATCGCAGATCAGGGCGCGGCGAGCCCTCGAGGAGGATGTTCGTCGTGGAAGGCATGGGTAGGAGGTCGCCTGCCTCGTGAGGCGTTCCGGCAGCTCCTCGCGGCGCACCTGGTCGAGGCCGAGCTCACCGGCGTCATCCGACCAGGTCCTCCATGCGCAGCCGATCCTGTCGGTCGAACAGCAGGTCGTGCACCTTTCACCGCCGCCGGGAGGTCGGCGAGGTGATCCGCGCCTCGTCCGCGACCACTTTCTCGCCTGGTCCTCCCCTCCGTCCGCGATCACCTCCCCGGGATACGCCCGCGGCGGTAGGCCCGCTGGCTCTTCTCCCGGCTGCCGCACACCGCCATGGAGCACCAGCGTCCAGAGCGGTTACGGGAGGCGTCGTAGAACGTCCAGCGGCAGTGGCCGCGCTCGCACGCCTTCAGCCGCACCCAGGTGCCGTCGTTGATGGCCCGGTGGACCGCAGCAATGATCTTGCCGAGGGCCGCGTCGACGCCGTGGGTTTGCGGCACCAACTGCGACGACCCGGCCGCGTCGATGCGCGGCGCGAGCCGCGCCCGTGCCGTTGCCCGGTTGACCTCGTCGGTCGCCGCGTCGACGTTCGCCGGTAGACGGTTGTGCACGGCGACGAGATCGCGGAGCGCTTCGCGCAGCGCGCGCGCCCGATCGAGATCGGCGCCGTCGGCCTGTGCGGTGCCGTCGAGGAGGTTCCGGTCGCGCAGCCAGGCGGTGAGCGCGGCCGGATCGGTCAAATCGTCCTCGTCGTCCTCGACGTCGAACGTGTTGATGAAGGCCTGCACTCCGGCGAGAGTGCCTGGGGCAGGTGCGCGGCCGCCGGGTTCCGACATGGCTCCAGGGTACGTAGCGACCGGCCAACCTCGGCGTTTTCTATTACCATCGTTCTAATGACACTGGTAAGCCGACGCTCATGGGTGACCTCGGCAACGACCTCAGGGAGGACGCGATGCAGGCGATCCAGAAGGTCCGCCATCGACAGATCGACGTCAACGGACTGGACGTGTTCTACCGCGAGGCCGGGCGCCCCGGCCGGCCCGCAGTCCTGCTGCTGCACGGCTTCCCGAGTTCGTCGCACACATTCCGCGAGGTCATGCCCACCCTGGCTGACGTCGCGCACGTGATCGCGCCCGATCTTCCCGGCTTCGGCATGTCCGCATCGCCCACCGTCGACAGCTACGACTACACCTTCGAGAACCTCTCCCGGACGATCGCGCACCTCCTCGACCAGCTCGACATCGAGCGCTTCTTCGTCTACCTGCACGACTTCGGCGCACCGGTCGGATACCATCTGGCCACCCGCGCCCCGCATCGCATCCGCGGTCTCATCGTCCAGAGTGGTAACGCGCACGAGGACGGCCTCGGCGAGCAGTGGGACACCGCCAGGGCGTACTGGGCCGACCCGACCGACGACAGGCGCGCCGAGCTTCCGGACTGGCTGCACTTCGCCGGCACCCGTGACCAGTACCTCGCCGGGCTGCCCGAGTACCTGCGGGTGCTGCACCCGCCGGAGTCATGGCACCTCGACTGGGAGCGCATGAGCCGCCCCGGCAACATCGAGGCGCAGTTCGCGCTCTTCACCGACTACGCCAACCACGTCGCCCGGTTCGAGGAGATCGCCGAGTACCACCGGGCTCACCAGCCGCCGGCCCTCGTGCTGTGGGGACGCCGCGACCCGTACTTCGACGTCGCCGAGGTCCTCGCCTACCACCGCGCCCTCGATCACCTGGACGCGCACATCTACGACGGCGGGCACTTCCTGCTGGAGACGCACCCGGCCGAGTGCGCCGAGCTCATCCGGGCGTTCGTGCTCGACAACGCCTGAACCGATCCGCCGCGGTGCATGGCCGGCCCGACCAGCTGCGGAGCGCTCACCTTCCGGCCATGACGGCAGTAATTTCACTGATACCCCACACCGGGTCGCGTCGGTACGTTCGAATCGCCCCAGGACGTGAGGAGAGCGGCCGTGACGGTTACCGTGTCCCAGCTCGGCGGCGACGCCGGTCCGGCACCGGCGCCCCCGCGGTACACCATCGACAACCTCGCCCGGCTGGTCGGGATGTCGCCGCGCAACATCCGGGCGCACCAGGCCCGCGGCCTGCTCGCGCCGCCCGCCCGGTACGGCCGGACCGCCTACTACGGCGCCGGCCACGTACGCCGGCTGGAGAACATCAAGTCGTTGCAGCGGCAGGGTTTCAACCTGGTCGCCATCGAGGCGATGCTCGGGGTACGCCACCTGACTCCGCCACCGGCCGAACCGCTGACGGACGCGCTGAACCGGCTGGCCGTCGAGCACCCCGCCCTGCTGCACAGCCTCGCCCGGCACGGCGTGCTGGTGCGCGCCGAGGAGGGCGCGGTCACCACGGCTCGCCCCCGGGCCGTGCAACCCGCACTCGCCCTGCACCAGGCCGGCGTGCCGGTGCTGGCCTCGCTGCGGCTGCTCGCCGAGGTGCTGGACCGGCTTCGCCCGGTCGCCGACGAACTCGTGCCGGCAGCCGAGGGCCGGTTGGCGCAGCTGTACCCGGCCGATGCCCCGGCATCCCCCGGGCAGCAGCCCGGGCACGAGAGCGGGGTGCTGACCCAGGGCCTGGCCCGGCTGCTCAGCGAGGCCTTCCGGGTCGTCGCGGAGAACACCGGCACCGCCCGCGCTATCGATAGCCCCGCTTGAGCTATCGATAGCCCCGCTTGAGCAGGTACCTGGCCCCTGCCTCGAAGCCCTCGGGACTGAGTACCTCGAAGCCGAAGGCGTCGGCGAGCCGGGCGGTCGTGTTGAACGCGACACAGACCGCCAGCGCGTCCTTGACCTGCTGGCGTGAGACGCCGGCGGAAAGCACCTCCCGGACGTCCTCGGCACCGAGCTTTCCCTCGGCGGTCAGTTTGCCCAGCATCCGCAGCGTTGCCCGCAGCGGTTCCGGCACGGGGGCCGATTCCACGTCGGCCAGCACCGCCGCCACCAGCGGCCCGTCCTGGTATGCCTGCCGAGCGGTCGCGGTGTGCGCGGCTATGCAGAACGCCGACTCGTGCACCTTGGACACGTAGGCCGCCATCAGCTCCCGGTCGGCCACCGTCCAGGCGGACGGCCCGCGCATCGCCTCGTGAATGAACACCTTTGCCCGGGCGCCGTAGAAGTCGGGCCGGTAGAAGACCAGCTTCGCCGCGTCCGGAACCGGGTGCCCGGAGAAGAGCCGGATGAGCGCGAACAGCAGTTTGCTCCCGGGGTGGTAGCCGCGGTTGAGGATGTCGAGGCGCATTATTCGGCCCTCCCGTCGACGGTTGCCTCGGCCAGAGCCGCCAGTCCCGCGTCGTACAACCGGGTGGACTGGCCGACCACAGCGCAGATGACCAGCTCGAAAAGCTGGTCCTCGCTGAAACCCGACGCCCTTGCCGCGGCGAGGTCCGCCTCGGTGAGCTGTGTCGGCGTCGCGACGACCTTGTCGATCAGTGTGTCCAACGGCGGGGACAGGTCCTCGTTGCCGAACGCGCGGGCCCGCTGCTCTGTCGTGGCCCTGCCCTCGCCACTCAGGATGCGATCCACCAGTGCTCGGTGTGCCGCTCGCTTGCTGTCCTCGTCCGGCATGGCGTCCCCTCCTCCGCGGCTGGGCTGTCTGCCCTCCTGTAATTAGACGATCGGCGCGCGCCCGGACACGACACGGGGCAGAATCTTTTCGATTACCTCATCCCCGGGCCAGCAGGCCGACCAGCGCGGTACGCGAGGTCACCCCGAGCTTCCGGTAGATCCGCATCAGGTGCGCGTCGACCGTACGTGGGCTGATCTGGAGTTGCCTGGCGATCGCCCGGGACGTGGCACCGGTGACCGTCAGCTCGGCGACCTCCCGCTCCCGGGCGGTCAGCAGCGCCAACGGATGCGCCGGATCCGACACCGCCCCGGGCCGGTCGGCCGGCACGGCACGCCGGGACAGCCGCGCGGCCAGCTGGCGCTGGGCCCGGTCCGCCCGCCCGGCCAGCCAGCGTGCCCCGCTGGCCGTGAAGAGCCGCTTGGCCCGGCCGAGCTGCTCACGGGCCGACCGCGGGTCCCCGGTCGCCGTCAGCCCCTCGGCGAGCACCATCCGGGCCTGGCCCTCCGTCACCGGCATGCCGGCCGCGCCGAGCCGACCGATCGCCGGTGCCGCCTCCGTGACGGCGTCACCCGGATCGCCGTAGGTCAGGGCCAGGGTCGCACCGGCCATACCGACCAGCCCGAGTCGACCGGGCAGGTCGCCGGCGGCGTCGGCGGCCCGGATGAGCCAACGCCGGGCCGGCGGTGGTACGCCCCCCGGCCCGTCTCGCACCGGTCCGGGCCCCCCAGCGAGGGCGGCGGCGGAGAGTGCCCGTACGACGAGCACGCCCGCCTCGGCCGGCCCGAGGCAGCGGTACGTCTCCGTGTCGGCCAGCAGCTCCTGGCAGCCGGCGTCGTCGCCGACGGCCGCGCTCGCCTCGGCCAGGTGCATCCGCACCACCGCCCGGTACAGCGTGGACCGTGGGGCGGCGCTGCCCCGCAGCCGGTCCAGGGCCGGGCGTACCGCATCCGGTCCGGCGAGCCAGAGCAGCGGCCGGAGCCGTACCGCCGCCGCCAGCGTCGCCGCCTCGGCGCTCCCCTGCCACCGGGCGATCTCCTCCGCCTCCTCGGCGTCCCGTAGCGCGTCGTCGACCCGGCCCACGGTGCCGTAGAGCACACTCCGGGCGGCGTAGAGCAGTGGATGCACGTGGATCCGCCCGTACCGGAGCCCCACCTCGATGCCCCGCTCCGCGTGCGCCAGCCCGTCGTCGACCCGGTCCAGCATCGCCTCGATCCAGCCGAGCAGCGCGATCGCGCCGAGTTCGTCCCGGAGCGCGACGTCGCCGAGGGCGTCGACCAGCCGGGCGGCGTAGGAGACCCGCAGCCGGGCGGTGGCCAGTGGTTCCCGGGCGACCGCGCAGGCCGCCAGCACGGTGCTGGCGGCGGCCTCGACCCCCCGATGACCGCCCTGCCGCGCCCGGTCCATCGTCCTGCCGGCGTGCCTGGCCCCGGTTCGCCAGCGACCGGCCAGCATCTCCGTCACCGCGAGTTCGAGCCGCAGCATCGCCTGCGGGGTGCCGGTGCCGCCGAGCCGTTCCAGTTCGCTGCTGAGCAACGCGCTGGCGACGTCGAGCCGGCCGGCGAGCCGCTCCAGCACGGCGAGCTGCTCGACCGCCGCGTGCCGGTGCGGGCCGGCTACCGCGACGAGATCGTGCAGCACGGTCCGCGCCTCGTCGAACTGGCCGGTCACCCCGAGCGCCTTGGCGAACAGCAGCCGCAGCTCGGACCGGCGATCGGCCCGACCGGTGCCGTCCGGCAGCGCCGACAGTGCGACGCGCAGCCAGCCGGCGCTGGTGCTCGGCGCCGTACCCATGGTGGTGATCGCGGCCATGGCGATGACCTCGGCGGCGGCCTCGTCGCCCGGCTGGATCGCCCTCGCCAGGTGGTGGGCCCGCAGCGTCAGCGGGGCGCCGCCGCGTTCCAGGTGGGCGGCGGCGCGGCGGTGGGCGGCCAGCCGCCAGGCCGGACCGGCGAGCCAGTACGCCACCGCCCGCACCAGCGAGTGCCGGAAGTCCAGCTCCGCGCCGACCTGGCGGAGCAGGTTCCGGGCCACCAGCGCGTCGAGCGCGGCGGTGGTGCGGTGCGAATCGATCCCGGCCGCGGCGGCGACGGCGCCGATGTCGAGGCCGGGGCCGACCACGGCGGTCGCCTGGAGCACGAGCCGTTCGGTCGGGTCCAGCCCACGGATCTCGATCGCCATCGCACCGTGCAGGGCGTCGGTCACCGGCTCGTCGGGGAAGTCGCCGCGGCGCAGCGCGGCGAGGACCTGCGTCGAGGTGCCGGCCAGCAGCTCCAGGTAGAGCGGGTTGCCGCCGCTGACCTGGTGCAGCAGCCGACGCCGGGACGGCGGCTCGGCGGGCAGCAACTGGTGCGCGTCGGCGCCGGTCAGCGGGGCGAGCCGGAGCCGATCGGGCAGCGGCGCCAGGTGGGCGAGTTCCTCGGCCAGTCTGGGCGGGCACTGCGCGGACCGGAACGCGAGCACCACCGTGATCCGGGCGTCCGGCGGATGCCGCAGCAGGTAGCCGAGAAACTCGACGGAGGCGTCGTCGGCCCACTGCACGTCGTCGAAGACCAGCAGCGCTCCGGCGGGGCGGGCGGCGGCGGTGACCAGGCCGCGCAACCGGCGGTGCCGCCGGTGCCGGTCGACCGCCGCGGTGGCCGGCCCCGGCCCGCCGGGGTCGTGCACCGCGAGAGTGTCGAGCGCCGCGTGCAGGTCGGCCCGATGATCGGGTACGCCGGCCAGCGCGTCCAGCAGCACGCCGTACGGGAGGGAGTGCTCGAACTCGGTCGCCCGACCGAGCAGCACGGTACGACCACGGTCAGCGGCCAGCTGTGCCAGTTCGGCCACGAGTCGACTCTTGCCGATGCCCGGTTCGCCGTCCAGCACCAGGAACCGGGGCCGTGTCCGGTCCTCGTCGAGCAGCGCGACCATCCGGGCCAGCTCGGCGTCCCGACCAACCAGCGCGGCGACGGTGTGCGCCGCCGCCGGTCGCGGTACGGCCGTCGGCTCCGATGGCG
The DNA here is from genome assembly GCF_040120695.1 of Plantactinospora sp. B6F1. Taxonomy (NCBI): domain Bacteria; kingdom Bacillati; phylum Actinomycetota; class Actinomycetes; order Micromonosporales; family Micromonosporaceae; genus Plantactinospora; species Plantactinospora sp. B6F1. Next base: position 119,965 of record NZ_JBEEAC010000001.1, on the reverse strand, counting down.
ATGTGACCGGCACCTGCGAACCTCCAGGACATGGGGTGATCCTGGTCCGAGGTAACCGCGTCGACAGCCGCCCATGCCAGAGGAGATCGGGCAGAACTATAAGCGGTCATCAGTCCATTGACACCATGGCGCCGGGAATCCCGGCGCGCCCCCTTCCCGGCTCCCGGGGCCGTTACCGCAGCTCCGAAGCGCCGGACGGACCGGGCGACGGGCTCGGACACGGCGCCGGCGCCGCCGGCGGGCGGTGGCCACGGAGGCGGGTGTAGTCGCGGATGGCGCCCACTCCCGTGCCCGGTGCCGCGGGCGGCTTCCCGCAGTACGGAACGCACGGTCCCGCAGGTGGGACCGGGCGGGCGCCCGCGCTGACCGGTCCGTTCGGACCGGCTCCCGCCGCGGCAGCCGGTCAGTGGCGGAGCTTCCGGGCCGCCGTCCGGGCCACCCGCACCCCGACCATCCCCGGCACCGCCCGGGTCGCCGCCTCCCGTACGCCCCTGATGGCCATGCCCGGCATGCTCCGGTCGCCCCGGCCGCCCATCTCGCGCACGCCCCTGGCCACCATCCCGCCCAGGCCCATGCCCATGCCCTTGCCCGTCATGCCGCGCATTCGCTTGCCGGCCATCCCACGCATCTGTTTGCCGGCCATCCCCCGCATGCTCCTGGTCCGGTGCGCGATCCCACCCATCCGGTGCAGCACGCCCTGGATCACCTGGCCGGGCTTCTGCTGCTCGCCGGCGAGCGCGGTGACCACGATCAACCCGCCGGTCAGGGCCGGGATCACCCACTGCAACACCCGCAGCTGCCGCTGCCGGGCCGCGACACCCGGCGGCGTGCCGTTCTCCGGAGCCGTCGTCGCCACCACCGGCGCCTCGCTGCTCTTCTCCAACTGCATCCCGAGCATCCGGCTGTAGCCGGTCGCCGCCAGCGCCGCCACCGTCAGCCCGGTCTTGACCGCGCTCATCCGGCCCACCCCGGCCTGGACCAACATCCGCGGGCTCTCGGTGATCAGCTCACCGGCGGCACCGGCGACATGGGTGCCGATCGCCGCCGCGTTCACCGGGGTCCATCTGGCCCAGCCGGCCGAGGCGACCCCCAACCGCTGTCTCGAATCGCTCACCTTCGCCGCCGCGCCGTTGACCCCGATCGCACCCATCAGCGCGCCGCCGAACCAGGCAGCCAGGCCGAGATCGTGCATCGAGCGCAGTACCGTGTGCCGCTCCGACATCTGCCAACCTCCGTCGTAGGAGATCCGCCGGGTACCCGCCCGGGCGACTTCCAATCCCCGGTCGGGCTAGTCCAACACGATGTCGTCGTCGGGTACGCCCAGGTCCTGGACCTGGTAGTCGATGCCGCGCAGCGGCAGGTTCCGGACGAAGAAGACCCTCGACGGCAGCCCTGTCGACTGCCCGGTCCCCTGGGTGATCCCGGTACCCGTGAAGCAGAGCCAGCTGATCCCGAGCACCTCCCGGATGAAGTAGTCCGGGCCCCACGGGGTGTACCTGCGCTCCCGGATGGTGCAGCTCGCATACCACGCCTGCTGGTCGCCGGAGTAGTAGTTCCGGGGTGGGCGGCCGAGCAGCGCCCGTTCCTCGTCGGTCGCCGCGAAGCACGCCGCGCGGGCCGGATCGGAGAGGATCCGGAAGGCCGCCTTCCAGGTGGCCGGCAGCAGGTCCATCCTGCGGCGGTTGCGCTCACCCAGCTCGAAGGTGAGGGCCAGCCAGGGGCCGTTCGAGTTTTCGACCTGCTCGAAGGCGTCCCCGATCCAGAGGTTGGCGAGGATCTGCCGCAGGGTGCGGTGCCGCTGCTCGTCGTGGTCCCCGACGAAGACGTACTTGCGGGTGCCGAGGCCGAGCTGCCCGGCGGGGTCGAAGCCGTCCCGGGGTACCAGCCGGACGGCCCGCTCGACCACCGTCCGCTCCTCGTACCGGCGCAGAAGCTCGTCGGCCGGCATCGCAAGACGGTGTCGGAAGGTCTCCCGCAGCCGCCCGGCGACCTCCGGCAGCCCGCCCGCGGCGGTGACCGGGAGTGCCTGCCCGAGCCGCAGGCCGAAGGGAAGGTGACCGCCCCCGGCGGACCCGTTCAGCAGGATGGGCACGACCCGGTGCGCTCCGTTCTCCCGGCGGGACAGCTCGACGGCCTCGGCTACCTCCTCCCGCTGGTGGTAGGCGCGGTCCGTAGCGTCGGAGATCAGCATCAGGGTGATCGCCGTGCCGCGCCGCGCGGCCGGCAGCCGATCGCCCCGGTCGTCGCCGGGCGGCAGGCTCCGGTGGTCGAGAAACACCCGGAAGGGGGGACTGAGCAGGTCGTACAGTTCCTCCGCGGCGGCGCGGTCCGCAGGCGCGTACTCGATGAAGAAGTCCCAACGGTCCTCTCGGGTCATGCCCTGCTCCGTCATCTCGGCATCATCGCCGGTGGGGATCGCACCGATGCCCCATCCAAGCAGCCCGTCCGGCGTCCGTCGATGCCAACCACCAGCCCGATGGTCGCCGATCGGGCGACGTTCGCGGCCGGTCCGGATCCGTTCGTCGGGATCGGTGGTGCGACCGGTCGGCAGCGTCGGCGCGCCAGCCTCCGGACCGGGCGGCGCGAACTCCCCCGGCTGTGCCACACTCCGAGGCTGCGCCTGCACAGCAGGTGGCCGGCACGCCGGCCCCACCGCCGACGCCCCAGAAGCCGGACGCCCCAAGAAAAGGAAACCCCCATGCAGCTCGATGTGCTCCAGTCCCAGCGCCAGTTCCACGTCCGGCAGCGGATTCGGTTCATGGTCAACCAGTACGAGGTACACGCGGTCAACCCGGACGGCTCAGAGGGCGAGCTGCTGGCCTTCGCCCAGCAGAAGCGGCTCGCCTTCAAGGAGCAGGTGACCCTCTACGCGGACGACACCAAGCAGCAGCCGGTGCTCGGCTTCAAGGCCCGTCAGGTGATGGACCTCGGTGCGACGTACGACGTGACCGACGCCGCCGGTACCCCCATCGGGCTGTTCCGCAAGGACTTCAAGGCATCGCTGCTCCGCTCCACCTGGCACGTCGAGCAGCCGGGGCTCGGGCAGGCCACCGGCCAGGAGCGCAGTCTGCCGGTCGCGCTGCTGCGCCGGTTCATCGACTCGCTGTCCTGGTTGCCGTACCACTTCGACTTCACCATCGGCGGCCAGCCGGCGTTCTCGGTGGTGAAGAAGTGGGGTCTGCGCGACCGGTACGTGGTCGACATCCACCTGCCGCAGCTCGACCGCCGACTGGTCATCGCGATGGCGGTCGGGCTGGACGCGTTGCAGAGCCGCTGACCCGCGAGCCGTCCGGTGGGGCCGGCGTCGACCGCCGGCCCCCATCGGAACGTAGGGCTCGATCCCGAAAGCTCGGGCAGATCCGTGGGTGACCCGATCCACCCTGGCCAGTGGCTTGCAGTGCGCGGAACGCGGTCCGGCACGACGCCGGAACGGCGCGGTGGAACCGCGGCCCGGCTGGCGCGGTACCCGGTCCAGGAGGCAGCATGGCGGGCGTGTCTCAGCCACCACAACTTGCCGCCGTGCAGGGCCGCGCCCGGGCGCTACGCGACGGCGGTGACGATCCGGGTGCCCGACGGCTGCTCACCCAGGCGCTCGACGCGGCCCGCCCGGCCTACGGCAAGGACCATCCGGAAGTGCTGGCCACCGTCGGGGTGCTGGCACGGTGGCACCGGGAGGCCGACGACCCGGCGGCCGCCCGGCGGCTGCTCGAGGAGGCGCTGCTCGATGGTCAACGCCGGTGGGGCGAAGCCGACCCCCTGATGCTGTCGCTCAGCTTCGAGCTCGGCGCCGTCGCCGAGGAACTGGGCAACCGGCACGAGGCACGCCGCAACTTCGGCCGGGTCGCCTCGCTCGGGCCGGGTGTGCTCGGCGACGACCACTGGCAGGTCCGGGCGGCCCGGGACTACCTCGGGGAGGCGGCCGGCGCGGCCACGGCACTCTCCGCGCCACCCGCCGGGCCGGCCGCGGTCCCGCCGCCCCCGGCCGGGCCGAACCCGGTCCCGCCGCCACCCGCCGGGCCGAACCCGGTCCCGCCCCCGCCTCCGTCGCCGATGTCCGCACCACCGGCCCAACCGGCCGGCGGTGGATCGGTCCAGCCGGCCGCCACCTCACCGACCTACGCACCAGCCGCCGGACCGATGTCCGGGCATCCGGCCGGACCGGTGTCAGGGCATCCGGCCGAGTCGGCAACCTCGCCGTACGCCGAGCAGATGCCGGCGACGTACCCGCCGTACTCGGCGCAGTCGGCTGCCCGGTCCGAGCCGTACCCGGTAAGCGCTCCACCCCCGGCTGCCGTCCCGGCCGCACCGGCGCCCGAGCCGAGCCGCGGTCGCGGTTCGACGGTGGCCGCCGCGATCGCCGCCACCGCAGCGGTGGTCGCCGCGATCGTGGTGGTGGTCACGGTGGTGGTCGACAGGAGCGGTTCACCCGGCCCGGGGCCGACCGACGAGCGCGGCGAGCCGATCGTCGCCGGTGAGCCACCGACCGACGTGAAGCTGCTCGACGAGGGCACCGCGATCACCGTCACCTGGACCGACCCGAGCGGCGGAACCGTGCCGTTCGTCGTCGCCGGCGGCCGCGCCGGCCAGCAGACCAAACCGATGATTACCCTCAGTGCCGGCGAGACCACCTACAAGGTGAACGCGCTGAACCCCAAGCTCGATTACTGCTTCTCGGTGCTCGCCGTCTATTCGACCAATGAATTCGCCCCATCCGATCTTGCCTGCACGAAGCGCGACGGCACCGGGGCGACGCCGCCCTGATCACAATTCGACAACCGTTCTTACCACGCTGACCTGCGGAGACGGTGACGGGCGACGGAGCTTATCCACAATTCGCGCCGCCTCCGTCCACAAGGGCACGCTCCAGGTACCCGCGGGCAAAGCCAGGGCCCTATGATGGCACGCGGTTTCGGGAAAGATTCGCTGACGACGGCGGTCGGACACGACCGCCCACGGGTGGGGAGGCGGCCGACTGTGGTCACCACAGGCAACGGCTTGACAGGCAGTGACGGCACCGGCGGGGCCGACCCCGCCGGCGTGGCGCCCGGTGCGCCGCCGGCCCGCCGCCGCACCCGGATCCGGGGCGGACTGGTCACCATCGCCACCGTGGCCGCCCTGGCCGCCGCGATGGGGCTGACCGTGCTCGGGCTCGGCGCCGCCGACAACGCCGTGGCCAGCTTCGATGCCAGTTCCTGGCTGTGGAGCACAGCCAGGAGCGAGGTGGCCCGGGTCAACGGCGTCACCGGTCGGGTCGACACCCGGGTCCAGATCCCGCAGGGCCGCAACCATCGGATGCAGGTGGTGCAGACCGACCGGTTGCTGATCCTGCGCGACCTGAACACCGGCCAGGTCAGCTCGCTGGACCTGGCCACCCTGCAGATCATCGCGACCACCAGTACCACCGCCGGGATCGGGGTCAACGTGGCCCTGCACGAGGACGCGGCGTTCGTCGTCGACGCGGTGCAGGGGATCGTGCGCCAACTCGACCCCCGGTCGCTGACCCCGGTCGGCGAGCAGATCCACTACCCGCCCGGCATCACCGGCGGCGAGTTCGACGGCACCGGGCGGCTCTGGGTCGCGGTGCCCAGCGAGGGGACCGTCTCCGCCATCACCGCCGCCAAGCTCCCGGCGTCCGACAGCGGCGGCACGGGCGGCAGTGTCAGCCCGGAGCAGGTCTTCAACGACGCGGTCGCCGACCCGAGCCACGACCTGACGATCTCCACTCTGGACGACGGCGTGGCGGTGCTCGACCGGACCACCAACACGTTGACCACACTGCGCGGCGGGGACAAGCAACCGGTCAAGCTGCCGCTCACCGGCCCGGGCGCGATGCCGCCCCGGACCACCGGCCTCCGGGTGCCGGTGACGGTGCTGGACGACCGCAACATCGTGGTGGCCGACAACGGCACCGTGGGGCAGCAGTTCAGGGTGCCGGGCGCCGGCACCCGGCTGAGCCCCGCCGTCGCCTGGGCGGACCGGTTCTACTGCGCCGACGAGGACACCGGCACCGTCTACTCGTTCGATCCCACCGGCAAGCTGCTGGAAAAGATCGAGATCCCGGGCGCCAACGGCCCGCTGGAGCTGGAGGTCCGGGAGAACCACCTCTTCATCAACGCCCCGAACTCCGCCGTCGCCCGGGTCATCGACGACAAGCACCAGGTCAAGGAGGTCGACAAGTACGCCAACGACGTGCTCGGTGGTGACCCGCCGCCGAACCCGCCGCCGCCTCCGCCGCCGCCGAAGCCGGTGATCAGCAAGCCGAGCGCGCCGAAGTCGGTGACCGCCGCCGCCGGCAATGCCCAGGCCCGGGTGAGCTGGCGACCCGCCGCGGCCAACGGTGCTGCCATCACCCGGTACGTGGTGCAGGGCGCCGGCCGGACCTTCGAGGTGGGCGCCAACCAGCGCTCGCTGGAGGTGACCGGCCTGACCAACGGCGAGACCTACCGGTTCTCGGTGCACGCGGTGAACGCCAAGGGCGCCGGTCCGGCGAAGAGGAGCAACCCGGTGGTGCCGACCTCCGAGGTGCCGGATCCGCCGGCCAGCGTCACCGCCGAGGAGCGGCCGGACGGCACGGTGGTGGTCAGGTGGCCGGCCGCCAACGGCCAGGGCTACAAGATCAACAAGTACGCCGTGACCGCGATCTCGGCCGGCGCCAACGCACCGGTCGGCGAGTCGACCAAGACCGAGCTGGTGATCCCGGCCGGCGAACTCGACTACGGCAACCAGTACGCCTTCACCGTGGTCTCGATCAACGAGAAGGGCGCCGGCTCGGCCGCCTCGCCGGCCAGCAACACCGTCGTCCCGTTCAGCACCCCGGCCGCGCCGGTCAACCTCCAGGCCAAGACGGTTGCCGGCTCACCCGGCACCGTCTCGATGACCTGGAGCCCGCCGGCCGACAACGGCCGTCCGATCACGAAATACCTGGTCGACGCGGGCGGGAAGAAGAGCGAGGTGACCGACACCCAGGCCACCGTGGGAGGGCTGGGTGACGGGGCGACCGTCACCGTCCGGGTGCAGGCGGTCAACGAGGCCGGCCCCGGTGCCACCGCGACCGACACGGCCAGGACGGTCGCGGCGCCCCGGGTCACCATCACCGGGACCTCCGCCGACGCCACCTCGGTCACGGTCGACTTCACCGTGGACGACGGCGGTGGGAAGGCGAGCTGTTCGGTGACGCCGTCCGGCCGGGCCAAGGTCAACGGCAACTGCTCCAGCATCCGGGTCACCGGGCTGACGCCCAGCACGTCCTACGACCTCACGGTGACGGCGACCAATGCGGCCGGCAACGGCACCGACAAGGTCAGCAAGTCGACCGCCGCTGTCTACGGCATCGCCACCTGCAAGAACGGACCCGACGGGGACCAGCGGACCTACTGCGACTCGGACGGCCCTGGCCGCAATGGCAACGAGATCTTCTCGGGGACCCGGCAGAACAACGACCAGCAGGTCGGCTGGGCGAGGCCGGGCACCCGGTTGGAGGCGTACTGCAAGAAGTCCGGCCAGGAGATCGACGCCTGGATCTACAACGACAACAAGAAGAGCACCTGGTGGGTCCAGGTCAAGTACGAGGGCAAGAACTACATCCCGTTCGCCTGGCTCGACCTCGAGGGGGGCGACAATATCAACATCCTGCCGACCTGCTGACCGGCGTCGGTAGCAGGGAGCACCTCCGGTAACAGGGAGCACCACGACGTGAACAACCACGAGCCGCTTACCCCGCACCATGTACAGGGCTTCGCCAACCTGGCCGCCCGGATCGCCGACAACATCAGCTCGGTGGTGCTGGGTAAGCCGCACGTGGTCCGGCTGGCGCTCACCGCGCTCTTCGCCCAGGGGCACGTCCTGCTGGAGGACGTGCCCGGGGTGGGCAAGACCACCCTGGCCCGGGCGATCGCGGCGACCGTGCACGGCCAGTGGCGGCGGATCCAGTTCACGCCGGACCTGCTCCCCGCCGACGTCTCCGGGGTGACCATCTTCAACCAGGCCAGCCGGGCCTTCGAGTTCCACCCCGGCCCGGTCTTCGCGAACATCGTCATCGCCGACGAGATCAACCGGGCCTCCCCGAAGACCCAGTCGGCGCTGCTGGAGGTGATGGAGGAGCGCAACGTCACCGTGGACGGGGTCCGGCACCCGGTCCCCCGGCCGTTCCTGGTGGTCGCCACCCAGAACCCGGTCGAGATGGACGGCACCTACCGGCTGCCCGAGGCGCAGCTCGACCGGTTCCTGGTGAAGCTCTCCGTCGGCTACCCCGACGAGGCGGTCGAGATCGAGGTGCTCCGCGGTGCCCCGATGCGCTCGCCGGAGGCGCTGGAGCCGGTCACCGACACCGCCACCGTCGGCGAGATGGTCCGGATGGCCCAGCGGGTGCACATCGCCGATCCGCTCTACGCGTACGCGGTCCGGCTGGCGGCGGCGACCCGTACCCACCCGCAGGTCCGGGTCGGGGTCAGCCCCCGGGGTGTGATCGCGCTGACCCGGGCGGCCTGCGCGTACGCCCTGATCGACGGGCGGGGCTGGATCCTTCCCGAAGACCTCAAGACGCTCACCGAGCCGGTCTTCGCACACCGGATCCTGCTCTCCCCCGACGCCCAGGTCCGGGGCGTCACCGCGACCGAGGTGCTGCACGAGGCGGTCGCGTCGGTGCCGGTGCCGCTCCCGTCGGGCCAGCTCGCCTCGGCCGGCACCTGAGCCCGGCGTCATGACGGTCACCTCCCGCGGCGTCGGCCTCCTCGTCGGCGCCGCCATCCTCCTCGTCGCCGGTTTCCGGTTCGGCTACCCCGAACTCGCCCTGCTCGGCACCACCGCCGCCATCGCGGTCGCCTGCGCCGCCGGCAACGCCGCCTGGCGCCCCCGACTCGACGTCAGCCGGGTCGCCGACCCGGACCGGGTGGGTCGGGGCGAGCCGGCGAGCATGACGCTGACGGTCCGCAACAGCGCCCGGCTCCGCTCGGCCAACCTGATCGCCGAGGACCGCTGCGGCGACCGCGCGGTGCCGGTGCCGCTGCTCCGGCTGCGTCCGGGTCGGGACACCACGGTCAGCTATCCGGTCCCCACCTTCCGGCGCGGCGTGATCGACGTCGGCCCGCTGCGGGTCACCGGGCGAGACGCGTTCGGACTGATCACCGTCGCCCGCTCGCACGGCGAGACCGCGCAGGTCTGGGTACATCCCCGGATCCACTCGCTGGCGGCGGTGCCGGCCGGCGTCGCACGGAGCATGGACGGCCGGATCGACAAGGTGCCGCAGGGGTCGATCACCTTCGACTCGCTCCGGGAGTACGTCGTCGGTGACGAGCTGCGCCGGGTGCACTGGCGAAGCAGCGCAAAGGTCGGCGAGTTGATGGTCAAGGAGCAGATGGACACCAGCCTGCCCCGGATCGTCGTACTGCTGGACAACCGGGCCGGTGCCCATCCGGGGCGGGTCGACGGGATCGCCGAGACGTTCGAGTCGGCCTGCGAGGCGGCGGCCTCGGTGGTGGTCGCCGCCCGCCGCGAGGACCTGCCGGTGACGCTGCTGCTGGTCGCGGACTTCGACGGCTCCGGGGAGTTCCTGGACCGGCTCGCCGCCGCCGACCTGGTGCGGGGACCGCAGGGCACCGAGGGCGACCCGCTGCGCACCACCACGCTGCGGCTGCGGCAGGAACGGCTCGGCGACACCCTGGTCTTCCTCACCGGTCCGGGCGCCGCCGCCGACCTCGGCTACGTCGGCGCGCTCCGCCCGGGGTACCCGTCGGTGGTGGCCGGAGTGTTCGGCGCTGGCGGGCAGAGCCCCGCCGGCACGTCCGGACTGGTCGTGATCGACGCGGCCGACGGTGCGGAGTTCGCGGCCGAGTGGGACGGGGTCCGCCGGTGGTGAGATTCCTCCGGACGCTGCCGGTGCCGCTGGCCCTGGTGGCGATGATCGGCCTGGCCGGTGCCGTCCTCGGCGGGGTGTACGCCGACCCGCTGCTCAGCCGGCTCGTCCTCGGCGCGGCGGTCGGCTCGGTCGGGGTCAGCCTGGCCGCCCGGCGCCTGCCGTCCTGGCTGGTCGCCCCGCTCTCGGTGCTGGCCCTGTTCGGCTACACGGCCGCCGCGGTCCGGTTCACCGCCCAGCGGGCCGACCTGCCCGGCTCGCTCGGCGAGGTGGCGGCCGACGCCGCCCGCAACGGCATCCCCCGGCTGCTCACCGCGCTGATCCCGGTCGAGCCGACGCCGGACACCGTGATCGTGCCGCTGGTCGCGGCCTGGCTGGCCGGGCTGGCCGGTGCCGAGGTCGGGGTCCGGGCCGACCGGGTGCTGCTCGGCCTGACCGCCCCGGCTGCCCTGTACGCGGGCGCGCTCTACGTCGTGGGCCCGAACGCCGACTCGACACCCTGGCTGACCGTGGCGTTCGCCGCCGCCGGTGCGCTGGCCCTGGCTGCCGGCGCACCGCCGGCTCCGCCGGAGCACCGCCGCGACCCCGATCCGGCCGCTGAGCTGGGTCCGGGGGTCAGGGCCGCGATGCGGGCCCGCACCCTGGCCGGTACCGCACTGGGCGTGGTGGTGGTGCTCGGCCTCACCGTGCTGGTGGCGCCCGTCGTGGCCCGGCAGGTCGGCACCACCCCGGTCGACCCGCGCCGCTACGTCCAACCGCCGCAGGTGGACAGCCTCGACGAGAATCCGCTGATCCGGATCTCCGGCTGGGCGCTGAACCCGGACCAGAAGCTGCTCGACGTGGCCACCGTCGCGGGCGGCCCGCCGGCGGCCAGCACCGCCACGCCGACCCCGGCCGGCGACGGCGCGGAGCCGGCCGAGGAGGAGGGTCCGGGACCCGGCCAGCGGATCCGGCTCGCCGTGCTCGGCGACTACGACGGGGTGACCTGGCGGGTCGGCGCGACGTACCGGAACGCGGGACGGGTGCTGCCCGAGCCGGAGCCGCTGCCCGACAGCCGGGTGAGGCAGGTGGTGCAGCAGATCACCATCGACGGACTGACCGGCAAGTTGCTGCCTGCGGTACCCACCCCGCGTGAGGTGACCGGCGCCCGGGTCGCGTACGACCAGGAGAGTGGGACGCTGATCCGGCCGGAGGGGCTGACGGCCGGGCTGACCTACTCGGTCACCTCCCGACAGGAGAGCCCCGACTACAGCCTGCTGCCCTCGGCCGGCGTGCCGGCCGGCGACGAGGTGGCCCGGTTCCTCAGGGTCGAGCCGGGTGCGCCGGAACAGATGCAGCAGCTAGCCGCCCATCTCGCCGAGGAGAACGGCGCGCCGTACGCCCGGGCCGACGCGATCGAGAGGTTCCTCGCCGAGCACTACCGGGTGGTAGCCGACGCGCCGAGCGGGCACGCCTATCCCAACCTCAACTTCTTCCTCTTCGGTCCGGGCAACGGCGGTGGGCAGCGGGGCACCTCGGAGCAGTTCGCCGCCTCCTTCGCGGTACTCGGCCGGATGATCGGGCTGCCCACCCGGGTGGTGGTCGGTTTCCGGTCGCCGACCGGCACCGGACCGGTGCGCGGCGCGGACGCCCTCGCCTGGCCCGAGGTGCTCTTCGACGGCCTCGGCTGGGTGGCGTTCGACCCGTTGCCGAAGCCGAACACCCGACCAAAGCCGGTGGAGCGGGACTTCAAGCCGGAGCCGGAGGATCCCACGCCGCCGCCGGACGAGGCGTCGCAGACTCCGGCGGCCACCCCGAGCGGCACGCCCGGCCCGCAGGCGGCGCCGGACCGGGGTGGCCTCGGCACCCCGGTCCTGGTCGGCGGCGGTATCGGCGGGCTGCTGCTCCTGCTCGCCGGGCTGGCCACCCTGATCGTCGGCATGCGCCGGGGCATGCGTCGCCGCCGACTCACCGAGGGGCCGCCGGCCCAGCGGATCGCCGGAGCCTGGCGGGAGGTGACCGACGCGTTGCGGCTGGCCGGGCGGCCGGTGCCGGATCATCTGGCGGCCACCGAGGTCGCCGAGCACGCCAGGTCCACCCTGCGCCGAGCGGCGGAGGCGGGGCGGGCGCCCGACGGCGTTCCCGAGCAGCCGGTCCGCCCCGGAGCGCTCCGCCCGGCGGCGCCGGCCGTCGACGACCTGGCCGCGCTGGTCAACCTGGCCGCGTTCGCGCCCGGCAACGCCACCGACGACCAGGCTCGGCGGGCCGGTGAACTGGCGGTGGCGTACGCGGCGGAACTCCGCGCCGACCGGCCGTGGTGGCGCCGGCTGCTCTGGTCGCTGCATCCCGGCCCGCTCCGCTGGCGGCGTTGACCAGCCCTTGCGGACGTGCGGCGCCACGCTACCGGCCACCACGGTGACGCCACCGAGGAGCAACGATGCCGAGCGGGCGGTCCGGGTGGTCAGCCCGAGGGCGTCGTCGCCGGGCCGAGCTGCGCGAGCAGGGTGGTCAGCGCGGCGGCGCCGCCGGCCGTGACCTCCGGGGTGGGCAGCAGGGCCAGCACCGGAACGTCGACCCCGGCTGCCACGTAGCGCTCGATCCGCGTCCGGCACGTCTCCGGGCTGCCGTGCACGACCAGTTCGTCGACCAGCTCGTCCGGGACCAGCTCGGCGGCACCCCGACGGTCACCGGCCGCCCAGGCCCGCCACATCGGAGCGAGCACCGCCTCCCGGCCGAGCCAGCGGTGGAAATCCGCGTACGCCGGAACGGTCAGGTAGGTGGTGATCAGCCGGCGGGCCAGCTTCCGGGCGTACCCGGCGTCCTCGGTCGGGCAGACGAAGATCCGGGCGGCCACCTCGAAGCCGGGACGGCGCTCGCCCAGCGTGGCGATCACCTTCGGTACGTCGTCGTCGGCCAGCCAGTTGAGGATCGTCCCGTCCGCCTCGGCGGCGGCCAGCCGCAGCATCCGGGGACGCAGCGCCGCCAGCAGGATCGGCGGCGGTACGGCCGGCGGCCGCTCCAACCGGAACCGCCGCACGGTGAAGGTGTCGTAGACCTCGTCGACCGTCTCGCCCCGCAGCGCCGCCCGCAGGAAGCTCAGTACGTCGCGGCTGCGCCGGAACGGTTCGGCGAACCGGGTCGCGTTCCAGTCCTGCACCAGCACCGGTGACGAGGCGCCGATGCCGAGCGAGAACCGGCCGGGGGCGGCCTCGGCCAGTGCCGCCGCGCTCATCGCCAGCAGGCCGGGTCCCCGGGTGAAGACCGGGGCGACGGCGGTGCCCAACCGCAGCGACGGCTGCCAGGCTGCGGCGAGCGCCAGCGGGGTGAACGCGTCGGTGCCGGCCACCTCGGCGGACCACAGGTCGGTGAACCCGGCCTCGGCGAGCGCGTCGTAGACCGCGTCGTGACCGTCGAGCGGTACGCCGCCCAGCGGCACGGTCATTCCCCAGCGTGTGGTCACCGGTCGATGGTGCCCGCTCGCCGCGGCCCCGGCAACCGGGCGCCCCGATCTTGTAGCCTCTGCCGGGTGACCTTCTCGATCGTGGCACGCTCCGACGACGGCCGGCTGCACGGGGTCGCGGTCGCCAGCAAGTTCCTCGGTGTCGGTGCCATGGTGCCGGCCGCCGAGGCCGAGGTGGGCGCGCTGGCCACCCAGGCGCACGCCAACCTGGCCTACCGGCCACAGGGACTGGCGTTCCTCCGTACCGGCCTGGCCGCGGCCGACGCGCTGGCCGGGTTGGTCGCCGCCGACGCCGGCCGTCCGCAGCGCCAGCTCGGGATCGTCGATGCGGACGGCACGGCCGCCACCTACACCGGCGCCGGCTGCCACGACTGGGCCGGCGGGCAGGCCGGTGCCGGCTGGGCGATCCAGGGCAACATCCTGGTCGGCCCACAGGTCGTCGAGGAGATGCGGGACGCCTGGCTCGGCGGCGCCGACCTGCGCTTTCCGGACCGGCTGCTCGGCGCGCTCCGGGCCGGGGACCTGGCCGGTGGTGACCGGCGTGGCCGGCAGAGCGCCGCCCTGCTGGTGGTCGGCCGTGGCGGTGGGTACGGCGGCACCGGCGACGTGGTCGTGGACCTGCGGGTGGACGACCATCCCGATCCGGTGACCGAGCTGGCGCGGCTGCTGGACCTGCACCGGATTCTCTTCGACCGCCCCGATCCGGAGACGCTGCTCGACCTGACCGGTGACCTCGCCGAGGAGGTGTCGCGGCTGCTCGCCAGGGTGGGCCACCCGGACGACGACGCGACGCTGGAGGATCGGCTCGCCGACTGGGCCGGAGTGGAGAACCTGGAGGAGCGGCTGGTGCCGGCCAGGATCGACCCCGTCGTGCTCGCGCAGCTACGGATACGGGCCCGGTCCTGAGCAGACGGCTGCCGCCTCGAACCTGCGTACCGCGAGCAGTAGCCCCGCCCTGCCCTCGACGGCGGCAGGCCGGGTGCGTAGACCGCACCCGGCCTGCCGCCGGAACCCCGGTTACCGACGACCTGCCCCGGTTCAGGCGGTGGCCTCGGGGTCCTGCACCGACCCGACCAGCTGGTCCTGGCTGGGGGTGTAGGTCGACAGGACCACACCCGACTCGAACGTCTGCACGCCGACCAACCGCAGGACCATCGGCTCGTCCGACTCTTCGAAGAGCCGCACCCCACCGCCGAGCACGACGGGGTAGGTGACCAGGCGCAGTTCGTCGAGGAGGTCGTTGCGCAGCAGCCACCTGACCAGTCCGACGCTGCCGTAGATCAGGATGTCGCCGTCCACCTCGACCTTCAGCTTGGCGATCGTCTCGGCGACGTTCTCGCTGATCACGGTGGTGTTGTTCCACTCGGCCCGGTCCAGCGTCGTCGAAACGACGTACTTGGGCATGTTGTTCATCTTGTCGGCGAAACCCGCCTCGTCGGTCATGTTCGGCCATGCGGCGGCGAACCCCTGGTAGGTGACCCGGCCGAGCAGCAGGGCGTCGGCGGCCCGGAGCTGCTCCAGCCCGGTCTGCATGGAGTCCTCGCTGACGAACTGGAAGGTGAACCGCTGCGGCTCGTCGACGATTCCGTCGGCGGTCGTGAAGATGGACAGAACGATGCGTCCCATGTTGTGCCTCCCGTGTGTGTTTTCGGTGACCTGAGATAGAGCCTCCGGCACGGGGACGGCGCGGGCATCCGTGGCGACCACGCATTCCAGCACGGATTCGGCCGCTCGGTACTGATCCGGGGGTCCGGCATGATGGTGCGATGACCGTCGCGTATCCCGTCGGAGCGTCGAAGCGCGAGATCGAGGTACTCGTCATGCTCGGCGCGCGCCTGTCCAACGCTGACATCGCCGGCAGGCTCCACATCTCGGTACGGACCGTGGAGAGTCACGTCTCCGCGCTGCTGCGCAAGTACGGCGTCGCCGATCGCAGGGCGCTCGCCGAGATCGCCGTGCAGGCGCAGGCGGGTGCGCCGGTACCGGGGCGGCTGGCCGGACTGCAACCGGCGCTCACCGCCTTCATCGGCAGGAGCGTCGAACACGAGCACCTGCTGGAGACGCTGCGCGACGCGCGCCTGGTGACCCTGGTGGGACCCGGCGGGGTGGGCAAGACGCGACTGGCGGGCCAGCTCGCCGAGGCGGCCGGGCCGTCCTTCCCCTCCGGTGGCGCATTCGTCGATCTCGTCCCGGCCCGGGGCGGGTACGTCGCGCAGGCGGTCGCCGCGGCGCTCGGCGTCAGCGAGCGTCCGCAACAGTCGCTGGAGGACGCCGTGGTGGAGCGGCTCGGCGAGGGCCGGTCGCTGCTGGTGTTGGACAACTGCGAGCACGTGATCGACGTGGTGGCGCCGTTCGCGGAACGGGTGCTGGCCGGCTGCCCCGGTACCCGCATCCTCGCCACCAGCAGGGAGCGACTCGGCGTACCGGGCGAGCGTGCCGTACCGCTCGGCCCGCTGCCGCTGGGGTCCGACGCCGAGCGACTCTTCGTCGACCGCGCCACCGCCGCGGATTCCGGGTTCGCGGCGGACCCGGCGGTGGTCGCCGATCTGTGCCGGCGGCTGGACGGCATGCCGCTGGCGATCGAGCTGGCTGCGGCCCGCAGTGCCACCCTGGGCGAGGACGGGTTGCTGGCCGCGCTCGACGACCACCTGCGGCTGGTGGCCGGCGGCAGGGGTGTGGACGAGCGGCACCGCTCGCTGCGCGCGGTCATCGGCTGGAGCCACGACCTGCTCGACGAGGAGGAACGTGTGCTGTTCCGGCGGCTCGCCGCCTTCGCCGGGGCGTTCGACCTCGACGCCGTCGTCGCGGTGAGCCCGGTCGGGAGCACCCGAGGCGCGGTTGCCGACGTGCTCGGCCGGCTGGCGGACAAGAGCCTGGTCACCGTGCACCGCCGGGAGGGTACGGCCCGGTGGCGGCTGCTGCAGACGGTGCGCGCGTTCGCCACCGAGCAGCTGGACGGGTCGGGCGAGCGACCGGAGATCCAGGACCGGCATCTGCGCTGGGCGACGGATGTCGCCACCGGGCTGGAGACGAGACTGGACGGCGACGAATGGTACGAAGAGTTCGACGCGGTCGCCGACGACCTGAGAGCCGCCCTCGCCGCCGCTCCCGAAGGCCGGGCCGAGCTGCCGCACCGGCTGGCCCGAGCCCTGGCTCACCTCGCCTACAGCCGACGGTTCCTGGCGGAATCTCTCGGCCACTACCGGGCCGCCGCCGAGCGGGCCCCGGCACCGGGCACGGCCGCGGCGGACCTCTACGCCGCCGCCGCCGTTTCGCACGCGCTCGGCGACGACGGCCAGCGCCCGTTCGACCTGCTGCTCGCGGCGGCGGAGCGGGCCCGCGCGGCCGGGGATCACGGGGCCAGGGCCATCGCGCTGGCGCAGGCGGTCACCACCGCCCGGAGGCATCCGGCAGGCTTCGCCGTTCCGTACCAGCGCCTGCGTGATCTCCTCGACGAGGCGACGTCGGCGGCGGACGGGGCCAGCGACGCCGTGGTGTCGGCCCGGCTCGCCGAGGCCGCGGCCTGGGCCGCGACCTCCGACAGGTACGAGGCGGACCCGGCGCTCGCCGACGCCGCCGCGGCAGCCGCCCGGGCCACCGGCGATCCGGTGCTGATCAGCGCGGCCCTGGATGCGGTGGCCACCGCCGGCATCGTGGCGGGGCGTGGCGGAGAGGTGCGCCGGGTGACGGAGGAACGGTTGGCCCTGCTGCCGGCGATGCCCCGGCACGACCCGACCGCCGCCCCGGAGATCGTCGACACGTACCGGATGGCCCACCTGGCCGCCCTCGGCGTCGGCGACCTGCCGGCCGCCCTGTCGATCGGGCAGCGGACCGTCGACGACGACCTCGCGGGTGGCTCCTACTACTCGGCCGCCCTCCTGATCACCCCGCTGGTGCTCAGCGGGCGCTTCGACGAGGCGCTGCGGATGGCGGGCACCGCGTGGGACGGCTGGCAGCGGGCCGGCCGTCCCCGCACCGGCACGATGTCACCGCCGATGGCCGCCGTCGCCCTCGTGCACGGGCTACGCGGCGACGACGACGGGTACGCGTTGTGGCGTTCCCGCGCGATCGAGGTCATCGGGGAGCTGCCCGCGCACTCCACGTTCCTGACGATGGTCGATGCGCGGCTCGCCGTGCACACCGGCCGGGTCGGGGACGCCGCCGCAATCGTCCGCCTGGCGTTCAACGGGGTCCGCAGCTGGTCCCCGCCCTACTCCCGGGCGGCCGGCGCCGAACTGGCCGTCCTCGCCGGGCTGCCCGACGCGCCGGAGCTGCTGTCGGCCGCCGAACGGCACGAGAGCGCCTGGGCCGCCGCCTGCACCACTCGCGCCCGGGGACGCCATGACGGCGACAGCGCGGCCCTCACCGCCGCCGTGGCGGGGTGGGAGCGGATCGGCGCCCGGTTCGAACGGGCCACCACGCTCCTGCTGTTGCCGGAGCGCGCCGCCGAGGGCCGACAGGAGCTCGCCGCCCTCGGTGTCGAGGTGCCGGCCGGTCCCTAGTCCGCCGGCCCCTTGCCACCTCGGCCGGTATCTCGGGGCACCACTCGATGCAGGGTGACCAGTACCAGGGCGGTCACCAGGGCTGCGGTACCGGCGATCCCCGCCGCGCTGCCGCCGTACGCGACCAGGAGCTGGCGCCGGCCGAACTCGGTGATCGGCGTGGACCGCACGCCATCGGTCCAGCCGAGGGCGACCGCGGCAACCAGCAGCAGAGCCAGGCCGACGATGGCCAGCACCGCGCTGGCCCGCCGGTTGCCGTCCACGGCCGCGACCTGTGCGGTCTCGCGCTGGGTCAGCAGCAGCGTCAGGCTGGCCGCGGACGCCCAGGCGCCGACCACCAGAAGGGCCGCCACGGCATCGCTGGGCCGGTGCCAGCCGGCCGAGAGGGTACCGACACCGGTCGCGGCGGCGTACCCGGCGCCGACCAGCGCGGCCCAGCCGCGCACCCGGGGCGGCAGCACCATGACCAGCGCGATCGCCACCGAGGCGGCGACGGTGGTGTGTCCACTGGGCAGGCTGTTGCCGGCCGCGTCCCGGGCCTCGTCGACGTTGAAGTCGGGCCGCTCGATGAGGACCTTCAGCGCCTGGGTGGTGAGATTGGCGCCCAGGATCAGCAGCACGGTCACCACCGCCAGGGTGATCCGGACCCGGATCAGCGCGATGAAGCCGATGACCGCGGTCGCGACCAGCAGGGACAGCAGGGAGACGGCGTTCAACACGCCGCCGACGATGCCCTCGATCCGGTGCTGTCCGACCGAGGTGCCGGTGAGTGCGATGGTGTCCAGCACCTGGCCGTGTTCGGTGCCGACGGCGAACCGCCAGAGCACGACAAACGCGAGTATCTGTAGCGCGGTCCACATGACCAGCCAGGACGCTGTCAGGATGCCGCTTTGGCGACGCACGCCGGACACCGTATCGGACGCTCCCGGCATAGCCGACACCGCACCGTCCGGTGCCGGTCGGGAACAGGGCGAGATGACAAGAAGCGGGAGGGGCCGCCACGGGGGAAGCGGCCCCTCCCACTGAGGGAAGGATACTCCGTCACGCCGTACGCGGCACCCCGTACTGACTGGAAACTCAGTGTCTTTGTCCAGTCCCGCCATGAAGGTCTCCGCCAGGACGGCCGGCGGAGCATGCCGGTCCCGGGCCGGCCGGAGGCGAGTCCGGGCGGGCGGCACCGGTTGGTGCCGCCCGCCCGGGCAGTGGTGCGCGTCCTCGCGCCGTCCGGAGTGGAACGGGAGTGGCGGGCCGGCCGGATCGCTGCGTTGGCCAATCCGGCCGGGCCCGCCACGGTTGGCCTGACCGTGGGAATCAGGCCCGTCTGGTGACCGGGATCAGCCGATCAGCCGGTCGTAGTCGTGCAGCGCCATCGCCACGTCGATCTGCGCCCAGAAGCGGTGGTAGTTGAACGTCGGCACCGGGCCGCCGTTCAGGTACGACTCCACCTTGTCCCAGTCCGGGTCGTCCTCGAGGAACGAGCGGATGCTCAGGAAGGTGGAGTTGGAGTTGATCGGGTCACCGTTCGGCATGGTGCCGGTGAAGCCGGACGGGACGTAGAGGCCCTGGCCGGTGCTGGAGTTGTAGGTGTCGTCGAAGCGGTTGTAGTCCGCCTTGGTCTCCGTCACCGAGACGCCCAGGTCGTCCTTGTGCTGCAACACGGCGTCGAGCAGGGCCTTCGCCATGTCCTTGGACGGCTGGTGGTTGGCCTTCGCACCGTAGTAGACCAGCGTACGGGCGTAGGCACCCGCGACGCCGACGTCCTGGGTGTAGTCGACCACCGAGACCCGCAGGTTGCTGTTGTTCACCGAGGTGGTACCGGAGGTCCAGCTGCCACCCGGCTGACCGCTCCAGCTCAGCGTCGACGGGATCTCGTAGTTCGCGCCGCTCACCGTGGTGTGCTCGAGCGCCCAGTTGACCCACTTGTCGAGCAGCGCCTTGGCCCGGGTGTCACCACTCTCGTGGTAGTACTCCGCGACCCGCTCCATGCTCCACGCCTGGAAGCCGAACCACTGGTTCGACGGCGGGTCGTGGTAGACCGGCTTGACGTCGTACACCATGCCGTAGAAGGTCGGCACCCCGGACGGGCGGGCGCTGTAGTCGCCGTTCCAGCTGTTGGTCGCGCCACCGGCGATGGCGCCGTCGGCCGACTGGAGCCAGGTGTAGAAGTCGATCTGCCGAGTGAGGCTGGTGGCCCAGTCGGTCCGCGCGGTCGGCGACCGCGGGGTCAGCTCGGAGACCGTGGAGAGGGCGTACGCGGCGAACGGGTTCTGGTAGCCGCCGTGGTTGTGGCTGGAACCGATCCGCCACGACCAGCTGCTGCTGCCACCCTGCGAGCCGCCCCAGGCGTAGTACCAGGAGAGCAGGTACGCGGCGCTGTTCTTGCCGGTGCCGGCCGCGCAGGACGGCGAGGCGCACCCGGGCTGCTTGAAGTACTTGTCGTACATCGCGTAGCGCAGGTAGTCACCCATCTTGGCGGCGTTGGCGATGGTGGCCGAGATCTGACCCTCGGCACCCTGCTCCTTGGCCCACTTCAGCGCCCAGTACGCGGCCTGGACGGCGCGCGCGTCGGCGTCGGGAGCGTTGGTGTAGCGCCACTGCTGGGCGTAGGACGAGTCACCGATGAAGATCGGCAGGTAGCCGTTCGGGCCGCCGTGCGTGAACGTCTCGCAGGAGGGGTGCGGGACGGTCTCGAAGACCGACTCCTGCGGGCCCCGCTGGTAGGTGTTGATGTACGCCGGCTTGGTGGTGCCGTCGCCGCACTTGCCGTAGCCGTAGACGTTGTCCACGTCGAGCAGCCAGTGCATGCCGTACACCCGGCCGCTGTTGTAGGTGGACTGCAGCTCGGCGGCGAGCGGGTCCTGGCCCACCTTGACGCTGGAGTCGAGCTTGCCGCCCTGCTGCGGATAGAGGTCGGGCCGGTTCGCCTCCGGGGCGTAGTCCGCCGGGTCGCTGGCGTTGTAGTTCGACTGGGTCTCGGACGGGATGATGTACCGGTCCATGACCTCCCAGGCGTCGTTGAACGGTCCCCACTCGCCGGTGGTCCGGCCGTACATGGCCTCCAGGAAGAGCCAGTAGCTGAACGCCTCGGAAGTGGTCTCGTGACCGTGGTCCGGGGCCTCGACCAGCAGCGTCTCCACCGAGTGGTACGGCACGCCCTCGGGGCTGAAGTAGCCGTTCGCCGGCGCCTTGATCTTGTTGTACAGCTCCAGGAACTCCTCACCGTACTCGCCGGCCGGTCCGCCACCCTCGTCGTCGGTGACGGTCACCTGGGTGGTGCCCGGGGTGCGCCCGCTGGCGCTGGCGGTGATGGTCGCCGTGTCGTTGGTGTCGTCGGCGTCCTGTGCGGCGTTGACCTGGACGTTGACCCCGGTGTTCCAGTTCGACGGGGTGATCGTCGCGGTGCTGGCGCCGAGCGTCACGTCCGCGTCGCCGGTCTTGCTCAGGTTGACGGTGACGTTGCTGGTCGGCGCGGCGCTGAGCCTGACGTTCAGCGCGGCGTTGCCGCCCTCGGGCACCGTGAGGGTCGCCGGGACCACCACGCTCGCCTGGCTGGTGCCGCCGACGGTGAAGGCCACCTCGTCGATGCCGCTCAGCCCGGCGCTGTCGTACGCCCGGGCCTGCGCGGTGTACGACCCGGCCGGCAGCGCGCTGTTGGTGTAGCTGTACGGCGCGCTGGTGTCGGTGCCGACCAGCAGGCCGTTGCGGTAGAACTCGACGCGCTCGACCGGTCCCTCGGCGTCGGTGGCGGTCGCCGTGACGGTGACGTTGGCCGGTGCGGTGAAGGTCGCGCCGTTGGCCGGGCTGGTGATGTCGACGGTCGGCGCGGTGTTCTGGGCGCCGTTGCAGGGGTTGCCGTTGATGGTGAACGCGGTCGGGTTGGCGTTCGTCCCGGAGTAGGAGCCGTTGAACCCGATGCTGGTGGAGGCGCCGGTGGCCAGGTTGCCGTTCCAGGACATGTTCGTCGCGGTCACGTTCGCGCCGGACTGGGTCCAGTTCGCCGACCAGCCCTGGGTGATGCGCTGGTTGCCCGGGAACGTGAATCCTAGGCTCCAACTGGTCATCGGGTCGCCGACGTTCCTGATGGTGATGGACGCGCTGAATCCGGAGCCCCAGCTGTTGGCGGTATAGGTGACGTCGCAGCCGGGTGCCGCGTAGGCGGTGCCGGGGATGACGGCAACACCTCCGACCACCAATATGCCGGCGGCGGCCATCGCCAGTCGGCGTCTTCCTAACCTCAACTTCATGTCGTGACTTCTCCTCGCGGACCGGGCCGCGGTCATGCCGCGGCTGGGGCGCCTCCTGTGCGCGTGGTGCGGGGGCGATGCGCGTGGTGGGGTGGGCGCCGGAATGGTGGTGATCAACCCGTCCCGGACCGGGGTCGGCGGACGCCGGAGGAGACGCCGGACGTGGCGGCTCCGAGCGGTGCAGGGACGCCGTTACCGAGAGACTCGGATGCCCTGGCGGCCCACGTTCGCGTCGGCTGGTGGCTCCCTACCGCGATAGTTCGACAGTGTTGCATGGGAGCGCTCCCGCAGCAAGTGGAGGCGGTTCAGCTCCACTAGGGACGACCAGAAGAGCCCGCTGACCTGGGCATAGCGTCGATCCCCACAGCACGGCGGGGTTTCGTCGACGTTGGCCTGATGTTTCGATCTTATTTTGGGTCTTTCACAAACCCGTGACGCGGGCTACAGTCCAACCAACGTCGATGGGAGCGCTTCCATCGATGATGGTGTAAGTAGCTTGGATCGCACCACCACGGAGGTGCGAGGACCCGGTCCGCCGGGTCGATCGCTCCCCGATGGGCGAGCTACGGACATGTTACGTAGCCGCCGACCGCTCAGCCAGAGGGCTGAGGGCGGGCCAGCCCGGACTCCGCCGTCAGCCAGCTCACCACCGTCGGAAGGAGGTGGAACCAGAGCCACTCGCGTGGCCCGGCTCCCGCGCGGCACGCACGACCTGGACGCCAATTCCGCTCGTGCGTGTTTGTAACTCATGCTGGGGACGGGGGTTGCCCTCCCCGTCCCCACACTAACCCCCCGCCAACGACGGGAATATCGGTCATCGGTACAGCGTCCCGACGCCGAACCGGTCGATCGGCTGCGTCATCGGCACCTTGGACGGCGACCGGCCTCGTCGCGACGCGACGAACGGTCGCCGTGGTCATGGTGCACGTGGGGACGGGCAATGGACGAGGCCCAGACCCGCCATTGCCACCCGAACATCCCATACGCAATCGCCCGGTAGATCGCTACGCTCTTGTGTGGGAGCGCTCCCGGAGTACTGCGGAGGGCCCCACTCACGAGGAGACACAGCATGTCCGTACTGACTCGGCGGCATCTGCTACGCCGCGCCGCGTTGTCCGCCAGTGCCGTGCCGGCCGGCCGCCTGTCGACGAGCACGGCGGCGGCAGCAGCCGCCGGCGCGGTGGTGACCGGCTGCGACGCCGACCCCGAGGCCGACGACGAGCGACGTACGGCGCCGGACGCGCAGCTCGGACTCCGCTTTCCGGACGGCTTCGGGTGGGGCGCGGCCACCTCGGCATACCAGATCGAGGGGGCGGCCAAGGACGACGGACGGGGCGAGTCCGTCTGGGACACGTTCAGCCACACCCCGGGACGGGTCCGGGGCGGGGACACCGGCGACGTCGCCGCCGACCACTACCACCGGTACGTCGAGGACCTGGACCTGATGAAGGAACTGGGACTGCGGACGTACCGGTTCTCGATCTCCTGGCCGCGGATCCAGGCCGACGGCACCGGCGCGCCCAACCAGCGCGGACTCGACTTCTACCGGCGCCTGGTCGACGGCCTGCACGACCGGGGCATCGCCCCGATGGCCACCCTCTTCCACTGGGACCTGCCGCAGTCGCTGCAGGACGTCGGCGGCTGGGAGTCCCGGGACGTCGCCTACCGCTTCGCCGACTACGCCGAGGCGATCTTCGAGGCGCTCGGCACCAGCGTGCCGGTCTGGCTGACCATCAACGAGCCCAAGACGGTGGTGCAGAACGGCTACCTGCAGGGGCACCACGCCCCCGGGCTGCGCGACCCGGACGCGGCCTACCTGGTCGCGCACCACCTGCAACTCGCGCACGGCCTGGCGGTACGCGCGCTGCGCGCCACCGGCAGCGACAGCCGGATCGGCCCCGCGCTGAACCTGCACCCCTGCTACCCGGCCGACGACGCCCCCGGGGCCGCCGACGCGACCCGGCTCTACGACGGTTACGAGAACCGGCTCTACCTGGACTCCATCTTCCGGGGCGCCTACCCGAGCGACGTCCTGGCCGACCTGGGCCCGGACAGCCGGATGGTCCGAGGCATCCGGGACGGCGACCTGGCGATCATCTCGTCCCCGGTGGACCTGCTCGCGGTGCAGTACTACACGCCGCTCTACATCACCGCCGACGGCGGTACGGTCCGCCGGTGGGCGACCTCCGAGGCGAGCTGGCAGCAGATCTTCCCCGAGGGGATGTACGACATCCTCACCCGGGTGACCCGGGACTACGGCGACGTGCCGCTCACCGTCACCGAGAACGGCCTGCCCACCCCGGACCGGCTCGCCGCGGACGGCACGGTGGACGACATCGGCCGGATCGCCTTCCTCCGCGACCACCTGGCGGCCGCACACCGGGCCATCGGCGACGGCGTACCGCTGGAGAGCTACCACGTCTGGTCGCTGATGGACAACTTCGAATGGAACGAGGGCTACGAGCAGCGATGGGGGCTGGTCTACGTCGACTTCCCCACCCAGCGCCGGATCCCCAAGCGCAGCGCGCACTGGTACCGGCGAGTGATCGCCGAGAACACGGTCTGACCCCGAGCCGGCCCGACCGTACCACCGTCGAAGGGGTTGCATGGGGAATTACAGCTCGACAAGAAGGCACATCACCGAGGCCGAACTCCGGTCGCTGGTCCGGCGCGGCTTCGGTGACCGGACCGGGATCACCGACTGGCAGGAACTGACCGGCGGCACCTACAACGCGGTGTACGCGATCACCCTCGGCGAAGGCACCGAACTGGTGCTCAAGGTCGCCCCGCCACCCGAGCTGAAGCTGCTCAGCCACGAGGTCGACCTGATGCGCACCGAGGTCGACTTCTACCGCCGGGCCGCCCGGGTGGTGCCCGTCGTACCCGAGGTCGTGCACGCCGACTTCCACCGGGACCTGATCGGCACCGACTTCGTCTTCCTCAGCCGCGTGGCCGGCAGGGACCTGAACGGCATCCGGGACGAGCTGACCCCGGCGCAGCTCAGCACCGTACGCGGTGAAATCGCCGCGTACGCGGCCGGGCTGCACACCGTCACCGGCCCGTCGTACGGCTATCCGCTGCGTGGCAGCCGGAGTTGGCAGCCGACCTGGCGGGGTGCCTTCGGCGCGATGGTCGACGACATCCTCGCCGACGCACTCCGGCTGGGCAGTGCGCTCCCCGCCCCGCCCGACCGGATCGGCGAGCTGCTACGGCGGCACGCCGACGTCCTCGACGAGGTACGCCGGCCCGCACTGGTCCACTTCGACCTCTGGGACGGCAACGTCTTCGTCGCCGCCGATCCCGCCGGCACGGTCCGGGTGACCGGGCTGATCGACGGCGAACGGGCCTTCTTCGGCGACCCGCTGGCCGAACTGGTCTCGATGACGCTCTTCCGTGAACTGGACGACGAACCGGAAATCCTCGCCGGCTACGCCTCCGCCGGACACGGCCGAATCGAACTGACCCCCACCGCGCGGCGCCGGCTCACCCTGTACACGATCTATCTCTATCTCATCATGTGCATCGAAGGCGCCACCCGGGGCTGGGACGGACCGGAACGGGACGAGTACGAACAGAGGCTCGCCGGGCGGCTCGACGCGCAGCTGAGCCGGCTCGACAAGGTGGGATCGGCTTAGGAGGGACAAGGCCGGATCGGCACAGGACGGCAGCAGCGCCGGACGGGATCGAGGCGACCCGGCGGCTGGCACACCGTCGCCCCGCTGACCGGGACCACCGGTCAGCGGGGCAGTGCCTGCTGGAGCTCCGCCCGCAGCGCCGGAGTCAACATCTCACCCGCCGCCTTCGCCAGCTTCGCCATCTCGTAGCCCACCACGCCGATGTCGGCGTCGTTGGCCGCGAGGGTGGCCAGAATCGAACCGTCCCGGATCTGCATCACCAGGAAGTAGCCCCGCCCCATCTCGACCACCGTCTGCTTGACGATGTCGCCGTCGAACATCTCCGCTGCCCCGGTCGTAATGCTGGACAATCCGGAGGTGACCGCGGCGAGCTTGTCGGCGTGGTCCCGGGGCAGGTGCTCGGAGACCGCCACCAGCAACCCGTCGGCGGAGACCACGATGGCGTGCGCCACCCCCGGCACCCGCTCCGTGAACCCGCTCACCAGCCAGTTCAGATCCCGTGCCTCTTGACTGAGCGTGCTCAATACTTCTCCTCTTCGGTGCGCGCGCCGGCCGGCGCCATGGGTATGACCATCGTGTCCTCTGCCTCGGCCCGCCGCAGCCCACCGTAGTACCGGGAGAGCATGCCGCCCACCTGCTCCGGATCGGGCGCCTCACGCTGGACCGGCGGCCTGGGGCGGGCCGACTCCGCCTTCACCCGCAGTTGGGCCATCGGCACCCGGATCGGCAGCCCGTTGGCGTTGGTCCCGCCGGTCACCGGCACCGCCGGTGGGGCGTTCCCGGTGGCCAGCGCCCCGGTCGGCCCGCCGGCCGCGGCCGGCGGCGCCATGTTCGCCCTGCCCTGCCGCGACCACCAGGTACTGGCGGGCGCGGAACCGGCACCGCCGGCCATCCCGAGCACGTCCTCGGCCCGGGTCGGCGTCTCCCGGCGACCCGGCCGGCGAAGCTGCCCGGCGTCGACGCCGCCGCCCTCCCCCGGCGCCGGCCGGCCCTGCGGCGGACGCGTCCCGTTCGGTCCGGTCACCGCACCCGCGACCATCTCGAGCATCCGCCGTTCCGGAACGGCCGACGGATCCGCGGTCGGCGCCGGGGCGAGCAGGTTCGCCGGCAGCCGGACCGCCGCCACCAGGCCGCCCTGCCCGCTGCTCCGCAACCGCACCCGGATTCCCTGCCGGGCGGCCAGGTGGCTGACCACGAACAGACCCATCCGCTCCGACGCGGCAACGTCCGCGGCCGGCGGCACCGCGAGCATCTGGTTGGCCCCGTCCAGCGCGGCCGGACTCATCCCGAGGCCCTGGTCCACCACCTGCACCAGGACGCTGCCGTCCGGCTGCCTGGCAGCGTCGACCTGGACCACGGTGTCCGGACGGGAGAACGCCGAGGCGTTCTCCAGCAACTCGGCCAGCAGGTGCACCAGGTCGGCGACGGCGTGCCCGACGACGTACAGCTCGTCGGCGACGTTGTGCCGGATCCGCTGGTACTGCTCGATCTCGGCAACCGCAGCCAGCAGCACCGTGCCGAGCAGCACCGGGCGGTTCCACCGCCGGGTGGCCTCGCTGCCGGCCAGTACCAGCAGGCTGTCGTCGTTACGCCGCATGCGCGCGGCGAGGTGGTCCAGTTTGAACAGGTTCTCCAGCTGGTCCGGGTCGCTCTCGTCCTGCTCCAGCCCGTCGAGCAGCTCCAACTGCCGCTCGACCAGCACCTGGCTGCGTCGGGCCAGGTTGACGAACATGGCGTTGACGTGTCGTCGCATGATCGCCTGTTCCAGCGCCACCGTCACCGCGCTGCGGTGCACCGCCACGAACGCCTCGGCCACCTCGCCGATCTCGTCCATCGACCGGACGTCGGCCGGCGGCACGTCGAACTCGGTGGCGACCGGATCGACCGTACGCAGCCGTTCCAGGGTCTCCGGCAACTCGACCTGCGCCACCCGCAGCGCCTGACCGCGCAGCATCCGCAGCGAGCGGGCGACCGAGCGGCCGATCGCGATCGAGGTGAACAGGGCGGCCAGCAGTACGCCCAGCACGCCGCCCGCGGTGAGCAGCGTCCGACGTAACTGCGCCGCGCTGCGGGAGTCCGCCAGCGCCACCGCGTCGTCCACCGCACCCGCCTGGACCTGCCGGAGCAGCTCCTGGCGCTGCTGGCTGATCGTCCACCAGGAGCCGGGTTCCAGCACCGCGGCGGTGCGCTCGCCGGCGGAGAAGGTCGTCTCCTCCAACCGGACCGCGGCCACGAAGTCCGGGTCAGCCGCGGCCCGCTCGTACCGTTCTATCTGTCGGTCGGTGGCCGAGCGCCGGAACCCGGCCAGGCCGGTGAGCTGCTGCGCCCGCAGGTCTGCCAGCTTGACCAGGTCGTTCTGGTCGTACCGGCCGGCCCGGGCGGCGGCGTAGAGCTCTCCCCGGATCCGCGAGTTGATCTCCTTGACCTGGGCGAACTCGACGTATCGCAGTACCGCGTCGGTCAGGTCGGCGCGATCCGCACCCGGCGACGGCTCGGCCAGCAGCACCAGCAGCACCTCGATGGCCCGGTCGTACTCGGCCAGTACCGGATCGGGGTTGAAGCCGGCCGCCGGCACCGAGGCCCGGACCTCCGGCAGCCGACCGAGTGCGTTGTCGACCCGGTCGTAGGAGATCCGCCACGAGGCCTCGCCCCTGGCCAGCGGCGCCGCCGCCGCCCGGAACCGGTCGATGGCCCGGTCGGCGACCGGGTAGACCGCCTCCAGCGCCGGCAGCGGGCGGCCCGGCTCGACCAGCGGCCGCGCGCCGGTGCCCAGCGCCGCCAGCTCGCCCGCGGTCTGGTCCCGCTCGCGCTGCAGCTCGTGCACCAGCGCGGTGATCTCGCGGCCGACCGTCACCTGGTCGGCGAACTCGTCGAGCAGGTCGGCCTGGCTGACCAGGGCACTGGTCTGCGCCCCGGCGAGCACCAGGAACGCGACCGACGGGACCACGAGGACGGCGCCCAGCTTGGTACGCATCCGCCAGTCCCGCACTCGGAACGCGGACCTGCGGCGATGCGGCACCACCCGGACATCGAGACGGCGTCGGCGGTGACGCGAGACGGCGCCATGTGACGGGTCCGGGGCAACAGCCACCATGCCTCCTACCGTCCTCGATGCAGGGGCGCGCCAAGGAGCGGAGCTATTCCAATTCAGCCCCGGCCTGCTGTCAATGATCAGGGGGGCGGTACAGCTCACGAAGGATACTGCGGGTGATCAGATCTTGTCGCTGTCGCCGACTCGTCCTCATCCGTCCGGACGATGCGCTCAAGTCCGGACGCACCGTCGAGTCGACCGATCGCCACCAGAGCAGCGCCGACCGCACCGATCTCCGGGTTGCGGACGTGACGTACCTCCCGCGGGGCCAGCGCGACCGAAAATGAACGCCGCCACCACCCGGACGCGGCGACGGCCCCGCCGCCGAGTACGACCTGGACCGATTTGTCCAGGGTAGACTCGATCATCGTGACCACCTGCGCCACCTGGAGGCAGAGCGCACCCATCAGTCCGGCCAGGATGTCCACCGCGGTGGTGTTGAAACCGAGCCCGGCCAGCGCGCCGGAGCCGGCCGGGCCGAGCCCGGGTGGCCGGTCGCCGCCCAGCCGGGGATCGGCCGGTACGCCGTCACCGGGCGGCAGCCGGGCCAGCGCCCGGTCGAGCGCCGGTCCCTCGGGCAGCCTCATCTCCCGGCGGGCCCACGCGTAGAGGTTGCCGCCGCCGGAGAAGGCGGTACCGGTCACCACGTGCTCGTGGTCCACCCGGTAGCGCCAGAGCTGCTCCGGCAGCGGCGGCAGCTCGACACCCGCCGGAACCCGCTGGACCAGCCGCACCGCCGCCGACGTGCCGACGGTGACCGCCGCGCGCCGGCTGTCGTAGCAGCCGCAGCCCACGTTCGAGGCGGCGCCGTCGCCGCTGGGCGGCGCCCAACGGGCGGCCCGCAGCGCCGGCCAACGCCGGGCGTACTCGGAACGGAGCCGGCCGTGCCAGGCCAGCGGTGCCAGCGTCGGCAACTCGCCCGGGCGTACCCCGGCCAGCTCGGACGCCTCCGGATCCCAGTCCAGGGTGCGCAGGTCGAGCAGGCCGGTGCCGGAGGCCTGGGAGATGGACATGACCGTCTCGTCGAGGAGCGCGCCGCAGACGTACTCGACCAGGCCGGCGAAGCGGACCCTGGCCGCGCCGCACCGCTGGCGGAGCCAGGGCAGCCGGACCGACCAGTAGAACCGGTGCCACCAGGTGCCGGTACGCCGGTGGTAGTCGGCCGGATCCACCGGTCCGGCGATCCCCGCCGGTGCGCTGGGGCGAGTATCCAACCAGGTCAGCACCGGGCCGAGCGGATCGCCGGAGGCGTCCAGCGGGACCACCGAGTGCCACTGCGCCGAGGCGACGACGAGCTCGACACCGTCGAGGTGGCGCGCCGCCGCCAGCTCGTCCAGGCACTCGACGAGGGCGCCGAGGTAGGCCGGGCCGTCAAGGCTGGCCTGGCCGTCGCCGCCGATCAGGATCTCGACCGGTCGCCGGGCCAGCGCTCCGGGCATCGGCCGGGCAGCCCCGTCCAGCACCAGGCCGCGCACCGACGACGTACCCAGGTCGAGAGCGAGAATCCTCATCGACCGAAACCGTACCGGTTCCCGGCTACCGACCAGGGCAAGGTCGCCGGCTACCGGCCGGACGGGGTGCTCTCGTCCCGGCCGCCCACCTGGTGGACAGGTCTGCCGAAGGGGTGCCGGCCCGACCGGCGCTGACCTAGACTCGGCCCGTGCTCGCGCGACTCAACTCCTGGTGGCCCGCCATCCCGGCGGCCGACCTCCGCGCGTAGCGATCTTCCACGCGGCCGCCCCACGCGGCGGCCGCCAAGGGTTCCCCCACGCCACTCCCGGCCACCGCCTGGAACGGCCCCCGGCTGTGAGGGACGACCGATGACCCTGCTGAACCATCTGCTGCACACCATCGCGAGTGGGGCCGACCCCGGCCCGTTCGCCCTGCTACGCCGGGACGGCGCCGCCGATCTGGAGATCTTCACCGGCGTGCCGCGCACCGTCGACCGACTCGCCGACATCCCCCTACCGGCCGGGCCGGCCGGGCCGCGCACCCTCGCCGTGGTGCCGTACCGGCAAATCGGCGAGCGTGGCTTCGCCTGTGTCGACGACGGCGCCCCGCTGGAGTGCCTGGTACTCGACGAACCCGAGCGGGCCCCGCTGGCCGACGCGGTGGCGGTCCTGCCCGAGGTGCCGGTACCGGTCCGGGACGCCGGCTTCGACATCGCCGACCCGGAGTACGCGGAGATCGTCGCCCGGGTGCTGCGCGACGAGATCGGCCGGGGCGAGGGGGCGAACTTCGTGATCCACCGTTGCTACCTCGGCACCCTGGCCGGTCCCCCGCTGCCGGCGGCGCTGGCCGCGCTGCGCCGGCTGCTCACCGGAGAACGCGGCGCGTACTGGACGTTCCTGGTGCACACCGGCGGCCGGATCCTGGTCGGCGCCTCGCCGGAACGGCACGTCAGCGTCGAGGACGGCCTGGTCATGATGAACCCGATCAGCGGCACCCTGCGCCACCCGGGCCGGCCGGCGGACCGGGCGGAGCTGCTGCGGTTCCTCGCCGACCAGAAGGAGATCGACGAGCTGTACATGGTGCTCGACGAGGAACTGAAGATGATGGCGACCGTCGCCGAGCAGGGCGGCCAGGTGATCGGGCCGTACCTCAAGGAGATGGCGCATCTGACCCACACCGAGTACCTGCTCGCCGGGCGCGGCTCGCACGACGTCCGGGAGGTGCTCCGGGAGACGATGTTCGCGCCGACCGTCACCGGCAGCCCGATGGAGAACGCCTGCCGGGTCATCGCCAGGCACGAGCGGCGCGGCCGGGGCTACTACGCGGGCGTACTGGCGCTGCTCGGCTTCGACGAGGCCGGGCGGCAGACCCTGGACGCGCCGATCCTGATCCGTACCGCCGAGATCTCGCCCGGTGCCGAGCTGCGGGTGCCGGTCGGCGCGACGCTGGTGCGGCACTCCACCGCCGCCGCCGAGGTGGCCGAGACGCACGCCAAGGCGGCTGGCGTGTTGACCGCGCTGGGGCTGCGACCGGGGCCGGCCGGTCCCGCCGACCGGGCCGGCGCGACCACGGGCTCCAGCACGACCACGGGCTCCAGCACGACCGCGGGCTCCAGCACGACCACGGGCCCGGCGGAGCCGGTCACCGACCCCGCGCCGGCCGCGGAGGTCCGGCTCGCCGACGACCCGGCGGTACGGGCGGCGCTGGCGGCCCGCAACATCGGGCTCGCCCCGTTCTGGCTGGAACAGCGGACGCCGGGTGCCACGGCACGGCCGGAGTTCGGCGGCCTGCGGGTGCTGGTCGTCGACGCCGAGGACACCTTCACCGGCATGCTCGCCCACCAGCTGCGGGCGCTCGGGCTGGCCGTGGCGGTACGCCCCTGGGCCGAGGTCACCAGGGCGGGCGGGTTCGATCCGGCCACCACCGACCTCACGGTGCTGGGCCCCGGGCCGGGCGACCCCGGACACCCGACCGACCCGAAGATGGTCGCCCTACGCGGCCTGGTCGGCCGGCTGCTCGACGCCGGGTCGCCGACCCTCGGCGTCTGCCTCGGCCACCAGATGCTGGCCGCCCGGCTCGGCCTGACCCTTCACCGGCGCGCCAGCCCCTACCAGGGGGTGTGCCGGGACGTCACGCTCTTCGACACCGTCGCCCGGGTCGGCTTCTACTCCAGCTACACGGCGCTGGCCGACGCCGACCGGCTCGACACCGCGTACGGGCCGGTGGGGCTGGCCCGGGACCCGGTCGACGGTGCGGTGCACGCACTGCGCGGGCCGACGTACGCCGGGGTGCAGTTCCACCCCGAGTCCGTACTGAGCCGGGACGGGATTGCGGTGCTGACCGGCATGCTGGGCCGGCTGCTTCCGACCCCGGCCACGGCGCATACTCCCCGGTATCCCGGGTAGGCATTCGCAAGCCGGTGGTCCGGGCGGGTTGAGAGCCCTCGTCCGGGCCACCGGTCCACGTGTACCAACCGCTCGGGGGCCCCGGTCGACCTGCGTGCCACCCGGCCGGGGCGCCGGTGGACCTGCGTGCCACCCAGCCGGGGCCCCGGTCGACCTGTGCGCCAGCCGCTCGGGGCACGGGTCGACCTGCGCCGTCCGGTCGGAAAGGGCGTGCGACCATGGGCGGAACCGGCTCGGGGCCGGTCCGCCGACCCCCGGTGCGCCGCCTCCCCCGGGTCCGGTGCGTTGGAGGTCTGCTGCGATGTCCGGCCACGTCTCGTCGACCCAGGCGACCGACGCCGCCGCGGCGGAGACCGCCGTGGGGGGTCGGGCCGAGCCGGACACCTGGGCCGGCCGCTACGGGTTCTGGGACCTCTACTTCGGGCTGGTCGTGCTCGGGGTCGCCGGCTTCCTGGTGGTCAACGGCCCGGATCCGCTACCGGGGCGACTCGCGGTGTTGCTGCCGCTGGCCGGGCTGACCGGCTGGTACCTCGGTTTCGGCCGCCGCCTGATGCGCGACGAGATCGAGGACTGGCGCGGGTACGCCTATCTCGCCGGTGCCCTGGCGCTCTACGTACCCGCGGTGCTGCTCGACGGCGCGGCGTCGTTCGTCCTGTTCGCGCTCTGCCCGCAGGCGTTCATGGTGGCCGCCGCGCTGCCGGCCACGGTCATGGTGGTCGTGTTCACCTCGGTGCATCTCACGGTACTGCTGGCCAGGGGCTTCGAACCTGCGCAGGTGGTGAGCGGCCCGCTGCCGGTCGCGGGGCTGGGCGTGGTGCTCTCCGCGGTCCTGGGCACCTGGAGCCGGCGGGTGGTCGCGCAGAGCCAGGAGCGGGCCCGGCTGATCCGCGAGTTGGACCGGTCCCGGTCCGAGGTGGCCCGGCTGTCGCACGAGGCGGGCACCCTGGCCGAGCGACAACGGCTGGCCGGCGAGATCCACGACACCATCGCACAGGGCCTGACCAGTGTCGTCCTGCTGGTGCAGGCGGCCGACGACGACATCGACGGCGATCCGGAGCGGGCGCGCCGGCACCTGGCGCTCGCCGCGCGTACCGCCCGGGAGAACCTCGCCGAGACCCGCGAGTTGATCGCGGCCCTGACCCCGGCGGCGCTGGCCGGCTCGTCCCTGACCGACGCACTCGCCCGGCTGGTCGCCCGGTTCACCGCCGAGGTCGGTATCGCCGCCGACTTCCGGTGCACGGGCAGCCCCGTCGGCTTGGCCACGGCGACCGAGGTGGTACTGCTGCGGGCCGCCCAGGAGTCGCTGACCAACGTCCGCAAGCACGCCGACGCCCGGACCGTTTCGGTACGGCTCGCCTTCCAGCCGGACCGGGCGGTGCTGACCGTTACCGACGACGGTCGTGGCCTGACCGCGACCTCCGGCGCCGATCCGGCCGCCGGCGGTTATGGGCTGACCGCGATGCGGGCCCGGGTGGAGCAGGCGTCCGGGGTGTTGACGATCGGTCCCGGTACGCCGGCCGGAGCCGGGACCACGGTACGAATCGAGCTGCCCGCCTGATCGCCACCAGGGTCAGCGGCTGCCGGGCCGTACCTGCGGCCGGTGGAGGCGCGGAACGGCCGAGTACCGCCGGAGTCAGCCGGCACCGTGCCGGCCGTGCCGCCCGGGCCCGGGTGAGCGGAGACCGAGCCGGCCGTGCTGCCCGGCCCAGCTGTCGAGGCCGGTCAGCACCTCGCGGAGTCCGGTGCCGCGTTCGGTGAGCGCGTAGCTGATCCGGGTCGGTGGCCCGGGGTCCACCCGGCGGCGCAGCAGCCCCTCGTCGGCGAGTTCACGCAGCCGCTCGGTGAGCACCCGCCTGGAGACGCCGGGCAGGGCCTCCACCAGATCACGGAACCGTGCCTCCCCGTGGCCGAGGACGTGCAGCAGGTCGAGAGTCCAGCGCCGGCCGAGCAGATCCATTGCCGCCGAGGTGGCCGCCGGGACGCGCCGGTCGGAGGCGGTGGTTACTTTTCCAAACCTGGTTATCTCTCCGGTTCGTGATCCGCCGGGCTCGTCCGCCGGGCTCGGCTCGCCGGCCGGGATCGGCTCGCCGGTCAGGAAGACGGCGATGCCGTCGAGCACCCGGGCCAGGCCGAACTCGAAGTCCTGCCGTACGGTCCCCGGGGCGGCACCGACCTGCCCGATCAGCCGGGACAGCCGCGGAAACCGCCCGGTGCCGAGCAACCGGGTCAGCGTGGGCGTCTCGGCCGCCCACCACTGCTCGCTGCTCACCCCGGTCCGCCGCTCCTCCTCGGCCTCGGCCTGTACGTACCGGGCAGCGCCCTGCACGTAGTCACTGACGGTGAGGTAGACCTGGAGCATCGTCGCCGGCTCCAGCCCGAAGCCGTCGACGGCGCCCAGTACCCACTCCACGCTGGCCAGCACGTTCGAGCCCAGCGGCGGCCGCCCGGTGCCGGCCACGATCGGCAACACCCACGGATGCCGCTGGTACATCGCCCACTCAAGGCGGGCGTGGAGCTCGATCCTGGCCCGCCAGCCGGCCGGGCCCGGCTCCGGATAGTCGATCTCGCCGAAGACGCTCTCCACCATCAGGTCGACCAGTTCGGCCTTGCCCGGCACGTACCGGTAGAGCGACATCACCCCGGCGTCCAGGGCGGCGGCGACCCGCCGCATCGAGAGGGTCGCCAGACCGTACGCGTCGGCGAGCCCGACCGCCACCCGCACGATGCGGTCCAGGCTCAGCCCCGCGCCGGTCCCGGCATCGTCACCGTCGCCTTCCATCCGCTCCCGCCCGCACTCCGCTACAACGTACGCAGGTTCGCGTACACTGTACCGACCCCATCCGCGAGCTTGACGAGGTGACGATGACCGAGACGATCACGGTACGCCGGGCCGAATTGGCCGACGCCCCGACGATCGCCGCCCTGGTGGGCCGGGCCGGCGAGGACGAGGCGGTGCTGGACTGGGTGCTGCCGGACGAGCGGGCCCGCCAGGCGTGTGCGCAGGCGTGGGTCGACCTCGCCTCCGACTGGGTCGGCGGCGCGCTGGAGGCCGGCGAGATACTGCTGGCCGGCGACGAGTCGTCCGGGATCGGTGGCCTGTCGGTATGGGAGTTTCGTGCCGCCGGCCAAAGCGAAGCCCCGACCACCGCCGACCCGGGGCGGGACGAGCGGCAGGCCGCCTTCCTCGCCCGGGCCTACGGCCGGTACGCGCCCCGGATGGCCCTGGTCGGCGAGCTGATCGCGGCCCGCCACCCCGATCGGGAACCACACTGGTACCTCCAGCAGATGGCGGTGCTGCCCGCACTGCGCGGTCGAGGGCTCGGCGGCGCGATGCTGCGGCACCACCTCGTCCGGGCCGACGCCGACGGAATCGGCTGCTATCTGGAGGCGAGTTCACCGCGCAACCGTGCGCTCTACGAGCGGCACGGCTTCCGGCCCGAGGGCGAACCGATCCGGCTGCCCGACGGGGGCCCGGCACTGCAACCGATGTGGCGCGATCCCCACCGCGCCCCGAGCCCGGCCGGAACCTGAGCCCTGCCGGGAGGTGAGCCCCGCCGGGACCTGAGCCCCGCCGGGAGGTGACTCCGGCAGGATCTGCGCCGGCCGGGACCCGAGCCCCGGCCGCGCTCAGCCGCCCTCGTAACCTTCCCGGCCGGTGGACCGGGTACTGGCCAGCCAGATCCCGAAGCCCATCGCCAGCACGGCGGGCACCTCGACCAGGAGCCGGAGTCCGCCGACCGAGAGCGTCTCGTGGAACGCGGTCACCCCGATGACGATGCTGGCAACCGGATCCACCAGGGTGATCGAGGTGAGCGGCGCGGCCAGTGGGCCGTTCTGGAAGGCGTTCTGGTTCAGCGCCACCGAGGCGAACCCGACCACCGCCAGCGCGTACAGGTGCCAGTCGACCAATGTCGAGAGCGGGTCGTGCGCGACCCGCTCGGCGACGGTCTTCAACAGCGACGCGGTGCCGGCGTAGAGCAGCCCGCTGGCGATCCCGAGCAGCGTTCCCCGGAGGGCGCCGGTGGCCCGGTGGGCGAGGAGCAGACAGATCCCGACCAGGGCGCTGCCGATCAGCGCGACTCCGAGCCAGCCCATCATGGAGGGCTGGGCCACTCCCGCCCGAGGTCGGGCCGCACCGAGGAAGGCCGTGAGCCCCAGGACACAGACGGCGACCGCGGTGATGTCCCGGGGATGCGGCCGGCGGTGGTCGAGGGCCGCCTCCAGCGGGATCGCCAGGAACATCGCGGTGATCAGCAGGGGCTGGATCAGGGTCAGCGGCCCGAACCGGAGGGCGAGCGCCTGCAGGAGCGTACCGGTCAGGTCGGGGAGCTTGCCGAGCAGCCAACTCCGGCGACGCAGCAGCCGGATCAGCAACCGTGGGTCGGCCGTACCGTGTTGCGGTTCCCGTCGCGCGGCGCGCTGCTGTAGGGCGGCCCCGAAGGCGAAACAGACGGCGGAGCCGACCGCCAGCCCGATCGCCGCGATCATGCGGCGGTCCCAGCACCGAACCGCGGCACGCGCTCCGCATCCACACGGCTACGCTACGTGCTGAAGTGGCTGGTCACGGACCGTTCCGTCCCTGGTCGTCGGCCCCTTCCCCTGTCGTCCGAGCCGCCGGGTCCCCGCGACCGCGCTTGCCGGCTCAGGAGGCGAGCGTTCCGGCGGCCCTGCCGTCGTGCAGGGTGAGGTTGCGGCCGTTCGACGGGTCGAACAGGTGGATCTTCTCCAGGTTGAACCAGATCCGCTGGTTCCGCCCCTCGGTGACCGCGGACTCCGCCGACAGTCGGGTCACCAGGTTCGTCCCACCGCCGCCGAACCCGTCGGCGCCCACGTCGGCGGCGAGCTCCTCCAGCTCTGCCGCGCTGGCCCGCTCGCCCTCGACCGTCAGATAGACGTACTTGTCGGAGCCCATCGACTCGACGATCTCGACCGGCGCCTCGAACTCCATCCCCCGCTCCCGGGTCTGCTCGTCGACCAGGGCCGCGTCCTCGAAGTGCTCCGGACGGATGCCGAGGATCAGCTCCCGGGGTGCGTCCTCGGCCGCCAACTCGCGCCGCAGCCGGTCGCCGACGGGTACGTCGCCGATCGCCGTACGCAGCCTGCCGTCCTCGACCGCGGCGTGCAGGAAGTTCATCGACGGCGAGCCGATGAACCCGGCCACGAAGAGGTTGGCCGGCTGGTCGTACAGCTCCTGGGGCGGGCCGACCTGCTGCACCGCGCCGCCCCGCATGATCACGACGCGGTCGCCGAGGGTCATCGCCTCGGTCTGGTCGTGCGTGACGTACACCGTCGTGGTGCCGAGCTGCTTCTGCAACCGGGACACCACGGTACGCATCTGCACCCGCAGCTTGGCGTCGAGGTTGGAAAGCGGCTCGTCCATCAGGAACGCCTTCGGATTGCGCACGATCGCCCGGCCCATCGCCACCCGCTGGCGCTGCCCACCGGAGAGGTTCGCCGGCTTGCGGTCCAGCAGCGGGGTCAGCTCCAGCACCTTCGCCGCCTCGGCCACCTTCTGCTCGATGGTCGCCCTGTCCAGCTTGGCGAGCCGGAGCGGGAACGCCATGTTCTCCCGGACTGTCATGTTCGGATACAGGGCGTACGACTGGAAGACCATCGCGATGTCCCGGTCCCGGGGCGCCTTGTCGTTGACCCGCTCACCGT
This sequence comes from Plantactinospora sp. B6F1, assembly GCF_040120695.1. Taxonomy (NCBI): domain Bacteria; kingdom Bacillati; phylum Actinomycetota; class Actinomycetes; order Micromonosporales; family Micromonosporaceae; genus Plantactinospora; species Plantactinospora sp. B6F1. Next base: position 81,686 of record NZ_JBEEAC010000001.1, on the reverse strand, counting down.
CGATGCGCAGCTCGCCGGAGCTGATGTCCTCCAGCCCGGCGATCATGTTCAGGGTGGTCGACTTCCCGCAGCCCGAAGGGCCGACCAGGATCACGAACTCGCCGTCGGCGATCTCCAGGTCGACGTCCCGGACCGCGACGGTCCCGTCCGGGAACCTCTTGCTCACCTTGTCCAGCACGATGTCAGCCACTGCGACCTCACCCCTTGACGGCGCCGGACGTCAGGCCCGACACGATGCGACGCTGGAAGAACAGCACGAACAGAATGATCGGAACCGTGATCACCACGGCGGCGGCGCAGATCGCCCCGGTCGGATCCTCGAACTGCGACTCCCCGGTGAAGAACGACAGCGCCACCGGTACCGTGCGGGACCGCTCGGTGGAGGTCAGCGAGATCGCGAAGAGGAAGTCGTTCCAGCAGAAGATGAAGACCAGGATCGCGGTGGTGAAGACCCCGGGCGCGGCCAGCGGCGCGATCACCCGGCGGAACGCCTGCCCCGAGGTGGCGCCGTCCATCTTGGCGGCCTTCTCCAGATCCCACGGGATCTGCTTGAAGAACGCCGAGAGCGTGTAGATGGCCAGCGGCAACGAGAAGGTGATGTACGGCAGGATCAGCCCCGGCCAGGTGTCGAAGAGCCCGAGCGACCGCTCGATCTCGAACAGCGGCGAGACCAGCGAGACCTGCGGAAACATCGCGATCAGCAGGGAGACCCCGACCAGGGCCCGCTTACCCGGAAAGTCCAGCCGGGCCACCGCGTACGCGGCCATGGTGCCGAGCACCACCGCGACGGCGGTGGCGATCAGGGCGATCCCGATGGAGTTGCCCAGGGCCCGGACGAACTGGTTGGTGGAGAAGATCGTGCGGTAGTTGTCCAGGGTCCACTCCCGGGGGATGAAGTTCCCGTCGGTGAGCGTGCCGGTGGTCTTGAACGACAGCGAGGCGATCCACAGCACCGGGACCAGCGCGAAGACCACCACCACGAGGTCCAGCAGCCCCCACCGCCACTTCGCCGTGGCCGTGGTGTCGATAGCAGCCATTAGCGCCTCCTTCCGATCGCGACTGCGGGGCTCCGCTTCGCTGCGCTCCTCGCGCTCACCCAGCGCCTCCTTCCGATCGCGACTGCGGGGCTCCGCTTCGCTGCGCTCCTCGCGCTCACCGGCGGCTTCCCTCGTCTGGGCTGCCCGGGGCAGCGGTGCCGAACAGTTTCACGAAGACGAACGCGATGATCGCCACGGCCAGGAAGATCAGTACCGACATGGTCGACCCGATCCCGAGGTTGAGCCCGCGCATCAGGTTGTTGTAGGCGAGCATCGACACCGACGAGGTCTCGTTCGACCCGGCCGTCAGGACGAAGATGTTGTCGAAGACCCGGAACGCGTCCAGGGTGCGGAACAGCAACGCCACCAGGATCGCCGGCTTCATCACCGGCAACATGACCCTGGTGAACCGCTGCCAGGCGGTGGCGCCGTCCATCGAGGCCGCCTTGAGCAGGTCCTCCGGCACCAGCGCCAGGCCCGCCATCAGCAGCAACGCCATGAACGGGGTGGTCTTCCAGATCTCCGCCAGCATGATGATCGCCAGCGCGCTGGCCCGTTCGGTCAGCGGCGCCCCCTCACCGAAGAGGTTGGCCAGGTATCCGGTGCCGGGGGTCCAGGCGTACCGCCAGGAGAAGGCCGCGACCACCGTGACGATGCCGTACGGGATCAGCGCCGAGGTGCGGACCAGGCCGCGCCCGACGATGGTCCGGTGCATCACGATGGCCAGTCCCATGCCCAGCACGAGTTCGACGGCGACCGTCACGACGGTGATCAGCATCGTCACCCCGAACGCGGTCCACCAGTAGTCGTTGGTCAGTACGGTGACGTAGTTGGTCAGGCCGATGAACTCCCGCTCCTCCGGAAACTTGAGGTCGAAGCGCTGCAACGACAGCCAGACGGAGTAGAGGATCGGATAGGCGGTCACCGCCAGCATCACCAGCGCGGCCGGGGCGCAGAGCAGCCAGGCCAGCCTGCGCTCGGCCCGCTTACCCTCGCTCACCGCCGCCCGACCGACCCGGCCGCGCCGGGGCGCCGGCACCGTGCCGACCCGGTCCACCGGGGTCGAGGTCTCGGTCTCGGTGCTCACGGCAGCACCCCCTTGGAGTCGAGCGCGTCCTGCGTCGCCTCGCGCATCCGGTCCGCGGTCTCCTCCGGGTCGATCGACGACGGCGGGGAGAGCAGCGCCGACAGCACCGTCGAGATGTTCTGATACGCCGGGCTGCGCGGCCGGGTCGCCGGATCCTTCAGCTCCTCGAGGATGGTGTCCCGCATCGGGTACGCCTCGGCCATCTCCGGCTCGGCGTAGACACTCTCGATCGTCGGCGGCACACCGTCGTTGATCGCGGAGAACTTCTGGTGCTCGGCGTTGCGCAGGCAGGACGCGGCGTCGAAGGACTCGTCGGGATGCCGGGTGTACCGGCTGACTCCCAGGTTGAACCCGCCGATCGTCACCTTGCTCGGGGTCTGCGGGTCCACGCCCGGATAGCGGGCCCACTTGACCTTCTTCGCCAGCTCCGGATCCGCCTCCTGCATGGCCGGATAGACGAACGGCCAGTTGAGTTGGAAGGCGCCGGCCCCGGACTGGAAGTCGAGCCGCGCCTGGTCCTCGATCGTGTTCGAGAACGAGGAGGTGGTGATCCCGGCGGTGGCGAAGTTCCGCAGCACCTCCAGCGCCCGGACGGCGCCGTCGTCGAAGACCGCCTTGCTGCCGTCGTCGTTGATGATCTGGCCACCGGCGCTGGCCACCAGGGTGTTGTAGAGGACGACGAGCCCCTCGTACTGGGCGCCCATCGTGATCACCCGGTACGGCTTGCCCTGTCCCCGCAGCTCCTGGGCCATCCGGATCATCTCGTCCCAGGTCTTCGGCGGTTCCGGCACCAGGTCGGAGCGGTACCAGAGGAGCTGCACGTTGGTGTTCTTCGGAGCGGCGTAGAGCCTGCCCTCGTACCGGGCGGTCTCCAGCGGACCGGCCAGGGTGCCGCGCTCGGCCTCGGCCCGGCGCTCACCGGTCCACTCCAGCAGCCAGCCCGCACTGGCGAACTCCTGGGTCCAGGTGACGTCCAGGCCCAGGATGTCCATGCCCGAGTCCTCGGCGGCCAGCCGCCGGACCAGCTGCACCCGCTGATCGTCGGCGGCCCGGGGCAGCACCCGGTACGCGATCCGGTACCGTCCGCCCGCCTGGGCGTTGCAGTCGTCGACCACCTTCTGGATGTTCTGTTCGGTGGTGTAGTAGAGGTTGATCGTCGGGATGCCGCCGTCGTCACCGGAGCCGCAGGCGGCGAGGGGGCCCAGCAACGTCAGCATCGTCAGCGCGGCCGCGAGCCGGAACCGGCGGCCTCGGCCCGGGCCGACCCGCTCGGGCTCAGTCATCGCCACACCCCGCTGCCCGCCCGGCCGTTCCGCCGACATCGGCCTCCGCCGACCATGTCCACCGGTGGCAGCCCACCGACCGCCTGTCGCGCGCCTGGTGACCGCTCATCGCGCCGTCCTCCCTCTCCACGACGGCCGGGGCGGAGCCGTCCCGGCACACGGCGAAAAGCACCCCGCCACCAACCGCAGCGAACCACCGGACCGGGCGTAGGTGTCGAGTACCCCCTCTGCCCCGCGACCCAGCGGCCGAAACATCGACAGCGCTCGGCGCCGACGGCCGTCGAGCCGCCCGCGGAGCCGATTCCGGTCCACTGTCGTATTCCCGCTGGCCGACGCCTCCGCTACCGTGGGTGCTACCTCCGGCGCCAGCAGGTCGCCGTCGATGCCGACCCGTCTGGGGAAGTCGATGCCGACCCGTCTGGGGGAGTTGGCCACGCCGACACGCCTGAAGAGCACGCCGACCCGCCTGAAGAGTTGGCCACGTCGCCGACGACGCGTCCCGGTCCGGCCCTTGGGCACGGCCGGCTCCGACAGGCGAAACGCGCCCCGTCCCCACGATCCTTCGCCCGGGATCGTCTGCAAGAGGAGGTGCCGCCGTGCGGAACACCCGGGAACTGACGCTGTCCTTCGAGGTCAGCGGGCCACCACCGGTCAAGACCGAGGCACTTTCGATCTTCGCGGCCGGGCATCGGCAGGCCGCCCGGGTCCGTACGCTGCTCCAGGCCGCCTGCGCCGCGGCGCAGCGCAGCGGCTGGACCGCGTTGACCGAGCCGGTCGCCCTGGAGATCGTCCTGCGTTGCCCGCCGGGCCGCCGAACCTCCGACGCGGCGACCCTGATCGGCGGGATCGGCGCCGTGCTCCAGGACAAGAAGCGGGCCGCCGACATCGGCCTCGCCCACCTCGGGGTGCTCGCCGACGTCGCGCTCTACGTGGACGACCGGCAGATCCAGCGGGTCTCGTACCGGGAGGAGCCGGCCGAGGAGATGTCGTACCTGGTGCGGGTGACCAGCCTGCCCCCGGTGGTGTGAGCGGGTCGCCGGCGGGGAAGACGTCGGCACCGGTGCGCCGGATCCGGTTTGGCCGCCACCGGGCGCTGGGTACGCGTCGGTGACCGACGGGTGACGGGGACCGACGGGCAACGGCACCGGCGACGAGAGGAGCGGCCATGTCGGAGCCATACGTCACGCTCGATTCGACCGGGCTCGACCCGGCGCGGCAGCACCTGCGGGGGCCCCTGGAGGAACAGCTCAGCTCCGCGCTGCGCGCGGCGACCGACCGGGTCCGGGCCGACTACGCCGGTGAACCGGTCGAGGAGGTCTGTCGGCGGCTGCTCGACGAGACCCGGGCGGGGCTGCATCCCGACATCGCCGACGGATTCACCCCGGACATGGACGAGTTCTGCCGGGTGGCCGTGGCGATCGTCCGCCGGGACGCCTCCGGATCCCCCTGACCGTGCCCGGGGACCGGTGACCGCGCCGGGGACCGGCAAGATCGACGACTGTCGGCGTAGGGACGCTGGCCGTGCGGCTCCGGCCTCCGTACACTCAGTGCGCCGTCACGGCCGACCGTCCGCGTCCCGCGTCCGCTGCACCCGATCCGGTCGATCTCTACGGGAGGCCCAGTGCCCGCGCTGCCGTCCAGTGTGCCCGCCGCGGTGCTCGACACCACCTCCACTGCCCTGCTGACCACCGCCGAGACCGGCGAGGTGACCTGGTACAACCGGGCGGCGCAGCGACTCGGCCAGCTGATCGGCGCGGACATCGGCTCGCTGCCGTTCGGCACGGCCACCCCGGACGGGCCGCCGGTCGAGCTGCGCTGCCTGACCGCCGACGGCGCGGTCCGGCACCTGCGGGTGACGTGCCGACGGCTGCCGTCGCTGCCGCGCGCCGCCGCGGAGCCGGACGGCCGGTTGGTGTACGAGCTGGCCGACGTCACCGAGCAGCGCGCCGACCGGCGCCGTGCCGACGACTACGCCTGGCGGCTGTCCCACATCGAGCAGCTGGCCCGGGTCGGCACCTGGGAGTGGCACCTCCCCACTGACCAGGTGGTCTGGTCACCCACCCTGAAGGCCATGATCGGGCTGGACCCGGAGACCGCGCTCGACTACCCGACCTACCGGACGATGGTGCATCCGGACGACCTCGGAGTGATCGAGGCGACGCTGGAGCAGGCGATCCGGGAGGCAAACTCGTTCACCTACACCCATCGGATGTACCTGGCGAACAGCCGCCAGATGCGCGTCCTGGAGTGCTACGGCGAGGTCTTCACCGACGAGTCCGGCCGACCGCTGCGGATGCTCGGCACCGCACACGACATCACCGAGATCCGGCAGGTCCAGGACGAGCTGGCGTACCTGGCCGAACACGACCCGCTGACCGGGCTGCCGAACCGGCGGGCCCTGACCGCCCGGATGAGCGAGCTGACCGGCGGCGACGCGGCGCCGGCCGCACTGCTCCTGATCGACATCGACAACTTCAAGGACATCAACGACCTGCGCGGGCACGCCATCGGCGACGAGGTGCTCCGGCTGCTGGCCCGGCTGCTCCCCGACCACCTGCCCGCCGAGGCGGTACTCGGCCGGCTCGGCGGGGACGAGTTCGCCGTCCTGCTGCCCTGCTGCGACGCCGACCGGGCACTCGCGGTCGGGGCCGGGCTCTGCGACCTGGTCGCCCGTACCCCGCTGGCGGTGCGCGGCGAGCCGCTGCGGGTCACGTTGAGCATCGGCGCCGCCCCGCTGGACGCCGCCGACGACGACGCGCTGTTGCTCGCCCACGCCGACCTGGCGCTGTACCAGGCCAAGGGCGAGGGCCGCAACCGGGCCCGACTCTTCGCCCCGGAGCAGCAGCGGCTGGCCGCCCAGCGGGTCGACCTCGTCTCCCGGGTACGGCGTGCGCTGGACACCGGCCAGCTGCAGCTCGACGCCCAGCCGATCATCGACCTCGGCGACGACCGGGTACGCAGCTACGAGCTGCTGATGCGGGTTCGCGACGACCAGCACCGGCAGATCGGCCCGGGCGACTTCCTGCCGGCGCTGGAGAGCGGTGACATGATTTACGAGCTGGACCGCTGGGTGGTGGAGACGGCCACCCGCGCACTCGCCTCGGCCCGGGCCGCCGGGGTGGAGCTGCGGCTGGACGTGAACATCTCCAGCCGTTCACTGGAGGACCCGAGCTTCGGGGACTGGGTGGTCGGCACCCTGGCCGCCGTCGGCGTACCGGCGACCCAGCTCGGGCTGGAGATCACCGAGACCACCGCCATCGCCAACCTGGCCGCGGCCCGCCGGCTGGCCTCGACGCTCACCTCGGCCGGCTGCCGGTTCAGCCTGGACGACTTCGGTGCCGGGTACGGCTCCTTCGTCTACCTCAAGCACCTGCCGTTCACCGCCGTGAAGATCGCGGGCGAGTTCGTCCGGCAGGCGGACCACGGCGGTTCCGACCCGATTCTGATCGACGCGGTGGTCAGGGCCGCGCACGGGCTCGGAATGCGGACGGTCGCCGAGCACATCGACCGGCCCGAGCTGGTGCCGGTGCTGCGCGGACTCGGCGTCGACCGGGGCCAGGGATACCACCTGGGCCGCCCGGAGCCGCTGCGTGAGCTGATGGCCCGCACCATCGCCCGGGGCGGGGTCTCCGCGACCACCACCCGGTAGCCGCACACCGTCCCGGGCCGCTAGCCGACGGCCAGCGCCATCACCTCGTCGGCGCAACCCCAACCCAGGGTGACGCCGGCCCCGCCGTGCCCGTAGTTGTGGATCAGCCGGGCCGGTCCGGCCAGCCCGGAGGCGTCCTCGGCCAGCCGGGCTCCGCCGAGCCGGCCGGGCCGCAGCCCGGCGAGCTGCCCGAGCACCGGCGCTCCGGCCAGCTCCGGGACCAGTGCGACGCATCGGGCCAGGATCGCCGCCCCGACCTCGTCGTCCGGTCCGGTCTCCGTCCGGTACGGCTCGAAGGTGCCACCCAGCACCACGTCCCGGCTGCGCGGGTGTACGTAGGTGATGCCGGCCGGGTTCTGCTCGTCGCGTACCGAGGCGGTCAGGCCGGGGTTGCCGACCAGCACGATCCGGCCCCGGATCGGGTGCACGGCCGGATCGTCGGCGAGTTTCCCGGCGGCCAGCCCGGTCGCGTTGACCACCAGCGGTGCCCGCCGCGCCGACGGCAACGCCTCGGTGGCGATCCCGGGCACGTCGGCGAGCCGGTCCACCCGGTACCGGCGCACCGGCACGTCCCGCCGGGCGAGCCGGTCGACCAGCCACTCCAGGTACGGGCCCATCTCGACGGTCGGCACGGTGAACCGCCACTGTCCGGCGTACCCGGGCGGGGGTGCGACGGCCCGGAAGTCGGGCACCGCCGGGGCCCACCACGGATCCCCGGTGACCGGCTCGCGCAGCAGCATCCGGGTCGGTCGCATCACCACCCCCGGCACCGCCTGCCGGGCCTGTCCGGCGAGCACCTCGAAGGTGCGCCGCGCCCAGCCCAGCACCCGGGAATCGCCACTGGTCCGGGTCGGGTACCAGACCGCGGCGGCGACCCGGGAGACGGTGTCGGCGGGCTCGTCGGCGCTCAGCACCGCCACCCGGGCACCGGCCTCGGCCAGCCGTATCGCGGTGGTCAGACCGACCACCCCTGCGCCGAGCACCACGACGTCCCGCATCCGACCAGCCTGCCGGTCGATACTGCCGGTGACAACCTCCCGCAGGGTAGTCGAAATATCACTCCAAGTCCATACAGGAAGACCCCTAAACCGCGCTGGAAGCCCGTAAGTAAATAAACTCGCTTGACGAGGGATCAATGAGGGTTTCTGCGCATGAAAGGTACGACTATGCTCGGGACCGTGAAGGAAGAGATGGACCGCGATCTCGGCGCTTCCACCCGGACCCAGCGCTACGTGGTGGTGTCCGAGGTCGTCGTCGAGGTGGAGAACGACTACCGGCTCCGGGCGGCGGCGCTGGCCAAGCTGGATGCGGTGGCGTCCAGCACCCCCGAGGGTCTGGAGCGGATGCGCAGCCGCATCGAGGGTGACACCGCGGTCGCGCTCGACTTCCTCACCGATCCCGTCGCCGCCATCGCCGCCGCAGACGGCATCCGCGCACACGGCCACGGCATCCGGGTGCGGCGCTACCTCCCCCGGGACGACGGCGACGGTGGCCCCGGTGGCGAGGAGCGGTGACCGCTCGCCGATCGCGTTCGACCGGTCCTGTGACGCGATGACCGCGCCCCCCGGAGCGAGCCGGTTCCTGCCCGGCCCTACCGGGGCAGGATCCGCTCGACCAGCAGCGGGACGAGCCGGTCGGCCTGGTCGTCGAGATAGAAGTGCCCGCCGGGCAGCGAATGCACGTCGAGCCCGGCGCTGGTGTGCACCACCCAGCGACGCGCGTCGGCGGTGGTGAAGGTGTGGTCCCGGTCCCCGACGATCGCGGTGACCGGACAGTTCAGCGGCTCACCGGCCGCATACTGATAGGTCTCGATCAGCCGCAGGTCGCTCCGGACCATCGGCAGGGTCAACTGCCGAATCTCGTCGAGTTCCAGCAGTTCCACGCCGGCGCCGCCGAGTTCCCGGAGGTAGGCGAGCACCCCGTCGTCGTCGCGCAGGTGCACCCCGATCGACCGCCGGGCCGACGGCGCCGGACCGGCCGACGCGAAGAGTCGGCGAACCGTCAACGAGTCGCTGTTCCGTAGCCGGCGGGCCACCTCGAAGGCGACCACGGCACCCATGCTGTGCCCGAAGAAGACCACCGGCCCGGTCAGTTCCCGCTCGACCGCCGCGACGATCTCGTCGACCAGTACCGTCATCTCCTCGATGACCGGCTCGCCGTACCGGTTCTGCCGGCCGGGATACTGGACCGCGACCACCTCGATCGGGTCGGGGACGAGTTCCGCGAAGCGCCGGTATCCGGCCGCCCCGCCGCCCGCGTGTGGAAAGCAGACCAGCCGGACCGTGGCCCGGGGTGCGGCTCCGAAGCGGAGGAACCAGGCGTTCGTGACCCTGCCGTACGTGCTCACCGGTGCAGCCCTTTCCCGTGCTGGAGTGTGCTCTGGCGGAGCCGGACGGTCACCCGTTCTCCTTCGTACCCGGTCCTGACCGGCTGCCGAACGTCCGGTCCAGCGCCGCGTACCGCTCGTCGGCCGTCTCCTCGTCGGCGGCCTGCTCCAGGGCGAGTGCCCGGACCAGGTCGTGGAAGAAGTACCGGGCCTGGCTCGAACCGTCGACCTGGGTGACGTCGAGCAGTCGGGCGTCGACCAGTTGTTCCAGCAGTTCCCGCGCGGTGGCGAGGGTGACGTCGAGCAGCACCGCGGCGGTCCAGATGGCGAACCGGGGCGCGTCCAACAGGGCCAGCAGCCGGAAGGCGCGCCGGGCCGGCTCGCCCAGGCCCTGCAGGCTCAGCGCCACGCTGGCCCGGACCTCCAGGTCGCCGATCCGGAGTTCGTCGAGCCGGCGGCGCTGACTGGAGAGCCGGTCGGCGAGCCGGGCGAGCCGCCAGTGCGGCTTCGCGGTGAGCCGGGCACCCGCGATGCGTACCCCGAGCGGCAGGTGGCCGCAGAGCTCGACGATGCGTACCGCGGCCTCCGGCTCGGCTGCCACCCGGGCGGCACCGACGATCTTGGAGAGCAGCTCCAGCGCCTGCTGGTGTTCGAGGACGTCCAGGTCGATCAGGGGTACGCCCTCCAGCGCCGCCAGCCGGGCCCGGCTGGTCACCATCGCCGCGCAGGTCGGGCTCTCCGGCAGCAGCGGGCGCACCTGCTGCTCGCTGGCGGCGTTGTCGAGCAGCACCAGCACCCGGCGCCCGGCCAGCCGGCTCTGGTAGAGCTGGATCCGTTCCGCCATCGACGGCGGGACCTCGGACGCCTCGGTGCCGAGCGCCCGCAGGATGGTGCCGAGCAGATCGGCGGGGTCCGCCGGCTGCGGTCCGGCACCGCGCAGGTCGAGATAGATCTGCCCGTCCGGGTACGACGACCGCAGCAGGTGGCCGACGTGGATCGCCAGGGCCGTCTTGCCCAGCCCGGCCATCCCGCCGATGACGCAGGCGAGCCGCCGCCCGCCGTTGTCCGCCCGGGTCCGCAGCAGCGCGACCACCTGGGCGGCCTCCCGGTCGCGGCCGGTGAAGTCGGCGACATCCGGAGGGAGCCGGGCCGGCAGCGGCTCGGCCGGGGTGTGCCGGACGACCACCCGGGCCTCGGATGCCGGCAGGGTGAGCGACGGCTCGGCGGCCAGGATGGACTTGTGCAGGTCCTGTAGTTCGCGTCCCGGATCGATGCCGAGTTCCTCGGCCAGCAGGTGCCGGTAGTCCTGGTAGCTGGCCAGCGCGTCGGCCTGCCGACCGCAGCGGTAGAGCGTCAGCATGAGCTGGCTGCGCAACTGCTCGCGCAGCGGTTCCACGGCGACCAGTCCGGTCAGTTCGACGACCAGCCGCCCGTGCTGGCCGAGCGCCAGTTCGGCGTCGATCCGGTCGCCGAGCACGGCCAGCCGCGCCTCCTCCAGGCGGGGCCGCTCCGCGTCGCTGAGGAACTCGGTCACCCCGGCGAGGGCGGGACCGCGCCAGAGCGCGAGGGCGCCGCGCAGCGCCGCGGCGGCGTCGGCCGGCCGACTCTCGGCGAGAGCGTCCCGGCCGCGCGCCGCGAGTTGCTCGAAACGCACCAGGTCGAACCGCTCGGGCGCGACCCGAAGTACGTAACCGGGGCGCTGCCGGACGATCTCGGCGTCCGGGGCGAGCTTGGCGCGCAGCCGGGAGACGTACGTCTGGATCTGCGCGGCGGCGGTGACCGGCGGGTCGTCCCCCCAGAGCACGACGGCGAGTCGCGAGTCGGAGACCACCCGCCCCCGCGCCAGCAGCAGTACGGCGAGCACGGTGCGCACCTTGGACGCGCTGAGCTCGACCACGCCGGTCGAGTCGACCACCTCGACCGAGCCGAGGATCCGGAATTCCATCCCCCTCGACCGGGAATGGTCGGCCAGCTCCGGGTCGGTGGGATCGGGCGGCGCCGGAGTCGGCGGGGTTCCGAACATCAGGACCTCCGGTGAGCGCGAGGAGCGTAGCGCAGCGGAGCCCCGCAGTCGCGAACGGACGCAAGCCGCCCGCCGCGGCTCATCGGAAGTCCTTGCCGTGGCCCACCGCGAGCGGCCGGCCGACGGCGCGGTAGCGGCGCCGCGTCTCGATGTCCAGGTCCTCGTAGACCGGGTCGAGGGCGTCGGCCATGAACAGCTCCCGCATCAGCGCCCGCTGCACCTTGCCACCGGGCGACTTGCGGACCTTGCCGGGGCGCAGGAAGGCCACGTTGGCCACCCGCACCCCGAAGCATCGGCTGAGCCAGTCCTTGACGGCGCGGGCCAGTGACGACAGCGTGGCCGGGTCGACCGGCTCCGCCTGGACCTCGTGCAGGACGACGATCTCCTGCCGGGGCGACGGCACCGCGAAGACCGTACCGGTCAGGTCGGCGAAGCGGGTGTCGGAGATGCGTACCGCCTTCTCCATGTCGTGCGGGTAGAGGCTCCGCCCGCCGATGACGAGCATCTCCCGCATCCGACCCAGCACGTAGAGCTCGGCACCGGCCCAGACCCCGAGATCACCCGTGCGCAGGTAACCGCCCTCGCCGTCGGCGGTGGTCGCCCCGAAGACCCGGTCGCTCTCCACCGCCCGCCGCCAGTAGCCGCGGGCCACGCTCCGGCCCCGGATCCAGATCTCGCCGAGTCGCCCGTCGGGTAGCACGGCGGCGGTGTCCGGGTCGACGATCCTGACGTCGAGACCGTTCACCGTGCCACTGCTGACGAGCGATCTCGCCGTGGCCGCATCGGCCGCCGCCGGCAACAGAATGTTCTGTTCCAACCGGCTCGGATCGAACCTTTCCAATGCGAGCGGACGACCGGGGCGGGTACCGGACACGAACAGTGTCGACTCGGCGATGTGATAGCCCACCCGGACCGCCTCGCGACGGAAGCCGGCCGGCGCGAACCGGTCGGCGAATTCGATCAGGGGCTCGGGTTCGATCGGGTCGGCGCCGCCGACGCAGGCGTGCTCCCAGCGGGTCAGGTCCACGCCCCTGACCTGCTCGTCGGTCACCTCCCGCGCACACAACCGGTACGCGAAGCCGGGTGCGGAACTGAGCCGTACATCGTATTTGTCAATAGCTTTCAACCAGCGGACCGGATCAGTAAAGAAATCGTCGGCCGCCATGAGCACGGTGGTGGCACCGCGATAGAGCGGTTCGAGCAGCATTTCGATCAGGCCGGCACCGTCGTGCAATGGCAGCCACCCAAGGGAACGGTCCTCGGGCGTCAGGGAAAAAGCGTCCCGAAATATCTCGAAGTTGTGCGTCAGGTTGCCATGGCTGATCATTACGCCTTTCGGATCGCTCGTGGAGCCCGTGGTGTAGCGCAGCAGCGCGAGCCCGCCCGGACTGATGTGTGTAGGGCCGTCCCACGCACCCGGGGCGGCCGGCCCGGCGATGTCGGTGGCGGTACACAGCAGCCGGTCCAGCCCGTCCTGACTCATCCAGTCCGAGACGGTGACCAGGCTCGCGCTGTCGGTCAACACGATGCGCGGATCGGAGTCCAGCGCTATCCCGGTGGCCCGCATGAGGTGGTGCTTGTCCCCGTTGGGCAGCGGGGCCGGCACCGGCACGATCCCGGCGTACATGCAGCCCAGGATGCTTTTGACGAACTCGAGGCCGGTCGGATAGAGCAGCAGTGCCCGATCACCCGGACGGCACCGGTCCCGCAGGCGGCCGGCCAACTCCCGGGCTGCCCGGTCCAGCTCGCCGTAACACAAAGATTCCGAATGCTCCTCACGTTCGCCCCAGCGGAGGAGGACAACAGCCTCCCGGTCCGGATCCTGGTCGGCGCGTCGGGCGACCCGCTCCACCAAACCCACGATTCCCACCCGCATTTCCCCCCAAAATGTTGGCTACGGGAAGCGTGGCCAACCACGGCGGACCACCCAATGAGCGACCGGCTCCGGGGGCCACGACCGCGGACGCCAGATCTCCCCAAACGCTCACGGACGGTTCCGCCTACGATATCGGTGCACGCATATTCAATCAAGTCAGGTTGGAGACACCGATAAGAACTTTGCGCGAAGCATCTGGAAAACATCCTGCCACTTATCGGGCCCGGGTCTTTACTACCGAAAAGTAACCTCGTTCCACGTTGCCGCAATGTCCCGCTCACCAGGGCAATTGGCCCGGTTCGGTCGGGACACTTCCACTTCTTTGTCGAAGCAGACAACATAGGCGGGCGTCGCGGGGATACGGTCGCGTATCTATAAGACAAGACAGTTTCACATTCTCGTCCGTAACCGGGCGATCCATGGCCGGAACGGGCCCCGCGGCGGAGTCGGGAAATAGCGGACGCGCCACGCGAGAAGCCCGCCCGGGCGGCCATGGGGCTGCCGGAGGCGGGCTCCGCTTGTTGGGTCAGACGTTTCGACTCGCCGGGTCAACCGTTTCGGCTAACTGAGTCAACCGTTTCGGCTACTTGGTCAGGCGTTCGACGGCTCCGCCATCGCCACCGCGATCTGCCGAGGGCCGGTGAACGGCTCGCGACCGTGCGCCGCGAGCATGTTGTCCACCACCAGCACGTCGTCGTACTGCCAGTCGAACCGTACGGTCGCGGCCCGGTAGCAGTCGCGCAGGTGGGCGATGACGTCGTCCGGGATCCGCGCCCCGTCGCCGTAGTAGGTGTTCGTCGGCAGGTCCTCCTCGTCGAACATCTCCAGGACCCCCTCCCGGACGTCCTTCGGCAACGTCGTCACGTGGAAGAACGTCGCGTGGTTGAACCACACCGTCTCGCCACTGACCGGATGTGTGTGCACCGGCTTGCGGACCGCCCGGGTCCGCAGCCCGCCGCCGTCCCGCCACTCGGTCTCGATCCCGTTGCCGGCGCAGTACTCGGCGACGGCCACCCGGTCGTCGGTGTTGAAGATCTGCTGCCAGGATGTGCCGAACGAGCCGTGGAAGTTGCGCACCACCATCCAGCCCCGCCGGACGAACTCCTCCCGGATCGTCGGGTCGATCGCCCGATACACCTTGCGGATGTCGGCCAGCGGGGTCGCGCCCCGGGTGGCCGGCGCCTGGCGGCAGTAGAAGTAGAGGGTGAGCGGCCACACCGCCTGATAGGAGTTCTCGTTGTGCAGGAAGATCTCCTCTTCCGGCGGATAGTCGGTCGAGGTGTAGACCTGGCCCTTGATGGTGCTACGCGGCGAGGAGCGCTCCGAATAGGTCAGCGGCGGGCCGGAGAGCGCGCGTACCACCGCGTCGAAGCCGTCCACGCCGCCGACGGAGAAGCCGCGCAGCAGCAGCGCACCCCGCTCGTTGAGAATCCTCCGCAGGCCGGCGCGATCGGCCCGGATCAGCTCCCCGATCTCGGCGCCGGCCGACTCGCGGGTGACCAGGTGCGGCATTGTTCCGGTGTCAGTGGTGGAGAGAGTCATGGTCGGAGTCCTTCGTCTGGACGAGCCCGCGGTTCAGGTCGGGAAAGGATCAGTCGGACATCGCCACCAGGACCCGACGCCGTCCGGTGAACGGGCGCCGGCCGTGGCCGACCAGTACGTTGTCGATCAAGAGCACGTCGCCCTGCCGCCAGTCGACGTCGACGGCGCTCTCCAGCCCACGGTCGCGGACCTGGATGACGTACTCGTCCGGGATCGGGGTGCCGTCGGCAAAGGTGACCGACTGCGGCAACTCGTCCGGCGGGAGCACCTCGGCCAGCGACTTCGCGGTCTCGTCACCGAGCGCCGCCGGGTGCCACTGGTCCGACTGGTTGAACCACACCTCGGTCCCGGTCACCGGGTGCCGGGTGGTGGACGGGCGGTCCTGGGTGACCCGCAGCCCGCCGTCGGGCTTCCACTCCCAGCTCGCCTCGGTGCTGCTCAGGAACGCCTCGACCTCGTCCCGGTCGGCGGTCTCGAAGGTGTCCTGCCAGCTCTTGCCGAGGCCGAAGCCGTCGTGCAGGTTCTGGGTGTAGCGCACCCCGCCGGCGTACGCGGCGCGTACCTCCGGGTCCAGGGACTCCAGCCACCGGACACCGTCGACCACCGGAGTGGCGCCGCCGGTCTCCGCGGCCGTGTGGCAGAAGAACATCAGCCGGGACGGCCACTGGTGCGCGTACGACAGCTCGTTGTGCATCGAGATGGTGAACTCGGGCGGGTACTCGGTGGAGGTGTAGACGTTCTTCCCCACCTTGGTGCGCGGCGAGTTGCCGTGCACGTACGCCAGGCGGTTGGGCAGCAGCCGGTCCATGACCGGGTCGAGCGTCTCCTCCGTCACCTGGAAGCCCCGGAAGACCAGCGCCTTCTCCGCGGTCAGCAGCTCTGCCAGGTCCGGCGTGGTCGAAAGGTAGTCGACCAGCCCCTGCGGACTCGCCTCGACCCCGGCGGCCGCCGGGTCGATCTCCATCGGTCTCCAGGTCTGGTGACCTTCCATCGGACTCTCCCTTCGAGGGGACTCCCGCGAAGGTGGAGACCGGTAGCGGGAATCGGAAGGTAATGCGTCGGTGACACAGCCGTCATCCAGTCCAAGGATGAGGGCAAGATCTATACTTTCTCGATACTGCGGCCATCAGACCGCTCGACGCCGGCTCCACCGCTCCCGGACCAGTCGGCTGCCGGCCGGACGATGTCGTTGCGGCCCGGCGCGGCGTGCCGGCCGAGCCGGCGGACGAGCCGAGCGTTGTCCGGGGACTTGACGATGCCCCGCACCGCCGGACTGACCAGGGCGAGAAGCACCAGCGAGGCCATCACCGCGCTCAGACCCAGCACCGTCGCCCGGACCCCGGCACCGCCCAGCAGCACCCCGCCGGCCAGCGCGCCGAGGAAGTTCGCCCCCGAGGCGAGCAGCGTGGCGACGGCGCCGATCCGGCCCATCATCGGGTCCGGGGTGATCCGTACCATGTAGACCCCGCCGACCACGTTGAACAGACCGCCGACGTAGCTGTTGACGGCGAAGATCACCGCCAGGCTGACCGGATCGGTGGTGAACGCCATCAGCGGCACCGTCAGCGCCCAGGCCGCCAGCCCGCCCACCACCAGGGTCCGCAGGGTGGCCCGGCGCATCCACCACATCCCGCTCAGCGCGCCGAGCATCCCGCCCACCCCGCTGGCTCCGATCACCGCACCGACCAGCGCGGCCGAACCGCCACCGTTGCGGATGGTGACCATCAGGGTCAGGGTCAGCGCCTGGAAGACGGCGTTGCTGACCGCGACGTAACCCAGCACGGTACGCAGGAAGCGCTGGTGCCAGAGCCAGGCAACGCCCTCGGCGATGTCGGCGCGCAGCGTACCGCGGCCCGCCGGCCGGGTCTGCTGGAAGGGTCGCCGGATCAGCAGCAACGCCAGCAGCGAACCGAGGTGGGCGACCGTGGTGAACAGGAACGGCGCCCACCTGGCAGCGGTGAAGAGGAGGCCGCCCAGCGGCTGGCCGATCAGCACCGCGGCCCGGCCACGGGTCTCGTTCTGGGTCAGCGCGGCCGGCAACTGCTCGGCCGGGACCAGGTGCCGGACGGCGGCCCGCTCGGCAAGCTGGTAGAAGACGGTCAGGCTGGTCTGCACGAACGCCACGACCATGAGCTGGGGCACCCAGACCCGATCGAACAGCACCGCCACCGCGACGCTGCCGGTGGCGACGAGACAACCCAGGTCACAGAGGATCATCATCCGGCGCCGGTCCCAGCGGTCCACGAACGCGCCCGCCGGCAACTGCACGAGCAGGTGCGGCAGCAGCGCGGCGGCACCGACCAGGCCCGCGTTGCCGGCCGAGCCGGTGTACCAGAGCACCAGCATCGGGTACGCGATCGAGGTGATCCGCGCCCCGGTCAGGGTGCCGGCCGCCCCGGTCCAGAGCAGCAGGAAGTCCCGGTTACGGCGCAGCGGGACGCTCGGCACGGGCGGCCCGCCGGGATTCGCGGGCGGCCCGCCGGGATCGGACGGCACCGCCACACCGGGCGGCGCCGACGAGGCGGTGGACGGCGCCGACGGCGCACCGCGCGGCACCGCCCCGCCGGATGGCGGGGCGGGCTCCTCCACGAGGCTCACGAGCCGGTCCCTGGCGGTTCGCCGACCGGACCACGACGGCACCACTCCAGTACCGCCATCGCGCTGTGCAGCTTGTTCTCCGCCTGCTCGAAGGCGATGCTCGCCGGCCCGTCCAGCACCTCGGCGGTGACCTCCTCGCCACGGTGCGCCGGCAGGTCGTGCATGAAGACCGCGTCCGGACTGCCGGCCCAGAGCCCGGTGCCGACCTGGAACGGGGCGAAGATCTCCCGCCAGTTCGGGTCGGGTTTGCTGGTGCCGGTCGTCTGCCACCGGGTGGTGTAGATGACGTCGAACCCGGCGGGCAGCTCGGCCATGTCGTGCCGCTCGCAGATCGTCGCGGTACCCCGGGCCGCCTGAGCGGTGGCGGTCGACCTGATCTCCTCGGTCAACCCGTAGCCGGGTGGCGTCCGCAGCTCCAGGTGGGTGCCGGCGTACCGGGTCAGGGCCAGGGCGAGCGCGGCGGCGCTGTTGTTGCCCTCCCCGACGTAGAGCACCCGCAGCCCGTCGATCCGACCGAAGTGGTCGAGCATCGTGGTCAGGTCGGTCAGCGCCTGGGTCGGGTGCTCGTCGGCGGTCATCGCGTTGACCACCGACATCCGGTCCTGGCCAGCCAGCTGGCGCAGCTCCGCCGGGTCGCCCGAGGTCCGGGCCACCAGCGCGTCGAGCATCCGGGACATCACCCGACCGGTGTCGGCGTACGTCTCGCCGGTGTTGAGCTGGAGATCGTCCGGCCCGTACGCGACGATCTGCGCCCCGAGCCGCAGCGCACCGCTGGAGAACGCGGTCCGGGTCCTGGTCGAGGTCTTCCTGAAGTAGACGCCGACCACGTCGCCGTCGAGCGGCCGCTCCCGCCGGGCCCGCCCGGACCGGAACCGTACCCCCCGGGCGACGATGGACCGCAGGTCCTCGTCGGTCAGGTCGTTGATCGAAATCAGATGCCGCACCGCCCGCGCCTCCTCCCGCACCGTGCCGCCGGCCGGCGGCACGTCCCCGGCCCGGTCGGCGGCGAGGCCGGGACGGCCGGCCGGCTCCCCGACCCGGATGGTCTCGCCGTCGCCGACCGCGGCGTAACCGGTCGGCTCTGCACCGCCGGGCCGCTCGGCCCAGCCGGCCAGCTCGGTGGCGACGAACGACTGCACCGCCTTGCCGGACTCGGAGTTGGTCAGCACCACGAAGCCGTCGCCGGCCCGGAGCCGGCCCAGGGTCATCGCCCGGTAGCCGACCGTCTCGCCCGGATGGCCGAACTCCAGGTCCGGCGCGGTGTCGTCGACGACCGTGCCGAGACCGTAGAAGCTGCCCGGCGAGGCGACCGCCACCAGTTCGGCGGCGAGCCCCGGGGTGAGCAGCTCACCGCCGCCCCGGTGCGCGCGGTGGATCTCGACCAGCACCCGGGCCAGGTCCGCGGCGGTCGTCCAGAGACCCCCGGCGGCCAGCGCCGGGCGGTTACGCCAGCCACCGGGTACGGGTACCCCGTGCGCGTCGTGCCCGAGCGCTACCCGTCGGGCCGGGTCGGCCGGGAACGCCGGGTCGAAGCTGCTGCCGGTCATGCCCAGCGGTGCGAGGACGAGCCGGTCGATCAGCTCCGGGAAAGGTTCCCCGGTCAGGTCGACCAGCACCTGTTGCAACACCGCGTAGTGGCTGTTGGTCTTCCGGAACGACTCCCCCGGGGCCAGGTCGGGCCGGACCGGCTCGGATGTCGCGGGCGGGCGGCCGTACAGCACGTCGAGCAGGGACGGTGCCGGCTCGGTCGGGGCGTACCCGGTGTTCGGGCTGGTGGAGAGGCCGGAGACGTTCGCCAGCAGGTGCCGTACGGTGACCGGCCCGGGTCCGTCCGGCACCCGCCACGAGGTCAGATACCGGTTCACGTCGACGTCCAGCTCCAGCCGCCCCTCGCGGACCAGCCGGAGTACCCCGAGCGCGGTGACGTGCTTGCTGATCGAGGCGACCTGGAACGGGGTCTCCGGGGTGACCGGCTCGGCTCCGCCGGCGACCAGTACGCCGTAGCCGCGTACCTCGGCGACCTGGCCGGCCCGGACCAGCGCGACACTCGCCCCTGGCACGTGGTGTGCGGACATGATGGGCAGCGGCGACGGACCGCCCTCGGCCTTCCCGGGCTCGACGACGGGGAGAAGCTGGGTCGGTTCGACCAGGACACTGGCCGGGGCCGGCGCGCCGAGGGCGACGGCCAGCTCGGCGACCGTGCCGTGCTGGTACAACATCCGCAACGAGACCGGGAGTCCGGCCTTCCGGGCGGCGGTGACGAGTTGCACGATCCGCATCGAGTCGGCGCCCAGGTCGAAGAACCTGTCGTGCACACCCACCCGGTCGATGCCGAGCACCTCGACACAGACCCGGGCGATCCGCCGCTCGGTCTCGGTGCGCGGCGCCACGAACTCCCGCTCCCCGCCGAACGAGGTCCGCTCCGGCGCCGGAAGGGCCCGCCGGTCCACCTTGCCGGCCGAGTTCAGCGGCAGCGCGTCCAGGGAGACGAACGCGGCCGGCACCATGTAGCCGGGCAGCGCCGCGGCCAGGAACTCCCGCAGCTCGGTCGGCTCGATCGGCCGGCCGTCCACCGGTACGACGTAGCCGGCGAGCCACTTCTCGCCGCCGGTGTCCTCCCGGGCCACCACCACACCGTTGCGGACGCTCGGATGGGCGAGCAGCCGCTCCTCGATCTCGGGCAGCTCGATCCGGTGCCCCCGGATCTTCACCTGGTGGTCCGCCCGGCCCAGGAACTCCAGGTTGCCGCCCGGCCCGTACCGGACCAGGTCGCCGGTGCGGTACATCCGGCTCCCGGCTGCCCTGCCGAACGGCTCCGGCAGGAACTTCTCGGCGGTCAGCTCCGGGCGGTTGACGTACCCCCGGGCGACGCCGTCACCGGCGATGTACAGCTCGCCGACGACGCCGAGCGCGACCGGCTGGAGATCCCGGTCCAGCACGTAGGTCCGGGTGTTGGCGATGGGTCGGCCGATCGGCACCACCTCGACGTCGCCGGGCACCTCCCAGGTGGTCGACCAGATGGCCGTCTCGGTCGGACCGTAGACGTTGACGAGTCGCTTCACCCGGCCGCGCAGTTCACCGGCGAGCACCGGCGGCAGCGCCTCGCCGCCGACCAGCCCGACCACCGGCCGCTCCGCGAATCCGGCGTCCAGCAGCAGCTTCCAGCCGGACGGCGTCGCCTGGACGTGGGTCACCGGAAAGCGGTCCAGCAGGCCGAGCAGTTCGCCGCTGTCCCCCACCTCGTCATCGTCGGCCAGCACCAGCCGGCCGCCGGTGACCAGCGGAAGGTACAGCTCCAGCCCGGATATGTCGAAGGAGAGCGAGGTCGCGGCGAGCCAGACGTCATCGCTGTCGGCGTCGAGCAGCCGCCGCATCGAGAAGAGCAGGTTCAGCAGCGCGCGGTGCGAGACCTGTACGCCCTTGGGCCGGCCCGTCGAACCGGAGGTGAAGATGATGTACGCCAGTTGGTGCTGGTCGTCACGGCGGGACACCGGTTCCGCCGGCCGGGACTCGATCACGTCGGAGTCCCGGTCGGCGAGGACGTGCCGGCCGGAGTAGACCCCGTCCAGCCGGCCGACCAGCCGTGACTCGCTCACCACCAGCTCCGCCCCGGCGGTTTCCAGCATGTAGCCGAGCCGTTCCGGCGGCAGGTCCGGGTCCAGCGGCACGTAGGCGGCGCCCGTCTTCCAGACCGCCAGCAGCCAGGCCAGCAGCGACGGCTCCCGGGGCAACAGCACCCCGACCACCGCCTCCGGCCCGACCCCGGCCGCCCGCAGGTGCCGGGCGTACCGGTTCGCCAGCGCGTCGAGTTCGGCGTACCGGACCCGCTCGCCACCCTGGACCACCGCCACCGACTTCGGGGTGGCCGCGGCCTGTGCCTCGATTACGTGGTGCACCGATCGACTCATCCTGCTCACCACTCCACGGCCGTGTCGTTCCAGTCGGTCAACACCGTCTCCAGCTCCCCCGCCGGCACGTACGTCGCCCGGGCGTCACCGTCGGCACCGGCGGCCATCGACTCCAGCACCGCCCGGTACATCGCCACCACCCGCTCGGCGTTCTCCGGGGTCAGTGCGGAGCGCCGGACCCGCAGCATCAGGTGCCCCGGACCGGTCGACACCGCGAGCGCGAACTCGTTGGCGGCGTCGCCCGCGCCGGCCCGCACGTCGACGAGATCCGTGTCGACCTGGTGGAAGTCCTGATAGCTGAACATCACCTCGATGAGCTGCCGGCCGCCGACCTGGCGTTGGATCGCCGGCATCGGGTAGCGCCGGTGCGGCCAGAGTTCGACCTCGCGGTCGAAGACCTGCCGGACCAGGTCACCCCAGGTGCCGGCCATCCGGTCGTGCGCGAACGGCAGCGTGTTGAGGTACATCCCGTAGACCTTGTCGGCGCCGTCGATCTCGGGTCGGGCGCTGCACACCAGCCCGGCGAAGAACGCCGGCTCGTCGGTGAGCTGGCTGAGCACCTTCAGGTGTGCGGCGTGCAGCACCGCCTTCATCGACGTACGGGTCGCCGTCGCCAGCGCGCGCAGCCCGGGCTCCAGGTCCGGGAAGCCGACCGGGATCCGGAAGCTGCTGGCGTCGTCGGCGGCACCGCCCCAACCGGCGGGCAGGGTGAACCGGGCGTGCCGGGTGACGATTCCCTGCCAGTAGTCGCGATCCACCGCCGACCCCAGCGAGTCGAGTTCGGCCGCGATGAAGTCCGCGTACCGGATCTCGGGTGCGGCGACCGGCTCGGGGGTCTCGCCGGCGGCAAGCTGCCGGTAGAGGTCGAGCACCTCCATCAGCAGCGACTGCTGGCTCCAGCCCTCGGTGACCGCGTGGCACTGGGTGAAACCGAGCCGCCAGGCGTCGTCGCCCTCCACGAACCCGGCCATCCGGAGCAGCGGCGGGTTGGCCAGGTCGAACAGGCTCGACCGCTCCCGGGCGATCAGGTCGTGCAGGGCCCGCTCCCGGCCCGGGTCGTCCAGGTGCCGCACATCGCACACCTCGACCGGCATCTCGGCGGTGTCGTGCACGAGCTGCATCGGCACCGAGTACGTGTCCAGGTCGAACGAGGTCCGCAGCAGTTCGTGCCGCTCGACCACGATCCGGGCCGCCTCGCGCAGCGCCTCCGGCTGGAAGGGCCGCTCGTCCCGGATCCGGAAGAAGCTGGTGTTGTGGTAGCGGTTACCGCCCACCCCGCCGAGCATCTCGACGACCATGCCGAGTTGCACCTGCGACAGCGGGTACGCGTCGACCACCCCGGCCGGCAGCTGCGCCCGGTCCTCGGCGGAAATCAGCGCGAAGGGCGCCACCGGACCGGCCTCGGCCGGCTGATCGGTGACCGACTGGCCGGCGAGCTTCTCGGCGAGTTCGGCGACCGTGCGGTACTGGAACACGTCCCGGACCGCCACCTCGAACCCGGCCGCCCGCAACCTCCCCACCAACGCCACCGCACGAATCGAATGCCCACCCAGATCGAAGAAACTCTCCGTCACCCCCACCCGATCCAGGCCCAGCACCTCCCGCCACACCGCAGCGATCCGCTCCTCCACCGGCGTACGCGGCCCCACGTAAACAGGACCCGCATCCACCACAGCAGAATCCGGATCCGGCAACGCCCGCCGATCCACCTTCCCGTTCGCGTTCAACGGCAACGCATCCAACGACACGAACCCCGCCGGCACCATGTACTCCGGCAACCGCACGCCACAGTGCTCCACCAGCACACCCACCGGCAGCTCACCAGGCGAGGCCGGCACGCAGTAGGCCACCAGACGCTTGTCCGACGCCGCACCCACCGCGACCACCACCGCATCGCGAACCGCGTCGTGCTCCAGCAACACCGACCGGACCTCACCCAACTCGATCCGATACCCGTGCACCTTCACCTGATCGTCAACCCGACCCACGAACTCCACATCGCCCGACGCCAACACCCGCACCAGATCACCCGTGCGATAAAGCCGGGCACCCGGAACAGAACCGAACGGATCCGGCACGAACCGCTCCGCCGTCAACTCCGGACGATTCACATAACCCCGAGCAACCCCCACCCCACCGACGAACAACTCACCCAACACACCCAGCGGGACCGGCGACAGATCGGCGTCCAGCACGTACATCGCCATGCCGGGCAGCGGACGACCGATCGGTACCACGTCCGAGCCGGGCGTGCCGGTGACGGGGTGGACGCAGGTACCGACCGACGCCTCCGTCGGGCCGTACTCGTTGACCAGGCGGCCGTCGCCGAGGAACCGGCGCCAGTTCTCGGCGACCGGGCCGGGCAGGGCCTCGCCGGCCACCACCACGACCTCGGCCAGTGCGGCGAGCTGGGCCGGCTCGGCCTGCTGGCCGAGGATCTCCAGGTGGCCGGGGGTCAGCTTCAGGAAACTGAACGGACCCGCCGCCACCAACTCCCGACCCAGATCCGCCATATCCAGATCCGCACCCGCCAACCACACCCGCTGACCCGACACCAACGGCGCCCACACATTCGGCACCACCAGATCGAACGCCACCGACGAGAACAACGCCGAACCACCCACACCACGACCAACCAACTCCCGCGCCGCCCACGACACATGGTTGACCAACCCACGATGCGACACCGCCACACCCTTCGGCCGACCCGTCGACCCCGACGTGAAAATCACGTACGCCAAACGGTCCAGGTCGGCGGGTTCGGCGATCGGGGTCGCCGGACGGTTGCCGATCTCCAGGCGCTCGGTGTCGACGAGGACGCAGTCCAGCGCCGGGTCGAAGCGGTCCGCGTGCCGGGACCGGGTGACCACCACCCGGGCACCGGCGTCGGCGAGCATCGTGTTCACCCGGTCGGCCGGGAAGGAGGGGTCCAGCGGCACGTACGCGCCACCGGTCTTCCAGACCGCCAGGAAGGTGGCGATCAGGTCCGGACCCCGGTCCAGCAGCACCCCGACCAGGGACTCCGGCCCCACGCCCCGGGACCGCAGGTGCCGGGCCAGCCGGTTCGCCCGGGCATCCAGCTCCGCGTAGTCGAGTTCCAGTTCGCCGAGTGCCACCGCGGTCCGGTCCGGGTGCGCGGCCACCACGTCGGCCACCAGCTCCGGCACGGTACGGGTCGGTGCCGCGGTGGGGTTGACGGCGTACTCGCCGAGCAGCCGCTCCCGCTCGTCCGCCGGCAGGTGGTTGTCCCGGGCGTCGCCGTCGGCACCACTCGCCGCCATCGCCGCCAGCACCGCCCGGTACATCGCGCCGAGCCGGGTCGCGTCCGGCCGGCTCAGCACGTGCGTGTCGGCGGTCAGTACCAGGCTGCCGGTCATCGCGGCGACGGCCAGACCGAACTCGGTGGCCCCCTCGCCGAGACCGGACTCCACGTCGACCAGCTCGGTGTCGACCGCGTCGAAGTCCTGGTAGCTGAACCGCACGTCGAGCAGGCGCTGCCCGTCGGCCAGCTCGCGCTGGATCGCCGGCATCGGGTAGCGCCGGTGCGGCCAGAGTTCGACCTCGCGGTCGAAGACCTGCCGGACCAGCTCGCCCCAGGTCGCCGCGCCGCGCCGGTGGGCGAAGGGCAGCGTGTTGAGGTACATGCCGTAGACCCGGTCGGCGCCGTCGACCTCGGGCCGCGCGCTGCACACCAGGCCGGTGTAGAAGACCGGCTCGTCGGTGAGCTGGCTCATCACCTTCAGGTGCGCGGCGTGCAGCACCGCCTTCAACGACGTACGCGTCGCCGTGGCCAGTGCCCGCAGCTCCGGCTCCAGGTCCCGGACCGGCACGGTGACCGAGTACGGCTCCCGGGGTGTCGCCGGATCACCAGCCCAGCCGGTCGGCAGCGACAGTCGGGTGTAGCCGTCGACGATCCCGCGCCAGTAGTCGCGGTCCTCGGTCGAGGAGAGCGAGTCCAGTTCGGCGGCGACGAAGTCCGCGTACCGGACCGCTGGCCGGGTCGCGGGTGCGGGCTGCTCGCCGGCCTGGAGCTGCTGGTAGAGCTCCAACAGCTCGGTCAGCATCGCCCGGTGGCTCCATCCCTCGGTGATCGGGTGGGAGACCGTGACGGACATCCACCACGCCTCGTCGCTCTCCTCGTGCACGGTGAACCGCAGCAGCGGAGCCACCCCGAGGTCGAACAGCTCGGCCCGTTCCGCCGTGGTGAACTCCCGGATCGCCTGCTGCCGCCCGGCGGCGTCGAGCTGCCGGATGTCGCGTACGCCGATCGGGATCTCGGCGGTGTCGTGCACGAGCTGCATCGGCACCGAGTACGTGGTCAGGTCGAACGAGGTTCGCAGCAGTTCGTGCCGCTCGACCACGATCCGGGCCGCCTCGCGCAGCGCCGCCAGGCCGAACGGCCGCTCGGTGCGCAGCCGGAACGAGGTGACGTTGTGGTAGGCGTGCAGGTCGCTGTCGGCCAGCATCTCGACGACCATGCCGAGTTGCACCTGCGACAGCGGATACGCGTCGACCACCCCGGCCGGCAGCTTCGCCCGGTCCTCCGTGGACACCAGCGCGAACGGCGCCACGGTCGGCCCGTCGACGGTCGTACCCTCGACGGCCGCCTCCGGCGCCGGACCGGCGAGCTTCTCGGCGAGTTCGGCGACCGTGCGGTACTGGAACACGTCCCGGACCGCCACCTCGAACCCCGCCGCCCGCAACCTCCCCACCAACGCCACCGCACGAATCGAATGCCCACCCAGATCGAAGAAACTCTCCATCACCCCCACCCGATCCAGGCCCAGCACCTCCCGCCACACCGCAGCGATCCGCTCCTCCACCGGCGTACGCGGACCCACAAACACCGAACCCGCATCCACCACAGCAGAATCCGGATCCGGCAACGCCCGCCGATCCACCTTCCCGTTCGCGTTCAACGGCAACGCATCCAACGACACGAACCCCGCCGGCACCATGTACTCCGGCAACCGAGCCGCCACATGCGCCGTCAACCCGGCCACATCCAGCCCACCCGACGAAACGGGCACGCAGTACGCCACCAGACGCTTGTCCGACGCCGCACCCACCGCGACCACCACCGCATCGCGAACCGCGTCGTGCTCCAGCAACACCGACCGGACCTCACCCAACTCGATCCGATACCCGTGCACCTTCACCTGATCGTCAACCCGACCCACGAACTCCACATCGCCCGACGCCAACACCCGCACCAGATCACCCGTGCGATAAAGCCGGGCACCCGGAACAGAACCGAACGGATCCGGCACGAACCGCTCCGCCGTCAACTCCGGACGATTCACATAACCCCGAGCAACCCCCACCCCACCGACGAACAACTCACCCAACACACCCACCGGAACCGGCGACAGGTCAGCATCAAGGACGTACATCGCCATCCCCGGCAACGGCCGACCGATCGGCACCACATCAGCGGTCCGCGCGTCCCGAACCGGGTGGACACAGGTGCCAACCGACGCCTCCGTCGGCCCGTACTCGTTGACCAACTCCGCGTCGGGGGCGCACTCGCGCCAGCGTTCCAGCGTCTGCCGGGTGAACGCCTCGCCGGCCACCACCGTGACGGCGGCGAGCCCACTGGCCTGGCCCGGTGCGAGCTGGTGCGCGAGGATCTCCAGGTGGCCGGGGGTCAGCTTCAGGAAACTGAACGGACCCGCCGCCACCAACTCCCGACCCAGATCCGCCATATCCAGATCCGCACCCGCCAACCACACCCGCTGACCCGACACCAACGGCGCCCACACATTCGGCACCACCAGATCGAACGCCACCGACGAGAACAACGCCGAACCACCCACACCACGACCAACCAACTCCCGCGCCGCCCACGACACATGGTTGACCAACCCACGATGCGACACCGCCACACCCTTCGGCCGACCCGTCGACCCCGACGTGAAAATCACGTACGCCAAACGGTCCAGGTCGGTCGGGACCGCGAGCGGGGTCGCGGGCTGTCCCGCGATGGCCGGCGCGTCCTTGTCGACCAGGACCCGCACCGGGACGTCGGGGAACCGGTCGGCGTAGCCGGCGCCGGTCACCACCACCCGGGCACCGGCATCGGCCAGCATGTCGGCGAGCCGGTCGGCCGGATGGGCCGGGTCGAGCGGGACGTACGCGCCGCCGGCCTTCCAGACCGCCAGGAGGCTGGCGACCAGGTCCGGACCCCGGTCCAGCAGCACCCCGACGACCGACTCCGGCACCACGCCGCAGGCGCGCAGGTGCCGGGAGAGCCGGTTCGCCCGGGCGTCCAGCTCGGCAAAGCTGAGCTGCCGGCCGGCGTACTCCACCGCCACCGCGTGCGGGGTGGCCGAGACCTGCGCGCCGAACCGCTCCGGTACGGCCGGTCCGGCCGGCTCGGCGGTGGTGCGGTTCCACTCGACCACCAGCCGCTGCCGCTCCTCGTCGGCGAGGAAGGTGCCCCGGGCGTCACCCTCCGGGTCCGCCGCCATCGCCTCCAGCACGGCCCGGTACATGGCTCCCATCCGGTCGCCGTTGGCCCGGCTCAGCACCCGGGGGTTGACCGCCATCGTCACGTAGCCGAGCCGGACCGCCACGGCGAGCGGGAACTCGGTCGGGCTGTCGTCGATGCTGGCCATGTAGTCGACGAGATCCCGGTCGACCTGGTCGAAGTCGTGGTAGCTGAACCGGACGTCCATCAGCCGCTGGCCGTCACCGAACTCGCGCTGGATCTCCGGCATCGGGAACCGGCGGCGGGGCCAGATCTCCATCTCCCGGGCGTACGTCCGCGTCACCAGCTCCAGCCAGGTCCGGGCACCCCGGTCGTAGCCGAACGGCAGGCTGTTCAGGTACATCCCGTAGACCCGGTCGGCGCCGACCACCTCGGGCCGGCCGTGCAGCACCAGGCCGGTCAGGAACGACTCCTCGGCGCTGAGCTGGCTCATCACCTTCAGGTGCGCGGCGAGCAGCACCGTCTTCAGCGACGCCTTCGCCCGGCTGGCCAGCTTGCGCAGGTCGGACTCCAGGTCGTGGAACGGCACCCCGAGCATCAGCGACTCGCGCGGTGCGTTCTCGTCGCCCCAGCCGGTCGGCAGGGAGAACCGGGCGTACCGGCCGACGATGTCCCGCCAGTAGTCCCGGTCCTCCGCCGAGGCCAGCGAGCGCAGCTCGGCGGCGATGAAGTCGGCGAACCGCACCGGCGGGGCCTCGACCTCCGCCGGGGTGCCACCGTCCCGGATCTCCCGGTAGAGGTCCAGCACCTCCATCAGCAGCGAGTGGTGGCTCCAGCCCTCGATGATCGCGTGGCACTCGGTGACCGACAGCCACCAGGTCTTGTCGTCGCAGACGTGCGCGTGCAGCCGCATCAGGGCCGGCTGGGTCAGGTCGAAGACGTCGGCCCGCTCCACGGCGGTGAACTCCCGCAGCGACCGGTCCAGTTCGGCGGCGTCCAGGTGCCGCAGGTCCCGCTCGCCGACCGGCATCTCGGCGGTCGGGTACACCACCTGCATCGGCACCGAGTACGTGGTCAGGTCGATCGCGGTCCGCAGCACCTCGTGCCGGGCCACCACGATCCGGGCCGCCTCGCGGAGCGCGTCCAGCGCGAACGGCCGCTCGTCCCGGATTCGGAACGAGGTCACGTTGTGGTACGCGTGCAGCTCCCCGTCGGAGAGCATCTCCACGACCATGCCGGCCTGGACCCGGGACAGCGGGTACGCGTCGCTCGCCCCGGCCGGCACCTTCGCCCGGTCCTCGGCGGAGATCAGCTCGAATGGTGCCACCGGGCGCTCCTGCTCAGCCGGCGTCGACCGGCCGTCGAGGATCCCGCAGAGTTCGGCGACGGTGCGGTGCGCGAAGACGTCCCGGACGGAGACGTCCAGCCCGATCGCCCGCAGCTCGCCGACCAGGGCGACCGCCCGGATCGAGTGACCGCCGAGGTCGAAGAAGCTGTCGTGCACGCCGACCCGCTCGACCCCGAGCACGTCCCGCCAGATCGCCGCTACCCGCTCCTCCACCGGGGTACGCGGGGCGACGTAGACCTGCTCTCCGGAGAGCGCGGCGCGGTCCGGTGCGGGCAGCGCGCGGCGGTCGAGCTTGCCGTTGGCGGTCAGCGGGATCTTCTCCAGCGGCACGAACGCCGCCGGCACCATGTACTCCGGCAGGCCGCGGGCGAGGAACTCGCGTAGTTCGGTTGGGTTCGGCACCTGGTCGCCCTCGGCCACCAGGTAGCCGACCAGTCGCTGGTCGCCGGGGATGTCCTCCCGGACCACCACCACCGCGTCCCGGACGCCGGGGTGTGCGGCGAGCACCGACTCGATCTCGCCGAGTTCGACCCGGTAGCCGCGGATCTGCACCTGGTGGTCGATCCGGCCCAGGAAGTCCAGCCCACCGTCGGGCCGGCGCCGGGCCAGGTCACCACTGCGGTACATCCTGGCCCCGGGCTCGGCCGCGAACGGATCCGGCACGAACCGCCGCGCCGTCAGCTCAGGCCGGTTCAGGTAGCCCCGGGCCACGCCCGGACCACCGACGTGGATCTCACCGGGGACCCCGACCGGGACCAGGTTGCCGTAGCCGTCCAGCAGATAGATCCGCAGATCCCCGAGGGGATAGCCGACCGGATTACCGGGGTCGGTGATGTCCTGCGGGCGTACCCGGTGGTAGGTGGAGTGCACTGTCGTCTCGGTGATCCCGTACATGTTGAGCAGGGCCGGGCGGTCCAGGCCGAACCGGTCGGTCCAGGGGGGCAGCTCGGCCATCTCCAACTTCTCGCCGGCGAAGACCACGGCGCGCAGTTCCAGGGCGGCGAGCCGGGGATCGTCGTTGCGGGCATACCCGACCAGGCTGCGGAACGCCGACGGGGTCTGGTTGAGCACCGTCACCCGCTCGGCGACCAGCAGCTCCAGGAACTCGTCCGGCAGCCGGGTCACCTCGCGCGGCACCACCACCAGCCGACCGCCGTAGAGCAGGGCACCCCAGAGTTCCCAGACCGAGACGTCGAAGGCGTACGAGTGGAACAGCGGCCAGACGTCGTCGGCGGAGAACCGGTAGTGGGTCTCGCCGACGGTCAGCAGTCGGAGCACGTTGGCGTGGGTCAGGCAGACCCCCTTCGGCCGGCCCGTCGACCCCGACGTGTAGATCACGTAGATCAGGTTCTCCGGGCCGGAGACCGGAACGGGGTTCTCCGCCGACTGCCCGGACAGGTCCTCCTCGTCCAGGTTCACCACGGCACCGGCGGAGAAGCCGGCGACCGTAGCGGCCAGGGACGACTGCGTCACGATCACCGACGCGCCCGCGTCGCCGACCATGAAGCCCAGCCGGTCCACCGGCTGCGCCGGGTCCAACGGCAGGTAGGCGGCCCCGGACTTCAGCACTCCGAGCAGGGTCGGCACCAGGTCGATGCCCCGCTCCAGGCAGACCCCGACCAGGGACTCCGGTCCCACGCCGAGCGCGCGGAGCCGGTGCGCGAGTCGGTTCGCCCGGGCGTTCACCTCGGCGTACGACAACGAGACACCCTCGAAGGTCACCGCCACCGCGTCCGGCGCGGCGGCCACCCGCTCCTCGAAGGCCTGGTGCACGGTCCGGGTCGGCGGCACCGGGTCGATCCGGAACGGGTCGGCGACCCCGGTGACCTCGGCCCGCTCTGCCTCGTCCAGCAGCTCGACCGTGCAGAGCGACCGATCCGGGTCGGCGACGACGGCCTGGAGCAGCCGGACCAGGTGCCCGCCCATCCGCCGCATCGTGGCACCGTCGAAGAGCGCGGTCGCGTACTCCAGGTGGGCGCGCAGCCCGCCGTCGGCCGCCTCCTGGATCTGCAGCGTCACGTCGAAGCGGGAGACCTGGGAGAGCGCGTCCAGCGGGGCGACCGCCAGCCCCGGCATCGCGTACCCGCCGGCACCCGCCTCGTGCATGGTGAAGGCGACCTGGAACAGCGGGGTACGGGACATGTCCCGCTCCGGCTGGAGCTCGTCGACGAGCTGCCCGAACGGCACCTCCTGGTGGTCGAAGGCGGCCAGCACGGTCTGCCGGTTGGCCGACAGCAGCTCACCGAAGGTGATGTCGGAGTCCCAGCGGGCCCGCATCACCAGGCTGTTGATGCCGTACCCGATCAGCTTGGAAAGCTCGGGCCGGTTGCGTCCGGAGACCACCGTGCCGACCGGGATGTCGGTGCCGCCGGTGTACCTGGACAGCAGTGCCTGGTAGCCGGTGAGCAGCACCATGAACAGGGTCGCGTCGTGCCGGCGGGCGAGGTCGCGCAGCTGCCCGCCGAGTCCGGCCGGCAGCTCCACCTCGACCACCGCACCGGCCCAGTCCCGGGTCGCCGGGCGGGGGCGGTCCGCCGGCAGGTCCAGCGGCGGCACCCCGGCGAGCTGCTGCCGCCAGTAGTCCAGGTGCCGCTGGTGTTCCGCCGCCGAGCGGTTCCGCTCCCAGGCGGCGTAGTCGGCGTACTGCACGGGCAGCGGGGCGAGGGTGCTGGGGCGGCCGGTGAGCGCGGCCGCGTACAGCTCGCTGAGTTCCTCGGCGAAGACCCCGACCGACCAGGCGTCGCAGGCGATGTGGTGGAAGACCACGACCAGCAGGTGGTCGTCGTCGGCCAGCCGGATCAGCCGGGCCCGGACCGGCCACTGGGTGGCCAGGTCGAACGGAATCGCCGGCTCCTGGGCGGCCCGCTCGAAGCCCCGGCGCTCCCGCTCCGCCTCGGGCAGATCGGTCAGGTCCGACACCGCCAGCGGTACCGGACCGGCCGGGTCGATCACCTGGGTCGGCTCGCCGGCGACCAGCGCGTAGCGGGTGCGCAGGATCTCGTGCCGGCCGACCAGTTCGGTCAGCGCCCGGCGCAGTGCGGCCGGGTCGAGCCGGCCGCGCAGTCGCAGCGCGAGCGGCACCAGGTACTCCCAGCTGCCCGGGTCCAGCCGGCTCAGGAACCACATCTGCTGCTGCCCGAAGGAGAGCGGCAGCGGGCCGGTCCGGTCCACCCGGGTCAGCGCCGCGCGGCGACCGCCGCGCAGCCGCCCGGCGAGCCGGGCCCGCAGCAGTTCCTCCCGGGCCGCCTCGACACCGCGTTCGATCGTGCCCTCGCCCGTGCTCATCCCTTTTGCTCCTTCAGCAACGCCAGACCGGCCAGCAGGTCGGAATCGGATAGCTCGTCGATCTCGGCGCGGATCCGCTCCTCGACCGCCTCGGCGATCCGCGCGATCGTGGGCCGCTCGAAGACGGTCCGGACCGGAAGGTCGATCTCGAACTCCTGCTGGATCCGGGAGGCCAGCCGGACCGCGAGGATCGAGTGGCCGCCGACGGTGAAGAAGTTCGTCTGGGTACCGGCGTCGACGTCGAGCAGTTCAGCCCAGATCTCGGCGATCCGCTCCTCGACCGGGCCCTGCGGCGCGACGTAGCCCGCCGTGTCGACCTCGGCGACCGTCCGGGCCGGGCGGGGCAGCGCGCGGCGGTCGAGCTTGCCGTTGGCGGTCAGCGGGATCTTCTCCAGCGGCACGAAGACGCCCGGCACCATGTAGTCGGGCAGCCGGCTGCCGCAGTAGCCGACCAGGTCGGGGACGAGCGGTGGGTGGTCGGCGTCGGGTACGTAGTAGGCGACGACCCTCGGCTGGCCCGGCTCCGGCTCGTCGGTCAGCACGACCGCGTTCCGGATGCCGGGGTGTGCGGCGAGCACGCTCTCGATCTCGCCGAGTTCGACCCGGTAGCCGCGGATCTGCACCTGGTGGTCGATCCGGCCCAGGAAGTCCAGCCCACCGTCGGGCCGGCGCCGGGCCAGGTCACCACTGCGGTACATCCTGGCCCCGGGCTCGGCCGCGAACGGATCCGGCACGAACCGCTGCGCCGTCAGCTCAGGCCGGTTCAGGTAGCCCCGGGCCACGCCCGGACCACCGACGTGGATCTCACCGGGGACCCCGACCGGGACCAGGTTGCCGTAGCCGTCCAGCAGGTAGATCCGGGTATCGCTCAGCGGATAGCCGACCGGATTGCCGGCGCCGGTGATGTCCTGCGGGCGTACCCGGTGGTAGGTGGAGTGCACCGTCGTCTCGGTGATCCCGTACATGTTGATCAATGCCGGTCGGTCACCGAACCGGGCCATCCAGGGGGCCAGCTCGGCCATCTCCAACTTCTCGCCGGCGAAGACCACGGCGCGCAGCGACAGCCGGTCCAGCCGGGAATCGTCGTCCCGGGCGAACCCGACCAGGCTGCGGAACGCCGACGGGGTCTGGTTGAGCACCGTCACCCGCTCGGCGACCAGCAGCTCCAGGAACTCGTCCGGCAGCCGGGTCACCTCGCGCGGCACCACCACCAGCCGACCGCCGTAGAGCAGGGCACCCCAGAGTTCCCAGACCGAGACGTCGAAGGCGTACGAGTGGAACAGCGTCCACACGTCGTCGGCGGAGAAGGCGTACTGCGGGTGGGTGGTGCGCAACAGCCGCAGCACGTTGGCGTGGGTCAGGCAGACCCCCTTCGGCCGGCCCGTCGACCCCGACGTGTAGATCACGTAGATCAGGTCCTCGGGGTGCGAGACCGGCGTGGGGTTCCGCACCGGCTGCTCCGACAGATCCTCCTGGTCGAGCACCACCCGCTCGCCGTCGAAGAAGCCGGCGACCGTCCCGACCAGCGACGCCTGCGTCACCATCACCGACGCGCCCGCGTCGCCGACCATGAGGCCCAGCCGGTCCGCCGGCTGCGCCGGATCCAACGGCAGGTACGCCGCCCCGGACTTCAGCACCCCGATCAGCGTCGGGACGAGTTCGATGCCCCGTTCCAGGCAGACTCCGACCAGCGAGCCGGCCCGGACCCCGCCGGCACGCAGCCGGTGCGCCAGCCGGTTCGCCCGGGCGTTCACCTCGGCGTACGTCAACGAAACACCCTCGAAGGTCACCGCCACCGCGTCCGGGTCGAGCAGCACCCGGTCCTCGAAGACCTGGTGCAGGCAGCGGTCCGGGGTGCCGGTGCGGAACGGGTCGGTCCGTCCGGTGCCGACCAGCTCGTCGACCGGGCCGAGGAAGTCCACCGCGCCGAGCCGCAGCTCCGGGTCCGTGGTGACCGCCCGGAGCAGCCGGACCAGGTGCCCGCCCATGCGGTCCACGGTGCCGCGGTCGAAGAGCGCGGTCGCGTACTCCAGCGCGCCGAGCATCGTGCCGTCGGCCTGTACCCGGACGAAGAGCGTCAGGTCGGTCTTGGCGATCTGCCACGCCTCGGTGAACGCGGCCAGGTCGTCCGCCTGGACCGCGCCGCCGGTGAGCCCCTCGTCGTGCAGGTCGAACGCGACCTGGAACAGCGGGGTCCGGGACATGTCCCGATCCGGCTGGAGGTCGTCGACGAGCCGCTCGAACGGCAGCGTCTGGTGTGCGAAGGCCGCCCGGCAGACCTCCCGGGTCGCCTCCAGCGCCTCGCCGAACCGCATCCCCGCGGTCAGCTTCGGCCGCAGCACCAGCGAGTTGAGGAAGAACCCGACCATGTCCTCCAGCTCGGGCCGGTTCCGGCCGGCCACCGGAGTACCGACGGCGACGTCCCAGCGTCCGGCGTACCGGGCGAGCAGCGTGCTGAACGCGGTCAGCATCGTCATGTACGGGGAGGCGCCGTACCGCCGGCCGAGGTCGCGGATCGCGCCGGCCAGCGCGGGCGGGATGGTGAACGGGGCGAGCGCGCCCCGGGGGTCGCGCCGGGCCGGTCGGGGCCGGTCGGTCGGCAGGTCCAGCGGCCCGAGCCCGTCCAGGGTCCTCCGCCAGTACGCCAGCTCCGCCGCCAGCACCTCCTCGGTCAGCCAGCCCTGCTGCCAGCTGGCGAAGTCGGGGTACTGGATCGGCAGCTCCGGCAGTTCCGGGGCGCGACCGGCTACCGCCGCCGCGCAGAGTTCCCGCAGCTCCCGCTCAAGCACCACCGACGACCAGCCGTCGCAGGCGATGTGGTGCAGGGTGAGCAGCAGCACCGACTCGCCCGCCGGGACCCGCCCGGCGGTGGCCGGGATCCGCACCGAGGTCGGCGGGGTCGGCGTCGGCGTACCCGGGAAGCGGACCAGCAGCGCCCGCCAGACCGGGCCGGTGGCCAGGTCGAAGCCGCGCTCGAACTCGGCCCGGAACACCGTCTCCAGGTCGGCCGCGGCGGCCTCGACGACCCGCAGCTCGACCGGGCCCGGCGGGTCGACCACCTGGCGGGGCTCGCCGCCGTCCTCGACGTACCGGGTGCGGAGGATCGCGTGCCGTCCGGTCAGCGCGTCCAGCGCCCGCCGGACCGTGCTCTGCTCGACCTCCGGGCCGAGCCGGACGAAGAGCGGGGCGACCCACTCGGTGTTGCCCGGCTCCAGCCGGTCCAGGAACCAGAGCCGGCGCTGCCCGAAGGAGAGCGGCAGCGGCCCGGTCCGGCCGACCTGGACGATCGGCGGGCCGTCGTCTTCGGGCACCGCGATCAGCTTCGCCTGCTGTTCCACGGTGGGCGCGGCGAAGAGGCCGCGCAGCGCGACCTTGCTGCCGGAGGCCGCCCGAAGCTGGTTGGCCAGCCGGGTGAGCAGCAGCGAGGAGCCGCCGAGCGAGAAGAAGTCGTCGTGCGCGCCGACCCGGTCCACCTTGAGCAGTTCCGCCCAGGAGCGGGCGACCAGTCGCTCGGCGGCGGTTCGCGGCGCCACGTAGGGCGGGCGGCCGTCCTCGGCGGCGGGGTCCGGCACCGGCAGCGCGGCCCGGTCCACCTTGCCGCTGCTGTTCAGCGGGAACTCCGGCATGGCCACGAAGGCGGCCGGGATCATCGGGTCGGGCAGCCGGTCCCGGAGGAAGGCACGCAGCCGGTCGGCGGCCGGCACCCGCTCGCCGGTGACGTACCCGACGAGCCGCTTGCCACCGTCGGCGCTCTGCACCGCCAGCACCACCGCGGCGCTGACGTCGGGGTGGGCGACCAGCGCGGACTCGACCTCGCCGGGCTCGATCCGGACGCCGTTGACCTTCACCTGGTGGTCGAGCCGCCCGATGTACTCCAGGGTGGCGTCGGCCCGCCACCGGACCAGGTCGCCGGTGCGGTACAGCCGGGACCCGGCCGGCCCGTACGGGTCGGGGACGAACTTCTCGGCGGTCAGGTCCGGCCGGCCGAGGTAGCCCCGGGCCACCCCGACCCCGCCGGCGTGCAGTTCACCGGCGACCCCGACCGGCACCGGGTCACCGTTCGGGTCCAGCACCAGCACCCGCAGGTTGGCCAGCGGTCGGCCGATCGGCACCGGGCCGGTCGGCAGCGCCGGGTCGTACGGGTGCGCGGTCACGTCGATGGCGCACTCGGTCGGCCCGTACGTGTTCCAGAGGGTGACCTTGAGCCCGTCGGTGAGCCGCCGGCACAGCTCGGCGTGCAGCGGCTCGCCGGCCGAGAAGAGCAGCCGCAGCGAGGTGCAGTCCCGCCAGCCGGGGTCGTCGGCGACCAGCCGGAGTACCGACGGCACACCCTGGAGGACGGTGACGCCGTACCCGCGGATCGCCCGGACCAGCGCCGCGGGGTCGTGTTCGGCGCCGACCGGGGCGAGCACCACCGCACCGCCACTGACCAGCGGGGCGAAGAACTCCCAGCAGGCCGCGTCGAAGGTCAGCGCGGTCTTCTGCAACACCCGGTCGGCCGGGCCGAGTCCGTGCTGCCGGACCGCCCAGTCGACCCGGTTGGCGATCGCCGCGTGGCTGATCATGACGCCCTTGGGCCGGCCGGTGGATCCGGAGGTGTAGATCGCGTAGCCGAGGTGGTCCCCGGTCGCCGGGTTCGTCGGCGCCTCGTCGGCCAGCTCGGCGAGTTCGGCCGAGATGTCGTCGAGGCGGACCACCCGGGCACCGGTGCCGGCCACCAGGTCGGCATGGGCCGATCCGGTGAGCACGATCCCGGCGCCGGTGTCGGTCAGCACCCACGTCGCCCAGTCCCGCGGGTGGTCCGGGCTCAGCGGCAGGTAACCGGCACCGGCCTTCCAGACGCCGAGCAGCGCGACGACCAGGTCCACGCCGCGGGGCAGGCAGACCCCGACCAGCGTGTCGGCGCCGGCACCGAGGTCGCGCAGGTACCGGGCCAGCCGGTTCGCCCGGCGGTCGAGTTCGGCGTACGTCACCTCGACGTCGCCGGCCAGTACGGCGACCGCGTCGGGCGTGGCCGCCACCTGGCGGGCGACCAGCGCCGGCAGGATGTTGGCGGACCCGGCCACGCCGGCCGGCCCGCTGGAGTCGCCGACCAGGTCAGTCCGGCTTCGATCGGGGTTCATACGTGCTCCTCACCTCGTCGCGGGGGCGGTCAGCTCTGTGCCGCCGCCATCCGCTGGCGCAGGCTCAGCGGTCGCATGTCGGTCCAGACCTCGCCGATCCGGGCGAGGCAGTCGGCACGCGGGCCCTCGGTGCCCTCGGCGTGCCAGCCCGCCGGCAGATCCCGGTCGGCGGGCCAGATCGAGTACTGCTCCTCGTCGTTGCGGACCACCCGGTACACCCGGTCGTCGGTCTGCTCGTCAGCCATCGGAACTCCTTGTTGGTCGAGGCTCCGGCCGGCGGCCGGAGCGCCTGGGATTCGCGGTGCCGCCCGGAGCGCGCCGGTGGCGGGCCGGCCGG
This sequence comes from Plantactinospora sp. B6F1, assembly GCF_040120695.1. Classification (NCBI taxonomy): domain Bacteria; kingdom Bacillati; phylum Actinomycetota; class Actinomycetes; order Micromonosporales; family Micromonosporaceae; genus Plantactinospora; species Plantactinospora sp. B6F1. The sequence continues at coordinate 43,834 of NZ_JBEEAC010000001.1, read as the reverse complement.
GTGGGTGCGGGCTGGCACCGGATCATCCGGGACCCGCGGTACCGCTCGAAGCGGGCAGGAAGTCGTCGACGCGGATGCCGAGGCCCCGCTCGACGGCGGCGGCACGGACGAACTCCGCGAGGGTGATGTCCAGGGCGCCGAGGCCGAACGGCGAGTAGACAACCGTCCGGTCGGGATCGCGGCGGAAGCCGCCGGTGCCGCGCAGGATCTGGCCGATCGGCGCGTCGATGAAGTCCCGGTGCCCCACCTGCAACTCGGTCAGGTGCAGCGAGGTCCGTTCCCGGCACACGTGGTCGGCGTCGTCGACCACGTTCTGGCTGGCCAGGATCGTCGCCGGGGTCAGGTCGCGCAGCGAGACGTGCAGCACGAGGGTTCCGGGTCGGGCCGGGCCGAGGTCGAGGTGCGGTTCGGCCGCCGTGGTGGCGATCGAGACCAGGTCGTGCGCGGCGACGGCCCGGCCGGCGTCGGCGGCGAGCGTCACGTGCAGGGTCGGCGAGAGGTCCGCGCACTGCCGGGCGAACGCGGCGGCCCGCCCGCAGTCGCTGTCGAAGAGGGTCACCTCGCTCAGCGTGGGCAGGGCGGCGAGCAGGAAGCGCAGCACCTCCAGGTTGATCACGCCACAGCCGATCAGCGTCACCCCGCCGGGGCCGGGCTCGCGGACCAGCAGGCGGGCGGCGAGTGCGGCGCTGGCAGCGGTCCGCTTCGCCGAGATCACCGAGCCTTCCAGCAGCGCTGTCGGCTGCCCGGTCTCCAGGTCGTTGATCACGATCGAGGCGCTGGCCCGGGCCAGCCCGCGGGTGATGTTCCCCGGCCAGGAGGCGATCCACTTCATCCCGGCGGCCGGCGACTTCCCGCCGACGTACGCGGGCAGCCCGATGATCCGGTTGCGGGCCTGCTCCGGGAAGCGGAGGAATATCGAGTGCGGCACCGCGGTGGCGCCCTCGTCGTGCAACCGGTACGCCTCGCCGGCCAGCTCGATCAGCGCGAGTTCGCGCTCGGCCAGGATCTGTTGCACGTCGTCATGTCGAAGGATCAGCATCAGGCCTGATCACCACCGGCGGCTTCCTTCCAGAGGTGCGAAACCTCACCGAAGCGGTTCCGGACCCAGTCGTCGGAATAGATCGTGTCGAGGTAGCGGTCGCCACCGTCGGGGAAGATGAGTACGCAGGTCGCATCCTCGGGAATGCTCGGGCCGCGCCGATCCAGGGCGGCGACGGTGGCCCCGGAGGAACCGCCGGCCAGGATCGCCTCCCGGGCGGTGAGCCGGCGGCAGGCGGCGACGCACTCGAGATCGGTCACGTGGATGACCTCGTCGGCGGCGTCCGGGTCGAAGAGTCCCGGCCGCAGCGACGCGCCGTGCCCGGGCAGCAGCCGCTCGATCGGCTGCTGCCCGTCGAAGATCATGCTGCCGACGGCGTCGACCGCGACGATCTTCGTGGTCAGCCCGTGCTGCCGGACGTAGTCCGCACAGCCGCGCAGGGTGCCGCAGGAACTGACCGCGCAGAACAGGTAGTCGACGGCACCGTCGAGCGCCTCGACTATCTCGCCCATGGTCTGCCGGTGCGCGATCGGGTTGAGCGGGTTCGCGTACTGGTTGGGCCAGAACGCGTGCGGGGTGTTCGACACGAGTTCACGGACCCGGCGTACCCGCACCGGCAGGTACTCGCCGCTGTCCGGGTCGGGCCGGCTCACCACCTCGACCGAGGCGTGGTACGCCCGCAGTATCGCGATGTTCTGTTCGGTCGTCTTGGCGTCCACCACGCAGACGAACCGGAGTCCGAAATACCGGCAGATCTGGGCGAGCCCGACCGCCAGATTTCCCGAGCTGGATTCGACCACCACCGACCGGCCCGGCTGGAGCTCGCCGCTGCGGATCTTCTCCAACAGCATGCTCAGTGCGGTCCGATCCTTGACGCTGCCGCCGGGATTGAACCGCTCCAGCTTCGCGAACACCCTGATTCGTGAATCGGGTACCAGGCGTTCGAGTTCCACCAGAGGCGTGTTCCCGACGGCCGCGAGGATCCCCTTCAGCGCATGCGGTGAACCTTCCATTGGCACGGCTTTCCCTTCGCGGGTCAGGTACGTTCCCGGGAAACGTCACCGCCAGGTGCCGTTCCCACGGTTGGCGCCGGCCTGCTTTCTCGGCTCCTTGACATCCTGCGACCCGCGGCTATACCAGCCCCATATCGAAACTATCTTCAAAACGAACCGGGCTCCGACCACCCGGAAATCGGGTGGCGGAGCCCGGACGCAGTCCGATGTGAACGGTTACTCGCGTACGCCGGCCAGCTCGACCGCGCCGGTCCGGTTCGCCAGCCGGACCGGCACCACCGCGCCGAGTACGGCCAGCACGGCACTGACCACAGTGATCAGTGCCACCGTGCCCCACGGCACGCTGACCGGGGTGGCCCCGACCAGCTGCCCCAGGGCGAGCCGCAGCCCGGCCAGGTTCACCGCCGAGGCCCCGACCGCGAGCAGCACCCCGACGCCGGCCACCAGCAGCGACTCGGCGGCGAAGACCCGGAGCACCTGCCGTGGGGTGGCCCCGGCCAGCCGCAGGATCGCCAGGTCCCGGAGCCGATCCGAGGTCGCCATCACCAGCGTGTTGACGATGGCGATGAAGCAGAAGACGATCGCGATGCCGAGCACCAGCAGCATGCCCAGCGTGCTGGCCTGACTGTTCTCGCGGCTCTCCTCGCCGAGCCACTCCTGCGCCGGGATCGCCCGGGCGCCCAGTCCGGCGGTGGCGCTCGCCAGGGCGGCCCGGACGGTCGCCTGGTCGGTGCCCTCGCGCAGGGAGACGTAGACCCGGCGGGCCAGCCCGGTGAAGGCGTACCGGGCGGTGCCGGCGTACCTCGTGCTCAGGTAGGCGACGTCGTTGCTGCCGGAGGTGGTGTCGAGGACCGCCACCACCCGCAGCGGCACCGTGCTGCCGTCGGCCATGAAGACCTCGACGGTCTCGCCGACCCCGACCCCCCAGTCGTCGTTGACGATGATGGTGTCGTCGCGCAGGTCGGCCGGGTTGCCCTCGTCCACCGGCAGGGTCAGGGTGCTGGCCAGTGCCGCCGGGTCGACGGCCAGCGCCTCGTAGTCGGCGAGCCGGGCGTCGTCCCGGGCATAGACCATGGTCGGCAGGGCGGCGACGACGTCGACGCCGGGGATCGCCCGGACCCGCTCGGTGACCGCCTCGTTGACCCCGGGCGTGCCGTCCGGGGTCACCACGAAGTCGGCGGTGACCTGGTTGCGCCGGCCGCTGTCCTTGGCCCGGTCGATGGTCGCGGCCGCGCCGAGCAGCGAGATGGAGAGCCCGACGGTGAGCAGCACCGGCGCCGCGGTGGCCGCGGTGCGCCGCACCGAGGTCAGCGCGCTTTCCCGGACCAGCATCCCGGCGGCGCCGCCGAGCCGGCCGAGCGGCCAGGTGATCAGCCGGGCGATCGGCTTCACCACCACCGGGGCGAGCAGCGCGAAGGCGAGGATCGGGAACATCAGCACCCCGATGTACCGGGTCGGCGCCATCACCATCCCCGGGTTCACCGCCGCCACCCAGCCGATGGTGACCAGCCCGAAGGCGAGCGCGAGCAGCCCGTACAGCCACCGGCCGGAGGTCATGGTCCGGGAGTCGACGGCGGCGTCCCGCAGCGCCTCGATCGGGCGTACGTCGCCGGCCCGGCGGGACGCCGCCCAGACCCCGGCCAGCGCCACGCCCAGGCCGGTGCAGAAGGCGATCAGCAGCGGCACCCAGACCGCCGGCCCGGTGGAGAACTCCACGGTGAACCACGGCGGGGCGAGCCCCAGGTCGACCATCCAGCCGGCCAGCAGCGGCGCGGCGCCCAGCCCGAGGGCGCAGCCGGCGACCGCGGAGGCGAAGCCGACCACGAACGCCTCGGCCAGCACCATCCGGCGTACCTGCCGGGGGGTGGCACCGACCGTGCGGAGCAGGGCGATCTCCCGACGCCGCTGGGCGACCGCGAAGGCGAAGGTCGAGGCGACCAGGAAGATCGAGACGAAGCCGGCGACCACGGCGGTGATCGGCAGCAGCGTCTGGGTGTTGTCGATCGCCTCCCGGTCGGCGTTGTAGCTCGGGTCCAGCACGCTGCGCCGATCCCCGGTGAGCACCTCGGCGTCCCCGCCGACCGCCTGCCGGACCGCCTCCGGCGCCCCGTAGGAGACCAGCGCCTCGACCCGGGGCGAGAGCCGGGCCGCCTCCGCCTCGGTGAAGAAGACCGCGGACTCGAAATCGGCCGGCGCCGTCACCCCGGCGACGGTGTAGTCGCGCGGCCCGCCGGTGGTGAAGACGCTGACCCGCTCGCCCGGGCCGGCACCGCCGCTCGGCACCACGACCTCGCTGTCCGACTGCGGCGGCCGGCCGGCGGCCAGGGCGTACGGGGCGAACTCGGCGCTGGCCCAGCCGTGCCCGACCTGGTCGTCGGGGCCGCCGGCGAGCTGGGCGTAGAAGGAGCGGACCGGTACCGCGCGGCCCAGCGCGCCGACCTCGGCGGCGAGCGCGTCGGAGATGCCTCGGGCCTGGATCAAGGAGCGGCTGCCCGGGTCGTGCCGGGCCGGATCCCACTGCGGGTCGAGCGCGGCGACCACCACCGGGGCGGCGGCGAACCGCTGCGGCGCCCGTTCGGGCAGCCCCAGGGTGGCGCCGATCTCCAGCCCCATCGCGGCGATCATGCCGGCGCCCAGGGTGAGCGCGACGAAGGTTCCGACGAACGCGGCCCAGCGCACCCGCAGCGTCTGCAACGCGATGCTCAGCACGCGCCGACCTCCATCCGGGTCATCCGGGCGGCGATCGCCTCCGCCGTCGGGTTGACCAGCTCACCGGCGAGCACCCCGTCGGCGAGGAAGACCACCCGGTCCGCCCGGGCGGCGGTCACCGGGTCGTGCGTCACCATCACGATGGTCTGCCCGTGCCGGTCGACCAGGCCGCGCAGCAGCGCCAGCACCTCCCGGCTGGTGCTGGTGTCCAGCGCACCGGTCGGCTCGTCGGCGAAGAGCACCGCCGGCTTGGTCACCAGGGCGCGGGCGATCGCGACCCGCTGCTGCTGGCCGCCGGAGAGCTGGGCCGGCCGGTGCCCGCCCCGGTTGCCGAGCCCCACCTCGGCGAGAACCTCCGCCACCTCGGACCGGCTCGGCCTGCGGCCGGCCAGCCGCACCGGCAGTGCCACGTTCTGCTCGGCGGTCAGCGACGGCAGCAGGTTGAACGCCTGGAAGACGAAGCCGATCCGGTCGCGCCGGAGCAGGGTCAGCGCGGTCTCGCTCAGCCCGGTCAGGTCGGTGTCGCCGATCAGCACCCGACCGCCGGTCGGCCGGTCCAGACCCGCCGCGCACTGCAGCAGGGTCGACTTGCCCGAGCCGGACGGCCCCATGATCGCGGTAAAGCTTCCGGCCCGGAGGTCGAGCGACACGTCTCGCAGGGCGGTCACCGCGTTCTGACCCGAACCGTACGTCTTACTCAGCGACTCCAGCCGCACAGCCTGCTCCATAGCGAGCATCCAATCACTGATTGTTAGATCGACACATGAGATACCACCCTGAGAACTCCCGGACCGGCGACCCTGAGGTATCCCGGGTTTCGGGCGGTTCCCGGGCCTCACCGTCCGGGCGAGACCCCGCCGGTACCCAACGCGAGCAGCTGTTCCAGTTCTGCGCTGTCGACAAGGGAGACCCGGTCGATCCGGCGCGTCGGGTCGGCGGTGGCCGCCTCCAGCAGCCGGCGGTAGTGCCCGGTGAGCCGCTCTATGGTCGCACCGTCGAACAGATCCGTGTTGTACCGGAAGGCACCGGTGAGTGAATTCTCCGCCTGGCGCAGCTCCACGTTGAGGTCGAACTGCCCCTCCAGTTGCGGTACGTCGAACGCCGCCAGCCGCAGCCCGGAGTACTCGATCTCCGGGCCGACGGCGGCGCCCTCCGGCACCATCGGCAGCGGCGGGTCGAGCCGGTCCGCCGCCACCATCGTGAAGGCGATCCGGAACAGCGGCGACCGGCTGCCGCCCCGGCCCGCCCCGAGCATCCGGTCCAGCAGCGGGAACGGGTAGCCGACGTGGGCCAGCCCGGAGAGCAGTTCCCGATGTGCCGCCGCCACCGCGTCGCCGAAGGTCGCCCCGGGCGCGAACGACGCGCGCAGCACCAGCGTGTTGACCAGATACCCGACCACGTCCCGCAGCCCCGCGCCGTACCGGGTCGCGACCGGGCAGCCGAGCGCGAAGTCGTCCTGGCCGCCGTACCGGTACAGGGTGGCCTGGAAGACCCCGAGTAGGAAGGCGAACGGGGTCACTCCGGCCGCCGTGGCCGCCGCCCTGACCCGGGCCGCGAGTTCGTCCGGGAGCCGCAGGTGGTAGGTCGCCCCGTCGAAGGTCTGCCGATCCGGTCGGGGCCGGTCGACCGGGATCGCCCCGGCCGCCACCCCGGTGCAGCGGTTCCGCCAGTACCGTTCCAGCCGGTCCCGCCGGGGCGAGTCGAGCAGTACCCGCTCCGCCTCGACATGGTCCAGGTAGCCTGCGGTCAGCGGTGCCCAGTCCGGCGCGCCACCGGCCGCGATCCCCCGGTAGCCGGCGAGCAGGTCGCGCAGCAGCAGCCACTGCGAGGTGGCGTCGCTGACGATGTGGTGGGTGACCAGCACCAGGGCGGCGTCCTCGGCGGAGCGGCGCAGCAGCACCACCCGGAACACGTCACCGGCACCGAGCCGGAACGGCACCTCGCCGACCGACCGGGCCAGCCCGAGCAGTGCCTCGTCGGAACGGCCCGGCACCTCCCGGACCTCCAGCCGGGAGCCGCCCGCCCGATCGACGCCGGCCGGCGGGACGAACTGCCGGGGCACCCCGTCGACCTCGGCGAAGGCCGCCCCGAGCACCGGATGCCGGGCCACCAGCGCGTCGACCGCCCGGGCCAGCGCCGTCTCGTCCAGCGCGGACCGGACCCGGACCGCGAGCGTGATGTTGTACGCCGGACTCTCCGGCGCGAGCTGGTAGAGGAACCAGAGCGCCTGCTGCCCGACCGAGAGCGGCTGGCCGGGACCGGGCGGCGAACCGTCCGACCCGGCCGGCGGCTGGCCCGGGTGGGTGCCCTGCACCGTCACCCCCGGGACCCGAGCACGCCGTGCAGGTAGCCGGCGAGAGCGTTCACGGTCGGGTGGTCCCAGGCCATCGTCGGCTCCACCTCGATGTCGAACCGCTCCTCCACGTCCCCGCTCAGGGTCATCGCGTACACCGAGTCGAGGCCGATCTCGACCAGCGGCGCGTCGGCGTCGATCTCCTCGGCCGGCCGTTGCAGGTAGAACGCGATCCGGCCGACCAGCCAGCTACGGATGGCGTCGACGGACGTGTCCTGGATGGTTCCGGACATGGTGCACTCCTTTGGCGTACGGACGCGGGCGGTCAGCCGGCCAGGTGCCGGTTGACGAGATCGAAGCCGCGGTTGTCCTGGTGACGTGTCAGCAGTTCGACGAAGAGGTGCCGCTCCAGCCCGTCCGGTGCCGCGCCCGGGTCGACGCCCAGCCGTCCGGCGAGCCGGGACAGCGCGGCGAGCAGCCACGGGGTGTCCCGCAGGAACGGGTCGTCCTGGTTGTGCCGCCACACCCCGAGGCAGGAGGCGGCGGCCAGCACGGTGGCGTACCGGTCGGTCAGCTCGAAGCTGCGCCGGCCGGCGATCACCGTACGGTCCCGGGGTGGCAGGTCGGCGCAGATCTCGGCGAGCCGGTCGAGTTCGGCGGTGAAGAGCCGGCAGAGCCGGCCGACGACCGGGTCGGCACCGGGTTCGGCGAGGTAGCCCCGGAGCGTGGCGGTCAGACTGTCCACCCCCCGGGCGGAGAGCCCGAGCGCGCCGAAGTCCAGCGGCGGCAGCGGACCGGTGAGCCGGAACAGTGCCGGCGGCGGTGGCGGGGACGAGCGCCAGCCCTGCTGGGCCAGCCGGGGCAGCTGCGGGATGATCGTCGCCTGGCAGACCGCCGCGCTGGCGTGGGTGAGCGTCGCGGCGAGCAGGTCCCGCAGGTTCTTCTGGAAGATTCCGTACGGGCCGTCCCGCAGGTAGGACCGGGCGCCCAGCACCACCGAGAGCCGGTGTGCCGCCTCCTGCAACAGCTTCGGCACCAGGTACTTCACCGCGGCGCTGTACACGCTGGTCTGCTCCGGCAGCAGGTGCAGCGCCCGGGCGACCACGGTGGCCAGGCAGTCGCTGATCAGCAGGTCCAGGAAGCCGTCGACCAGGGTGGTCCGGGCGTGCGGCAGTTCGGCCACCGGCAGCCCGTACAGCCGGCGGTCGAGGGCGAACCGCAGCACCGTACGCAGCTGGGTGTCGACGATCCCGACCGCCATCCCGGGCAGTACGCCCCGGGTCACCTGGAACGCCCGCAGCACCGTCTCCATCGCGGCGCCGAGGTCGCCGACGGCCGCGTCGGCCGGCACCGGGCAGTCGGTGAACTCCAGCCCGCCGAGCAGCACCCCGCGGACACCCGCGGTCCGGTGGCGGCGCAGCCGCCGCAGGTGCTCCGCCGGCAGCGCGGCCATGTCCAGCAGCAGGTGCGAGTGGCTGCGACTGCCCGGCCGGTCGTCGGTGCGGGCGAAGAGGGTCACCGCGTCCGCCCGGCCCAGGTTGCCGACCATCTCCTTGCGACCGGTCACCACGAAGTGGTCCCCGGCGGGCCGGGCGCGCAGCCGGGCCCGGCCGAAGTCGGTGCCGTGCGCCAGCTCGTTGTAGCCGGCCGACGCCTTGCCGTGCCGCAGCAGCAGGTCGGCCATCCAGCGCCGCTGCTGGGCGGTGCCGCTGGTCCAGACCGGGGTGGCGGCGATGAAGGTGGTGACCCCGTAGCCGACCCCGAGGGTGGTGTCCCGGCGGAACACCGCGCGCATCACCTGGGCCAGCCGGTCGGCCCGGTCGAACCGGCCGCCGAGGGCCCGGGGCACGAACTCGGCGTTCAGCCCGTACCCGTCGAGCGCCCGCTCGCCCTCGGCGAGCAGTTCGCCGCGCTCGTCGGCGGCGAGCACCGCCGGATAGCCGACCGGGTTCGCCGGGTCGTGCGGATCGCCGAGGTACGTCTCCAGGTCCGGCTCGGCGGTGCGGGCCGGGGCGGCACCGGGCACGGCGGCGTCGACACTCATCGGAGCACCTCGGAGGGTTGGGTGGCCGCCCCGGCGGGCCGGGCCGCAGGTTCGGATGCCGGCCTGCCCGCCTCGGCGAGCCGGGCCGGGAGCAGGGAGAAGAGCCGGCCCTCGCGGTGCTGGGCACGCAGGTCCGGCAGCAGCCGGTCGTAGTCGGCGCCGTCGTCCGGTCCGGGACCGGTCGCGGTGGCCGGCCGGAGCTGCCCGATCAGCCGGTGCAGGCAGGCGCGCAGCCAGCGGGCGTCCGCCCAGAGCGGTGCGGTCGGGCCGTCGGCGAGCCAGTGCCGGTTGCGCAGCCACAGTTGCAGGCAGGCGGCGGCGGCGAAGGCGAGCGCGTACTCGCCGGCCATCCCGAACGCCTCGGCCGGGACCTGCCGGGGTTGCGGCCGGTAGGCGGCCATCCGCTCGTGCAGCCCGTCGACCAGCCCGGCCAGCGTCTCGGCCTGGGCGGCCAGGGCCGACGGGGCGATGCCGGCGTCGACCAGTTCCCGCACCTCGGCGACGGCGGCCGGCAGCTGCTGCACCACGCTGCACCCGCTCCGGGACAGCAGCGCGAGCCGGCTCCGGTCGAAGTCGGGCAGCGGCCGGGCCAGTTCGACCGTGTCGGCCAGCCCCGGGTCGACCACGCCCCGCCGGTAGCCGCGAACCAGGCCCGGGAACTGGTTGACCAGGGTGTTCAGGTTGACCAGGGTGTTGCCGTCGAAGATCCCGACGATCCGGTGGTCGCGCTCGATCTTCTGGAACAGCCCGTCGGCGTGGTCGGCGGTGAGCAGGGCCCGGGCCCCGAGCACCTGGCCGAGTCGCGGGATGGTCCGGTCCATCATCGTCGGCACCAGGTACTTGGCGACCGCCGAGGTGACGCTCAGCTCGCCGGGGGTGGCGTGGATGCCGCGCGCGGTCAGCACGCTGGTGGCCTCGCCGATCAGCAGGTCGACGTACGCCTCGGTGAGGGTGCGGTGGGCGTGCGGCAGGTCGACGAGTGCCCGGTCGTAGAGCCGGTGCCCGGTGGCGAAGTCGAGGACCAGCCGCAGCGCCTGGTCGGCCAGGCCGAGCGACATCGCCGCGCACATCGTCCGGGTGAGCTGGACACTCTTCAGCACGATCTCCGGGCCGGCTCCGGCTTTGCCGAGCAGTGCCTCGGCCGGCACCTCGGCGCCGGTGAACGCGATCCCGCTGATGTCCGCGCCGCGTACCCCGTGGGTGCGCTCCTTCGGCAGGCAGCGGAACGTGCCGGGAGCCAGCCGTCGCTTGTCGACCAGCAACAGGCTGAAACCCCGGGTGCCGCCGGCCGGCTCGGTTCGGGCCAGTACGCAGACCAGATCCCCCCGGCTGGCGTTGTTGATCAGCCACTTCTCCCCGTCGATCCGGTAGCCGGCGCCGGTCGGCACCGCCGACACCTCACCGGCGAGCAGGTCGCTGCCGTGCTCCCGCTCGGTCAGCGCCAGCGAGATGACGCTGCCGGCGAGCACCTCGGCACCGACCCGGCGGGCCTGCTCCGGGGTGGCGCCGACCCAGGCGGAGACCGCACCGAGGTAGGTCTTGCCGTGTCCGATCGCGACGGTCAGGTCCCGGCGGGCCAGGATCCGCACCGCGTGCAGCAGTTCCTCGTAGCTGCGCAGTTCGCCGCCGTACTCGGCCGGCACGTACCAGCGGGGTAGCCCGAGCCGGTCCAGCTCGGCACAGATCTGGGCCGGGAACTCCTCCCGGGCGTCCAGCGCGACACAGCGGGCGAACGACGCCGCCCGGCCCGGGTCGTGCGGGTCGCCGAGGCCGTGGTCGAGGTGTTCGGCGAGCGCGAAGGCGGGATAGCGCATCCCGCTCACCCCCGCCCGGCCGGCACCGGCAGCCCGGCGCGGGCGGCCCGGTAGCGCTGCCGGACCTCCGGATCGAGATCCTCGTACGTCGCGTCCAGCACGCCGGAGACGAAGAGTTCCCGCATCATGGTGCGCTGGATCTTCCCGCTGGTGGTGCGCCGGACCTGGCCGACCCGGACGAACACGACGTTCGCCACCCGGAGCCCGAGGATCCGGCTCAGCGTCGACTTGACCGCACCGGCCAGCCCGGCGATCTCGACGGCGTCCCGGCTCCGGGTGCGCAGCTCCTGGACGACCACGATCTCCTCCCGGGGCGCCGGCACCGAGAAGACCGCGCAGGGCAGCCCGGCGAATGCCTCGGCCACCTCCCGGACCTCGCGTTCCAGGTCGTGCGGGTAGAGATTGCGGCCGTGCACGATCATCATTTCCTTGATCCGGCCGGTGACGTACAGTTCGCCGTCGTCGAAGACGCCGAGGTCACCGGTGCGCAGGAAGCCGCCGTCGCCGTCCGCGGTCACCGCGCCGAAGGCCCGCCGGGTCGCCTCCGGGTCCCCCCAGTAGCCCCGGGTCACGCTGCCGCCCCGGATCCACACCTCGCCGACCCGGCCGTCCGGCAGCACGGTGGAGGTGCCGGGGTCGATGATCCGCACGTCCAGCCCGTTGACCCGGCCGCTGCCGACCAGGGCCAGCCCGGCCGGGGCCGGCAGCGGGGCGAAGACGTCCCGGGCCAGCGCGTCGGGGTCGACGTGTGCGGTGACGGGGCGGCCGGTCGGGCGGGCTCCGGTGACACAGAGCGTCGCCTCGGCCAGCCCGTACGTCGGCAGGAACGACTCGTAGCGGAATCCGGCCGGGGCGAACCGGGCGGCGAACCGCTCCAGGGTGGCCGGGTCGACCGGCTCGGCGCCGTTGCAGGCGTACCGCCAGCGGGACAGGTCCAGCCCGGCGACCTGCTCGTCGCTGAGCAGCCGGGCGCAGAGGTCGTACGCGAAGTTCGGCGCGCAGGCCACCTCGGCGCCGTACCGGTCGATAGCCTCCAGCCACAGGTGCGGCCGTTTGAGGAAGTCGTTGGGCCGGATCAGCACCGCCGTGCTGCCGAGCAGCAGCGGCGCGATCAGCATCGCGATCAGGCCCATGTCGTGGTAGAGCGGCAACCAGGAGCAGAACCGGGTCTGGTCGGTCCAGCCGAGCGTGCGGTGCACCGAACCGATGTTGTGCAGCACGTTGCCGTGGGTGACCATCACGCCCTTCGGGTCGCTGGTCGACCCGGAGGTGTACTGGAGGAACGCGATGTCGTCGGGGCGGGCCGGATAGGGCAGCCACCCGGCGACCGCCGCCGGCCCGCCCGGGTCCGCCGCGTCTGCGCCGGGGCCCGGGTCCGTCGCGTCGGCGACCGCGCCCGGGGCGTCGAGGTCGGTCGCCGCGAACGCCAAGTGGTCCAGCCCCTCCTGGAGCATCCAGTCGTCGACCGCCCGCAGGTTCTCCGGACCGGTCAGCACCACCGCCACGTCCGCGTTCCGGGCGATCGCGCTGGTCCGGTCGGCGTGGTGCCGGTAGTTCGCCGGCAGCGGCACCGGCACCGGGATCACTCCGGCGTAGAGGCAGCCCAGGAAGCCGGCCACGAACTCCAGCCCGGTCGGATAGAGCAGCAGCGCCCGGTCGCCCGGCCGGCACCGCCGGCCCAGCCAGGCCGCCGTCGACCGGGCCGCCCGGTCGAGTTCGGCGTACGTCAGGGACGTTTCGACGAACCGGTCCCCCGCACCACGGCAGAACACCACCGCCTGCCGCCCTGGCGATCGGGCGACGTTGCGCCGGACCGCCTCGACGATGCTTCCCTTGGACACGTTCACTTCCCCGGCTTCTCCGGTACGGCATCCACCGCGCCATCGGCGTTTCCGTGGCAGACCGTACGATCGACGTCCATATTCGGGCTATATCGGCGGGCTGCGCCCCGGGCCGTCGGCCGGTCAGCCGCAACCGCCGGCGTGTCCCTCGTCGGTCCGGCCCGGCGCACCCGCGAGCACCGGTTCCGGAGCCGTCCCGTTCCCCGGCACCCGCGCCGGGCCCACCGGCGCGCCGCTCGACGGTTTCGTGGCGGCGACACGCTTCGCGGTGACCGAGGCGGCGAAGGCGTCCAGCCGGTCCACCCCCCAGTACCGGTCGTGGCCGTGCACGAAGAACGGCACCCCGAACACGCCGTCGCGGTAGATGTCGAGCAGTGCGGCGACGCCCTGGCGGCGTACCTCGGGATCGTCCGCCGCCCCGGACACCCCGGCCGGATCGAGCCCCAGCTCGGCGGCGATCCCGGCGACCGTGGCCCGGTCGCAGATGTCGCGCCCCTCGTCCCACCTGGCCCGGTACGCCCGCTCCAGGTACGCCGCCCCGGCACCGTGCCGCGCCGCCACCAGGTAGCCCAGGTGCGGGATCTCCCAGATCGGCTCCCGGTCGACCGGCCAGCGCAACGTCAGCCCGCGCTGCGCGGTGAGCCGCCGGACGTCGGCGAGCACGTAGAGGTGCTTCGCCCGGGACATCGGGGTGTAGACGAATTCGCCGCCGGCCTCGGCGAGCAGCCGCGAACTGTGCTCGTCCGGCTCCCAGAACGGCACCCACTCCAGCTCGGACGGAAGCTCCGGATGCCGCTGGTGCAGGTCCCGGTAGGCGAGCCAGGAGTACGGGCTGCGCAGGCTGAAGTAGAACCGTGGGGTGCGGCGCACCGCCATGGAAACTCCTCGGGGCAGGGGCGGTACGCGCTACAGCGCGATGCCGCCGTCGACTTGGAAGACCTGGCCGGTGACGTAGGAGGCCCGGTCCGAGACGAGGAAGCCGACGAGGTCGGCGGCCTCCTCCGCCCGGCCGAACCGGCCCAGCGGGATCCGGCCCAGCATCTCCTTGGCGACCGCCGGGGGCAGCCCCGAGGTCATGTCGGTCTCGATGAAGCCCGGTGCGACGGCGTTGGCCCGGATGCCGTACCGGCCCATCTCCTTGGCCAGCGCCCTGGTGAAGCCGATGATCCCGGCCTTGGAGGCCGAGTAGTTGGTCTGCCCGGCGTTGCCGGCGACCCCGGCCACCGAGGAGAGCGTCACCACCGATCCACGCTTCCGCTTCATCATCGCGAAGACCGCCGACCGGCACACCGTGAAGGTGCCGTCGAGGTTGGTCCGGAGTACGCCGTGCCACTCGTCCTCGCCCATCAGCACCAGCGGCCGGTCCCGGGTCACCCCGGCGACGGTCACCACCGCCTCGATCGGGCCCAGCTCGTCCTCGGTGGCGGCGACGAAGTCGCGTACCTGGGCCAGATCCACCACGTCGACCTGCCGGGTCAGCACCCGGGCCCCGGCGGACCGGGCGGCCTTGGCCGACAGTTCCGCCGCCTCCGCGTTGGCCTGGTAGCAGAAGGCCACGTCGAAGCCGTCGGCGGCCAGCCGGGCCACCACGGCCCGGCCGATGCCCCGGGACCCGCCGCTGACCAGCGCGACGCGCCGTCCGTTCTCACTCATCTCACACCCCCGGCCACCGCGGCCGGCTGCGCCGGGCGCAGCGCGCTGACCGGGCGCTGCGCCTCGACGAACTGCCCGACCTGGAGCACCGTCCGGTCGCCGACCACGGTCTCGCCCTCCAGGATCACCGTGTCACCGACGAGCTTGACCAGCCGGACCCGGTGTTCCAGGACGTCACCCGGATACACCGGTGCACCGAAGCTGACGTTGTTGATCGCGCCGGCCAGCCCGACCATCCCGACCAGGACGTCCGGGTTGGGCTTCTCCCAGGTGGCCAGCAACACGCCCGCCTGTGCCCAGGACTCGACGATCAGCGTCGCCGGGTACGCGTAGTCGCGGTCGGCGGACTCGTCACCGAGCCACTGGTAACACGACTCGGTGCAGCTCACCGCCTTCACCGCGGTCAGCCGCTCCCCCGGCACCAGCTCGACCACCCGGTCCAGCAGCAGGATCGGGTACCGGTGCGGCACCACCTTCCGGATCTCGGCGACCCCGAACATCAGTCCTCCTCCGGGCGGTACCGCAGCCGCAGCTCGGCGGCCCGCCCCCGGTCGGTGTTGACGGTGGCCGTGCAGCGCAGCTCCGGGCCGGTGAAGGTGAACGCCACCTCGATCCGGAGTTCGTCGCCGGGGGCGACCGGGCTGAGGAACCGGCACCGGTCCATGGCGGCCAGTTCCGGCCGGTAGCTGCCGCGCAGCGCGGCCCGGACGGTCTGACCGACCAGTTCGACCAGGTACACGCCGGGCAGCAGCGGAAAGCCCGGGAAGTGGCCGGCGAAGACCGGGTCACCGGGATCCACCTTGGCGGTCGCCACCGCGGAGGTCTCGTCGGCCTCGACCAGCTCGACCTGGTCGGCCAGGGGTGCGCAGCGCAGCGTCACGACCGGGCCCGCAGCTTGCCGTCGAGGAGTTGGTAGGTGCTGTCGAGCGTGCTGACCGCGACCAGCTCGCTCTCCTCCATCTTGACGCCGTACCGCTTCTCCAGCCGGACGGTGATCTCCAGGGCCATCAGGGAGTCCACCTCCAGGTCGTTGACGAAGTGGGCGTCGTCGGTGACCTCGGCCAGGTCGACGTCGATGGTGTCGGCGATGAGCCGCCGGAGGTCTTCCTTGTCGAGCCCCGTGGTGAGCTGGTCAGACATGACTTTCCGTCCTTTCGGTGGGTACCTCGTGGTGCTTCGGCGTGGGCGTCGTCGCCCGGGGTTGGCTCGGCAGGCACGGACTCGGCGAGCACGGACTCGGCGAGCACGGACTCGACGACGCCGAGTTGGTAGTCGCCGGCCCGGAAGCCGGGATGGCGCAGCAGCCGGCGGTGGAAGTCGACGTTCGTGGTCACCCCCGCCGACCGGTACTCGGCCAGCGCCCGGTCCAGCCGGCGCAGCGCCTCCTCCCGGGTGGCGCCGTACGTGACGATCTTGGCCAGCAGCGAGTCGTAGAACGGCGGTACGACGTAGCCGTCGTAGAGGTGGCTGTCCACCCGTACGCCGGGGCCGGCCGGCATCCGCAGCCCGTACAGCCGGCCGGTCGAGCCGGCCCAGTCCCGGTCGACGTCCTCGGCGTTGATCCGCGCCTCGATCGAGTGCCCCTCGAACCGGACGTCGGACTGGCTCAGGTCCAGCCGTTCCCCGGCGGCGATCCGGATCATCCAGCCGACGATGTCGATCCCGGTGCGTACCTCGGTGATCGGGTGCTCGACCTGGAGCCGGGTGTTCATCTCCATGAAGTACGCCGCCCCGTCTGGCGCGACCAGGAACTCGAAGGTGCCGGCGCTGACGTAACCGATGTCCCGGGCCCCGGCCACCGCCGCCGCGCAGAGCCGCTCCCGCAGCCGCGGGTCCAGCGCCGGGGAGGGTGACTCCTCGACCAGCTTCTGGTGCCGGCGCTGCACCGAGCAGTCCCGCTCGCCGAGGTGCAGCACGGTGCCGTGCCCGTCGGCCAGCACCTGCACCTCGATGTGCCGGGCGGCCGGCAGGTACCGCTCCAGGTAGACCCGGTCGTCGGCGAAGAGGGTGCGTGCGGCGGCCCGGGTCGACTCGTACGCCAGCGGCAGGTCCTCGGGCCGGTGCACCACCGCGATGCCCCGGCCGCCGCCACCGGCCACCGACTTGATGATCAGCGGGAACTCGATCTCGTCGGAGACCGTGACCGCGTCGCCGAGGGAGTCGACGGTGCCGTCCGAGCCGGGCAGTACCGGCACCCCGGCGGCCCGCATCGCCGCCCGGGCCGCCACCTTGTCGCCCATCAGCGCGATGTGCTCGGCGGCCGGGCCGACGAAGGTGAGCCCGACGCCCCGGCAGGAGGCGGCGAAGACCGGATCCTCGGAGAGGAAGCCGCAGCCCGGGTGCACCGCGTCGGCGCCGGACTTGGCGGCGGCGTAGAGGATGGCCGGGATGTTGGTGTAGCTGCGGGCGACCGACCCCGGCCCGATCCGCACGGACTGGTCGGCGAGCTGCACCGCCAGGCTGTCCCGGTCGGCGGAGGAGTAGACCTGCACGGTTTCCAGACCGAGGTCCCGGCAGGCGCGGATGATCCGGACGGCGATCTCGCCCCGGTTGCAGATGAGTACCCGGTTGACCATGTCCGGCACCTCAGCCCGGCTCGATGCTGAGCAGCGGCTGCTCGTACTCGACGACCTCGCCGTCGCTGACGTGGACGGCCCGGACGATCCCGCCCCGGTCGGCGAGGACCGGGTTCATCATCTTCATCGCCTCGACGATCGCGACCTGGTCGCCGGCCTCGACCCGCTCGCCGATCTCGGCGAAGGGCGGCTGGTCCGGGCCGGGACGGCGGTAGAAGACCCCCATCAGCGGCGCGGTCACCGGCACGGTGCCCACCGGCGCGGCGACGGCGGTCGCATCCGGTACCGCCGCCACGGCCGCGCCGGATAGGGCGCTCGGCGCCGTCCCGGTCGCCTGGGCCGGCACGCCGGGCACCGACGCCAGCACGACCGAAGCCGACGCCTGCTCGGCGGTGACGACCCGCTCCCGGCCGCCCTCGGCTGCCTCGACCTCGATCCGGACGTCGGCCACGCTCACCCGGACCCGCCGGATGGCCGGGTCGCGGACCAGCTCGGCCACCTCGGCGGCGGCCCGTACCGCGCTGCGCAACGTGCTCTCCGGCACCGGCGCCGCCCCGTCGACCCGGACCGGCGGACCGCCGTTCGTCGACCGGACACCGTTGCTCGTCTCAGACATGCGCGCCTTCCCTCCATGGTTCCGCCGCCGGGCTGCCGGTGCCGCCGCCGTCCCGGATGGTGCCGCCGCCGTCCCGGATGGTGCCGCCGCCGTCCCGGGCGGTGCCGCCGTCCCGGGCCAGCACGCCGTATCCGCGCAGCCGGCGGTAGCGGGCGGCCAGCAGTTCCTCGACCGGCACCCCGGCAAGCTGGCCCAGCAGCCGGCTCACCGCCTCGGCGACGAGTCCGGCGGCCCGCTCCGGATCACCGGGTGGCTCCGGCAGGATCTCGTCGACCACACCGAGCCGGCCGAGGTCCTCGGCGCGCAGCCGCAGCGCGCGGGCGGCCACCGGGGCCTGCCCGGCGTCGCCGAAGAGGATCGCGGCGCAGCCCTCCGGACTGATCACCGAGAAGACGCCGTTCTCCTGAATCAGCAGCCGGTCCGCGACCGCCAGCGCCAGCGCGCCACCACTGCCGCCCTCCCCGGTGATCACCGCGACCACCGGGGTACGCAGCCCCGCCGCCAGGGCCAGGGTCTCGGCGATCGCACCGCTCTGGTTGCCCTCCTCGGCCGCCAACCCCGGGTAGGCCCCCGGGGTGTCCACCAGGGTCACCACCGGTACGCCCCAGCGCTGCGCCAGCTCGAACAGCCGCATCACCTTGCGGTAGCCGGCCGGATGCGGCATGCCGAAGTTGTTCGCCACGTTCTCCCTGGTGTCCCGCCCCTTGGCGGTCCCGACCACCACCACCGGGCTGCCGTCCAGCCGGGCCAGCCCGCCGACGATCGCCGAGTCGTCCCGCTCCCAGCGGTCGCCGTGCAGCTCGACGAAGTCGTCGAAGATCCGGTCGAGGTGCTGCCGCACCGTCGGCCGGTCCGCGGCCCGGGCCCGGCGCACCGCCGTCCAGGCGTCCACCGAGCGCTCGGGCCGGTCCTCGTGCCCGGGGGTACGGGACGGCCGCGGCCCGGGGGTACGGGACGACCGCGGCCCGGCAACCGGCACCGGGCCGGCGGCGGTTCCGGCCGCCGCGCAGAAGCCGATCAGCCGGGCCAGCACCCCGGGCAGCTCCGCCCGGCGTACCACCAGGTCGACGTGGCCGTGCTCGTGCAGGAAGCGCGCGGTCTGGAAGCCCGCCGGCAGCGGCTGCCGGATCGTCTGCTCGATCACCCGGGGACCGGCGAAACCCGCCCGGGTCCCCTCCTCGGCGACGATCACGTCACCGAGACTGGCGAAGGAGGCGGCCACCCCGCCGTAGACCGGATCGGTGAGCACGCTGAGGTAGGGCACCCCGGCGTCCCGGAGCAGCCGGATCGCGGCGGCGGTCTTGGCCATCTGCAACAGGGAGAGGACGCCCTCCTGCATCCGGGCGCCGCCGGAGGCGCTGACCGCGACCAGCGGCACCCCGTGGTCCAGCGCGGTCTCGGCGGCCCGGGCGACCTTCTCGCCGACCGCCGAGCCCATGCTGCCGCCGAGGAAGGCGAAGTCGAGCACGACCAGGGCGACCCGGTGCCCGCCGATGGTCGCCAGCCCCAGCACCGCGCCGTCGGCCCGACCGGTCTTCGCCCGGGCCCGCTCCAGCCGCTGCGGGTACGGCATCCGGTCGGTGAACTCCAGCGGATCGGCGGCGGCGAGGTCGGCGTCGTGCTCGACGAAGCTGTCCGGGTCGACCAGCAGCGCGATCCGGTCGTCGGCGCCCAGCGGCAGGTGGTGGCCGCACTCGGGACAGGTGTGCAGGGCCCGGGCCAGCCGGTCCCGGTGCAGCAGCGCCGCGCAGCGCGGGCACGGCCGCCAGACGCCGTCCGGCAGCCCGTTGATCCGCTCCAGTGTGGATGGTTCCACCGGTCAGCCCACCGAGCCGAGCAGGGTGGCGCCGACCTGGCCGTCCCGGTCCACCCCGGTGACGAGTGCGACGCCGTCGGGACGGTCGGCCAACTCGCCGAGCGCACCGGCGAGCTGGAACGCGGACGACGCCGCCGAGGTGTCGCCGAGCAGGGCCCGGCAGTGCACCCGGGTCGGCCGGGCCGCACCGAGCACGTCGGCCAGGGCCGCCTCCTCCTGCGCGCCGAACCCGTCGCCGCTGTCCGAGGCGGCCAGCACGGTGACGTCGGCCGGGCTCAGGCCGGCTCCGGCGAGCACCTCGGCGACGGCGCGGGCCAACGCCGGCCGGGCCCCCGACGGGTCGGCGAAGGCGAGGAACCGGGAACCCCGGACCGCCGCCAGCGGTTGACGCTGCTGCCGGACCGCGCTGGCGTACGACTCCAGCAGGAAGATCGCACAACCCTCGCCGAGCGGGGTCGCGCCGCCGGCCGGGGCGACGCCGTCGGAGGACCGGGCGTGCCACTCCAGCCAGCCGCGCGGCACCGAGTACTCCTCGACCGCACCGCAGAGCACCGGCTCGCTGTGGCCGCACCGGTGCAGCCGTACGGCGTAGTTCAGCGCCAGCAGGCCGGTCAGGGAGCCGCCCGCGATGGTGGTGTTCGGGCCCTTCAGCCCGTACCAGATCGCGCTCTGCCCGGCGGCGCGGTTCATCACCGTGTTCGGGAAGCGCGCCGGGTCGACGTGGAACGGCTTCGCCCCGGTCAGCGACTCCCGGGTGAAGTCCATGATGCTCCGCACGCTGCCCGAGTTGGTGCCCAGCACCAGGCCGAGCCGCTCCGGCTCGCCGAGCCGCTCCCGGCCGTACCGGTCGAGCAGCATCCCGACGGTGGCGACCGCGATCCCGGTGGCCCGGTCCATCGACCGGGTGCCCTTCTTGCCGAGCACCTCGGCGACGTCGAAGCCGGGGATCAGCCCGGCCCGGTCGTACGGCCCGGGCCAGGCGTCCGGGTCCAGCGCGGTCACCGCACCGGTCCCGGCCCGCAGGCCGGCGGTGAACCGGTCGGCGCCGAGCCCGAACGCCGACGCGGCCGACCAGCCGGAGAGCACCAGCTCGTCCGCGGCGATGGTGGTGGTGGTGACGCTCATCTGTCTCTTCTCCCCTCAGACCGCAGCCGACGCCGCGACCGGCGTCCCGTCCGGCTCGGGTGCCGCGTTCGGCTCGGGTGCCGCGTCAGGCGTCGCGTTCGGCTCGGCTGCCGCCTTCGCCGGGTCCGGTTCGGCGGCCTCGGCGTGCCGGGGACTCCAGGCCGGAATTCCGGCGATGTTCTCGGCCCCGTCGACCCCGATCGTGTTGCCGGTGATCCAGGACGAGTCGGTGCGGGACAGCAGCAGGATCGCCTCGGCGACGTCCTCGGGCCGGGTGAGCCGGCCGTGCGGGTTGGTGGCGCTGGCCTGGGCGACGAACTGCGAGTGCTCCGGGATCCGCTCCAGGGCCGGCGTCACGGTCACCCCGGCGCAGAGGGCGTTCACGGCGACGCCGTACCGGGCGAGTTCGCAGGCGAGCTGCCGGACGTGCGACTCCAGGGCACACTTGGCCGCCGACACCGCGCCGTAGCTCGGCATCACCGAGGTGGCGCCGGAGCTGGTCATCGCGTACACCTTCGCGCCCCGGTGCAGCAGCTTCGCCGCCATCAGCTCCTGCACCCAGTAGACGAGGCTGTGCGCCATCACGTCGACGGTCATCTCCAGGTGCCGCTGGCCCAACGTCCTGTCCCAGCCGGCACGCGGCAGGTACGGCAGCAGCGAACCGAACGCCAGCGAGTGCAGTACGACGTGCAGCCCGCGCGCCCCGGTCAGCTCGGTGATGGTGGGCAGCAGTTGGGCCCGGGCCGACCGGCTGGACGCGTTGACGTTGAAGAAGTGCGCCTGTACGCCGTACCCGCGCAGCTCCGCTTCGAGCGCCTTGGCCGCCTCGGCCCGCTCGCCCATGTCCAGGTGCACGCCGATGACGTTGCCGCCCTCCCGGGCCAGCGCCAGCGCGGTCGCCCGCCCCATGCCGCTGGACGCGCCCAGCAGCAGACTCCATGTGCCTTCCAGGGGAATCAGCATCCCGCGCTCCTATTCGTCGATCCGGCCGTCCGCCAGATCCGGACCATCGCCACGTTTCCGGTGCCGGCCGCCGTGACCAGCAGGCTGTCCCCGTCGGCGGCGCGCAGCCGGTCGGCCAGCCGGAGCATCGGGGTGAGGCTGCCGGCGGCGGGCGGGCCGGCATCCCGCACCGGGCCGACGGCGGCCGGTACCGCACCGGCCACCAGTTCGCTGACCGGCGAGTCGTCCAGCAGCGCGTACACCGGGACCTGGTCGGCACCGAGGTCACGCGCCGCCTCCCGGACCACCGCCGCGGCCCGCTCCCGGACCGCACCGGAGCCGAGCCCGCGCGGCGGCAGTAGCAGGGTCCGGACCGCGCACCGGCCGTAGCCGGTGGCGCCCCGCGCCTCCGCCCGCTCCGGCGGCTCCAGCAACAGCACCACCGCGCCCTCCTCCGGCGCGGCCGCCTCCGGCGCCGGCACCGCCTGCTCCATCGCCCCGGCGAGCAGCAGGTTGACCCGGCCGGCCGCGAACGCCCGCGCGCCGACCTGCATCGACTCCAGGCCGGCGACCAGCGGCGAGGTCAGGGTCAGGCTGATCCCGGTGAAGCCGTGCTCCATCGACAGCCGGCTGGTCAGCACGTTGACCGCCCCGAACGGCGCGGTGACCGGGCTCAGCTCGCCGGCATGCTCGGCGATCACGGTGCGGTCCTGCTCGTCGTGCAGTGCCGCCACCCCGTTGTTGGTGCCGATCACCACACCCCGGAACTCCTCACCGGCGCCGTCGAGGCAGCCACCGGCGTCGTCGAGGGCGTCCCGCCCGGCCACCAGCAGGTACTGGCAGGCGGCCGGCAGGTACTTGTAGCCGCGCCGGCCGAGCCGGGTGCGGACGTCGAACCAGGCACCGGTCGCCGGCCGGTCCACCGGCGGTGCGCAGACGCCGATCCCGGTGACCACGACCTGGCCGGCCGGCGGCATCCGGCCCGGCACCCGGCCGACCGACGGCACCGGAGCCGGCGCGTGGCCGGCGACTCCGACCCCGGTCCCGATCCGGCTCATCCGCCGGCCCCCGCGAGCACCAGAGACACGTTGTTGCCGCCGAAGGCGTAGCCGTTGACCATGACCCGGTCGACGTCGAGCGGGGTGGTCACGCCCTGCGGCAGCCAGACCCGGCACTCCGGGTCCTGCTCGGCGATCGGCACGTTGGGCGGCACGGTCCGGTGCCGCAGGATCAGCGCCGCCGCCACCGCGGCGACCGAGGCCGCCGCGCCGCCGGTGTGCCCGATCAGCGCCTTGAGGCTGTAGAGCGGCACGTCGGGACCGAGCACGTCGTTCAGGGCCCGGCCCTCCACCACGTCGTTGAGCTGGGTACCGGTGCCGTGCGGCAGGACGCAGCCGATCCGTTGGTCGGCACCGCCGGAATCCAGCGCCGCCCGCATCGCCCGGATG
The DNA here is from genome assembly GCF_040120695.1 of Plantactinospora sp. B6F1. NCBI lineage: Bacteria > Bacillati > Actinomycetota > Actinomycetes > Micromonosporales > Micromonosporaceae > Plantactinospora > Plantactinospora sp. B6F1. The sequence continues at coordinate 20,905 of NZ_JBEEAC010000001.1, read as the reverse complement.
ATCTGGGTGCCCGCCGGCTCCGGTGCGGTCAGGTGGTGGGCGTCGCAGGTCCAGCCGGAGCCGGACAGCGTGGCGTGCACCGTCGCGCCCCTGACCCGGGCGTGCTCCGCCGACTCCACCACCAGGGCGCCGGCGGCCTCGCCGAACGACGTACCCCGGCGGTGCAGGTCGAACGGGCGGCACCGGACCGGGTCCACCGCCCCCATCCGGTTGAAGCAGGCCAGCATCACCCGGCTGTACGCGTCCGCCCCGACCGCCAGCACCACGTCCGCCTCGCCGGACCGGACCAGGTCGGCCGCGGCCCCGAGGGCGAAGCCGCCGGCCGCGCAGGCGTTGCTGATCGTGGTCGCGACGCTCAGCGGCCCGAGCCGGTCGGCGATCTCCGAGGCGACGCCGAGCGCCGAGGTGAACCGGGCGGCCGGCTTGCCACCGTCCGCCCGCCACTGCTCGTGCAGGCTCGCGTCACCCATGCAGGTGCCCAGGGCCAGGCCGGTCCGGGACCCCGCCGACGCCGGCCCGCCCAGCGGCAGGCCGGCGTCGGCGATGGCCTCGTCGACCGCGGTCAGCGCCAGCCGGGAGGTCCGGGCCAGCGCCTGCGACTGCGCCGGCAGGTCGGCGTCGGCGACGCACTGCACCGCCGGCACGTCCATGTTCGCGTACGGGTCCGGCACCGGACCCGGGTCGGTAACCGGTGCCGCCATCATCGCGTCCCAGAGGGCGCGCGTACCACTGCCGTGGCACGTGACGACACCGAGGCCGGTGATGGCGACGCCGGTCATCGACGCGTACTCGGGGCAGCCGGCGCACCTTCCAGCGCGCCGGCGAGACGGTCGTCGAAGTCCACCAGGCTCCAGTCACGACGGTTCTCGATCACCGCGTACCCGTGGGTGATCCTCCCCGTCGCGGTCGGCACCAGGATGCCGTCGCGGAGGACGTAGCAGTCCATCCGCGAGGTGTAGGTGAGCCGCTTGAAGACGTTCTCGACGGTGAAGACCGTGTAGAGGTCCTCCTCCATCCGCGCCTCGTCGAGGATGGTGATCCGGGAATGCGGCACCACCGGGATCCAGTCCTGCTCGTCCAGCAACCGCTTGATCGAGACGCCCCGGTCGGCCAGGAAGAGGTCGACGACCTCCTCCATCTGCCGCAGGTAGCCGGACATCTGCATCCGCTCGGTGAAGTGGCAGTAGAAGTACGGGATCCGCCACTTCCAGGCGTACGCGTTGCGGCCGGCGGTGAGTCCGGCCAGCAGGTCGCCCTCGGGTGCCGGGCCGGCGGCGGCCGGCCGGGTCACCTTGACCGGCGACTGACCCAGCCGCGACACCGCGTACGGGGCCAGCTCGGCCGGCACCTGCTGTGCCGGGTGCCCGTGCGGGTCGATGCGCAGCTCCACCCGGACCTTCGCGCTGACCGCCTTGATCGGCGGGGTGCCGTCGACCGAGATCTCCACCGCGAAGGCGAGCGCGTCCCCGGGCAGCGGCCGGACCTCGGCCGTCGCCACGTCGTCGATGTGGAAGGCGTGGGTGATCCGGCTGTCGATGTCGACGATGTCGACGCAGAGGCCGTGCCGCTCGTACAGCCCGCCGGGCGCGAAGCCGCGCTGCCGCAGGTGGTCGAGGACGGCCTCCTCGACCAGGTAGTTGACGTGCTTGAAGCCGATCCAGGTGCAGATGTTGGACCCCTCGTACCGGGGCCGCAGCTCCACACGGGTCACTCCGTCCCCGGCCGGTTCGGAGACGGGACGGGGTGCCAGGGTCGTCGAGTTCACGTGCGCTCCAGGTGTGTGTCGAGGATCGGTTCCGGGTGTGTGTCGGGGGGCGACAGCGGGAGGGCGAAGTCCGCCACCAGGGCGGCGAACCGGTCGGGGTGCTCCGCCATCGGGAAGTGGCCGCAGCCGGGAAGCAGCGCGTACCGGCCGGCGGGTGCGGCGTCGGCCAGCGCCCGACCGTCGCCGGGCCGGGCCGCGAAGTCGCCGTCGCCGGAGACCACCAGCAGCGGCAGCGGCAGGTCGGCGACGGGCAGGAACGGGGTACGCAGGTACGCGTCGAAGAAGCGCATCCAGCCGTACGGGCCGATCCGCTCCCGGACCCGCTCGCCCATCGCGGCGCGTACCTCGGCGGGCAGCCCGGCCGGGGCGCTGACCCGGATCCCCTCCTCGAGGATCCGGTGGAAGTCGTTGAGGTAGAAGTCGATCGCCGCCCAGTCGAAGTCGGCGGCGGCCGGCCGGTAGAAGGGCGAGACCAGCACCACCGCCCGGGGCAGCGGCACTCCCGCCGTGGCCGCCGGGGCCATCGCCGGCCGGACGCTCTCCGGCGCCGTCTCCGCGCCGGTCGGGGCGAGCAGCTCCAGCAGGGTGTTCGCGGCGAACGAGTGCGCCACCACCAGGTCGGCGCCACCGTCCACCCCGGCCAGCGCCTGCGCCACCGCGCCGGTGGCGTCGGCCCGGTGGCTCCAGCCGTTGTCGCCGACGCTCGCCCACGGCAGCTCGACGTCCCACAGCTCCAGCCACTCCGGCGCCCGCGACTCGAAGCGGTCCCAGATGGCCCGGCTGCTGCCGAGGCCGTGCAGCAGCAGGGTGCGCACCGGCCGGGTGCCGGCACCGGACCGCCGGCACCGCACCGGTACCCCGACACCGCGCGGTACCGCCCGGTCAGCCCGGACCCCGAGATCATGGTCGGCGTCCGCCCTCGACGGCGCGTAGGTGCTCATCACCGGCCTCCACCCGCGGTGAGCAGCAGCGCGGCCGCCGCGTCCGAGCCGTCGCCGTCGGCGCTGGCCAGTACGGCACCCCGGTCGTGCCCGTTCAGCCAGGCGGTGCCGGCGACGCACTGGAGCACGCCGAGCGCCCCGGAGCAGTGCCCGTGGTCGGCGGTCAGGTCGTGACTGCTCCGCTCGGTCATCCCGGCCGGGCCGCCCACTCCGGCGCCGAACCACATGTCCACCGGTCGCGGGTCGGTACGCCGGACCGCCGCCACCGCCGCCGGCTGGTCCGCCTTGCGGGCGTACGGGCCGAGTTCGGCGAGCGCCTCGACGCCCCGGTCCCGCACCGCCGCCGCCGACTCCAGCACCAGCGCGGCGGCGCCGTCGAAGAGCCGGGGATCGTCCTCGCGGTTGGAGCGCCCGCCGCTGACCAGGTGGCGGACCGGGTCGTTCGCCGGCTCGACCCCGACCACCAGCACCCGGTCCACCCGGCCGGCCCGCACCAGCAGCCGGCCCCAGTTGACCGCGTCCAGCCCGGAGGTCGACCCGTTGCACATGGTCAGGTTGGCGCCGCGCAGCCGGAACCAGATCGCCAGCCAGGACGCGATCACGTTGCTGGCGGTGGCCGGTAGCGCCATCGGGCTCAGCCCGACGTACGTCTCCGCGGCGATGGTCGAGACCGTGTCGCAGATCGTGTCGACGTTGCCGTAGTTGGAGCTGACCACCACGCCGACGGTCTCACCGGGCACGGTCAGGCCCGGGTCACCGAGGAGTCCGGCGTCGGCCAGCGCGTCCCGGCCGGCACAGAGCGCGAGCCGGGTGGCCCGGTCCTTGTAGCGCAGCCCCTTGCCGGTCAGCCGGCGCGCGGGGTCGTCGGAGTCGCCGCCGGCCGGAGCACGCCGGAGCAGGTCGTCGGGGCCGGCGATTCCGGAGACCGCCACGCCCACCCCGCTGACCACCACGTCGGCCGGAGCCATCAGGACACCTTCTCCACGATCGCGACGGCGTTCAGCCCGCCGAAGCCGAACGAGTCCACCTGGGCGACCCGCAGGGTGGCCAGCTCGGCGTGCTCGCGTACCAGTCGGAAGCCGTCGACCTCGTCGATCGGGTTGTCCAGGCCGAGGATCGGCGGTATCACCCCGGAGCGCAGCGTCTCGACCGCGACCACCAGGCTGTGCAGCCCGGAGGCGCCGGCCGTGTGCCCGGTCATCGACTTGATCGCGGTCATGTACGGGGTGGGCGCCACCCCGGAGAAGACCTCCCGGACGGCCTGCGCCTCGGCCTCGTCGTTCAGCGCCGTACCGGTGCCGTGCAGCATCAGCAGGTCGACGTCGGCCGGCTCCACCCCGGCCCGCCGGTGCGCCTCCCGGGTGACCAGCGCGATGCTCTTGGCGTCCGGCGCCGACGGGTGGTAGGCGTCGCAGTTCATCGCCACGCCCCGGACCCGGGCGTGCCGGTGTCCGGCGCCGGGCCCGTCCGCCTCCCGGCGCAGCACCACGGCGACCGCGCCCTCGCCCTGGAGCATTCCCCGGCGGTCCCGGTCGAACGGCCGCACCCGCTCGGGCGCCTCCGGGTAGCAGCGGTCCAGCAGCCCGTAGGTGCTCTCGGTGATGGTGTCGACCCCGGCCACCACCACGGTCTCGGCGGCACCGAGCTCCAGCAGGTCCGTGCCGAGCCCGAGGGTGTAGAGCGAGGCCGAGCAGGCGTTGGCCACCGTGTGCGTGTTGGTGGCGCCGAACCTCTTCCGCAGCACGGTGCCGAAGTGCAGGTCGCGCACGTCGAACGGCACACCGTCGCGCCAGCTCAGCTCGACCGAGCGCAGTTCGCGCAGCGTGGTGCCGATCAGCACCGGGATGTCGCCGAGGTCGTCGTCGAGCCCGGCGTCGGCCAGCGCGGCGGCTACCGCCCGCTCCAGCCACCGGCTGGCCCGCAGGGTTTCGTCACAGCCGGGCCCCGGCCGGTCGTCGATCTCGTACGCGTGCTGCGCCCGGTACCGGCTGCGGTCGAAGCCGCGCAGTTCGGCCAGCCCGCTGTAGCCGGCGCAGAGCGAGTCGAAGAACTCGACGGTGTTGCCGCCGATGCTGGCCACCGTGCCCATCCCCACCACCAGCGCGGTCATGCCGTCCCCACCTCGTCGTACCGGCCGAGGATCAGCACCGCGTTGTTGCCGCCGAAGGCGAGTGCGTTGTTCTGCACCACCCGCAGGTCGGCGTCCCGAGCCACGTTCGGCACGCAGTCGAGCCCACACTCGGGGTCGGTCTCGACGTGGTTGATGGTCGGCGGGATGAACCTGTGGGTGATGGCCAGGGCGCAGGCGGCCGAGGCCAGGGCGCTCGCCGCACCCATGGTGTGCCCGATCATCCCCTTGATCGAGACGGTGCGCGGCGGGCGCTGCCCGAAGACCTGCCGGATGGCGCCGGCCTCGGTCACGTCGTTCGCCTTGGTCCCGGTGCCGTGCGCGGAGATGAAGTCGATGTCGCCGGGCTTCACCCCGGCGTTGCGGTGGGCCAGCTCGATGCAGCGGGCGATGCTGTTCTGGTCCGGCGCGACCGGGTGGTACGCGTCGCAGTTGAGCCCGTAGCCGAGCACCTCCGCGTAGATCCGCGCGCCCCGGGCCCGCGCCGAGTCGAGGCTCTCCATCAGCAGGATGCCGGCGCCCTCACCGGTGAGGATGCCCTTGCGGTCGCGGTCGAACGGCTGGCACGCCTCCGGGGCGATGGTGCCGAGCCGGTAGAAGCCGGTGAAGGTCTTCCGGCACAACGCGTCGGCGCCACCGCAGAGGGCCAACTCCACGTCGCCGCTGCGGATCGCGTCGAAGCCGTACCCGACCGCGTAGTTGCCGGCCGCGCAGGCGGTCGGGATCGTCACCGCCTCGACGTCGGTCAGCCCGAGTTCGGCGACGATGCTGGAGGAGAGGCGACCGGCGGGGACCCGACGCGTTACGACCGGGTCGAAGTGCTCGGCGCCCCGGTCGACCTGGACCCCGACCAGTTGGTCGAGGTCGTGGGACTCACCGTCGGTGGTCCCCACCGACACCAGCGCGCGGCGGGACCGCAGCGCGTCGACGGAGATGCCCGCGTCCGCGACCGCCATGCCGGCGGCGGCGGCCGAGAGCTGGCTCGCCCGGCCGAGCTGCGCCGGGTCGACGTGATGCAGCCAGCGGGCCGGGTCGAAGTCGGTGATCTCGCACCCGTTGGCGTGCGCGAACCCGGTCGTGTCGAACGCGGTGATCGGCTTGACCCCGCTCCGACCGGCCCGCAGCCCGGCGAGAAACTCCTCGACCCCGATTCCGATGCTGGTCACCACGCCGAGCCCGGTGACGACCACCCGGCGGGGCGATCGAGCATCGCCTGGCAGAACGCTCATCATCGCGCCTCACTCACCTGTAGTCTTCCGACCCGACTTCGCCGTCCGCGCGGCGTGCTCAGGCGTTCGCCGCCTCGCCGACGACGGCGTAAACGCCCTGCAGATTCACCATTCGGCTCAGTTCCGCCTGGTCGATCGTGACGTGCAGATTCCGCTCCAGCGCCGCGAGAATTTCGATCGCGAGCAGTGAGTCCGCACCGTGGTCCTCTTTGAAGAGACTGGTCTCGGTAACCTCGTCGGCGTCGATTTCCAGAATCTCGCAGACGATCTCCTTGACCTGCTCGCGGTCGATGTCGGTGCTGGTCGGGGTCGTGCTGGTCATGTCGCCTCCAGAAACGGCTCGGAAGAGTTAATGTCTCGATGGCTAGCTCTGGCTGGTGGCGCCGTGCGCCTCATCGCCCGATACCGTTTGCCGCCTCCGCCGTCTGGCGGCACCATCGGATCGCGGTACTGTCCCGAGTGTGTGAGCCGCGACTATATTTCTCCTATATGGCGACGGGCGGTCCGCCATATAGGGACCGATCGCCGGGGCACCCCGCGCCGGAAGGTCGGTAACTCGCGGGCGGTCACCGCCCGGGCCTGCCTATCCTTGGCGACGACATGCAGACGCCACCGCCCGCCCCTGCCGTACCCGCCGCCGACCTTCCCGCGCTCCGACGCCGGCTGCCGGAGTTGATGTTCCGCGACCAGCGCCGGCTCCAGCGCCGGGTGGACGGGCTGGCCAAGATCCGTGATCTCGGGCGGCGGCAGGCGGCGACCGCCGAGATCGCCGCTGAGATCGACACGGCGGAGCAGCGACTCGCCCACCGCCGGGCCGCCGTACCGGTGATCACCTATCCGGCCGGGCTGCCGGTCAGCGACCGTAGCGACGACCTGCTCGCCGCGATCCGGGACCACCAGGTGGTGATCGTGGCCGGTGAGACCGGCTCCGGCAAGACCACCCAGCTGCCGAAGATCTGTCTGGAGCTGGGTCGGGGCGTCCGGGGGCTGATCGGGCACACCCAGCCGCGCCGGCTGGCCGCACGTACCGTGGCGGACCGGATCGCCGACGAACTCGGCACCGAACTGGGCGGGGTGGTGGGCTACAAGGTCCGCTTCACCGACCAGGTCGGGGACGGCACGCTGGTCAAGCTGATGACCGACGGCATCCTGCTCGCCGAACTCCAGCAGGACCGGATGCTGCGGCAGTACGACACGCTGATCATCGACGAGGCGCACGAGCGCAGCCTCAACATCGACTTCATCCTCGGTTACCTCCGGCAGCTGCTGCCCCGCCGGCCCGACCTCAAGGTGATCATCACCTCGGCGACCATCGACCCGGAACGGTTCGCCCGGCACTTCGCCTCCGGCGACCAGCCGGCGCCGGTGCTGGAGGTCTCCGGCCGGACCTATCCAGTCCAGACCCGGTACCGGCCGCTGGTCGAGCTGGCCGACGGCGAGGACCCGGACGACGACGGGGAGACCGTACGGGACCAGATCCAGGCGATCGGCGACGCGGTGCAGGAGCTGGCCGCCGAGGGCCCCGGGGACATCCTGGTCTTCCTCAGCGGAGAACGGGAGATCCGGGACACCGCCGACGCGCTCGGCAAACTGGTGCAGAATCGCCCGGCCCTGCGGGACACCGAGATCCTGCCGCTGTACGCCCGGCTCTCCACCGCCGAACAGCACCGGGTCTTCCAGCCGCACCGGGGCCGCCGGGTCGTGCTGGCCACCAACGTCGCCGAGACCTCGCTCACGGTGCCCGGCATCAAGTACGTGGTCGATCCCGGCACGGCCAGGATCTCGCGCTACAGCCACCGGCTCAAGGTGCAGCGGCTGCCGATCGAACCGGTCTCCCAGGCATCGGCGAACCAGCGCAAGGGGCGCTGCGGGCGTACCTCGGACGGGATCTGCATCCGGCTCTACGACGAGCCGGACTTCCTGTCCCGGCCGGAGTTCACCGATCCGGAGATCCTGCGCACCAACCTCGCCTCGGTCATCCTCCAGATGACCGCGATCGGGCTCGGCGACATCGCCGCCTTCCCGTTCATCGACCCGCCGGACAAGCGCAACATCGCCGACGGGGTCAACCTGCTGCGCGAGCTGGGCGCGCTGGAGGAGACCGGCGAGCAGACCGGGCATCGCCTCACCCCGCTGGGCCGCCGGCTGGCGCAGCTCCCGGTCGACCCCCGGCTGGCCCGGATGGTGCTGGAGGGCGAGCGCAACGGCTGTGCCACCGAGGTGTCGGTGATCGCCGCCGCCCTCTCCATCCAGGATCCCCGGGAGCGACCCGCCGACCGGCAGGCCCAGGCCGACCAGGCGCACGCCCGGTTCACCGACAAGGAGTCGGATTTCGCCGCCCTGCTCAACCTCTGGCGATACCTCCAGGAGCAGCAGCGGGCGCTGTCCTCCAGCGGATTCCGCCGGATGTGCAAGGCCGAGTACCTCAACTACCTGCGGGTCCGGGAGTGGCAGGACATCCACGCTCAGCTCCGCCAGGTGCTCCGGAGCACCGGCGAACGCCCGGCCGACGGCCGTGCCGGTCGGGGTCGGCGCGGCGGCGGGCCGGCGGCCGACGGGACCGCCCGCGCCGGCCGACCCGATCCGGGTACCCCGACCGAGGTGGCCGACGGCGCGACCGCGGAGAGCATCGACACGGACCGGATCCACCAGTCGCTGCTCGCCGGGCTGCTCTCGCACGTCGGGCTGAAGGAGACGCAGAAGAACGAGTACCTCGGGGCTCGCGGGGCGAAGTTCGCCCTCTTCCCGGGCTCGGCGCTGTTCCGCAAGCCGCCGCGTTGGGTGATGGCCGCCGAACTGGTCGAGACGTCCCGGCTCTGGGGCCGGGTCGCCGCCCGGATCGAGCCGGACTGGGTGGAGGCGCTCGCCCACCATCTGGTCAAGCGAAGCTACAGCGAGCCGCACTGGGAGAAGAAGCAGGCCGCGGTGATGGCCTTCGAGAAGGTCACCCTCTACGGCATCCCGCTGGTCAGCGGCCGGAAGGTCAACTTCGGCCGGATCGACCCGACGCTGAGCCGGGAACTGTTCATCCGGCACGCACTGGTGGAGGGCGACTGGCAGACCCACCACCGGTTTTTCGCCGACAACCGGGCCCTGCTCGACGAGGTCGAGGAGTTGGAGCACCGGGCCCGCCGCCGGGACATCCTGGTCGACGACGAGACGCTGTACGCCTTCTACGACCAGCGGATCCCCGCCGAGGTGGTCTCCGGCCGGCACTTCGACGCCTGGTGGAAGAAGACCCGCCGGGACCGGCCCGACCTGCTCACCTTCGACCGGCAGATGCTTGTCAACGAGGGACGGGGCGGCGTCGACGCGGCCGACTATCCCGACGAGTGGCACTCGGAGGGGGTGGCGCTGCCGCTGACGTACCGGTTCGAGCCGGGGGCGGAGACCGACGGGGTGACGGTGGACATCCCGCTGCCGATGCTCAACCAGGTCGACCCGGAGAGCTTCGACTGGCAGGTGCCGGGGCTGCGCGAGGAGCTGGTGGTGGCGCTGATCCGGTCGCTGCCGAAGGCCGTACGCCGCAACTTCGTCCCGGTGCCCGACTATGCCCGGGCGGCGCTGGCCTCGATCACCCCCGGTCGGGAGCCGCTGCTGGACGCGCTGACCCACCAACTGCGCCGGATGACCGGGGTGACCGTGCCCCGGGACGCCTGGGACCTCGACCGGTTGCCGGCGCACCTGCGCCCCACCTTCCGAGTGGTCGGCGAGGAGCGGCAGACCGTCGCCGAGGGCAAGGACCTGCCGGCACTGCAACGGCAGCTCACCACCCAGGTACGCCGGATGGTGGCCGCGGCCGCGCCGGACGTCGAGCGTTCCGGGCTGCGGGAGTGGAGCATCGGCACGCTGCCGCGCTCGATCGAGCAGGACCGGGCCGGCTACCCGGTGACCGCCTATCCGGCCCTGGTCGACGAGGGCGACAGCGTCGGAGTACGGGTCTTCGAGACCGCGGCCGAGCAGGGCCGGCAGATGTGGGCCGGTACCCGACGGCTGCTCCGGCTGACCCTCGGCTCGCCGCAGAAGTTCGTCTCGGGCCGGCTCTCCAACGAGGCGAAGCTGGCGCTGAGCCGCAATCCGCACCGCAACGTGCAGGACCTGCTCGACGACGCCGCCGACGCGGCGGTGGACAAGCTGCTCGCCGAGGCCGGTGGGCCGGCCTGGGACGCCGAGGGTTTCGCCGCGCTGCGGGACCGGGTCCGGGCGGAGTTGGTCGACACCACCTTCGAGGTCGTCGACCGGGTACGCCGGGTGCTCGCCGCCGCGTACGCGGTCGAGCAGCGGCTGGCCCGGACCAACAACCTGACCATGGTGGCGGCGCTGGCCGACATCCGGGCCCAGCTCTCCGGGCTGGTGCACCGGGGTTTCGTCACCGAGACCGGTTACGCCCGGCTCGCCGACCTGCCGCGCTATCTGACCGCGATCGAGCGCCGCCTCGATCGGCTGCCGCAGAACCCGCAACGGGACCGCGACCAGCAGGCCCGGATCGCCCAGGTGCAGCAGGAGTACCGGGAGATGGTCGACGCGCTGCCGCCGGCCCGCCGGGGCGACGACGCGGTACGGCAGATCCGCTGGATGATCGAGGAACTCCGGGTGAACGTCTTCGCCCAGGCCCTCGGTACGCCGTACCCGATCTCGGAGCAGCGGATCTACCGGGCGATGGACGTCGCCGAGGCCGGCTGAGTCGCGCCGGTCGCACCGCCCGGCGGGTGGCGAGTAACACAGCCATTCCGGCCCTGACCAGTTGGAATGTCGGGGCCTGGGTTGGCTAGGCTGATCACCGACCATCCAGAGCGACCGAGAGACCTGGCTCGTCGACGTCGCAGCAACCCCCCAATGCGGGTGCGGGTGCTACCGCCAGGAGCGATGGAGGTTTCGCAGTGCGCAACATCCGAGCCGGGCGGACGAGCCGGCTCAGCCGGCTCCATGTCACCTGGCACCGCTGGCGTCGACACGTCGACCTCTGCCGGACCAGCACCATGCTCTGTCGGGCCTCGGACTGATCGCGACCGCCGGTCGGCGGTAATCCGACCACCCCGTCAACACCCCCTGAGCGACGCAGTCGCCGTACTGTCCGGGACCGGTTGGGCCGGTCGGGACAGTCGTCGGCCCGTCGTCGCCGGATATTTACTGGAGTTTCAGCACAATGCGTATCAATACCCTCGCCACCCGCCTCCTCTCCGGGGTAGCCGCCGTCGCGCTGCTCGGCGTGGTCGCCGCCTGCGGCGGCTCCTCCTCCGCCGACGCCGCCGACAACCCGTACGACCTGCTGCAACCCGGCACCCTGCGGGTCGGCACCCTGACCGACGCCCCGCCGAACGTCTATCTGAGGGACGGCAGGTTCACCGGCTTCGACAACGACCTGATGACCGCCGTCGCCGGCAAGCTCGGCCTCAAGGTCGAGTTCGTCGGTACCGAGTTCTCCGCGCTGCTCGCCCAGGTCAACACCCACAAGTTCGACGTCGGCTCGTCGTCGATCACCATCACCGACGCGCGGAAGAAGACCGTCGACTTCACCAACGGGTACGACTTCAGCTACTTCGGCCTCGACGTACCGGCCGGGTCGCCGATCAAGAGCTTCACCGAGCTGAAGGGCAAGCGGGTGGTCGTGGTGCAGGGCACCGTGCAGGACGACTACGCCACCAAGGAGGGTCTGGACCCCGTCCGGGTACCCGACTACAACGGCGCGCTCAACCTGCTCAAGGCGAAGACCGCCGACGCCTGGATCGCGCCCGCCGAGATCGGTGAGAAGTCCGCGCAGGAGAGTGGCGGCAAGGTCGTACTGGCCGAGAAGCGGCTCGGCTCGGAACCGACCGCGTTCGCGGTGGCCAAGGGCGCCAACGCGCTGCGCGAGGCGCTGAACTCCGCACTCGACCAGGTGATCGAGGACGGCACCTGGACCCGTCTCCAGCAGCAGTACTACCCCGGGCGGCCGGTGCCGGAGAGCTTCAAGCCGGGCAGCGGCACGGTGACGTACCCGCCGGTCAACGCCGCTGCGACGAGCCCGGCGGCCACCCCGGCGAGCTGACCGGGCCAGCACCGCAGACAGCCGTCGGCCGGCCGCCCCGCGCGGCCGGCCGACGCCTACCGGATCCGAGACAGGCGAGGCGATGGAGACCCTGGCGACGCTGTGGGAGATTTTCTTCGACTGGGAGTCGATGCGCGAGGCGCTGCCCGAGATGCTCACGGTCGGGCTGCCCAACACGCTGCTGCTGGCGCTGCTCTCCGCCATCGTGGGGACGCTGCTCGGCATGCTGCTCGCGATGGCCGGGCTGTCCCGGAGCCGGTGGCTGCGCTGGCCGGCCCGGGTCTACACCGACGTGTTCCGGGGACTCCCGGCCGCCGTCACCATCCTGCTGATCGGGGTCGGGCTGGCGCCCCTCGGGCTCGCCTGGTGGGGCCCCAACCCGTATCCGCTGGGCATCCTGGCGCTGTCGCTGATCGCGTCGGCGTACATCGGGGAGATCTTCCGGTCCGGCATCCAGAGCGTGGAGGCCAGCCAACTGGAGGCGACCCGGGCCCTGGGCCTGTCGCACAGCGCCGCCATGCGCCTGGTGATCATCCCGCAGGGCGTACGCCGGGTCCTGCCGGCCTGGGTCAACCAGCTCATCGCACTGATCAAGGACTCCAGCCTGGTCTACTTCCTCGGCCTGGTGGCCAGCCAGCGGGAACTGTTCCGGATCGGCCAGGACCACGCCGCGAACACCGGCAACGAGTCGGCGCTGCTGCTCGCCGGGCTGTTCTATCTGGCCATCACCGTGCCGCTGACCCACCTGGTCAACTGGGTCGACCGGTGGCTGCGGGACGGCCGGGCCGGCGGCCCGGAACCCGACGAGGACGATCCGGTGGCGCTGGCCGGCGAGACCGCGCTACCGGCGGGTGGGAGGGGAACCCAGCATGCCTGAGTCTGTCACTCCGACGGTGTCGGCCCGGCCGGACGGGGCAGGCCCCGGATACGAGTCGGTCAGCGTCGCGACCCGGGACGTCCATCTTGCGTTCGGCCGCAACCAGGTGCTGCGCGGCATCGACCTGCAGGTCGGCCGGGGCGAGACCGCCTGCGTGATCGGCCCGTCCGGCTCCGGGAAGTCCACCCTGCTGCGGGTCGTCAACCGGCTGCTGGAGCCGGACCGGGGCGACGTACTGCTGGACGGCGTGAGCGTGCTCGACCAGGACCCGGACGCGCTGCGCCAGCGGATCGGCATGGTCTTCCAGCAGTTCAACCTGTTTCCGCACATGACGGTGCTGCGCAACGTCACGCTCGCGCTCCGGCAGCTCAGGAAGCTCTCCCGGGACGAGGCCACCGAGCTGGCGCTGCGCCAGCTCGACCTGGTCGGGCTGCGGCACAAGGCGGACGTCCGACCCGGCCGGCTCTCCGGCGGACAGCAGCAGCGGGTGGCCATCGCCCGCGCGCTGGCGATGTCACCCCGGGTGATGCTCTTCGACGAGGCGACCTCGGCGCTCGACCCCGAACTCGTCAAGGGCGTGCTCTCGCTGATGGCGGACCTGGCCGGCCAGGGCATGACGATGCTGGTGGTCACCCACGAGATGAGCTTCGCCCGGCAGGTCGCCGACCAGGTCGTCTTCCTCGACCGGGGCCGGGTGGTCGAGGCCGGCCCGCCCGCGCAGGTCTTCGAGGACCCGCGCAGCGCTCGGCTCGGGCAGTTCCTCTCCCAGGTCCTCTGAGTTTGGCTCCGTCCCGGGTGCCGTCCGAGCTGTCCCGTCGCTCCGTCCCGGGTGCCGTCCGAGCTGTCCCGTCGCTCCGTCCGGGGTGCCGTCCGAGCTGTCCCGTCGCTGCGCACCGGGTGCCGGCGGGTCAGCCGCGCGGCCTGACCGGCAGCGCCGACAGGCCACGGAGCAGCAGGCTGGACCGCCAGCCGATCTCCTCCGGCGGCACCGCCAGGCGCATCCCGGGAAACCGGCGGGCCAGCGCGCCGAAGGCGATCTGCCCCTCCAGCCGGGCCAGCGGTGCGCCGAGGCAGTAGTGGATGCCGTGCCCGAAGGCGAGATTGGGCGTCGGCGGGCGGTCCAGGTCCAGCCGGTCCGGCTCGGCGAACCGGTCCGGGTCCCTGTTCGCCGACAGCAGGGCCACCAGCACCGACGCGCCCTCCGGAATGGTCCGGCCGCCCAGCTCGACCGGCTCCATCGCGGTCCGGAACGAGGCGTTCTGCACCGGGCCCTCGTAGCGAAGCACCTCGTCGATGATGCCGGGCAGCAGCTCCGGCTCGGCCACCACCCGGGCCCAGTGCTTCGGCTCGGCCAACAGCAGCAGCATGCCGTTGCCGATCAGGTTGACGGTGGTCTCGTGCCCGGCGATCAGGAAGAGGTAGACCATCGAGACGAGTTCGTCGTCGGTGAGCCGGTCCCCCTGCTCGTGCACCGCGATAAGCGCGGAGAGCAGATCGTCGGCCGGCCGGGCGCGCTTGGCCGCCAGGAGCGTACGGATGTAGCCGACGATCGCGGTCAACGCGGGCGGCAGTCCGGCGGGGTTCATCGGGCCGGTGACGATCGCATCCGTCCAACGGCGGAAGTCGGCCTGGTCCTCGGCCGGCACCCCGAGCAGCTCGCAGATCACCTGGATCGGCAGCGGGAAGGCGAAGCTGTCGATCAGGTCCACCTCTTCGGCGTCGGCGATGCCGTCGAGCAACTCTTCGGCCAGCTCCTCGATCCTGGGGCGCAGCGCGGCCACCCTGCGCGTGGTGAACGCACCGGAGACCAGCCGCCGCAGCCGGGTGTGGTCGGGTGGGTTCAGCGCCAGCATGTGCCGGCCCACCGCCCGGGCCACATCGTCGGGGAGCATCCCGCGGTAGGTGAACCCGCCGGCCGAGGTCGCCTTCGCCAGCCGTGGGTCGCTCAGCGCCCGCTGGGCGTCCTCGTAGCGGGTGACGACCCAGGCGGTGGCACCGGTCGGCAGCGTGATCTGCACGACCGGGCTGTCCCGGCGCAGCTCGGCGAGGACCCGGTGCAGATCGGCGGCGGTCCCGAACGGATTGGCGATGGTCGACATTCGTCTCCCCCAGACGACGAGTGGACGGCCCGGCGGCCGGAGCGGATCCGGGGTCCCTGCCATGCTGCCACCGTCCGCGCCGGACGCGGTAACCCGGCTATCCGGCGGCCGTGTGCCGGGGTGCGCCGCCGCCGCTGAGACCCCGGGCGTCCGGGCGCGTGCAGAGCGGGTACCCGTCGAGGGCGCCCGCTACGATCTTGGGCATGGCGCTGCTGCACCGGGCCACACTGCATCCCGGCAAACTCGAACTCCTGGCGGACTGGCTGCCCGGCCGGCGATGGTACCGGGGCCCGGCCCCCGCCGACGTCGTCCGGGTCGCGAACTTCCGGCTCGACGACCCGGACGGAGCGGTCGGGATCGAGACGATGCTGGTCAGGTCCGGTGACGGGCCGGTACACCAGGTCCCACTCACCTACCGCGACGCACCCCTGCCCGGCGGCGACGAGTGGCTGATCGGCACGGCCGAGCACTCGGTGCTCGGCCGCCGCTGGGTGTACGACGCCTGCGGCGACCCGGTCTACGCCAGCGCGCTGGCCGCCGCGATCGTCACCGGCGGCGGCCAGGCGGAGGAGTTCTTCGAGGTCGACGGCGTACGCGATGTCCGCGAGCCGAGCATGACCGTGACCGGCAGCGGCACCCCGGACAGCGTCCTGCCGCCGGTACGCGTGGTCCGCCGGGTGGTCGAGGACGAACCGACGACCATCGTCACGGACGCCGTGGAACTCGCCGTCGTCCGCCGCCCCGGAAGCGGAGACGGCGGGCTGAACGGTGCCATGCCGACCACCGCCGCGCTGACCGGCACCTGGCCCGGCCAACCGACCCCGGTACCGCTCGCGTACGCCGTACTGCGCTGAGGCCGGACCGTCCACTCAGTGGCCGACGATCCGATCGGACCTGAGCGCCGTCACCCGGCGCACGGGTCGACTTCCGGCTACGTCGTGCCATCGGCGTGCGCGACACTTCCGCTGGTACGCCGGGCTGTGCTGGTCGTCCGTCCTTTGATCGTTACGGTCGAGACGATGGCCGCACGGCCGGAGTCGGAAGGGGTGGATGGTGGAGGGCCGGGATGAGCTGATCGGTGGGTTGGTGGAGGAGATGCCGCGCTACATCTCCGCCGCGGTGAGATTTCAGGTCGCGGTCGCCCATCAGCTCGACATGTCGGTTTCCGACGTGCACGGGCTGGCCGCACTGTTGGAGACCGGACCGGCCGGGGTCAGACAGCTGGCCGAGCTGATGGGCATGACCACGAGTGCGGTGACCCGCCTCGTGGACCGGCTCGAACGCGGCGGATATGTGCGGCGGGAGCCTGATCCGGCGGACCGTCGGCGGGTCGTGATCCATGTGGTTCCGGAGCGGGTCGGGCAGGTCGCGGAGTACTACGAGCGGCTGAACGTTCGCTGGCAGCGGCAGATCGGCCAGTACTCCGACGCCGAGTTGCGGTTCCTGCTCGAGTTCCTGCGGCAGGGGCGTCAGGACGCCCGGGCCGAGACCGTCAATCTGCGCGCCGGGGGCCGGCAGCATGCCACCCGGGGGCGCCGGGTCCTGCGACCACCCTCTGACGGGTCCCCGGAGAGCGGTAAGGGAGCACCCTGATCTACCCCGGATAGCTGCTGTGAGAACTTGCTGCTTGCAGCAGCGACCCGGTTGACTGGTTGGCGGACGGCAGGAGCCGTCGCTACTTGTCAATGGAGGTGGAGAGTCGTGCACGTGCGAGGCTTCCGGTTCGGTCAGTTCGTCGTCGCGTCGGTCGCGGTCATTGCCGTGGCCGGGTTGGCGGCGTGTGGCTCGGACAACGACCGAGACCGCGACAGGTCGGTGCCACCCCCAGCGAGTACCGGTACGGGGGCGGTGACCGGAGCCGACGAGACCGAGGTTCGAGGACTGCTCGACAAGATCAACGAGGCGTGGGCGCGGGGCGACGCCACCGCGTACGCCTCGCACCACACCGCCGACGCCGATCTGATCGACTTTCGCGGCATCCATGCAGCCGGCCGGCAGGCGATCGTCGACCTGCTTCAGCCCGCGTTCGACAGCGTGCTGAAGAACAGCAAGGTCGAAGCGCGGATCGTCGACCTGCGCTTCCTCTCCGCCGATGTCGCGATCTTCCACACCAGGGGCAAGATCGTTCCCATGGGTGAGGACTCGATCCAGACCTTCGTGGCCACCAAAGGCCCCGACGGCTGGCTCATCGCGGCCTTCCAGAACACCCGGGTCCAGGCCGGCGGGTAAGGGTGTGCCGCAAATCGACGCTGGCCTGCCAGGTCGAGCGGCTCCATCACCGCCAGGTGTGCACAAGATCGCCGGTCCCGGTTCTGCTCGCTGAACCTCCACCGGAGACCTCGCCGTAGCACGACCTCCCACCCGGCAGACCCGCACGCCAGTTCGGACCCGGGCGCCGACTTCGACATACGACTCAGCGGCGACCGAGCAGTTCGGCCACCCTCAGGAAGCCGTCCGCGCCGTGGCCGAGCCCGATCACCCGGCGAGTGAGCCCCTCGACCGCCCGCATCACGCTCGCGTCGATCCCGTGCGCCTCGGCGGCGTGCACGACGTGTGACATGGTCGAGGCCGCCGAGGTGATCGGGTTGTCCGCGCCGGAGTAGCTGCCGTCCTCGACCTCCGCCGCCGTCTGCTCGAAGATCGGCGGCAGTATCTCACCGATGCCCATGGCGAAGGGCGCCAGTTCCCGCGCGGTGATTCCCTCCGCCCGGGCCACCGCGAGTGCGTGGGCCCAGCCCGCCATCGAGGTCCAGAAGATGTCGAGCAGGGCGAGGTCGTACGCCGCCGCTCGGCCGATCTCCTCGCCGACGTGGGTGTGGGTGCCGCCCAGCCTCTCCAGCACGGGCCGGTGCCGCCGGTAGAGGTCGCTCGGACCACTGTGGATGAAGACCCCGTCCGGGGTGCCGATGGTCGTGGTCGGCGTCATGATCGCGCCGTCCAGGTAGTCGATGCCGCGCTCGGCCGCCCAGGCCGCGACGTCCCGTGCCCGGTCAGGTGTGTCCGCGCTGAGGTTCGCCACCGTGCGACTCTCGAGCGCGTCCGCGACGGCACCGGCCCTAAGGATGGTCTCCACCGCGTCGTTGTTCACCACGCAGACCACGGTCAACCCGCTCGCGGCGACCGCCTCCGCCGCCGAGCCTGCGGCGACCGCGCCCCGCTCGACCAGGGCGGTTTCCCGGCCCGGGGTCCGGTTCCAGACCGTGGTGGACAGGCCGGCGTCCAGGAAGGCGCCGGCCAGGGCCCGGCCCATCGGTCCGAGACCGAGTACCGTGACAGCGGACTGTTCGGGGTGCGAGGACATAGCGATACTCCTGAACTTGTGCAAAATGGGGTAAAGAGGACGCAATGACACGCAGCCGAGCCCGGGATCTGAACGTCTGCGGGGTGACCGCCGCGATCGCCGTGATCGACGGCAAGTGGAAGACTTCGCTGCTCTGGCTGCTGGAATCCGGCCCGCACCGCCCCGCCGAGCTACGCCGACGGCTGCCGGGCCTCACCGAGAAGGTGCTGACCCAGGCGCTACGCGAGATGGAGAGCGACGGGCTGGTGCACCGGGAGGTGCACGATGTGTTGCCGTTGAAGACCGTCTATTCGCTGACCCCGTTCGGCCGTGACCTGGCCGAGGCGGTGGCGCCGCTCTCCGACTGGGGGCACCGCCGCCTGGAGAAGCTCGCCGCCGCCCGGTCGGCCTCCTGAAACAGACCGTCGACCTCCTCTCGATCCGGATCCGGCGGCCCGTTCGACCGCCCACACCCAGGCTCGCCCGGCGCGCTCCGGCCGACAAGTACGCACAAGAAAGTGGCTACCCCCGGCACGCGGACGGCGGCCCCGCCTACGGCTCCGGCGGGGCCGCCGAGCGCTGCGCTGGCACGCGTCACGCCGCCGACGTCCCGTGCTTCAGCGACGCCGTGAAGGTCGCCCAGGCGGCCGGACGGAACGCGAGCACCGGCCCGGACCGGTCCTTGCTGTCCCGGACCGCGACGACGGCGCCCAGGTTGTCGGCAACCTCGACGCAGTTGCCGTTCGCACCCGAACGAATGCTCGTACGCCAGACGGCATCGGTCAGGTCAGAGTCGTACATCTTCTTCACCTCCTTCCGTCAATCCCGCTCGGCGGCACGGGCGATCAAGCGGATCGAAGCCGCCGGATTGAGCGCTGCCGCGCGTAGGTGTTCGAAGAGGTCCGTGTAGCTGGCGATGTCGGCGTCACGTTCAAGGAACAGGGCGTTGACGCGGTTCTCGATGTAGACCAGATCCGAATCCGCCGGATCCGGAAAACTCATGATCGCGAATGCGCCGTACATGCCCGGGTGCGCGCCGACCTCGTAAGGGCAGGACCTGCACGGTGATGTTGGGCAGCTTGGTGAGCTTGGCAAGGTGTTGCAACTGGTCGCGCATCACTTCCGCACCGCCTACCTTGCGGTGCAGGACGCTCTCGTCGAGGATCGCCCACACTTTGAGCGGCTCGGCCTTGCTGATCGTCTCCTGGCGCCTGAGTCGCGCCTCGACTCGCCTTTCGACCTCCTCCTCCGTTCCGTTCGGCAACAGTCCGGCGGTGACGGCTCGGGCGTACGCCTCGGTCTGGAGCAGGCCGGGGACGAAGAGCGACTCGTAGTTGCGGACCGACTGGGCCTCGGACTCGAACGAGATGTAGGTGCTGTACTCGTCGGGCAACTGGTCCTCGTACGCTTGCAACCATCCCAACTGCCCGGCGTCCTTGGCGAGTGCGACCATTTCGAGCCGGCGCTCCGGATCGGTGACGCCGTAGACGTCGAGCAGCCCGAGCAGGGTTCGGCGCTGGGGTCGGGCCCGCGCGGTTTCGAGCCGCCAGAGGGTGGCGGGATTCATGTGGGTCCGTTCGGCGACGTCTTCCCGGGTGAGGCCGGCGCCGTGTCGCAGTGCGCGGATTTCCGCCGCCAGTCGGCGCAGTCTGACGGTCGGCGGTTGTTTTCGGGCCGCCACGTTCACGCTCCTTCGCTCCTCTCCAGTCTCATGTGGCTTGCGTTTGCAAGGCAATGGAAAAGCGGCGCGATATGAACAGAACGTCCACTCGCAAGCCTTGCGTTCGTGCATGGCGCTCCAGCCCGCGCACCTTCCCCCGCTGGGGCGCGTCGTGGCCACCTCCGCCCCTCGGGCGGATGGCCCGCAACCGGGATGCCGGGCAGAACGTCTGGCGGCAACCAGTTGCCCGGCATCCCTGCACTCAGGAGGTCGCGATACTGCTGCGTCTGTTCTGCACGGTGGTCGGCTGCACACTGCTCGGCTTCCTCGTCGGCCTTTTCGCCTTCAGGGTCAAGTCCCGTTGGTGTCCACGCTGCGGCACGACCACCTCCGAACTGGCCGGCCAGCATCGCGCCCGGCCCTGATCGGACCGCCCCGGCCCGGCAGAAAGAAGAGCTCGTGAGCCTGGAGGAACTGACCCGCAAGGAGCCGTTCTACGCGGCTATGCGGCTGCTGACCGAGAAGCACCACGCAAGCCGACCAGCGCTCGTAGAGACTGTCAGAGGGTGCGTAGCAGCGCTACCTGTAGCTTCGCCACCACCATGCTCGACGCCGACGTCAGCCTGCGCGACGTGCAGACTCGCACCGGCTGTCGTGCGGCCCACCGGCGTCCGCGAGCCAGCATAAGAAATATGACGCAAGGTGTCAGGTTTTGGGTGGAGCATAGTTTCATCGGTCGGCGCCGGTACTAGTACGGCAGCCGCCAATTGCTAGTTGACCAGGGCGTAGTCCCGGTTCAGCCGTGCACGTTGGTGGAACCAGCGTGCACGGGCCTGGTGACGGCGGCGCCAGTTGAGCCAGTGTGTGTCGTGGCCGGGCGGTTTCGGGTGTTGGAGGG